>NZ_JAFFTD010000001.1:0-175000 GCF_016924775.1 [Mycoplasma] gypis
GACTTAATAGAAAAATTTATGATAAGTTTTCCAAATATAACAGAGCAACGAAAAATTGGTTCATTATTCCAAAAACTCGATAGACTGATTTAACTCTATGAATTAAAACAACAAAAGCAAGAAGCAATCAAAAAAGCTTTACTTGAAAAAATGTTTGTGCATTAAAATAATATATTTTTTTTAAATGTATAATTATTTTTATATTACTTTATAAGAAAGGAGCGTTTATGGAAGAATTTAAAGGTTATATTCCTGATAATGACAGTCAAGTTTTAAAACTTGGAGATATGCGTCTTTACTCATTTTTAATGATGTTAGGAATGCTTTGTGCTATCCTTACTGTTTTTTGATTCTGAAGACGTGAAAAATATAAATTTGAACTGTTTGTTACAGTTGTTATTATCACTCTTCCAACCTCAATTTTAGGAGCAAGACTTTTCTTCATTTTTGAAAGAATGTCAGTTGGAGACTGAATCTTTTTAAAATCTAATTGATACAAAATTTGAGAAGGGGGACTATCCATCCAAGGGGGTGTTGTAGTTTCAGCAATTTGTGACTTAATTTTCTTAAGTTTCAAACGAGATTTAGTTGATTTAAAGAAATGTTTTTCAATTATTTTACCAACTGTTTTTATTGGACAAGCAATAGGACGTTGGGGAAACTTTGCAAACCACGAAGTTTATGGAAAAGTTGTTGATGCAAATGATTGATCAATCGCTTTTCTTCCTTCATTTATTAAAGAACAAATGTACATTTTTGCTCCCGCTAATGGTTCAGCGGAATCAATTTCAGCTTATCGTGCACCTTTATTCTTCTATGAATCAGTCGCAAACCTTTTAGGTTACGTAGTTTTAGTTTGAGTATTAAACAAATGAAACTGACTAAGACCAGGAACAACTGGTGGGCTTTACTGAGTATACTATGGTACTGTTCGTTTCTCAATGGAAAATCTTCGTGAAGAAAGTTTTACATTCTATAACGTTCTTTCAATCATTTATATTGTTGTTGGGGTTTTATTAGTTATTTGATTTAACTTCACAAGAAATACTCGTTATACTGTTTACAAAGTTCCAAATTTCGAAAATCCAAAATGAGCTAAAATTTTCTATTTTATTGTTTGAGAAGATTCTATTCATTACATTAATCGTCGCAACCAAGAAAAACAAAGAATGAAAATTCTTAAAGAAAAACAAAATAATGTACAAAATATAGGAGTAAATTAATGACAAATACAAAAACTGATTATGATGTTGTTATTATTGGTGGGGGTCCTGCGGGATTAACTGCTTCAGTATATACAACAAGAAGTAATTTAAAAACAGTTTTTATTGAAAAGAAAGTTCCTGGTGGGAAACTTCCATTTCAATCAAAAATTGAAAACTGACCAGGCGAAACAATGATTACAGGGGCTGAATTAGCAACTAAAATGTTTTCACAAACACAGGCTAATGGCGCTGAATTTGTTTTTGGTAACGTTGTAAAAATTAATAATGTAGAAGATTTTTACAAAGAAGTTATTTTAGAAGATGGACAAATTCTAAAAACAAAAACAATAATTGTAGCTAGCGGAATGCTAAATAGAATTCCTAAAGATATTAAAGGAATTGAAGAATTTGATGGTAAAGGTGTTTCATATTGTGCTATTTGTGATGGTCCACAATATAAAGGGCATCCAATTGCTATTATTGGTGGGGGAAACTCAGCAATCGAAGAAGGTGCTTTCGTTGCTTCATTTGCTTCTAAAGTATATGTTTTTGTTCGTGACAAAATTATTGCAGAACAAAAACTTGTTGATGAATTAAAAGCTAAAAGCAATGTTGAAATCCTTATGAATTCACAAATCTTGGAAATCATTCCAAACGAAGAGGGTGTTGTAGGAAAAGTTAAAGCTTTTGTCGAAGGTGAAGAAAAAGAAATTCAAGTAAGTGGAGTTTTCCCTTATATTGGTTTCATTCCTGCTACCGATTTCTTAAAAGATTTTGAAGGTGTATTGGCACCAAATGGTTTTGTAATCACTGACGAAAATATGGAAACAAAAATTAAAAACGTTTATGCTGTTGGTGATGTAAGGATCAAAGACATTCGTCAAATAACTACAGCTGTTGGTGATGGAACAATCGCAGCCAAACACATAACAAACAAACTATAATAATTTAAAATTCACTGTTTTCCCTTTAACGGAAACAGTTTTTTTTATTTTTTATAAAGATTTTTTAACTGAAAAATATAACAAAAATCTTATTGTTTTATATTTAAATGCTAATAATGATATAAAAAAACAAAAAACTAGTACAATTTCAAGTTATGAATAACAAAAGATATTTTAAAAATTTTTTATACTCTATTTTATTATTTTCGGCATCAACAATGACTATCACATTTGTTGCTGCAGCTTGTGATAACAAAAATAAAGATAAATTTAAACCAGAACAATCAAATCCAAAAACACAACCAGAACAACCAAATTCAAATCCTGAATCCATCATTCCTTCGAATCCTGGTGTGTCTTCCCCCACACCTAATCCAGGTGATGACGTTGAGACAGAACCTTCTACTTCGGGATTTAATTCTTCAAATACACAACCAGTAAATACTATAAATCCTACTGGACCTAAAGATGAAGAAGCTTACAATAGACTCTCTCAAAAAGAAAAAAACACAGTGGATGTAAATAATTACGTATCAGCATTACGTGCTTATCTAGAAGAAAGAGGTATTAAACCTGCTCCGGAAGCACCTTTTAGTAATTACAATGCTAAAGCAATTCAAAATAATCAATCGACATGAGAAGATGCTTACTATCGTAATTTTAGCATTTACCAAAAGGATGGGATTTATTTAGAACCTTTAAATATTTCTACACCAGTAAAAGCCTATTGGAAAGCAACGCCTAATAACTATGGTAAAGCACGCTATTTACCTAATGAACTTTACAAAAAAATTGCCTTACAAAGTTACCAAATTGAAATTGTTAACTCAAATAAATTGATTGATCCTAATTCGTTAGAAGTTGAAAAAGGTACTGCATGAATTTTAGACTATAAAACGGAAGAGGGCAAAGAATATCCAACTACTTGGTATTTAGCAACTAATCTTCACGTTGCTCAGAGAATTATTAAATCTCAAGAGGATAAACAAACGAATTACACAAATATTTCAAAACTCCAAGAAGAAAAAGATAAAATTACACCGATTAAAGAAAAAATTAAACAGTATGAAGAAGAATTTAATCATATTAAAGAAACACAAGGCGAAAAGGCTGCTTTTGAGTCAAGTGCAATTATGAATTATAATAAATACTCTAATGAGCTTAAAAAGTTATTAAAAACAAATTTTGGAGAAACTGAAAAAATAAATTTATATCACTTTAATGAAGATACACCACTTAATCAAAAATTAGATGTTACAAATTTAGCAGTTACTGTTGATCGTTTTAGTTTTGAACCATCTCAAGTTAAATTAATATATGCCGCAAATAATTTTATGAATACTAGCCCTTCTGAATATGTGTCAAGTCTTTCAAAATATAAAAATTATGAAGAAGCTGCTGATTTTGCTGTTTTAGAATTTAAATTTGATCAAAGAAATAATGAATATAAATATTTTTCACAAGATAAAAACTCTGATGTTAGCGTTTCTAATGCTTCTGAACTAGCTAAAAAAGCAACAGCTAACTATGCAAACTGAGATTCCAGTGAAAAAGTTAAATTTGCAAGTTCATCTGTATTAGAAGATTACGAAAAATTGAGCACTGAAAATGTCAATGTTACAATTAATGACAATAAAACAGTCAGTGTTCCTAAAATAAAAGTTGATTTTCTTGCTTTAGGATTTCCCAACGCACAATATGACTATCAATTAACAAAAGAAGATAGGGCAAGGATTAACGGGGATTCTATTTTTGGACAAGGCTCAGATAAATTGAAATATACAACAAGCATTTGAATTAATAAACCAAAAGATTTGCCTAAGATTTTTACTAAAGATTTAGGTTCTGGACTTTCAAGTTTTATTGGTTACCGTACATTTACTAATAACCCAGGAATTACTGATATTACCCTTTCTGTTCCAATAATTGATTCTTTGGGAATAGGCGGAGGAACTTTTAATATTGGGAATGTTAAGGACAAAACATCTAATTATAAACAATCAGAATATATTAACTTTGGACTTGGGTATAATCTTTCGAACTGACAGCCCCTTCAAGGTGCTAGTGGCTCAAGTGTAAGAGATGTTAATGGTTATCTTTATGGTATAAACTTCGCAACAGCAGATAGTTCATTAACAACAATTACTCAAGCTTTCCGTTCTGAAGGAAGACATTATGACGGATTGTATGGAAAATATAATCTAGCACAATATGATTTGATTTACGGTGGTGGAAAAGACCAAAGAACTTCATATCGTCAAGCTTTAAAAGATGCATATGGAAAGAATTATAAAACAGCTTTATTTAGTAATGGAACTGACGATGCTTATGTTCCCGTTGAATATAGATTCATGAAATAATTAAGGTGCTATAAATGATTAAAGCTAAAAAATATAAATTAATTGCTACCACAGTAGTACTTACCTCTGTTGCATCAGTAGGAGTCGTTATAACAGCTTCTATCGCAACCACAACAAAAAATAGAGAGCTTAAAACCGGATTAATAAATTTTGAAAAAGGAATAAATTCAAATATTACTGATAAAAACATTATTGATGATGTAAACGCAAATTCAACATATGATAATAATCTTGCTATTAATAAATTTGAAATAAAAATTATTTTTAAAGAAGAAGCAAAAATAATTTCTTCATTCACACTTAAAGTCGAAAATCCTGAAAGTGTAAATATTACTGAAATAATACCTGATGGTTATGAATTGAGCGATAGTTCACTGGACCAAACAAAAATGAATTTAGATCCAAATATTGATAATGTTATTGCTATTAAAAAAATCACTGTACATCATACAACTACAGTGCATTTTGTTACTGCCGAAGGCAAAGAAGTAAAAACTGAAACAATTCAAACAATTAATGATGAAGAAATAAATATTGTTGACCACTTACCTGAAAAATACAAACTTGTAAATCCTAAACAACAAATAGAAGTAGGTGTAGAAAACACTGTTACTGTTGAAAAAATTATTGAAAAATTTATAACACAAGTTACATATAAATTTAATAACGTAAACATTGCAACTGAAAACATTGTTTCTTTTGATGAGCAAAAAGTTGATTGACAATCAAAAATGCCAAAAGGTTATAAATTAAAAGAAGGAAGCCCAACCCCAAACATTACTCCTGGTCAAGCTGTCACAATTCCTATTGAAAAAATTGTTATTGAGTACACAACAACAATTAACTTTGTTCTTGCTGGACAAAGTGGAGTTTTCAAAAGAGTAAAAATTAAAACCTACGATGATGAACCTGTTGAATGAGAATCGAAAATACCAACAGGTTATAAATTATTAAATGAAAATAGAAAACCATCAGTTACCCGTGGACAAACAGTAAATATTACTATTGAAAAAATAAAAGTAAAAAAAACAACTAAGATTCAATTCTACAGCGGTTCTCAAAACATTGGTAAAGAAGTTAGTGTTATTTCATATGATGATGAAAAAATTAATCTTGCTCCATTAGTTCCTGCAAAATACAAATTAGTAAACTCCAACCCAATTATCAACATTGGTGAATCTAACCGAATTGAAGTTGCTAAAATTGTTACTGAATATCGAACAACTCTTGTTTTTGAAGATCATGGAGTTTCAATAGTAACAAAAACTGTTGTAACTCACGATGACGAAAATGTTGAATATAAAGGTTTAGTTCCAGAAGGTTATCGTTTAACATCAGCTTCTGAAAATTTAACTATTCAACGGGGAACAACCAATAAAATCGCAATTGAAAAAATTCCGAAAACAATTGAAAAACCAGAAGAAAAAGGTCCAGAACCAGAAAAACCAATTGTTGTCAATCCAGAAAAACCTAAAGACCCTATTATTGCTCCAACTGAACCAGTAGTTCCTTCAAAAAGAGAAGAAGAACTCAAAAAAGTTAATGAAGTTATCAAAAAAGCTGGTGCAACAGTTAATCCAAATAACGTTAATGTACCAGATCCTTCAAGAATAAAACAACCTTCAAGCGGTGGAAGTATTTCGGCAAAACAAGCAGCAGAAATTAAAAACTCTATTAAAAATATTAAAGAATTCGCTAAAATGAAAATTAACGGTTCATTAAGTGAAGCTCAAATTCAAAAACTTGTTACTTCATTTAAAAGCCTTTATGATTTAGATCAAACTAACCAAGGAATTGCTTTTAATGAAGAATCTTTACGTAATTATTTAAAACTTGTTGAAAATAATGGAAAAACAACCACTCAAAAAATAAAAGAAATTGGTTTTGTATTAGGTGGTAGAGAATTAACTGATGCAGATGATCTTAATAAACTATTTCAAACACAACTAGACATAATCAGTAGAGAATTAGATAGCCAACTAAAAAAAGGTATGATACCTATTTTAAACTATGGGGGCACAAATCTTGGTGGAGTAGTTTGAGGTTTTGCTGATCAAAGTAAAAACCCAGTAAGAAATAAAATGATTAGTGATAATAAAAAACGTGTTCTTGCAAATGATGGAGAATGAAACAGAAATCCTTCAGAAGTTTCAAACATGGAATATAAAGGTTGAAATAAAAATGATACAACCAATTCATACTCTAGTGCAGGGGCGAGTTCTTCAAAAGGAATCACAGTTTATGAATATACACCTGATTCAACTAATAAAGTTGCAAAACCAGGTGACAAAATTATTGTTGCTGTTTTAGATGCTGCAAATCCAGCTGGTTACAGAGAATTTACAGACTTCTTAGCAAAAGTAAAACAACAAGGTAAAAAACTTGATGGGGTAACTATTAAAAATATGGGATACCGTGATGAACGTCAAGACTTTAGAGAAATTTTAAAAACAATTCCTGACCATATTAAGAAAGTAACTTTATTCTTTGAAGGTTACAACACAGATTCGTTAATCGGGTTAACAAACAAGACAATTGATGAACTTGAAGTTGTTTCAAGTTTAAACAACTTAAGCGACAAATGAGCTATTGATCCAAGAGCTGTTAATAAAGTTAAATACTTTAGCTTTGATTATAACAATAACACAATGAATAATGGTGGTGGTGTTGCTGCTTCAATCGTTTTCAATACTTTAAGATTTGCAAAAGATTCAACATTAGACCAAGTTAATGAAAGTATGAAAATTGCTTTTGTGGATAAAGCTGATCAAAGAATTTTCCAAGGTGCTTTTGGAGATGGTTCATGACCAACATATTTAGATCTTACACAAACACCACAATTACGTTCATTAAAAGGTATTAATCTATATAGCAAAGTATTCTTTAAATTAAAATTATGAAATTCTACACCTACATTTACTGTGGAATTAAAAGATATTGATAAACAACAATGAAATGCTTTAATCGTAAAAGGGCCAAGAAGAGCTGAATTAGATTTCGAAGGAGCAGATGTCAATGCTGTTTACCTAAAAGGCTCAATTGATGAAATTCCAAATAATTACAACCAACAGTTATATGGATTATTTGAAGCCGGAAGAAACGCTTTTAGAACAGTTTATGTTGACTCAGAAGCTGTTGCTAGAGTAATTAATAAAACTCAAGCAGCAAGAAAATTCGGAAAACAAGCTGTTGTAAAACCAGCAGATTTTAATCAGGGAGGAGAAATAAGTGGTTTCGAATAGTATTAAAAAAAGTATTTTTCCAATACTTAAATATTCAAACCTAGCTTTGGCTTTTGTTGAATTGTTTATATTCTTAATTTTGGCAAGTAGACTTATTAATGTTGATAACTACTTTTCAACAAAAGATTTATTTTTAAACAATAGTTTTGATGCTAGTGCCAAGAACTTTAATATTTTGTACAATATCGCTTTATTTTTTAGTCTTATTGTATTAACAGGATTTTACAATTATCGGAATATACACAAAAATTTGGCTCCAACTCTAAAATATATTCCATGATTTGTTGTTTATGTTTTATTTTCAATAATCAGTTTAGTTATTCCATTTGTTTGAAATGATCTAAAACTAATTACCCTATTTTATAAATCGTTTTTATTTATAATCTTATTTTTAATTAATTTTGCTTACGATTTTTATACAAAGATTATTCAAAGAAAAACATCGCCCATTTCAAAAAGAATTATTCTTTCATTAATAATTTCACAATTGTTTAAATTAATTAATATTTTAATTTTATTAATGTGTTTATATGTTTTTGTTAACAACAGAACAGATGGAGTTGAAAATAATCTTTTTGTGTCTAATCCTCTAATTGATGGTTTTGAAAATACTTTCTTCCAAAAAGGTGGATTAGGCTATGTACTATTGTTTTTATTAATAATTGCAATAATATTAATGATTGCAATGTCACAGTTTTCATTTATTTATGAATATAACAAAAAACAATACATTATTTCATTATTAAAAAACACAAATACTTACTCGATCTCAGTATTATTTTCAATAATGGCGTGATACTTTGTGAAAATGTTTAGTAATGTCTATACAGAAGGTATTATTATTTTTCAAAAACCTAATTACTGATTATGAATAATATTTACAATGTTTTCAGTATTGGTTATTGGTTTCTTGATATTTGTAAAAATCAAAATTAAAAATAAACAATTACTTAATAATTATTTTTCTTCAATAGGATTTTCATCATTTCTTATTGTTCTAATTTTTAGCTTAATATTAAGAATTTTTGTTAATGATAAATTAACAAATACAGTGATTTTATTGATGGTTGTAATCACAGCCTTATCTATTTATCAAATAGCTCGGACAATTTACACAGTTCCGAATATTATCAGAATTTCAATATACATTCTTACTTGAATTATGTTGCAATTTGTTCTAATTACTCAACAATTAAACATCGAACTTTCACATTTAGACAATACATCCATGTCAGTAACATCAACAGCATTTAATCTTCCTGATATCGGTATCATTATCATTTTATGTCTGTCAGTTTTATATTTAATAATCAAATCATCTACATGAATTTATGCTTCTGTATTTATTTACAAAAGAAACAAAAAAGGGGTAAAAACATATGAAATTTAGTTTAAAGAAAAAATCCGCTAACCTTGAAAAAAATAATCTTGTAAATGAATATCAAAAAATAGCTTTTGCAGAATTTAATAAACTAAAGAACAGTGAAAAGAAAGTAAGTTTTCAAGAAATTAAGAACCAAATTATTATTGAATTAAATTCACCTAAAATTCAAGAACTTATGGATAACCTTGAACAAGATATTAATAAAGCTATTTCAGAAAAAAAACAAATTCTTTTCGAAAACTTTTATCTTGATTGAAACCGTAATGAAAGATTTAGTCTAAACATGTTAATTCCTATCATAAATCCAAAAATCAATTCTAATTCATTTGCTTTAAACTTAATTCAAAGTGACAACATTGAAAAAATGGAAGTTCTTGAAACTTTAAATTCATTAATTGACAATACTTTTAAAACTGGAAAACTTTTTGCATATAATAAAGATTTAATTTTTGCTTTTGATAAACAAACTAAAAGTGTAAAAGTTTTCTTCTCTGAAAACTTTATAAAATAATATGAACTTAAAAAAACTACAAAATAAACTTGCAAGTTATACAAATATTTATAAAGTAATTGAATCAGAAAAAAATATTACTTTAATTAATATTCTTAAATTATCAAAACAAAATAATTATTTCTTAAGTCGTTCAATTCAATCTAAACACTTCATTGAACAAATTACTCAAAGATATGAAGTTAATAATGAAATAATTAAATCTTCAAAAAAAATTCAAAATAAATTTTTACAAAAATTAAAATTAAATACTAAAACTCCAAAGTTATGAGTTTATATAACTGAAAAAGAAAAATACGAAACTGACTCATACGCTAAACATGAAGAGTCATTGAATAAAAATGCCGATTTTAAAAAAGATATTTTTATTTCAATAGGTGAAAGAGCAAATAATTTTTGTAAACAAAAAAAAGCTAATGTGGTTTTTGAATATAAAAAGAACGATGTTGCATTTTTATCAAATTTTTTGCCTAAATATATTGAAAATTTCATCGAAAACAACGGTTATCACGATATTAACTTTATTATAAATTCAGCAAAAATTAAAGATTCTTGACTATCAGTTTTACCTATTGAAAAATTCAACTTAAGACTGGATGAAGTTAACAAATTTATTCCTAACGACATAGACTTTAAAAATATTAAAATCTATCCTAATATTGATAATTTTATCGAAAGTGAAGTTCATTCTTATTTAACTTACATTACATTGACTTTATTAAACGAATCTTCGATTGTTAATGAAAAATATAATCTAATCGCCCAAAACAAAATTATCAATGACTTAGAAGATCGCTTATTTGTTTTGAAAAAATTTGTAAACCGTGAAAAAAGACAGCTTGAGGTTGAAGAAATTTCACTGCTTTCATATAAAAAAGATTTAATTCACCAAAGAAAGGGAAAAGATGATCAAAAATAATTTATTGATGGTTTCTCAAGAAGGTGTAACTAAAGAATTTAGTATTTCATCATTGCAATTAAATATAAATGGTAATGACTCATGAACTAAATTTGAAAATAATTCAATAGCTAGCTATCGAACATGTTTTTTTAGAATTGTCGAACAAAATAAAAATATCAAATATTTTATTTTAAATAATGTATTCATTAAAAATAACGATAATATTATCGAAATTACATACAACGATCGTTTTCATTGATATTTTCAAGATCAAAAAATTTTTGCTAATGAAAAAAATCTAATAAATAAATATCAAAAAATTTCTAAGGAAAAAAGCGAATTGAAAGCTTTAGATTCTTTAAATCTTTCAAGCTACAATCGTACTGAAATTGATCAATTAAATAAAGAATATAACAAACTAAAATTACAGATTGATTTTAGTCTCGTTGAAGGAGGGCAAAAAAATGAAGAAAAATAAAAAACTTTTTCTTTCAATAGGCCCTGTCCTTGCGACACCTGTGCTAGCGCTTACATTTTTATCAGCTGACACAAATGTTTCAAATAATGGAGAAGAAAATCCAGAAAATCCTGCTCCAGCCGTTTCTGATCCAGAATTTAGTACTTTTTCTTCAAAAATGGATGCTTTTATTCATGATTCACTTTCGGAATTCATAGATAGTTCAATTTCGGAAGTGAATAGAAGAATTAATAAGCTTCTGGAAATCGAAGATGAAAACTTTAATAAACAACTTTTAGTTAAGGTTCTTTATTATAAAAAATTAGCGGCATTTTTTAAAGATAATAAAGATGCTATTTTAAAAAATCCACAACAATATGGATTTAATATTGTTTTCCCAAGAATACTTAGTGATGATGCTAATTACTTTCATGGAGAAATAACTTATCAATCACAGACTTTTGATAACATTATTATCGGTAATAAAGCTCCTAATGATTATTCAAATCAAATAAACTCAGAAAATGGGTCAATTACCAAATCACAAGATCAAACATTAAATACAATTGATTGAAAAAATCTTTCTGAAACAGGAAATAAATATTTTTCACAACTTAGTGGAGAATTTGAAAAAATCTTTACAAGTCCTGACGATTTACCTGATGAAAGTGTAAAAATTATCAACCCTGAAAAAGGTTTTATTGATATTGAAGCTCCTTCGGGCTTTGCTAGTTGAAATCAATACTTAATTAGCAAAATTTCTCCAAGATTCACGCTTTTTGATTTACAACAAAACCAAGATTTTAATGATAAACACAAAGAAGAAGAGCCTCAAGCCGAAATTCCCCCCTTACTTCCTGAAGAAAAAACTTTAGAAGATCCGATTGAAAGCGATGTGGTTCAAAACATTTCTCGTTTAAATCCTTATATTGACTGACAATTTTTAAATTCTTCTAATTCAGATTTAATAAATCCAGTCAATATTAATCAACATTTTTGATTTAATAACCCAATTTATACTAGATTTGAATATAAAGTGTTAGAGGTTAAAGAAGAATCTGGACAATTGGTTGCAAAAATACAATTATCAGATCGTTTAAAACCTGAAAAAATCAACATTTATAAAAAGCCGGTTGTTCGCTTTACTTCTGTACAAGTTGCAAAAACAACACAACTCGCTTACTACATTATTCAAAAAACATTCAAAAGATTATATGATGCTTTGGGTGTAGGTTCAAATATTGAACTCTTAAAATTAAGATCAAATAATCTTGCTAATTCAGTGTATAAGATGATTCAACAAGCAATTAAATTAACAAATAATTCAACATTTAAATTCAATGTTAATGCAATCATAAACAATTACACATCATTAGTCGGGAATCAAAACTTTAGTAGTCTAGAAGATGGGTATAATAAATTGAAAAATACAAATTTTGCCCATGACATTGATTCACTTTTCACAACAGCTTTAAAAATTTCTTTAATTAATAACGCCCACTACTGACAATTTTTATCAAATGCATTTAATAATCTATTTTATGCAATGAAAGAAAATATTATCAGTGTTGAAAGTTATGTTAAAGAAAACTTAAAAAATTCAAATCACAAAATTGAAAATCTTGAAACAGCTCTTAATGTTTTAAGAGATGATATTAATATATTTAGCGGTATTGCAAAAACATCAACATTTGATGCAAACGCTCAATATAACTCAATCATTGCAATTATTAATAAAATTCATACACAATTCCTTAATATTGGAACAATAACAATTAATAAGGATATTGATTTCGGTTCAGATAATGCTGAAGCTACATCTTATAATAATGCTTTCAAAGAACTTCAATATAATTCCTTTTTACAACCAGATAGTTCTAAACATTTACTAACAGGTTCAGCAATAGCTGTAGCAATTCTTGCATTATTTTTCGGATTTGTTGCAGTAATGTTAAAAGTCTTTAAAAATAAAAAAATAAATAATGAAAAAAATAAAATAATAATTAGTTCAGTTATTTCAATAACAAGTTTAGTTGTTGCAATTATCTTACTAGTATTAGCGATAGGAGTCTTATAATGGCAAATAATAAAATTGTTGTTTCATCAATTCTTGACTACGTTGTTGAAATAACAGGTGAATATGACTATAAACAAAATGAAACATTTACAATAAAAAATAAACCAGAAATTAAATTATTCTTGATTTCTGCGACAAGTGATAAAGCATATTGTTTAACAAATGCTCAAGATGGTCAAATCAACGTTGATGATGTTGTTGAAGTGCGTCAAGAATCTCTAGAAGTTAAAACTTCAAAAGACATGTTTGGAAAAATTACTGATATTTGGGGCAAAGCTATATTCAGTAAGGAAAAAAATTTAAAATTAGAATCACAATTCTATGACTCAGTATCTAAACCATTTAACAAACCTAATTTATTATTAGATTATGAGCCAATTAATGAACAATTAATCACAGGATACGTATCAGTTGATTTATTAATTCCTGTAGGAAGAGGACAAAGACAATTAATTATTGGTGATAGAAAAACTGGTAAGAGTTTTATTGCTTTAAATACAATCATTAACCAAAAAAATCAAAATGTCAAATGTATTTATGTTGCAATTGGTCAAACTCAAGGTAATGTTGCAAATGTTTATGAAACCTTAAAACAAAATGATGCATTAGATTACACAATAATCATTAACTCATCAGCTAATAATCCTTTTGACCAATATTTAGCTCCATATATTGCTATGGCACATGCTGAAAATATTTCAAAAACAGAAGATGTTTTAATTGTTTTTGACGATTTAACAACACACGCAAATATCTTCCGTGAAATCGCTTTATTAACTAATAAACCAGTTGGTAAAGAAGCTTTCCCAGGAGATATGTTCTTTGCTCACTCAAGACTATTAGAACGTAGTGGAAAATTTAAGGGACGCAAATCAATAACAGCATTACCAATTGTACAAACAGTTGACAATGACATTACGTCTTTAATTGCTTCGAATATCATTTCAATTACAGATGGACAACTTGTTACAAGTAGTGATATATTTGCTTCTGGAAAATTACCGGCAATTAACATTGATTTATCTGTTAGTCGGATTGGTGGAAGTGCACAAACAAAACACATTGCGAAAGTTTCAAGCGAAATTGGAAAAATTTACAAAGCATACCGTCGTCAAATTAAACTTGCATCCTTAAAATATGATTTAAACGATCAAATGTCAACTTTAATTCAAAACGGAACATTAATTGATGACATGTTTAATCAAAGAGGAGTATCTGTTTATAATCAAAAAAGCATTTATCTAATTTCAAAATTAATTGCTTGAAATATTTTAAAAGGTGTTAAAAATATTCCTGAAGCAATGAAATTTATCGACATTTTAATCAACAATGATGAAATTGCAAAAAAATCATTTGAAAGTTTAATAAATAATACTGCTACTGATTCAAATATTATTAGAAATTACTTTGCATTTATGCTAAATCAATACTCAGAATTTAATAATTTAGATTGAAGAATAAATGTTGAAAAAGAATTTGTAAAACCAGAACAATCTATAATGCAAAAATACACAAAATTAACTAAAGGAGAAAAATAATGAGCTGCAAAATTACAAAAATTTGAACTGATGTTATTGAAGTGGCTTTTGAAAATGAAGAAGTTGCAAAAGTCAACACAATTTTAGCTTCAGAAAATCAAAATTCAATCCTTTTAGTTAAAAAAATCACTGATTTTAACTCAGTATATGCAATGGTTATTAAAACCGATGAAGAACTATTTGTTAATCAAAAATTAGTAAACACCAATAAAACATTTGTTGTTCCTGTTGGACAAAAAGCAAAAAATAATATTTATAACATTATGGGTGAGTCATTAACAAACCCAAAAAACAATTCTGAAAAAGTTGAAATGAATTCCACTATTCAAACCAATAATAACTTTAACTGAGAAAATAAAGTTTTAGAAACAGGAATTAAAGCAATTGATTTCTTCATTCCAATCATCCAAGGTTCAAAAATCGGAATTTTTGGTGGAGCTGGAGTTGGAAAAACTGTTTTAATGAAAGAAATTATTTTTAACCTTTCAAAATCACAAGAAAAAACTTCATCCATTTTCATCGGTTCTGGTGAACGTTCAAGAGAAGGAGTTGAATTATATAAAGACCTTCAAGATTCAGATTTGATGAAAAACTCAACAATGTATATTTCACAAATGAATGAATCAGCTGGATCAAGAATGAATATTGTTCCTGTTGGTTTAACAGCGGCTGAATATTTAAGAGACCAAGAAAAAGAAAATGTTTTACTTTTTATTGATAATATTTTCCGTTTCTTACAAGCAGGAAATGAAATTAGTGCTTCAATGGACAAAAAGCCATCAATTGGTGGATATCAATCAACTTTAAATACTGATATTTCATTGATTGAAAACAGAATTTTTGCTAATGAAAATGGATCAATTACTTCTTTCCAAACTGTTTTCTTACCAATGGATGATTTTTCAGATCCTTCAGCGGTTGCAACATTTAAACACTTGGGAGGAAGTTTAGTTCTTTCACGTGATATCGCCGCAAAAAATATTTACCCAGCTTTTGATCCCCTTGCTTCAACATCAGCTAGTGTTGATCCAAACATTATTGGTTCAAAACATTACGAAGCAATTATTGAAACAAAACGTATCCTACAGAGATATAAAGAATTAGAAGATATCATTCTTATTTTAGGATTTGATGAATTAGATAAAGCATCAAAAGAAGTTGTTAAAAAAGCCTTACAACTTCAAAACTTCTTTTCACAAACATTTTCAATGGCACAAAATTTCACCCAAAGATCAAGTGTTTTTGTTAAAGTAGAAGACACAGTCGACTCAGTTAAAAGAATTATCGATGGTGAATTTTTAGATCACGATCCTGAAGAATTTATGTATATTGGTTCAGTTAATGATTTAATTACAAAATAATACCAAAAAATCAAAAAATCTCTTGATTAAAATTTATTTCGTTAATTAGTGTGGGTACTGTTTTTAGTTTACCTTTTATTGCAGCTTCTTGCAGTAGCAGTTCTAAAGATGAAACTGATACTAAAAAACAGTATAATGCAGTTGAATTAATTGAAAAAATTAATCAAATTAAAGATTTGAAGAATTTCAAAAGATCTGAGACTGTTTTAGAACAATTAACAAATTTTATGAAAATAAAAGTGTCTGAAAATACATATTCTAGTCAAGAATACACAAATTTTCAAACCGCTTTTAACAATGTTGTTAATACATCTAAAAACAGTCTTTTTTCTTTTTTAAGTTCTCTAGAATCAAATTCATTAACCATTTTACTAAATCATGAACAAAATGAATATACTGAAGCTCTTTTCAGTCAATTTAGACAATATAAAGATGCTGCTAATGCTGAATTTCAAAGTATCTTAAATAACAATCTAATCGATTTAGGTTTAGATATTAATAATTTTGATACTGAACAACAAAAAGTAAACACATGATTAAATAGCCCAGAATATAATGAAGACATAAAAGAAAATATAAATCAAAAAATCACTGAAGTTAGTCAATTATCTACAAAAATATTGCTTAATGAACAAAATGAAAAATCATTATTATTTTGACTTTTTAAAACAAGTATAGATTCAATTATTAAACAATCAGAAGATAATAAAACTATTAACTCAGATGTGTCACACGAAGACAGTAACCAAGGTACACAAGGCACTGAAGAAAATCAGCCACAAAATTCTGAAACAAATAATGATGGAAATCAGGAACAAGATTCAACAAGTAAAAATAATTCAGAAACTAATAATAATCAAAATCAGCCACATCCTCCAGTATTTCCACCAAGCTTTAATTGAAATACACCAGCAAATAATACAGATAATCAATATCCAGATTTTGTAAATGAATACAAAATAGTGGATGATAACAAATTGTATAGTGATATTTATAAAAGAACTTTTGCTGTTGCTTATTCAACAAAATTAAAAGAATTAGAAGGCGAACAAAACGACAAAATTATTGAAGGACAGGGAACATCATGGTTGCTTGACTATCATAAGTATATAAATGCAAAAAATAAGTATAAATTATTCTTTGCAACAAATCTTCATGTTTTAAGTTATTTTAGCAATGCTATGAGTTCAGAACTATTAAAACATTTTAATTATCAAGACCCTACTGGTAATCAATTAATAGGTATTGCTCTTGGAAAAGCTCAGCATCAAGAAAAAAATTCTAAAGCTATTTACTACGCAAATTATACAATTTTTACTGATTCTAATTTTGATTCAAGATGGGCTAACAAAACTCAATACACTCAAGGAATTACAAATCCAAGACTTGTTTTTGCAGCTTTTGATTATATGGATCAAGCATCTACAAAGCAATATCAGGAAATAATTAAACAAAGATATCAAGAATTTATTGAACACAAAGATTCGAACAACGAAAAAATTATTAAGTTAAATGATGGTAGCGACATTCCCTTTTATACTGATTTTGCAGTTTTTGAAGTCGATATTGACTTAGACAAAGTTGATTCTACACTTACAAAATGAGTAAGGGAAGCAATTGAATCCTTAAATAATTACGCTCAATATAATACAGAGCATAATCAACCGAACACAACTCAATCACAACAATTGTGACAAAATATTGATTATTACAGTGCTTCGCAATTAAATATTGATCACATGCTTACAAATGCTAAAGATATCTACATTGCTGGCTATCCATCAGATAACCAACAAGGACAAGCCTGAATGCAAAATAATCCACTGCAAAGAAACAGCGATGAATTTTCATATTTTAGAAGCCCTAAAAATAAAGATGCTTTTGCGTTTGCGACAAATAATGTTGAAACTGCAAGCATAAACATTTATACAGCGGTATGAAATCGTTTAATGGCAAGTTATTATGGTGTAAATTATAATATTCGTTTTTCATCATTATATTATGGAGCTAGTGGTTCAATGGTACTAAATCAATTTAACCAATTAATTGAATTTATAATGGTGTTAGTTCTAATGTAACTTACGGAGACTTAATGAAAAGAGCAACAATGGCTCCAATTCAAGTTTCACGAGATATTAAGATTAACGACAATAATACAATTTACTCTTATAACTTAATTGATGGCACCAAACATAAACATCAAAAAGCAAGTTATCTTCAAAACCTTAAATATATTTACAAAGACGGATTTGAAGATGGGGACTTCAAAACATTCTTATTTAATTTAAAATAATAATATTTCAATCAACATATAGATTTTTAAACGCAAACCAAAAACAGGAATGCGTTTTTTATTTTAAAACATTTTAATATTGTCTAAAATATCAAAAAACCACAAGAAGTTTTAATTTCTTGTGGTAAATAAATTTTTGCGAAAACAAAAATTAAATAGAATTCTAATGTTTATTTATCATTAAAAAAAGTATAAAAAAAAGCAACGTCCTATCTTCCCATACGGTATTGTCGGCGATGAAGGGCTTAACTGCTGAGTTCGGAATGGGTTCAGGTGGACACCTTCTCTGTGGTTGCTACATTGAATATTGTACTATATAAACAAAAAAAGTCAAATATTTTTAATTATGAAAATTTTTATGGTTTTTTTGACTTCTTATTTATGAGGAATATAATTTTTTATATATATTTAATTTTAAGGAAGAGAGATGAAAAAGACTAAATTAGGATGAGCTTCAATAGCTTTTTTAGCAGCAACAACAGTTCTTGCAACTCCTTTGGTTGCTGCACAATGTAATCAAAATAGTAAAGAAGTGGCTGAAATTAAAGTTACTAGCGAAAGTGATTTATCAAAATTAAATAATGATAAAAAAATAGAGAATATTGCAACAAAACTTTATGATCATGTTTTTGCTTTAACAATTGATTCATTGAAAAATGATGAAAACTGAGAAAATTCAATTCGTAATATTTCGGAGTTTAAGGTTTTAGACTCAAAAAATAATGTTCATGTAATTAAAGAAGAAAATATTGTAGATCTTTTAAAAGATCAACTTTGACATTTACATTATTTAAATGATTCTTTTGATAAAAATTCAATTATTACTCAAATAAAATTACACTTAATTAGAGAAACAGTTCCAAGTATTATTGAAGAAAATAATGATTTTTATTTAATTCTATCAACTGCTGTTGACTATTTAATAAGCCCTAAAATATTAAGTGATTTATCGAGTAAAGAAAAAGTAGATAACTTAGTAAAAGTATTTACACGTGTTCAAAATTATTTCATAAATCTTGACATAGCAATTTGAGACACTGTAGAAAAAAATAAAGACGAAAATAAAAGACAAGAACTTATTGCAAAAGTATCTCTAATGTATCACAAAATTGCTACAGAAATTACTTCTAAATTAGGAATAGAAATAGAAGGTTTGAATAACATAATAAGTAATTCTGGACACCCTGTTCCAAATATGAAGTTAATTTTAAAAATCAAAAATCAAAAAGATTTCTTAACTAAATTAAATGCCCTATATAACGATATTCAAAACAACAAAAACTTTGCCTTTAAATTTGAAAAAGAAATTAATGATTTACTTAAAGAATTAAAATAAAAAACAAAAATGTAACGATTTAATGCGTTACATTTTTTTTAAATTAATTTAGTTGATCAATCAATAGGGTTTTTATTTTTTTGGATCAAATAATTATTTGCTTGTTTAAAAATGTTACTTCCGATAAAACCACGATAACAGCTTAAACCTGATGGATGTGAAGTTTTAAGAAAAAGATTGTTTGGGTATTGTTTTTCTACTGGTTTTATGAATTTTTGAGCAAAATTTCCCAATAAAAGAAACACAATATTTTTATGATTTTGACATATTTGCTTAATTGATGATAAAACAAAAATGTCTCAATTTCAATCCTTGCAAGCAAGAGCTTCATTTTCAAATGTGGTTAAATAGGTATTAAGCAACAAAACCCCTTGCTGTTTTCAATATCTTAGTGAATTTGTTTCAAAAGTTGACTCAGGGTAACAATTTTGAATTTCTTTGAAAATATTTTTTAAAGAGCTTGGTGTTTTATTAAGTTTGCTACTAAAGGCAAGACCATCAGCAACAAGAGGCTGATAATATGGATCTTGTCCAATGATAATAACTTTTAAATTATCGAAATCTAAATCATAAGCATTGTATATATTTTCAATTTTGGGTGTAATTTTAGAGATATTTTGGTTTATTTTGTATTCAATATTTTGAAAATATTTTTCTTGTTTTTGATTTTGTAAAAAATCTTGAAAATTAAATTTCATGTGTAACTTTTTTCTTACCTTCCATTTGGTATTCGTATAAGTAAAGAGTACCGTCTTTAAAATCTAATTTCATAGGAGTTGAAATCTTAGTATCAGTAGCGCGGAATATTTTTAACCTTTTATTGTTCATGAAAATAAAAGCTCCAGGTTGATTGTTAAACGCTTTTATTTTTGCCAATGCATCAGAAACGGAATCAGTTAAGAAAAGTTGTGCGTCTTCATTTGAAATTTTATTTGCAAAAGTAACTTTGGTTTCATCTTGTTTGATTGCTTTGATAGTTTTATCTTTTAAACCTTCTAGTCAAGAGTCAATATTTTTAATTGTAATATTAGCCATTTTCTCGTATGCTTCTAATGCTGTATCTTCTTTTTCAACATCATAACTTACTTTTGCTATTATGTCGCCAGCATCCATTTCTTTTGTCATATAAATAAAAGTAACACCCATTTGTTTATCTTTATTTAAGAAAGCGTGTTGAATCGGTGCTGCCCCCCGATATTTTTCTAGTAGGGAACCATGAACATTTACTGAAGCGATTTTAGCAAGTTTTAGAATTTTTTCAGGAATATATTGTCCGAAAGCAGCAGTGATCAAAAAGTCAAAATCTAGTTCTTGTAATTGGGAATATATCTCTGAAATTTTTTCAGGTTGAAAAAGCGGAATATTAGCATCTTTTGCAAGCTTTGCTACTTCTGTGTCAATAAGATTTTTTTTGCGATCATATTGACGATTTGGCTGAGATATTATCGCAACAACATCATGATTTGCAATAAGGTGTTCGAAAATTTTTTTACTAAAACGGATGGTTCCAGCGAGTACTAATTTCATTTTTTTCTCCTTTTTTTGATTTTTTTATGGTTTTTCCATATTAAAAATTAAAAAGTAAAAAATAACTTTTTCAATAAATAATTCAGTTTTTTTATAATTTTTTCATTTTATACCTTCTAAAGCTATTTTTTTAGCGTTATTTATTAAATAAGGTAGAAGAAATATATTCATGTTATTAATAATAATTATGTTATTATTTAATTGAGGTGGAAACACCTAAATAGCTAGAAAAAATCTAGCATTTGTAAAAAATATTAGTTAGTTATTAAAAAAAGGAAACAAAATGGAACATTTTGTAAAGGTTATTTCAGCCCAAGGGATGTGAGGTGGTGTTCTTGCTACTTTAACATTCGTTGTTATTGGGTTTTTAGTAACAAGAATGGGTCTTTTTACTAAAGAAACAAACCAAAAACTTTCTCAATTTACATTAAAATGAGCCTTACCATTTTTATGTATCGTTGCATTCATGCAACCAGCAAATGCACAATTGGGAAAAGAAATTGGTATTGTTGTTGGAATTAGTATTGTATTTTACGTTCTAGCAGCAGTTATTTCCGAATTAATTGTTAAATTCGGTCCTAAAATGATGCCAAGAGCAATTCAAAGAAAAGCTTTAGAAATGTACGAAGCTTCAGATAAATCTCAATCTTCAGAACACTTCAAAGCAGCAGCAGTTGCTAAATATGAAGCAAGATTATTAACAATCGTTTTAATGCTTTCATATGGATCACTACAATTCTTTGCATACCCAATGGTTATTGCAATGTCAGGTTCAATTTTTGACGGTAGTGCTTTAGCACTTGCACAAGTATGATGTATTCCATATATGATTGGTGCATTCTCATACGTAATGCTTAAATATTCAGGAACAAAAGTTTCTACAAAAAACATTAAACCAGTTATAAAAGCTGTGTTTAGTCCAATGATGTGCTGTCTATACTTCTCACTAATTATGTGAGCAATTCAATTCGCAGTACCACACAAATATGCAATAGTTGATGGGAAACCATACCAAATATCAGATGGTGGTAAACAATTCTGAGCAGGATTTAAAACAAACTTACCAGCTATCGGTAAAGTTCTAGATTCAGGAGTTGGAATTATTTCACCACTTGCATGATTAGTAATTGGTGGAACATTAGCAAATTCAAACATTAAAAAAGCTGCAAAATCAGCTACAGTTTGAACAACAACAGCTTTAAAATTAATTTTAATGCCACTAATTATGTTATTCATCGGAATGGCATTAGTAGCAGGAGGATTAATTACAACAAGTACAGGAACACTTCTAGTATTACTAGGAGCTACTCCTCCAGCAGCTGTATGTATTATTTTCTCAGTTGCAAACAACCACCCAGAAACAAGCTTAACAGCTGAAGTTTCAGCACTTTCAACATTACTATGTTTAATTGCAATGCCAGTTTGAGTAATTATTGGTTATGTTGCAATGAAAGAAGTTGCTCCACAAACACATGCAGCAGCTTCAATGCTTTCAGTAGCGTTAGCTTAGTTAAATATTAGGATCTTAAGAATTCTAAAAATACCAAGGGTCCTTTCGGGGACTCTTTTATATATAAAAACATTTAAAGTGAAGGAATTATTATGAAAAAAATTATCGTAGTAGGAATGGGAAATGTAGGATTTACATTTACAAATATTGCTGTTAGTCGCGGACTACAAGCAAACTACGTATTTGTTGATATGAATGAAGACATTTGTGAAGCACATGCACACGACTTCCAAGATATGGTCGCATTGATGCCAAGAAACAATTCAACATTCAAAAAAGGAACTCTATTAGAAGACTCAAAAGATGCAGATGTTGTTATTATTACAGCTTCAATTCCTATGAAAAAGCTTACAGACCGTCTACAATTAGCTGCTGATAATGCTCTATTAATGAAAAAATTTGGAGACGATTTAAAAGCTGCAGGATTTAAAGGTTGTGTTGTTGTTGCCGCAAACCCATGTGATGTTATGGCTGCTGCAATTCACTACGCATCAGGACTTCCATTTAATAAAGTTCTTTCAACAGGAACATTATTAGATACAGCACGTATGAGAAAATTTGTTGCCGCAAAATTAGGTGTTACAGCTGATTCAGTTCTAGGTTATACACTAGCAGAACACGGAGCTTCATTAATGGCTGCATGATCAACTTTAAAAGTTGGTGACACAATGATGTCAGATTTAATTAAAGCAAACAAATTCTCAAAAGAAGAACTAGAACAAATTCTAAAAGACACTGTTGCTGAAGGACTATACATTTATTCACGTAAAGGTAATACACAATTTGGAATTGGAACTTCACTATTTGAAATTACTGACGCTATTGTAAACAATAAACGTTCAGTACTTCCTTTAGGAGTTAAATTACCAGAAGAATATAAAAATTCAGGAATTTATACATCTATTCCAGTAGTTTTAGGTGAAAATGGATACGAATATTTATCAACAAAACCATCATTAAATGAAGAAGAATGACAAGCATTTGAAAAATCAACATCATCACTTGCTAAAGTTCATGAAGATGTTTTAAGATTAATTGGAATCGAAAAATCATTTAAATAATAATTTTTAAAAAAAATGCGAAAAACCCTTAGAAAAAGAGTTTTTTCGCATTTTTTGTATTAACTTTTGTCTTTTTTAAAAATTCAAAAAATAATATTTTTTTATATTTGTTTTTTTTAATACTTTTTTTAAATTTATATTAAAATTAGAGATGAAAATATATTTATGAAAGCAATTAAATCAATTACTAAAACAGACCATACAATTAAGGCCTAAGTGCCTCTTTTGAGGTCTGTTTTTTTAAAATAATTCAACCTAAAGGAGTGAATATGAAAAAAGTCACTAAATTTCTAGCGGCAACAGCCGTTTTAGTAGCACCAGTTGCAGGATTAGCTGCAAGTTGTCAAGCAGGAAGATTTGATCAAAATGATGATGGAAAACTATTAATTCTATCACCATGATCAGATTCAAACAGACAAGGACAGATTTTACGTGAAGTTGTTGATTATTACAACAAACACCAAACAAATGCAGAAGATTTCTTACCAGTAAATATCGAAATAGCTGGTAAAGGATATCAAGATACAACTCTTCAAGCAAAACTAAACGCACGTGATAAAGGTACATTAGCAAACGTTGTTATTCAATATCCAACAGTTGCATCAACAATCCTTTCCTATGATATGCAATTACCATTTGATGATTTAAAAGATACAATAAATTCAATCTTTTCAGAAACATTCTTAGATGTTAATTCAACAATTTCAGGTAATAAAGATAATCACCTATTAACAATTCCAATGACAAAATCAGGGGAAATGTTAACAATTGATAAAATTTTAGTAGGAAAATTTGCAACAGAATTAGTTGCTTTAGGAGCAACACTTGATCCAAACGCAACATTAATGAAATCATACGTGGATTACTACAAAAAACCACACACAACTGGTGAAAGTGGTGAAGTTGACAAAATCTGAGAATCAGGAAAAATTAAAGATTCTGAAGTTGAATATAAAAACGAATTAAAATCAGAATTAGCAAACTACACAATATCTGACAGTATTTTTACTTCTTATGAAGAACTTATTAAATTCTCAAAATATGCAAAAAAAATGTATCCATATTCAACATACTACGTTTTAGGATTAGACTCTTTCCCTAACCAAACATTCGTTGCTGCTGATTCATTAGTTGGTTCAACCAATGATGCATTAGTAAACAAAGATGCGTCAGAAGTTGTTGATGGTGGATATAACTTTAAATCATTCCACACAAGCGGAACACCACAAAACAAAACTCTTAAAGCCGTTTATGAATTATTTAAACCAGGATTTGAAGCAAATGCTATCTGAGTAGGTGGTGGTGGAGCATATGGTTCAAGTTCATTAACTGTCCAAAAAATGGCATTTTCATTAGGTTCAACAGCAGGATATTCACATACATTCTATAAAGATAATGCAGTAGTTAAAAAATTCCACTTTGCAACAAATATTCCAGAATTAAGCGCTAAAAAGAATGTTTTTGACAAAATTACAAGTATCTCAAATGTTGGTTCTAAATTAGCCCCAACTGATGCACAAAAACAATGAGCCATCCTTGAGGGTGAACAATACAAAAACCCAATTTTAAAATCAACTGAAAAAAAAGTTGGAAAACACGACTATATTTTAAGTGACAAAAATGCAGATGCTAAATTTGCGGAAATTCAAAATCAAGAAGGTTTCTTGGTTTATGGAACTCCTTTTGTTTATGATGAAAGTAAAAAAGTTGTTAAATATAAATTTGATGATGATGCTGATTTCGAATTTAATAAAGAAGTTAAATATCTTGGACAAATGAAACAAGGTCCAAGTGGTAAACTATACGACTTATTCTTCTTACCACAAAAATACTTAATAAAATCAGTTTCAAGTGGATCTGGAGTTGTTAATGAATTAGATGCTGACTGAATCGCTGCTCCTTCAAAAGTTAAATCAACAGATACAACAAATTACTTCTTAACACAAGGTCCTTCAATTATGGGGGTTCATGCTAATGACAAAGAAGATAAAGCAACAAAAGCATTTATTAAATGATTAATTTCAGAAAGAATTACTTTAACTGTTGATAAAAAAACTTATGAAAATTCAACACCAGTTGAAATTATTGCTGCATATGGTTCATATATTGCACCTACAAAAAATATCTTAAGTTTAGATAAAAATTCAGAAGCCTACAAAAAACTAAAATTAAATAAAGCGACTGAAATAACATTTGATGCTTTAAAAGATGTCTTAACAAATCCTAACAGTAACAAATTAGTAGAAGATCCAGCCGCTCCTAAATCTCAAACATTAAGACAAGGACTTGAAGCAGCAGGAAAAAGTTTCATGACAACAACAGATCAAGGTAAAGAAATGTCATTCAACCAATTTGTTCTAAAAATTAAACAAGCGGTTAGATAATTATGCTTAAAAACAAAAAAAGAATATTATTTTCTTTGCTAGCAGTTAGTGCAATAAGCACTACTGCTTTTGTTTCACTAGCAACAAGTTGCCAGAATAGTGAATATAAAGAATTCTTAGATAAACAAAAAGAACAAATTTTAAATTTTGATCCTGCCCATGTTACACAAAAACTAAATCAAACATTTACTTTTGAAAAAAAATTAACTCCAACTTCATTAAGAAAAACAAGAGTTACAGAAAGTTATTGAGATCTATTTAAACATTATGAAGGTGAAGTTGTAAATGTTTTTGATGGTGATACTTATACTTTAAAAATTAAAGTTCCAAATCCAAATAAACCAAATGAATTTAGCACACAAAAAGTAAAAGTTCGTTCATGAGGAATTGACACACCAGAAACAGAAAGTGACAAAGTTCAAAGAGTTAGCCAAAAAGAACAATCATTTTCAGATAGAGATACTGAATTTGCAAAATCTTTATTAACACCACATAGAAAAGTTATTTTAATTGCTGACTTGAACGTAAAATCATACGATAGAGTTATTGGAATAACCCTGTTTTCTGACAAAGAAAATCCTGAATCGCTTTCAGATTATAATCACATTTTTGAAATAGAAATGCTTTACAATGGATTTACAGTTTCAAGAATAAATTCAACCGATGTTTCAACTGGTAAATACGAAAATCCACAAATTAAAGAAAACCCTGATGAACCAGCCGAAACATTCCAACAATTATTTTTATGAGATTTTGCTTACGCATGAAATAATGCAATCTTAAATCGTAAAAACTTCTATAATAATTACCGTTATCCATATCAATTACAAGATGAGGTGTATGGAAGTCATGGAGATGTTATAACATCAGATGTTTTACTTCCAGAATTAACAAGATATCCAAAACAAACAACAGCCGAAAATAATATTTTTAAATTCTTAAAACAACAGTTGGATGAAAAGAAAAAAGATAAAAACTAGATAAGGAGTTATATGCCAAATAATATTGACAAAGCGCAAGAAAAAATTTATCAATATTCAAAAGAAAGATATATTGCAAAAAAAACAACCCCTGCAATCGAAATTAAAAACTTAGTTATTGATTTTGGTGATGCAGTTGCAGTTGATAATGTTTCATTTAATATTGAAGAAGGAGAATTGGTTACTTTACTAGGTCCTTCAGGAAGTGGTAAATCAACAACACTAAATGCTATTTCAGGTTTATTAAGACCATCAAGTGGAAAAATCTTTTTCCGTGGGATTGATGTTACAAAATATTCTCCACAACAAAGAGAATTAGGGCTTGTTTTCCAAAACTATGCTCTTTATCCACACATGAGTGTTTATGATAATATTGCCTTTCCTTTAACTAATGATGAACATTGAAAATCAGAAACAATCGAAAATTCAAGAATTGCTCAACATAAAATTTACGAAAAGTTATTACAATATTTCAAAGCTCAAGATAATCAACTTACAGAATTAAGAAAAATATTTTACATGACAATTGATAATCCTAAAGAGGGTTATAAATATCTACTGGAATTACAATCAACAAAAAGCAATATTTCTGAAAAAAGCTCAAATGAATTCAACCGTTTACAAGCTAAAAAAATTGCTGACTCTAATACTTTAACTGCAAAAGTAATTAATACTTCTAAAGAAATTCGAAACCAATACAATATTTCAAAAACAGTTATTGATTTTTCAATTGATCCTGAATATTTAGGTGCTAAAGAAAAAGAACAACAAATTATTAATGAACTAAATTCAGAAGTTTCAAAATTTATTGAAACCGAAAAAACTCTTCGTGCAGAAGAAAAACAATCAATTCATGCAATTAATGGTCAAATCCTTGCTGAATTTGAAGAAATAATGGCAGGCTGAAATAGTCATCTAAGTTCTTTAGAATTAAGAAAAAGCGCAAATGTTTTAGATAAATTAAAACTAAAAAAACTTTACGCTAAATACAAAAAAAATGAATTAAAGTTACCATTAAAATTAAAAATTTACGAAGAACAAGAAAAAAGACTTGCGAATATTAAAAAAACAGTTGTTGATATTCGCGAAAACTACTCAACATTAATGCAAAATGTTTTTAAAGAAATTCAAAGTATTGAAAACAGAAACATTATTTCTCACGCTTTCTTAAAAGCTTATGATAAAGCTTTATATAAAATTTATAAATTTGAATATTCAACTTCAAAACAAAAAAATATATTAACTCTAGCAACTTGAGAATCAAGATACAAATATGAAAAATTACTAGAATCTAAACACAAAATTAATGATGATATTAGAGCAACAAAACAAAGAAATGCAAAAATAAAAGCAGATATCTTTGAAAAATACAAATCAAACATGCAATTAGTTTTTGACTCAATTTTCTTATCAAACAAAGTCAAAGCTAAAACATTTAGTGGAAAAATTAAAGAATTAATCACTAAATTACCAAAATCAGATCAAGAAGAAATTCATGAATTAGCAAAAGATGTTTTATCAATTTCTGATGCTATAAATCGTGATGTTCTAGAAGTTGCTCAAAAAGTTGAAATTACTAAAAACTTATACAAAAAACCAACTCAACTAAGTGGTGGGCAACAACAACGTGTAGCTATTGCTCGGGCAATCGTTAAAAAACCAAAAATTTTACTACTTGATGAACCACTTTCAAACTTAGATGCTAAATTAAGAATTTCAACAAGAAAATGAATTAGACAACTTCAACAAGAAAGTGGAATAACAACAGTATTTGTTACCCACGATCAAGAAGAAGCGATGTCAATCAGTGACAGAATTGTATGTATGTCAACAGCGCAAGTTCAACAAATTGGTTCTCCAATGGATCTATATGAACGTCCTACAAACGAATTTGTTGCTAAATTCTTAGGAATGCCAGAAATGACAATCGTTGATGCTGATGTTGTCGATGGTTATGTTGTAATAAATAATACAAAAATTAGAAAAGTTAAAGATTACACAAAATCAAAAATTAGAGTTGGTTTCAGATCTGAAACATTATCAGAAATGGATAATGGTTTCATTAAAGGAACACTAAAAGTTGTTGAATATCTAGGAAAAGAAATTCAATCACAATTAGAATTAGAAAATCTTAATACAATCGCCAACGTTTACTTAACTCAAAAAGAACGTTACGAACTTGGTGAAGTTATTACATTAGGTGTTAAAAAACCAGAAAAATTACATTTATTTGACATTGAAACAGGAAAGAGAGTTGAATAAAATGACTAACTTCTTCAAAAATTTATTTTTAAAGAAGTTTAGAATTAAAAAATCGATTCAAGGTTTAAGTATTTTAAACAGAAATGAAAAATTCTATAAGCCACTTTTATTAATTCTTCCTTCTTTATTAACCATTTTATTATTTACATTAATTCCTTTTATTATTACAATTTCTAATGCATTTACTAAACAAGTTGGTTTCCATGCATGAGAAACTGTTCCGAGTTTACAAAACTTTCCCGATATTTTTTCAAATCCATGATTTTTAGTTGGAATCAGAAATTCAATCGTTTATTCATTAACATCACTGCCAATTTCTTTATGTATTTCAATTATTATTTCATCGGCAATAGCTCATGTTATTAGAAAATGAGCAAGAGGATTTTGACAAACAATTTTCTTCTTACCATATGTAACTAGTGCGATCGCAGTTAGTGTTACATTCTTCTACATTTTTGATACAAATGCGGGGATTGTTAACTCAATTTTTGGAGTTAAAATACCATGATTAACAAGTGGTTCGGACTCATCATGATATCCATTTGTTGCTATTTTAGTTAACGGTGTTTGGGGAAATCTAGCATTCCAAATTCTAATTCTAACTTCAGCAATGCTTTCAGTTAGTCCTATGCTTTATAAATCAGCTTCTATTGATGGTTCATACAAATTTAAACAGTTTTTTGCAATTACACTACCATCAATTAGAAAAACAATTTCTTTCTTAATTACAATCGGAATTATTGGGGGAATTAAAACTTTCCCACTAGCTTTATTTAACAACCAACCAGTTGAAGCGTTCTCAAATGGTGGTTCAACAATCATGTTATATATTTACTACATGGTTCAAAGTGCCCAATTCTATAAAGCTGGTGCAGCTTCATTAGTATTATTCGTTTTAGGGGTAATTATTTCATTCGGGCTAAGAAAAGTAGTTTCAATTTCATATGACTTGAGTACAAAATTAGGGGTAAGACGTGTCACAAACAAGATTAAGAATCAAACATCATTTTCAAAAAAAATCTTTAAAATCTAAACAACAAAACCTTACTTCTCAAGTCGAAACTAGAAACTTAGTTGCACAAATTCTTTCACTTGCTTTCAAAATAACCATTCTCGGTTTCTTTGGACTAATAATTTTATTCCCTTTCTACTTCATGATTTCACAATCACTTGTACCAGCTGCATCATCTTCAGATACTCAAACTATCTTCTATTATCCACACTCAACTACATCAAGTAAGTTAGAATTAGATTGATCAAACTTTGTTAATGCCTTTCAAAAGGGTTACTTCAATGCAATCTTATTCACTGCAGGTACTACTGCATTAAGTGTTACATGTCGTATCTTCTTTGCTATGACATTTGGATATGCATTTAGCTTAAGAAAATGAAGATTCAAAAATCTTTCATGAGCTTTCTTCTTAGCGCTACTAGTTTTACCAGAAACAGCTTTACTAGCTGGACAATATCAAGTTGTTGTACGTTTAAACTTCCACGTTGGTTCATGAAAAATGGTAGCACTTACAATGCCTTTCGTTGCTAGTGTTTTCTCAGGATTTATGTTTAGAAATGCTTTCGAAGCGATTCCTGATTCAGTTAAAGAAAGTTCAATGATTGATGGAGCAAGCGAATTAAAATTCTTTGTTAGAATTGCAATTCCAATGATTAAATCAACACTTTGAACAGTATGTATTCTAACAGCTCTTGCTTCATGAAACTCATTCATTTGACCACAATTAATTTTAGGTTCTAAAGGTGATGGTGGTTATACAGTAATGAACGTATGATTATTCACTACAGGTAAAAATGAAATGAACCCTGAAGATACTCAAATTGTTAGAAGTATCCGGATGGCAGCAACAATTCTTGTTATTCTTCCTATGTTTGTTACATACTTTATTTTCAGAGGAAGAATCATGAAAGCAATTTCAAGACAAGGTAGTGGACAAAAAGGATAATTATGAAAAAAACTTTAACCAAAACTGGAAAATTTTTAAAAAGACATTGAAAAACAATTTTTGTCGGAATTATTTTCGTAATTGGAATCGCTTTTGCAATTATCGCTCTTTATGGACTAGTACTACTACCAATTAACTGAGTTTCAGCTTAAAACAAACAAAAACTGACTGAAGAAGTCAGTTTTTTATTTATTCTTTTTCTAATATAAATATTAAAAAAGTTGACATTGTCAACTTCTAATTTTGATTTTTAGATAAATCATAAATTTGATTAGCTAATTTTGTTACATTAACAACTTCTGGATTTTCAATATACTGTTTTTTGAGATTTTGAATATTTCTTAATTTAGTCATATTTGCATCGCGATCGCCCTTAAAATCAAAAAATAACATTATTGATTGAATAAATACAACAATTGCTGATAATATGGCAATAATTAAAAATAAAAGTTTTAAAGTAGGATCTTCATTTCAACGAATTGCAAATAAGTTTAAAAGAATTTGTAGTGATGAAATAATCATAATAAGAAGACTGATTGCAATATAAATTAGTCTTGAAATAACATATTTTTTCCGATAACGTTTATGTTTTTCTTCGTAGTCAGTTAAAACGCTTAAATCTTTATTGTTGTTTGTCTCTTGTTCCATAGCTTATTCCTTCATAGTTTAATGAACAAATTTCACAGAAATTTTTATAAAAGTTTAAATCACGCTTTTTGTGGCGGTATTCACCTAATCTTTGATTATATAGCACTAATTCGACATTAATTTTGTCGAGTCTGTCACGATATTTAATTATTTTTTTACGGAGCGAAAAGAAAGACATAATACTTGTGAAAAAAGTAGTTCCAGCAGTTATTCCAGTAGTAATCAATAAGTATTTCGATCAGCTATCTTCTCCAAAAGCTTTAAAATTGTAGTAAAGCTGAATTGACCCAAGAATAGAAAGCACAACAGTAATAATTAAGATTAAAACATTTAGTAAAATAAATCAAAAACCTCACAAGTTGATTCTTCTTTTCATTTTGCTTGTGTATCACTGCACAAAATCATTTAATTCTTTGTATTCTTCTAATTTCGGCGTATTTCTACTCATCTTTTTCACCCTTTAAAGTATTTAAAATAATATTTTTGATACTTTGATTAGCTTTATTTTTTTCTAAGTTTTCAATTTTTTGTTTGTTTTCTAAATAGTCTTCTTTACTGAAATCTTCATCATATTTATAAATATTTTTGAGATATATTCTAATGATTCATACATTTTTTTATAGGTATAAGTTTTCGCAAAAGATTTATAAATTGATTGAATAATTGCGAAAATAAAAATTAAAATTGTGAATACAGCAACAGTGATTGTCAAAACAATAGGTTCATTAATTTTTTCACTAAATTGTCCAGCTTCTTTAAGGGATTCTATTCTCTGTCTACCTAAGTGAATTGCATAACTTGCAATTCCAATAATGCTTAAGTTAATTAAGATAATTATTGCATCAAAAAGTGATTGAAAAAATACATCAATTTTAATCTTTTTTGATACTTTTTTACTTTCAGCATCAAAATATTCAATTAATTTTTCATTTAATTCTTTTTTTTCCATAAAAACAATTATAACAAATATATTTAGCACTCAAAATATAAAAGTGCTAATGAATGCTAAAATTAGTGTATAATTTTTAAGAGGTTATTATGAGTAATTTAAATCCAAAAGAACGTGACATATTTAAAAAAATTGTTGATAGTTATATCGAAACAGGAAATCCAGTAGGTTCAAAATATTTGTGTGAAAGATATCATTTACAATGTTCGCCAGCAACAGTTAGAAACATTATGTCTAATCTAGAAGAAAAAGAATATATTGAAAAAAATCACACTTCTAGTGGTCGTATTCCTTCTTCAAAAGGTCTTGAGTTTTATGCTAAATTTTTAGCTTATAATCCAGAAAAATATTTCAAAGAAAAATTAGAAGATATGCTTGCAAAACGTCGTTTGTCAATTGATACAACAATTGAACAAGCGGCTAACGTAATAAGTGAAGTTGCTGGACTTACTCTTGTTACAGTTTCAGAAAATTCTGATGAGGTCTTAAAATCAATTCAATTAACTGTCTTGGGCGAAGATAGTGCAATTATTGTTTTAGTTACTTCTAGTGGTAAAGTTGAATCAAAAGTATTTAATTATGATAACGAAAAAATTCAACTTGATGATGTAAGAATTGCTGTTCGTTTGTTTAAAGACAGATTAATTAACACACCTTTAATTGAATTAAAAGAAAAAGCAAAAGCGCTCGCTCCATTACTTGCTGAAAAAGTCAAAAATTACGAAATTTTAATGCAAGAATTTATTAAAAACATTTTAACTTTTGAAAGCAATTTCAAATCAAAAATTTATAATAAAAATCAAATCATTCTTTCCCGTGATATTTCACGTGAACAAATTACTGAAATATTTGAAATGATAGAAAACCATTCTGTTTGAGAAGCCTTAGAACAAGACTTAGATGAAGAATCTGCTATTAAATTTGACATTAATAATGATCAAAATGTTAGTCTTATTTCAAAAAAAATTGAATTTCAAAATTCTGATAATATTAAAGAAATATCGATTGTGGGACCAAAAAGAATGAATTATGAAAAAGCAATTGAAGCAATGTCAATTGTTGAAAAGCTATTAAAGAAAGGATATTAGTTTATGAATGAAACAAAATTATTAATTGAACAATTTGATACATTAACAGTTTCTTTAAACACTAAAACTGATAACAAAAAAAATGAAGAACTTTCATTTGACACAAAAAAAGTTATTTTTGGTTTTAATCAATTACCTAGTGAACTTGAAAAATATATTTTGGAAAATAATGATAAATTAAACCTAAATAAAGAAATTAAATTTGTGAGTGAAAACAAAAAAAACGTGTATAAATTTAAAATCTTAAAATTAAAAAAAGCTTCGCAAACTGAAAAAAATGATAAACAAATGATTTTAGATTTAAGACAAAAACTTTTAAAATCAGAATCTAGTGAATTATTATCTAATGTAAAAATAATGAATTTAGAAAAAGAAAACAAAAAAAATATTGAAGAATTTAAGAAAAAAGTAGAAGCAATTCAATTAAAAGCTCACGAAGAATTAGAAGCTCAAAAATCTAAAAATTATGAACATCTTCAACAAGAAAGTGCAAACTTTAAAAAATACGCAACTCAATCATTCATGGAAGATTTTGTTGTCGCTTTTGATCAATTAGACTTGGCAGTAAAATCAGGATTTAATTTAAATAATGATGTAGTACAATCATACGCAAAAGGATTTACAATGCTTCTTTCAAGAATTGAAAAAATTCTTGAAGAAAACGGGGTTCAAAAAATAATTCCTGAAATCGGTTCTGATTTTAATCCTCATACACAACAAGTTTTTGAATTAGCTGATCAGGGGCAGCCAAAAGATAAAATTCTAAAAGTAAAAAGCAATGGATATAAATTACATGATCGTGTTATAAAACCAGCTTTAGTTATCGTGCAAAAATAATTTGAAAATCAGGGGTTCCTGATTTTTTCATTTATTTTTACTTTTTCTTAAGTTTCTTAATCTTATTTTTTATAATTTATTAAATCATTATTAAGGGGTGTGTATGCAAAATAAATTTTCTGAAAATATCGATAAGTTAAAGAGTAAATTATTAAACCTATCAGCTAAAAATAAAGCGATCAACATTGTTTCTGATTCTTCAACGATATCATTACTAACTTCATCTAATCAAATTATTTTGATGAATAGCGAGAAAAAATTATTATTAGGTTCACAAAGATCTGATGGAAATATTAAAGCTTCACAAAAACAAGAAGATTTTAACAAGGTTGTTAAAGAACTTATTACAAAGCAAAGTTTTTACTCAGAGGAATACGGAATTGAAGTTTTATATCTTACTTTGGGAATTTTAAAATGAAATGATAAAAGTGCAAGAGAATATCAATCACCTTTAATTTTTATTCCGATAAGAATAAAACAAGCCATAGAAGATACAAAATATGAAATTTATTTAGATTTTTCGGAGTTTGAAATTAATTATTCTTTAATAGAAAAACTTAAAATTGAATATCGCCTTGATATTAGTGAAATATATAAATTCGATTCTCTTGAAGCAGAGCAATTTCAACAGTTTATTATTAATCTTCAACAAAAAACAGAAAAAATAAAATTTTCTGTTTTAGATAAAAGTTTTATTTCAAATTTCTATTTCAATAATATAAATCTAATTAAAGATATTGAAAAAAATTATCAAAATCTCGAAAATAATGAGTTAATTAATTCATTATTAAATGGCAAATCTTATATAAACGTACCAATATTAACTTCTTTTCAAGCGCAAGAAAACATTAACATCGATAGTTACTATCATCCTCTAAATAGCGATAGCTCTCAAGAAGTGGCAATTCAATCAATGATAAATGGTTCATCATTTGTTTTGCAAGGTCCTCCTGGTACTGGAAAAAGCCAAACCATTATTAATATGATTTCTGAAGCTGTAGCACGAAATAAAAAAGTTTTATTCGTTGCGGAAAAAAGAGCTGCAATTGATGTTGTAAAACAATGATTAGTTAACTTAAATTTAGGTGATTTTATTTTTGATATCTACGATGTAAATGAAAGCAAAAAACTAATTATTGAACAATTAATAAACACCCTAAATAAAATAGACAATACACAAAGTGAATACGCATCAAATTCAATTCAAAAAATCACTTATAATCACAAAAATAATGAAAAACTTATTAAAAATTATTTTAATGTTTTAAACAAAAACGTTTATTTAGAATTTAATTTATATGAAATTATTGGTTTGTATCAAAACATTGCTTCAAAATATAAAACAGATTTTATTTTCGAATCTCCAAATAAAATGAATTTACATTTTAATGAGCAAAATATTAATTTATTTAAGCTAATAAATCAAAAGCTAAAACTAACTTCTAATTATTATGAAAAACCTTTTTCAAATTTTAAAAAAGCAAAAATTTCACTAGAAGATACACAAAGATTACAAAAAGAATTTTTAAACTTGTTGAATTTAGTAAACGATGTTAAAAAATATTCTGCAACTCTCCTAAAACAAAACTATGCAAATTATAGTTTTAATGATGTAAATCGTTTCATCGATTTCATTGAGCTTTCAAAAAAACATGAATTCGTTAAAACATTTAGTCTTCATGACTCTATGTTAAGTGGATTAATCGAAAATCTTTTAAAAATTCATAATTTGAGCAAAAGATATGAAAATGATAATTACTTATTAGCACTAGATAATGACAAGATGGCTAATGTTACAAAAGTTATAAACAAATCTAACGTTTCAATGACATTCAGTTATAAATATCAAATTATTAAGAAAATTTTAAAAGAATATGGTATTGATTTTAAAAAACAAGACTTGTATTCAATTAATGATGATGAAGTAGAATATTTAGAATATAAACAAAATATTCAAACAATAATCAAACAATATAACATGTATATTGATTTTAAAGATAAAGAGGATTTATACAATTGAATTTCTTTTGCTTTATTTATGAAAAAAACTAGAGAAATATTCCTTGATAATAAATTTTTAATTCAACACAGTTATAAAGACTTATACGATTTTATTAAGCTAAACCTTAATGATGGAAACTTAAACAATTTTGCTGGTCAATATAAACAAAGCATTGAATTTATTCACCACTATTTTGATTTTGATTTAGATCTGTCTTTTGACGAAAACATGAAAAATATTCAAAAGATTTTAACCAACTGAACCAGTGTTATGAATATTTTTGATCTTAATAACTTTGTGTTAAATTTTGAAAATAGTGAAGTTAAAGAATTTGCGCTTAAACTTCTTGAATTACAAAAAGAGGATGATTTCGAAGTTTATTATGAAAAAGCTTTCTATCAATCGCTGATTACACATTGCTTAAAAGAAATTAGTGATACTGAATATAAATTTTTAGATTTAAAAATTCAGGAATTACAAAATCTACATCATTCTATTTTAGAAATATCTAAGTCTAAACTTAGTCAAAAAATCTGGGATGCTTTTAAAAACAATGAAAAATTAACTGAAAACAATAATGAAGTTGTTTTACTAAAAAAAGAATCAACTAAAAGTCGAAATATTCGTCCAATTAAAAAACTGCTTGAAGAAATTGGAAATTTAATTCTAGATTTAAAACCAATTTTTATGATGTCGCCTTTATCAGTTAGTTCCTACTTAAAAGATTCTGATATAAATTTTGATTTAGTTATTTTTGATGAAGCTAGCCAAGTAAAACAAGAAAGTGCATTAACAAGTCTCTTAAGAACCAAACAAGTTGTTATTGTTGGAGATAGTCATCAGCTGCCACCTACAAGTTTTTACGAAGCTAAAATTGAAGAAGAAAAAGAAGATTATGATGATATTCTAGCTTTTGATTCTTTATTAGATTCGGCGTCAGCGATTTTACCAACCATTTCTTTAAAATGACACTATCGTAGTAAGTTTGAACATTTAATTGCACCTTCAAATAAAGATATTTATAAAAATTCTTTATTTACTATTCCGAACCGTTTTGAATACATTCCGAATAATTTAGAATCGCTTCAATATGTTTATGTAAATGGTATCTATGAAAATCGTGCAAATGAAAAAGAAGCCGATGAAGTTATTAAGCAAATTAAAAACATTATAAAAAAACATCAAAACAAAAAAAGTATTGGGGTTGTAACATATAACACTCAACAACAAAAATTAATTCAACAAAAATTAAATAAAATTGCTAAAGAAGACAAAAAACTTTTAAGCATTATAAATACACAAAACAATAAAGATTATTTATTTGTAAAAAATGTTGAAAGTGTTCAAGGTGATGAACGTGATATCATTATCATCTCAACAACTTTTGGTTATGACAAAAATCAAAGAATCTCAATGAATTTTGGACCAATTAACAATATTAATCACGGATACAAACGTTTAAACGTTGCATTTACACGAGCAAAAGAATCAATGATTTTAGTGTCTTCTCTTTATCCTGAAGATATTGATTTATCAAAAACACAATCAAGTGGAATTATCTTCTTTAAAAATTATTTAGAATACGCAAGAAATCACTTAAATTTAAATAATCAACAAGATTCAAACATAAAGAGTTCTCTTTTTGCACAAACAATTTATAAGGAATTGACCAATGCAGGTTATGATGTTAGTTTAAGTATTGGTGAAAGTAATTACAAATTAGATATGGTTATTTTAGATCCAAAAACAAAAGAATTTGTTATAGGTATTGAGTGTGACGGCAGTGTAGATAAAAATTCAGATTCTATGCAAGATAGAGATATTTTAAGACCAATATTATTGCAAAACAATGGATGAAAAATTTATCGTATTTGATCAAGCTATTGATTTGAAAATTATGATCAAGAAAAACAAAAACTTTTCGACTTTATTAATGAAAATATCAATGTAAAAACCAATTCAAAAGATAAAAAAATTGGTTTGAAAATTGTTAATGAAACAAAATCATTACAACCTAAAAAATCTAAAACAACAAAACTAACTTTTGAAAAATATCCTTCATATGAAAAAACTTATAAAAAAGCAAAACGTGAATTTAAAGATAGTGATTTAGCTTTAATAAATTTTTTAAAACTTTTAAGTCCAATTAATATTGATGAAGTCAAAAAATACATTCTTGAATTTATGGGACAAAAACAATGAAGCTCACAAACTAATATCGACTTTAAGAAAATATTAAATAAACATAAAAAAGATTTTGAAATTAAATTTGACGATGATTTTATTTGCTTTGCAAACCAAGAAATAAAATTTAGACAAACAATTATCGAAAAATCAGAACGTCGTATTTTTAAAAACATTTATTGACAAGAATTACAAAATGGAATTTTAGCAATTGTTGATAACCAAGAAAAAATCGATGCTAATATTCTTAAAAAACAAATTATTAATCTTTGTGGTTATACAGTATTATCAAAACAAATGAATGAATACTTAGAAACAATATTGCAAAAAATGTCAAGAACTAGAAAGATTAGTTACAAAGAAGGACAAATTCTTAAAAAATCCTAATTAAAATTTGTATATTTTTATATCAAAATGTCAAAATAAAAATATTACTTTTGAAAGTAATACACAATTTTTTAACATTTTGATATTTTTTTATAAAAAAGCTAATAATTTTTCTAAAAAAACAAATCTTTTTCTGATTGACAAAAAATTAACCGGTATTATAATGAGGGTAGAATGAAGGAAAGAAGGAAACAAGATGTCAGAAAAGATGAAAGCTTTCGTGGTGCGTTCACCACGTAAATGAAGTATCGAGGAAGTAGATATTCCTGAACCTAAAGAAAAAGAAGTTTTAATTAAAATGGAAACAAGTGGAATTTGCCACACAGATTTACACGCTGCTAATTTTGATTGATTAGTAGAACCTAAATATCCACTTATTCCAGGTCATGAAGGAATTGGCATTATCACAAAATTAGGTCCTGGATGTACTCACCTAAAAGTTGGAGATAGAGTGTGCTTAGCATGATTACATGATGCTTGTGGGCACTGCGAATATTGTTTAACCGGAAAAGAAACATTATGTCCAACCCAAAATATGTCAGCTTATACTAAAGATGGTTCTTTTGCTGAATATGCGATTGGACATGAAGATTATGTTGGTATTGTTCCTAAAGAATTAGATTTAATTACAGGAGCTCCAGTTGTTTGTGCTGGTGTAACAACTTATAAAGCTGTAAAACAAGCTAAGCTAAAACCAGGGCAATATGTTGCTATTATTGGAGTTGGTGGACTAGGACAAATGGCTATTCAATATGCTAAAGCAATGGGATATCGTCCTATTGGAATAGATTTAACTGATGAAAAATGTGAACTAGCTAAAAAATCTGGTGCTGAATATGCATTTAATTCTAAAAAAGAAGATGTTGTTGCAAAAGTTATTGAAGTTACAAAAGGTGGTGTTCATGCAGTTGTTAATACTTCTGTAGCAACACCAGCAGCATATCAAGGAATGCAAATGCTACGTCGGGGGGGACGTCAAGTTTTAGTGGGACTACCAGCAAAAGATAGTTTAGGTAAAGATGAATTTCCTGTTTCAGTATTCTGAACTGTTCTTTGTGAAAGAGAATTAGCGGGATCAATTGTTGGAACACGTAAAGATTTAGAAGAAGCATTAGATTATGCAGCAAGAGGGCTAGTAAAATCAGAAGTAACAAAAATTGTAAAACTAGAAGATGTTGCATCAATTTTTGAAAAACTTGAAAAAGGCGAATTTTTAGGTAGAGCGGTTATTGACTTTCGTAAATAATTAATTTTTAATGACTACAGCTATTTGGCTGTAGTTTTTATTTATGTATAAGGAAGAAAAAAGAACACCAAAAATATTTTTTAAAAAAATTAGCACTAATTTAGCAAGAGTGCTAAAAATGTGGTAAAATATAGTTATCTTTGATGTTGATAACGTCATCGAGCCAAAATTAAAAATAATGTTATGTTAAATAAAGGAGAACAAAATGGCTAAAGAAGTTATTTTAGGAATTGACTTAGGAACAACAAACTCAGTTGTATCTATTATTGAAAACAAACAACCAAAAGTTTTAGAAAATCCAAACGGTAAAAGAACAACTCCATCAGTAGTAAGTTTCAAAAATGGAGAAACAATTGTTGGAGAAGTAGCAAAAAGACAACTTGAAACAAACCCTAATGCTGTTGCATCAGTAAAAAGATTAATGGGAACAAGTGAAAAAGTTAAAGTTAATAATAAAGAATATACACCTGAAGAAATTAGTGCAATGATTCTTTCTTATATGAAAGAATATGCAGAAAAAAAAGTTGGTCACTCAGTTAAAAAAGCAATTATTACTGTACCAGCTTACTTTGATAATGCACAACGTGAAGCAACTAAAAATGCTGGTAAAATTGCTGGATTGGATGTTGTTAGAATTATTAACGAACCAACAGCTGCTGCACTAGCATTCGGAATTGATAAAGAGAAATCAGAAAACCAAAAAGTTTTAGTATTTGACTTAGGAGGAGGAACCTTCGACGTTTCAGTTTTAGATATGGAAGAAGGAACATTCCAAGTTCTATCAACTTCAGGAGACAATCACCTAGGTGGAGATGATTGAGATAATAAAATTGTTAACTGAATGGTTGAACAAATTAAATCAGAATATAAATATGACCCTAGAAATGATAAGATGGCAATGGCTAGATTAAAAGAAGAAGCTGAAAAAGCAAAAATCATGCTTTCATCATCATCAGTTGCTTCAATTTCGTTACCATTCTTAGCAGTTACAGAAGATGGACCAATTAACGTTGAACTTGAGTTAAGCCGTTCAAATTTTGAAAAAATGACTGAAGATTTACTAGAAAGAGTTAAAAAACCAATTCTAGATGCACTTAAAGAAGCAAAAATTTCAGCTTCAGACTTAGACGAAGTTTTACTAGTTGGTGGTTCAACAAGAATGCCAGCAGTTCAAGAACTAGTTGAAAAAGTATTAAACAAAAAACCTAACCACTCAGTAAACCCAGATGAAGTTGTTGCAATGGGAGCTGCAATTCAAGGTGGAGTTTTAGCTGGTGAAATTGATGATATTTTACTACTTGATGTTACACCATTAACATTAGGTATTGAAACAGAAGGTGGAATTGTTGCACCATTAATACCACGTAATTCAAAAATTCCAGTTTCAAAATCACAAGTATTCTCAACAGCAAGTGACAATCAAACAGCAGTATCAATCGTTATTGTTCAAGGTGAAAGACAAATGGCTTACGATAACAAAATTTTAGGTCAATTTAATTTAGAAGGAATTGATCCAGCTCCTCGTGGAGTTCCACAGATCGAAGTAAGCTTTAACATTGATGTTAATGGAATTACTACAGTAACAGCAAAAGACAAAAAAACCAACAAAGAGCAAACAATTACAATTCAAAACTCTTCAAAACTTTCTGAAGAAGAAATTGAAAAAATGGTTAAAGATGCTGAAGAAAATCGTGAAGAAGATAAAAAACGTCGTGAAGAAATTGAAACTAAAGTTAGAGCTGAAAGTTTTATCAATCAATTAGAAAAATCATACGAACAACAAAAAGATAAATTTAATGAAGATCAAAAAACTAAAGCACAAGCTGAATTAAAAGAATTAAAAGATTTATTCGATGAAAAAAAATGAACTGAATTAAAAGAAAAAATAGATGCTTTTGAAGCGCAAATGAAAGCTTTCCAAGAACAAATGGAAAAATCAGGAATGAAACCTGAAGATTTAGAAAACATGATGAATAACATGAATAATTCTTCAAAAGATGAAGAAACAGAAGCTAACTAATAAAATTTTCTAAAAATAATAAAACCCTTAATGCTAATTGGTAAGACCCATTCAATTAGCATTTTTTTATTCTTTGGGTTAAAATATTTAATATAAATAGAGAAAGGGAAATAACATGAATAAACAAATTAAACCATTGATTTTCAGCGATATGGATGGAACCCTATACAACACAAGTTTTAAAGTTCTGGACACAACCAAAAAAGATATTGATTTTGCAATTACTAAATCATCTGAAAACTTTAACCCCGCTGATTTTAATTTAGCAACAGGTAATCCTTTATTTGAAAGAGTACATAATATTGCGAATTATTTAAATGCAAGATTTATTATTGCTTCTTCAGGAGCTCAAATCTATGATAATGTTGAAAAAAGAATGATCTTAGAAAAGTATATTGATGATGAAGTTTCACAAAAAATTATTGCTTATGCACAAAACAAAAAATTAAGATTAATTTTCTTTAATTCGCAAGAATATTTTTACTTAAATTGCACTCCTGAAGAATTAGTGATTGTTAAAAAATATCACTTTGATACTGAAGAAGGTGCAAGTATTGTTCAGGAATACAAAAATCAAAAAATTGAGAAAATTGCAAAATTTGAATTCTGAAACGACACAGAAAAAAATCCAGATGTTATTGCAGATCTTAATAAAATATATGACAATATTGTTGTAACTCACGGAACTATTGAAATTATGCCAAAAGATATTTCAAAAGGGCAGGCTATTGAATACCTTTTAAAAAACTTCTATCCAGCACACACACTAGCAGATGTTATGGCAGCTGGAGATAGTGGAAACGATATTAGTATGCTTTCAATTTGTGGTTATTCATATGCAATGGCAAATTCACAACCAAAAGTATTTCCTTATGCAAAATATTACACTTCAGCCGTTGAACAAAACGGACTTGGCGAAGCGATAATTGATTATTTATATCGTTTTGATAATATCATCAAAAAATATTTACTTCACTAATATTAATACTTAATGCCACCCTAATTAAGGGTGGTTTTTATTTAAAATAATGTTGAAAAATATTTCAATATGCTGAAAGAAAATTATTATGCATACTACTGAAATTTGAAATCTTCATTCCGAAAAAACTTGGTTCGAAATTTTTAACTGAACATTATTAATAGACTTAATTATTATCTTGATATTACTGGTAACTTATGTAATATTGTCAACAAAAAATATTGGCACAGTAGATTTTAATACAATTATATTAAAGGGAGAACAAATTTAGTATAAGTACAATGACACTTTGAGCAGTACCATATGTTTATTTAATAACTGGGTATATTATTCAATTTATTATTCTTGTTTTTAAAAATAACAAATGATATCATTGCTTGATACCTTTATTATTTTTTAGAACCATATTTTCAGGCACATTAGATGCAGTGATGTTTTCAGTATTTTTAACAATCTTCTCATTTATGATATTATTTTGAAAAACAAAGTTTTTACTGAAAATATAAACAAAACATAGCAAAATTTGTAACTCTAGTAAGTTGCACAAAAAAAGCATTCTGTTTAGAACGCTTTTTTTGTGCAAAAATACAAAATCTAAAAAAATATTTAACATTTTTATTGTTTCGAAATTACTTTTTTGATTTTATTTCAATTTTAAAGTCTTCTAATAACTTTTCGTCTATTTCTTTTATTAAGCTTATCGTTCTTCTTAATAATTCTTTAGAGCTTCCATGGAAGTCTAAAAGAACATTTTTATCTAAGTTGCAAATAACCTTGCTGGTTTTGTCTAAATTTTCAAAAAATTCTTTTGTAATCAAAAATTTACATTCATCACTTTCACATAATTCTTTAAACTTTTCTGGATAATATTTGTATAGCTCTTTTGCAACAGATTTGAAAAAAAGCGCTACTGAAGGTTTATCTAAATAAAATCATTCATTTTTAATTTTAGATATTTTAAAACCTGTAATATTTTCATCCGCTGTATTAATAGTAATTGTTTTGTCTAATGTTTTTTCTTCCCTTTTTACATTTTTTAATTTAGGTACAGGGTATATTTTTGTTATTTTATCAACAAGCAATTTTGTTCGATTTTTAATTTCATTCTCTGTTCATTTATTTTTATTTAAAATAGAATTATTGATATTTGAATATTTTGATTCTTTATATAAAGCTTTCTTTTTAGCAAAAGATTTGTTGGAAATTTCTTGATTTTTTGCGGTTAATGTTATGTTTCCTAGAAGGTGTAAATTTTCGTTGTGAATCTTTTCTCAATCGATACCCAATTCATTTTTTCAAATATTTTCCTTATCTAATATTCTTGGCATTATATGTTCTAACTGTATATCATCATAATTAAGAATCTTAATTTTTTCTTGGCTTTCAAAGGTTTCGATCTTATTGAGAATGAATTTAGCAAATTTATTAGATTTTTTATCAACATAAAAAGGAACTACTTCTAAGTAACTTAATAACTCATCATCACTTATTAGCTTTGCATCTCTATAACCACGTTTTTCGATACTGTTTCTTAAGAAGTCTGATAAAAAATCACTTAGTAAAATATTTCTTTTTTTGTTAGAATCATCATTTTGCTGGCTTATTTTCATTTCTGTTTCGATAATTTCATCTAGTTTCTTAAACAGGAATTTAGTGTTAGCGTTCTTTCCTGAAAGTTGAATTCTTACTTGATATGAAGTTATTAAATCTACAATTCTTGTAAACTCTTCTTCATCTATTTTTTTGTTATCATATTTTTCCATGACTTTAATTAAAAACGGAGCTGCATCAAACATATTGACTTCTCTTCAATTTTCCAAAGAATTATTAATTCTTTCATTATATTTATCATATTTTTGATTAAGGAGAATCTTATACATTTCGAGATACTTATTTAAATTATTTAAAATAAATGTTTTGTTTTGTTTTCGATATTTGTCAACATTTAGGAAATAGTCATATGTTTTTTTAATATTCAATTGTGAAGCGTTATCATCATAAACTAAATAGTTTAAAAAGAACAATTCTTTATCTTTTGTGTCATTTTTTAATATGTTGTCAATCTTTTTTCATTTTTCAAAATTTTCGTCATTTATATCATTCATTAATAGAAAGTTTTTAATTAAATCTACTTGACTAAGTTTTTTTCCGGTAGCATTTATTGTACGATAAATTTCAGAAGGGTTATCATCATTTTCTTCATCATCCAATAAGATTAAACCCATTTCGATATTTTTTATTTTTTCAACAAGAAAGTGTGCTTCTTGGTAGTTTGATACTATTTTTTGGTAATAGTTTTTAATAGTTAAAAATGCATTCTCCATAAAATTATTTTTAGGAACAAACAAGTCAATCACTTCTTCTTTGTTTTTCATTTTTTTCAGAATGTCATTAATATTTTTAAATTGTGTATAATCATTTTGATTTTTAAAAATAATATTGTAATGATCATTGTTGGCAATGTTTTGAAAGTTTATTAAAAACAACAAAATAAGAAATAAAGTAGTTAACCTTTGTTGACCATCAATAATAGAAAATGTATCATCACCTTCTTTTTTTAAAGTAATCATTCCTAAAAAAATATTCTTTTTAGATTTTTGAATCTTTTCAAATATTTCTTGAATTTGTTGCTCTTCTCAACAATAATCTCTTTGGAAAGCGGGAACTATAAGCTTTTTTCATGTATCCAAGTATTTACCAAGTGTAATTTTTTTTATTTCCATAGTTATTTAATTATATATAACCTAATAAATTAATATTTAATTTAATGCTTTTGTTTAAACAATTTGTCTATTTTTGCGTTTTTTAATAAAAAAATAAACCCAGTGAAGGGTTTATTTAAATTATACTAATTGGTCAAAAATATCTTCACCTGTTTCAATTAAAGGACAATCAAAGTTACGAGCAACGATGTTACCTGCTGTTCCAAGTCCCATTAGAGGTTGCTTGAATACACTTGGTTTTTTAAATGATTTAGAAAAGACTGTTAATGGCAATGCTTCTCTTGTGTGGTCACTGCCTTTTCATGATGGGTCGTTTCCGTGGTCAGATGTCATAATTAATAAGTCATCATCTTTCATTGCATTAATTAATTTTGCTAATTTAACATCTAAATGTGAAATATTTTCGCTGTACCCAATTGGGTTACGACGGTGTCCGTAGTGACTATCGAATTGAACTAAGTTAACAAAAACGAATTGATTTTTTGATTCTGAAGAAGCAATATCAATTGCAATATCCATATTTTCATCGTCACTTGCAGGTCCGTAAATTGTATCGATACCTACTCCTGAAAAAATATCTTTAATTTTACCAACACCAATTGTCTCAACACCTTTTTCTTGTAAAAATTCTAAAAGTGTTTTTTTAGGTGGTTTGTTTGCGTGATCATGACGGTTAAATGTTCTTGTAAAGTCACCATCTTTTCCGATGTAAGGTCTTGAAATAACTCTCGCAACGTTTCAGTCAGGATTTGATGAACAAATTTCACGTGCTTTTTTAGCATACTCATTTAATTTATCAAGTCCTAGAGTTTCTTCGTGTCCACAAATTTGTAGAGTTGAATCGGCAGAAGTATAAACAATGATTTCACCTGTTTCCATTGAACGTTGTCCAAGTTCTTTAAGAATAACTGTTCCACTTTCCGCACGATTACCAATTAATTTTCTTCCGTCTCATGCTTTTGAAAGCGCATCTAACATGTCTTGTGGGAACCCGTTTTCAATAAATTGTGGGTTAGGTTGAGTAGTTAAAATACCCATCATTTCTCAGTGACCTGTTAGTGTATCTTTGCCGTTTGAAAGTTCGTGTATTCTTCCGACATACGCTAAAGGATTTTTATTTCTTGCAACATGACCAGCCATTTGAGCAACTTCAGTTATCCCTAATTTTTTTCATGTTGGAATATTAAATGGAAGAGCTTCAGATGCGTGTAAAAATGAATTTGCACCCTTATCCCCGAATTCTTCTTGTCTTGGTTCAGGACCAATTCCTAAACCATCAGTAACAATCATAAATATACGATTAAATTTTGGCATTTTTTCTCCTTATTGTATTCTAATTTTAATATAAAACATGTAAAATAAAAATATCAAATATTTAGGAGAAACATGAACGAAAATCAAAAAACAAAAATCGTTGCAACTATCGGACCCGCTTCTGATAATTATGACACTTTAAAACAATTAGTTCAAAACGGAATTACATGTATTAGAGTTAACTTTAGCCACGGTAGTGGAAAAGAACACAAAATAAAATATGACACAGCAAGACAAGTGGCTAAAGATTTAAATATTAATCTTTCATTATTACTTGACACAAAAGGTCCTGAAATTCGGATTGGTAAAATGCAAGACGACATTCAATTGATTGAAAAAAACCAAACTTTAAAATTAATTTGTGACTCAACAATTTATTCAACATTTATTGGAAATAACAAAGAAGTTTGTGTGTCTTATGAAATGCATAATGACTTAAAAGAAGGCGATGTTGTTCTATTAGATGATGGTAAATTGAAAACTGTTGTAACCAGAATTTATGACAATGTTGTAGAAGTTCTAACAAGTAATTCACACAATTTAAAAACTAATAAAAGAATTAACATTCCTGGTGTAGACTTTTCACTACCGTTCTTATCGCAAAAAGATAAAGATGATGTTTTATTTGGAATTGAATACGGTGTTGATATTATTGCGGCAAGTTTCGTTAACTCAAAAGAAAACATTCAAGAATTAAGAAGCTTCCTAAACGAAAATGGAGGAAGCCATATTAAAATTTGTTCAAAAATTGAATCACAAACAGCTATTAATAATATTGATTCAATTATTGAAGCAAGTGACTCAATTATGATTGCACGTGGTGATTTGGGACTTGAAATTCCTTATTACATGGTGCCAAATGTTGAAAGAATGATTATTAAAAAATGTAATAAACTAAACAAAGAAGTAATTGTTGCAACTCAAATGCTTGATTCAATGGAAAAAAATCCATTACCAACAAGAGCAGAAGTAAGTGACATTTACTGAGCTAACGTTTTAGGTGCTGATGCAACAATGCTAAGTGGTGAAACAGCATCAGGGTCTTGACCTGTTGAAGCAGTTAAAATTATGAATAAAGTCAATCAGCAAGCAATGGAAGATTTATTTAATGATTCAAAAAACTATACAGAATATTTAGACAGTGTATTAGAAATTTCAGATGAAGAAGAACAATGAGCCTATGATTTGGCAAAAGAAATATATTCTTCAAACGAAGAAGCAATCATTATTGCAACAGATGATTTAAAAGATTTAAAAGTAATTTCTAAATATCGTCCAAAAGCAAGAATAATTGTAATTTCTAATGATGAAAAATTAAAAAACAGTTTAGGTATTATGCATAATGTTTTTGCAAGTAATGTTGATTCAGATAAATACGAAGACTTTTTAGAAAATGAAGATTTCTGAAAAGAATTTGAAAGCAAACACAACTTAGAAGATAAAGAATATACAGTTTTAATTAAATAAAGCAGTATTGCTAACATATTATTTACATAGCGGTTGAAAAATCGCTATTTTTTTATCTAAAAGCAATAATCTATTGTCTACCAATTCAATATTTAATTTCTTTTTCTCTTTTTATTATTAACTTTCTTTTCGTTGTTATTTTATTTATTTCACAAGTTACTTTTTAGAATAAATTTAATACGAAACAAAAATAATGACTGTTATTATTTCAAAAACATTTTGAAAATAACGAATAAAAACCAATAAAATAAATATCCATTTTTATAAGAAATTGAACTATTTTTAACGTTATACTGTCCATAAATTGTGTAGCGGCTTTGCGGTTATCTTTAATTCGCATTATGATAGTTTGAATAGTTCTGATTTAGTTACAGAAATCAATAAAACACAAATAAATTTTGAATATCAATAGGTGTTATATTTATTTTATTTGCTTTTATAAGTCCATGATTTTACATTTATTTTATTAGCGGAATTTTGTAAAAAAAATTTCATTTTGTTAAAAAAAGTCAAAAAAATATTTAAATATTAAACATTGAAAAACAAATGAATAAAGAAACGAATATTTTTTACGATAACGAATCATAAAAAATACATAAAAAATTAACATAACAAGAAAAAAAGAAAACAAAACTTTTAATCGTTATTTTTTTTAATAAAGAATTGCCCCTTTTGAAAAATATATATATAATATAAAACGATAAAAACACATTTTTATTCAAAAAGGAGTTCAAAATGGGAATTTTTTGTAAATTTAAAAAACTTTTCAAATGTAAAAAATCTTCATGTAAACAAGATTGTTCAAGTTGTAAATGTGAAAACAACTCTGAAACATCATGTTCATGTAAATAGTTGTGATAGCGATTTCTAAATCGCTATTTTTTATAACCTAATATGTCACAAAATAATTAATAATTCAAGAAGATATTTTGTTTTTAAAAATTCAACTTTAATTATTGTGTTTTTATAGATAATTTACATTTATAAAAAAATATCATTGTCAATAAGATTGGATATTGTGATTTTTTTCTAAAATCAGAAATAAGTTTTTTTGGAAAAATCCATAATATTATTTATTTTCATTTTATTGTCACTAAAATATACAATATCAATATCATTTGGAATTCTATTTATGAAGTTTTGTGTTTAATGAGATAAACTAGCATGAATAGCGATGTGTTTTTTAATTCTGGGTATATTAAATCTATAATTTCATAAAATAATTCAATGTTTTGCATATAAATAAATTACAATTTCTTATGTATTTAAATATATGAAAAATTAAGGAAAAAAATGATTATTATAGATTTACCAAAAATACCGGATAAACCTTCTTTCGTCAATGACAACAAAAAAGACAAACTTCAAAATGAAAAATTTTTAAAGTTAAAAAAAATTCTAAAAGGAATAAAAAATAAATTATATTGATATAACTGAGGTACAGCCGTAGTCAATAGTATGCTAAAAATAGTTGAAAAGAAAATTCAAGAATTTCAATCAAGACCGATTACAGTTGTAATTAATTAAGAATACTTATCATATTAATTATTAATAATATTAAGATGTTTAGACAAAAAGTTTTATATTTTTTTAATTTGCTTTTATTAATTATTTGCTGCGCAACAAATTTCTTGGTTAGTTATACAGAAATTGATTTGTATGTACAACTAAATTTAGCAATTTTTGGCTTTGTTTTAAGTTTTTGCTTATGAATGATTGGTATTTTTTTAACAAGAAAAAACAGGAGAAAAAACATTGACTTTGTTATTAAAAAACAAAAAAAAGATTTACTAGATAAATATTTCTTAAGAACTAATTTTTTTAACAAAAAATATTTCAGTGCATATTTAAAAAGTAAAGATACAAAAGTTACACCAGAGGATTTAAAAAAAGCTAATCAGCGAGCTAAAATATCTTTATTTATATTTGTTCTTGTGATTTTAATATCACTTCTAATCATTGTCTGCAGTTGAATTTTTTTAGTTGCGACAAAATTTAGTTCAAAATATTCCTTTATTTTGTCAATTATTACAATCAGTGAAGATATTTTGATTTTTTGAACCATAATTTTATATCCACTTGTTTTAACATTTGAAATGGCATATTGAAAAATGTTTTCAATTAATCCTGAAATGATTAAAAAAGATAAAATGAGTTTCTTCTTTTTTAAACTGTTTTTCTTTAATCAATCAATATTATTTAGTGACTACGAAAAGAAATATCAAGAACTTAATCAAGTTCAAGTTTAGCGCTTTTTATGTAAGCTCCAGGTAATTTTGAACGACCAAGCAAAATTCCACCAAAATATCTAATAACAAATACTGCTATGTTTTGTGCTTCTTTATTTCTTAATAAAGTTAAAAGTGGCAAACCAGCAGTATTTTTTGGTTCACCATCATCAAAACCTTTTTCGTATCAACGTCCATTATCAAAAATTCTGTATGCATAGCAAACATGACGTGAACGTTTGTGTTCTTTTTTTAATTGCAAATATATTTGTTGAACTTCATTTTCGCTTTTTACATTGTATTTTATTGCTATAAAGCGAGATTTTTTAATTTCAATTTCTTTCATTAAATAATATTTTAAAAAAAATTAGTTTTAAATTCACAAAATCATATAAAAAATTAGTTTTGTTATTTTGTTATAATTTCTCTATGCTAAAAATCGAAGTAAATTACAGTGAAAGAATAGATAAATATATAACTAATAACTCAGAAATCACCAGAAATGATGCTCAAGCCTTAATAGCAGAAGGTGCAGTAAGTGTTGATGGTGTAAAAATTAATAAGAATAAATTTGTCGTTAATGAAGGACAAGTTATTGAAATTGAAAAATTAATTGATAAACAAGTTAATATTGAAGCTCAAGACTTGCCAATTCAAATTATTTATGAAGATGATTATTTATTAGTTATTAATAAGAAATCTGGAATGGTAACTCACCCAGCACCAGGTAATTATAAAGATACATTGGTTAATGCATTAATGTATCATTTTAAAAATAATTTAAGTAACGAAAATGGTTTAAATAGACTTGGGATTGTTCACAGACTTGATAAAGACACAAGTGGTTTAATGCTTGTTGCAAAAGATAATCAAACCCACCGTTTTCTTGCTGCTCAATTAAAAGACCATAAAATTAATCGTCGTTACTTAGCAATTGTGGATGGTGTAATCGAAAATAAAATTACCAATATTGATTTGCCAATTGGTCGAGATCCTAAAAATCGTCAAAAAATGGCAGTAACAAAACAAAATTCAAAACCCGCACAAACCAAAGTAACAGTTTTAGAATATGTAAAAATTCGTGAACAAGAAAAAACATTAGTTGAATGTGAATTGAAAACAGGTCGTACCCATCAAATTAGAGTTCATTTAAGCTACATTGGTCACCCTGTTTATGGCGATCCTGTTTATGGTAAAGATATTGACCATTTCAAGCAAAGACTACATGCTTACAAAATCTCATTTACTCATCCAAATGGTCAATATATGGAATTCGAAGAACCTATGCCATGAAAAATGGATAAAGATATTCGTCTTAAAGGATATGATGAATAATTAGCAATTTAATTATTAGAGTGCTAAATTAGTGTTATAATTTAAATTAATAAAAGAAAGGATTTTAATGTTTCCATTTTTAGAAAACGTCCCTACCAAAGAAGAATTAATGAAAGACGAAAAAAGTAAAATTAGACCTTATTTCGTCCTTTATTTCATTATCATATTGATTGGTTTTGGTTTAGCACTTTTTTCTGCTATTTACATAACTGTTGAAAAAGAATTTTATATTGACAAAATTTCTATATTTTTACAAGATCAAAAAAATTATTCAGCTCAATTAACTCCAGAAAATCAATGAAGATATAGTTTATCAACAAGCTGAGTATTTGTGTTGTTGTTAACAGTAGTAATTTTCTTCTATGTTAAAAACTGAATGCAATCAATGAAAAAGAAAAATTTTAATGAATTCAGTTCAGGATTTTACCTTGGTCTGTTTTCAGTATCATTTATTTTCTTTGTATTTAATTGACAAGTATTTAAACAAATTAGTATTATTGGTTCAAATGATTTAAGCGGAATAGCATTGGTATGTTCAATGGTCTTACTATCGTTGGCATACTTTGTTTTCGGAAGAAAATGTGCAAAAATTTCTAAACAATTTAGACTTGCAGAAGCTGCACAAAAACAAAAAGAATTTCAAGAATTTATTGTTAAAAACCAACAAAATCAAAATACTGACCAACAATTTCCATTTTTCCCATTTCAAACTCAACCTCAAAATACTGTAAATAATGAACAACAATCAGCAGAATTTCAACAAAAAAACTCTGCATCACAATATTCAAGCGAAGAACAAGAACTTTTTAACGAATATCCACCTTTAAAAGATTCAAAATATTGAAAAAAATTAAAAGATATTTCGCGTGAAGATTTATTAAAAATGGCTTCAATGTTAAATATTTTTGAACCCGAAAATATGAGTGATTTAAAATTAAAAGCAAAAATAGCAATGATTTACATTGAAAAAGATAATCAACAAAAAGGAAAAGAAGATGTTAACTAATTTTCAAGAAACAACAGAAGCATCAAAAAACAGCCAATCTTTTTATGGCGCTAATTCAATGTACTTAATCGCATTAATTTTAATTGCTATTCTCTTTTTTATATCAATTAAATTTGTGATGAATTACAAAAAAAGCATTTGAAAAATTAAAAATGTTTTGGGTGATAAATTAAAAAAACCATATATTTATGGTTTAAAAGGTAAAGATAGTTATTTTGTAAATTTAATTTTATTAATAGTATTCGCACTTATATGTGTTGCTGTTGGAATTTATTTTTTAGTCGCTAAAGCGGATTTTAAAAATAACAAAGTTGTAGACATTGTTGTTTATACATTATGAATTAGTTTGCCAATTATTTTATGCTTAGCATTATTTATATATTCATTTATTGTTTATAAAAAAGAATTTAGTGATAAAAAATACAATGATCCAAACTGAAATAAAAAACTAAAAAACGAAATTTATACTCAATATTCAACAGAAATTCCAGCTAATATTAATATTGAAAACTCTTTACTAAGACAAAGAAATAGTCAAGTATTTAAAATGTTTTCATCTTACTTAAATACATATGAAAATTTAAATAATATCAATACAAAAGATGCTTATAACTTCGCTTTAAAGATTGCTTTTATCAGCGGTTATTATAAAGAATATACTCAAAACTTTACTCTTTATGGCGACGTTTTTAGCCAAAATGTAACTCAAGAAATTGATTACGATCGCGATTATTCTTCAACAATTGATAATCAAATTAAATGAATGGAAGCGGTTGATTCAAAAAATCAAGTTGTCAAAGAAATTCAAGCAAACAATATTCAACCAAGAACATTTTCACCTTATTCAAGACAAAGTCGTCGTCGTTCAACATTGAGCTTCATTAATACGACAGAAATGACTTTCTTAACAAGTGATCCAATTGGAAAATTTAATTTCTTAATTGATAATCAAGAAAAACAATTAACAATTTGAGAATTTCTTGAATTACTTTCAGCAAACACTTGAATAAAATTGCAAAAAAATCTTTAATTAATAATATTAAAAAGCGCGTAGATCTACGCGCTTTTTTTATTTATAAATTTTAAAGAAAAAAATATAAAAATAATTTGGTGCACCGGGTATGTTGTTGTATAATTATGAATATTTATTTTGCATAAATATCGATTCATAAAATATTAAATTAAAAAAGGAAAGGAAAAAATGCCTACAATTAGTCAACTTATCAATAATGGGCGTAAAGATAAAGTAGTTAAACCAAAAGCTCCTGCTTTATTATTCTCATACAACTCATTATTAAAAAAAGATAAGAAAATACCTGCACCATTCAAACGTGGTGTATGTACAAGGGTTGGGACAATGACACCTAAAAAACCTAACTCAGCAACTCGTAAATATGCTCGGGTAAGACTTTCAAACGGAATGGAAGTTACAGCATATATCCCAGGAGAAGGACATAACTTACAAGAACACTCAGTAGTTCTAATCAGAGGTGGAAAAGTTAAGGACTTACCAGGGGTTCGTTATACAATCGTTCGTGGAACACAAGATACAGCAGGTGTTAATAACCGTAAACAAGGTCGTTCAAGATACGGTGCTAAAAAACCTAAAGCAGCTAAATAGTAATTAATTTAGTAAATATTTAATCAAAAATTATTATTAAAAAATATTAAGGAGAAAATATGTCAAGAAAACACTCAGCACCAGTTCGTGATGTTTTAGCAGATCCAATTTTTAACTCAAAAATTGTTACTAAATTAATTAACGGAATTATGTTAGATGGTAAAAAATCTATCGCTGAACAAATCTTATATTCTGCATTCGACATTGTTAAAGAAAAAACAAACAAAGACCCAATGGAAGTTTTCAATCAAGCTATTGAAAACATCACACCTCAATTAGAAATCAGATCACGTCGTATTGGTGGAAGTAACTACCAAGTTCCAGTTGAAGTTTCAGCTAGAAGAAAACAAACACTAGCACTACGTTGATTAATCCAATATTCTCGTCTAAGAAGTGAAAAAACAATGGATTTACGTTTAGCAAACGAAATTATTGATGCATCAAACAAAATTGGTGGATCAATTAAAAAACGTGAAGACACACACAAAATGGCTGAGTCAAACAAAGCCTTTGCACACTTTAGATGATAATTTATTACTAAGGATACAAAATGGCAAGACAAGTTCGTTTAGAAGACTATCGTAATATTGGAATTATGGCTCACATTGATGCCGGAAAAACAACAACAACAGAAAGAATTTTATTCCACACAGGAAAAATTCACAAAATCGGTGAAACCCACGAAGGGGAAAGCCAAATGGACTGAATGGTTCAAGAACAAGAAAGAGGTATTACAATTACTTCTGCTGCTACAACAGCATTCTGAAAAGGTAAAAGAATTAATATCATCGATACACCAGGACACGTTGACTTTACAGTTGAAGTTGAACGTTCACTACGTGTACTTGATGGTGCTGTAGCAGTTCTTGATGCTCAATCAGGAGTAGAACCACAAACAGAAACAGTTTGAAGACAAGCTACAACTTATAAAGTTCCTAGAATTGTTTTCGTTAACAAAATGGATAAAGCTGGAGCAAGCTTCAAAGAATCAGTTGCTTCAGTTCGTAACCGTTTAAATGGTAACTGTCACGCAATCCAATTAAACATTGGAGAAGAAACACATTTTAACGGAATCGTTGATCTAGTAGAAATGAGAGCATACGAATTCGATGGACAACCAGAAGAAAAAATGAAAGACATCGAAATTCCTGCTGATTTACTAGAAGAAGCACAAATCATGCGTCAAGAATTAGTTGAAGCAGTTTCAGACTTCGACGAAGAAATCATGATGATGGTTTTAGAAGGTGAAGAAATTCCTGCTGAAAGATTAAAACAAGCAATTAGAAAAGCTACTTTAACATCAGAATTCTTCCCTGCAGTTTGTGGAACAGCATTCAAAAACAAAGGTGTTAAATTAATGATTGATGCCGCTGTTGACTATCTACCATCACCATTAGATATTCCTGCAATTAAAGGACACAATGGTGATCAAGAAGTTGAAGTTCACCCATCAGATGATGAACCTTTTGCATCACTAGCATTCAAAGTTATGAATGACCCTTATGTTGGAAACTTAACATTCTTCCGTGTTTATTCAGGAGTACTTGAAAAAGGAAGCTACGTTAAAAACTCAACAAAAGACCAAAAAGAAAGAATTAGCCGTATTTTACAAATGCACGCTAACTCACGTGAAGATATTGAAGAAGTTAGAACAGGAGATATCGCTGCTGCTGTTGGTCTAAAATCAACAACAACAGGAGATACTTTAATCGCTGAAAAAGCTCCAGAAATCGTTTTAGAAAAAATGGAATTCCCAGAACCTGTTCAACAACAGGAGATACTTTAATCGCTGAAAAAGCTCCAGAAATCGTTTTAGAAAAAATGGAATTCCCAGAACCTGTTATTTCTCAAGCTTTAGAACCATCTTCAAAAGCTGCAACAGAAAAACTTTCATTATCTCTACAAAGACTTTCAGCAGAAGACCCAACCTTTAGAACATACACAGATGAAGAAACAGGTCAAACAATTATCGCTGGAATGGGAGAATTACACTTAGACATTATCGTTGACCGTCTAAGAAGAGAATTCGGTGTTGACGTTAACGTTGGAGCACCACAAGTTTCATACCGTGAAACAATTACCAAAACAGCTGAAGTTGAAGGAATTCACAAGAAACAATCAGGTGGAAAAGGACAATACGGACACGTATGAATTAAATATGAACCTAATCCAGATGGTGGTTTTGAATTCGTTGATAAAATTGTTGGTGGGAAAATCCCTAAAGAATATATCAAATCAATTCAAAAAGGTCTTGTTGAAAAAATGGAAATCGGTATTCTTGCTGGTTATCCAATGATCGATATTAAAGCTACCTTATTTGATGGATCATACCATGAAGTCGATTCATCAGAATTAGCATATAAAATTGCTGCTTCTAAATCACTTACAAAAGGTAAAGAACAACTTGGAACAGTTCTATTAGAACCAATCATGGACGTTGCTGTAACAGTTCCAGAAGACTACTTCGGAGATATCATGGGAGATATTTCACGTCGTCGTGGACAAGTTCGTGGAGATGAAACACGTTCAGATGGTGTTCACGTTATTAAATCATTCATTCCATTAAGTGAAATGTTTGGTTACGCAACAGACTTACGTTCAATGACAGCAGGTCGTGGAAATTACCAAATGTGATTTGACCACTACGAAAAAATGCCTAAAAACTTGGCAGACGAAATCATCAAAAAACGTGGTGGAAAAGTTAAAGTCGAAGAAGATTAATAATATAAAAAGTTGGATTAATTCCAACTTTTTGTTTATTTTTTTTAAATAAAGAACAGGTTAAATAATTTCAAAACATATACGCATTTTCCAAAAAAAACAATAAAAGCCCTTAAAAAACAAAGCTTTTAGTGATTATTGCTATAATAGCAATAGAACTTTTTTTGTGTATTTTTCTCAAAAAATGCTAAAAAAGATTTATTTTTTTTCAAAAAAAATTGCAAAAAACATGCATTTTCATTGAAAAATTTATTGGTTTTTTTCGCATAATATACTTTTTATACTTATAATAATAAGTATAGTAATTAGCAAGGAAGTTTATGAATTTAAAAGGAATATACGAAAATTTTAGTGACGAAATAAAATACTACTTAAAAGTGAATGAAATGTCGCAAAAAGAATTAGCAATGCGACTTGGTTTAAGCTTAAAACACATGAATTCAATATTAAATGATGAAATTTCAGAACTTACAACAAGCATTTTGGAAGGTTTAGAAAACGCATTCCATCTTCATCCAGGTTATTTTTCAGAACGCTACATGGTTTATCGCAATAAGTTAAAAGCCGCTGAGATGGGAGAACAAATTAAAATAATTTTTTCAGAATTTGGTTTGGACTTCTTGATTAGACACGCCGATATTAGCCTTGTTTACGGTTTTTATATCAAAAAAGAAATGGAAGATTGACAAAAATTAATGGAATTAAAAAGATTCTATGGAGTTTCTAATCTTCTTGACTATAAAGAATATTTAGAAAAACATATTTTGGCAGATTCTCAAAAATATCAATCAGACCCAAATTCTTATGTTTGAATCAGATTATGTGAACTTGGACTTGATTATGATGGTTTAAATATTGGAAATTTCAGAAATTCTCAGTATCATACAACAATTAAAAAAGTTTTAAACATTATGTCAAGTGATGCAAAATTTTTAGATAAAACTACCGAAATCAAAAAGTTTTTAGCAACAAAAGGAATTGTTTTAGTAACTAAACGTTTCTTAGCAGATTCAAAAATTAAAAGTATAACCTTGAAAAAAGGTGCCAAAAGATTTATTTTCTTAAGTGATAAATATAAACGAGAAAGTTATATTTATTTTTCATTGTTACATGAAATCATACACTGTTACTTACCGAATTTAAAAGAATCAGAAATCGATGAAACAGTTATAAGTGAATATGAAAACTGAGAACGCAATACACATTCGACATATAAAGCTATTTATGATGCGACAACAGCACACAAACACATTAAAATGTTAAGAATAAAAAATCCTAATGCTGACGTGTCATATATTTGAGAAACAATTCAAGATAAATATGAAGAAGTAACTTTTAATGAAGATAACAAGGAAGAAAAAAATGATAATTGAACAGATACTGAAAAACAAATTTAAAAGAACTGTTTTTAATGGAATTCATTACACATTAGATGAAGAACAAAAACGTGTTTATTTAGCAAAAGAATATCATCAAAAACTTTTATCAAAAGAACCTGGTGATTTTGGTGCTTTTAAAAAAATTGGGGGTTCTACTGCTGGAAAGGTTCTTGAAACTGATATTTTCAATAATCAGTTTCAAGCTTTTTGTCATATTAGTCGTTTATCTTTACCCATGCTTGATTCTAAATATGTTGATGCAGGGGTTGCGCTTGAACCAAAGATAATTAATAAACTTGCTACCGAAGCTCATGTTGACATTCAAACCTTTGACGTAAAAAAATATAATTATGATTTCTTCAAAGGAAAAAATAAATATATTGGGGGAATTCCCGATGGTTATATAGAATCCAAAAATATGATTATTGAAATTAAAACTGTAGGAGAAAAGAAAAAAGATGCTTGAGAGGCTTCTGGACCAAATCTTTCTTATATTAAACAAGCTCAATTGTATTCATATTTAATCGGGGCTGATTTTTGGGGAATTTTTGCTATCTTCTTACGCGAAGAAGATTATCAAAAACCAGAAAACTTAGATGTAAATACTCGTTTTTCATATAAATTCATTCAAAAATTAGATAAAAAACAAGCAAAAGATGATCTTGATAAAATTGAACAATGATTCAAAGAATATTCAGAATCAGGAATTTCTCCACAGTATAATCCTGTTGTTGATTCAGACTTAATTGCATATTTAAAATGTCAAAATGAAGAACAATGACTACAACTACTTATGAAATGATACGAAGAAAAGAAAGTAGTCTTATATGAAAAAGACTTACTATAGATATCGTGACTATTTTAAATTCAATACTTCTTCACTATACTGATTAAGATATAGTGAAGAAGATTTTTGACATAACTTTAATCAAAGAAATGAAGAATTTATTGATATTGATGATGAAGAAGATATGGCAAATGGTAATGAATGAAGCGATTTACAAAAATTTTTCAATGATTCTGAACACCAAAACGCTGAATCATTACAAGAAAAAATTAGAATAGAACAACAAGAATCAAATAAATTTATTGTTGAACAAAACCGTTTAGATTCGGTTCAAAAAATTTTTAATTCACTTTCACAAGCAATGGTATCAAAAGCTATCGAAGGATATAAAACTGAAGAAATTTTTTATCTATCTTCAACATTAAACACTGAAAATAAAATTCTTCAAACTCAAGAAGCTTTAAATAATCCTGCTATAAAAATTATTGTTAATCCAGTATTTTTATGAGAAAACTGTTTAGCAACTCCAAACATTTACAAAAAAGACCAAAAAACAATCATTGATTTTGTGCCTGTTGCTAAATCAGCTTTAAAAAATCAACTTAAGGGCTATTGACAAGTTAATGTTGCTAAAAATCAAGGTGTTGATGTCCAAAAATACTTAGTTTTGATTTTGAATAAAGATAAGGCAAAAGCGAGAAAACAAAAAATTGATTTAGTTTATGCTGATCGAACAAATACTTCCAAAAGTACTTCAGATTTTGTGTTAACTCTTGATGACAATAAAACAATTTTCTTTGATGAATTTATTTTCAAAGATAATGGAACAATGAAAAAAATTTGAGCAAAACCGATTGAAGATTTTGTGAGTACAGTAAATAAAATTCAAAATCTTAATTCATTATACACTGTTAGTGCTGATGATGGTTCTTCAGTGTGAGATGAGCCTAAAAAAACAAAAACAAATTTAATTTTTAATGCTTTTAACCCAATTTTTTTAAATATGAATGGCAAGCTGCTTTTAAATGTAAAGAAACATTTTTTTGAAGAAGGGGAAGTTAATGTTGAAAATGAAAAAACCAACATTTTATTAAAAAACATTCTTGAAAAAAAATCTTCAATTAATGAAGAAGCAGTGTTGTACACAATTGAAAAACTACGCTCAAAAGAAGATTTAATTGTATGATATGACTTTGAAGGTTTTTCAATGCCTTATCCAACTCTTGACTATGTTAATCCTTATGGTCAAGTTGTATTCCAAGTAAGTGTGATTAAAACTATTAATAATCAAATAATTTCTTCTGAAGATATTGTTATTGATCCTCAAAAACTTTCAATTGTTCAATATTTGGATTTTATTGCTAAAATTTACGACCCAAACGCCAAAGGTTATGTTGTTTATAATAAATCATATGAAAACACAAGATTAAAAGAAATCCTGCAAATGGCTTATCTTGCTTCTTATAATCCTGACTATCCTGAGATTGATCAAACCTTTTTAGAAAAACTTGAACTAATGGTAAACGACTTAATTAGTGACGAAAAGTGTATTGATTTAGAAAACGTATTCAATATGTATAAAAAACAAATCAGTCTTCATCAGTTAAAAGGGCTTTCAAGTATTAAAAAGATTGAAAAGATTGTTACAAAATCTAAACTACAGCTTGAACACATGATTACACCATATAAAGAGTTGGAAGTTCAAAACGGAATGATGGCAATGAATTGTGCTATTTCACGCTATACAGGTGTTCTGGGTGACAACAAATGAAACGATATTGTTTCGGAATTAAAAAAATATTGTCATAACGATGTTATGGCAATGATAATGGTTTATGACTTTGTTGAACTCCTTCTTAAAGAAGGTGTAGATATTATTCCTAAAGATTTAGATATTTTCTGTTAATTAAACCGCACTACTTTTAATACATTAATAATATTTAATTAAAATAGTCAATATATTGTATTATTGGCTATTTGGTTTATCATTTAAAGTATATTATTTATTCTTATTTAAAAAGTCTAAATATATTTTAAATATATTAAGGAGCAAAATGTTATTAAAAGCTATTAAATTTCATAAAAAATTAAGAAAAAACAAGGATAAGGAAAACGAAGTTTTTATTGAGCAAAACCTCGTTTATTTAAGTCGACTATTTACTGCTCCAATGCGTATAAAAGCTTCATTTAAAAATTTTATTTATGATTTATTAATGTCCTTTTTCATTGGAATTTTATTTTTTGTAATTAGTCTACCTTTTTACGCTCTTATTGTTTTGATTAAAAAAGAAAAAGAAATGAGTGATATTATTTATGCCTGAATGCTTTTAGGCTCGATGTTACTTTCGATTCTAATTGAATTTGCATATAAAATTCATCGACTAGTTTATGCAAAATGTTTATACAAAATTAAATTAGCAGTAAAAGAATATTTAAAAGATAAACCACAAACCAAAGTTAATTCATTAATTGAAGAAATCATTACTGATAAAGAAGAAATAAGACAAGTTGATTTTTCGAAATATGCGCAGACATTTAATGTAAAAAATATCGATGCATTTTTAGAGAAAATGGAAAACTTATTATTGATTTCTACAAAAACTATACGTAAAAGCTTGTCAAAAAGAATTGTTGAAAAATTAATCGTTATTTCAGTATTTTGTTTAGCATTGTTCTTATTAATGGAAGCAATAATTGATTTCGGTATTCAATTTGAGTATTTTAAAGGTTTACACACATCACAAATTATTTCTATTTCGCTTCTTATTTTTGCAATCTTTTTTGTTGCTGCCCATAACGTAAAATCAAAATTAATTAAAAAAACATTTTTAATTATTCTGTCTCATTTAACCGATAAATCATCAGAACTTTATATTAACGTTAAGATGGAACAAACTTTAGAAATTGTTCGTAACTATCGTTTTCTTTTAAAAGAAAACAAATTTAAACAAAAATACGTTTTTTTAATTTTTGATCAAATTAACATTTTTAATGATAAACATATCGTGTATGGAATTAATAAAAAATTTGACTTTATCAAAATTGAAACAATTCGTAATAATTTAGATCAAATTCAAGCCTTTGTTGAACAATCATGTTTATAATGTAATTTTAAATTTTTTAAACACAATTTAATGGATGAACGAAATTGTTCATCCTTTTTATTTATATTTTCAATCTTGTTTTATTACCATGTATTTTTATGAACACAAAATATTAAATTAAATAAAAGAACCAGTCTGTTACAACATTATAGCTAAATTTTAATTTTTTGCCGCGTCTTGAATCTTTGTGTTTTTGTTAATAGTTCTAAAGAATAATTATTAAAAAATTGTTAACATTTTAAAAAAATTTTGTATAATATTCAAGCAACAGTCAACAAGAAACAAATTTCTTATTTTTTTAGTAGACATTATAAAAAAATGTTGTATAATATTTAAGCAATTTAACGTTGCCGACATAGCTCAGCGGTAGAGCAGTTGGCTGTTAACCAATTGGTCACAGGTTCAATCCCTGTTGTCGGCGCCAGTTGGCCCTATGGTGAAGCGGTTAACACACATGGTTTTCATCCATGCATTCGCGGGTTCGAGCCCCGCTAGGGTCACCAAGTCGGACGATTAGCTCAGTTGGGAGAGCATCGCCCTTACAAGGCGAGGGTCGTGGGTTCGAGCCCCTCATCGTCCACCATATGTAATTTTCACCTAAAGCGCAAAAGCGCTTTTTTGTTATAATTTGTACTATGGAATTTTTAAATAAAAAATTTGAACAATTAACAAATTTAGAGCTTTATGAAATTTATAAAAATCGCCAAGAAGTGTTCATTAGCGAGCAAAACTGCGCATATAATGATATTGATGCAATTGATTTAAGAGCTAATCATTTATTTTTTAAAGAAAACAATGAACTGATAGCTTATTTGAGAATATTTGAAAATGAAGATAGAGTTCAAATAGGGCGCGTTTTAGTTAAAAAAGAATATCGCGGATTGAAGATTGCAACAATTTTAATGAAAAAAGCTTTAGATTTTATTCAAGATAATACCGTTTTAAACAAAAAACAAATTTATTTATCAGCACAAACATATGCAATAAATTTATACAAATCAGTTGGCTTTGAAATTTCAGGAAATCCTTATTTAGAGGATGATATCGAGCATATTGATATGTTTTGAAAAGGAAACTAAATACACAAATCCAAGTACTTTACGAATTAAAATTTCCTAAAAGAAGCAACTTTTAGAATAAAATGAATTAAATAAATTGCTTATCAGTGTAACATTTAAAAATTAAAGGAATGTTTTTTTCTAGGATTAAAAAACTCAGAAAGAAATTTTAAAAAAAATTAACATTTTTTTAAAAAATACGCTATAATATTATAGCAATTTCAATATGCCTCCTTAGCTCAGTTGGTAGAGCAACTGACTTGTAATCAGTAGGTCGTAGGTTCGAGTCCTATAGGTGGCACCATTTGCGCGAGTGGTGAAATTGGCAGACACGCTAGTTTTAGGCACTAGTGCTTTGCGGCGTGAGGGTTCAAGTCCCTCCTCGCGCACCATATCAAGAAATTGACCAAGGTAGCTGTTTAGCTACTTTTTTTATTTTTTAGAAAATACAAAAAATAAAAAAAGTCTTCAAAAACAAGCCGTTTTTTGTATTTTTACTTTTTTGGAGTAAAATAGTATTATTATTAAAAATAATAAAGGAGAAAATATGTACGAACAAAGAGAAGAAGTAGAACTTGTTGACGGAGTTAAACAAGGTGAAGCAATTTATTACTTTAGATGTGGAACAACCGAAACATATAACTATGTTGATGGAAAGAAAAACGGACCAGCTGTTTTAAAAACTCCTAACGGTGATGAAGGACATTATACATATGTTGACGGTTTAGCACAAGGTGAAGCTTTCATGCAATATGCTAATGGTGATCGTGAAGAATTTATTTACGAAGATAATTTAAAACATGGACCAGCCGTTTTTATGAAAAACAACGGTGATCGTGAAGAATGTAATTATAAAAATGATTATTTAAGTGGACCAGCTACAATGTATTTTGCAAATGGTGATATTGAAACATATCGTTACCTAAACGGTAAAAAAGAAGGTGATGCTTCATATAAAAGTGCTAATGGTGAAGTTTCAAACTATAGATATTTCAATAATAAAAAAATCTCTGAATAATTTTGAAGTTGGCTGAGCCAACTTTTATTTTTTATTGTCAATATTTTGTTAAAATTTTAGTGCCAGCAAAGGAGCAATATGTTTTGAGCAATTAACAAACAAAAAGGCGATAGCAGTTTTCAAGCAATTCGCAAGTTTCAACGTGAAAATAATATTAAAAAAATTGGCCACTGTGGAACTTTAGATCCACTAGCACAAGGGCTTTTAATCGTTGCTACTAATGAAGCAACAAAATTACTACCTTATATTATTAATCAGGATAAAGAATATATTTGTTCAATGCGATTTTTTGCTTCTAGTGCCTCATATGATACTGATAGTGAAGTAACTTACCTTCCTACGCGCTATATTTCGCTTGATGAACTAAATAAAGCCATTAACATCATCAAAAATCAAACTAGTCAAATACCACCCATCTTTAGCGCTAAAAAAATTAATGGGAAACGAGCGTATGAACTAGCAAGACAAAATATTGACTTTGAATTGAAAGCTTCAGATATAAAAATTTATACTTTTGAAATTCTGGATTTTAATGAAAACGACTTTACATTAACATTTAAAACAAAAGTATCAAAAGGTACTTATATTCGCTCAATTGTCCATGATTTAGCAACTTTATTAGGTACTGATGCTGTCATGACAGATTTACAAAGAACTCAAATTGGTAACATTAGCCTAGAAAATTCGCAAAAAAATTTCAAAATTGATAATTATTCTGATTTATTTGGTATAAATATATATGCAATAAATAATACTCAACTAAATCAGTTGAAATCGAAACACTTTTTTAATGATAATAATTTAAAAAGCAATAATTATATTTTAATTTATAACAATAATTTGATCGGAATAGCTTCTTGTAATGATGGTTTGGTTCAACCCATCAAAATTTTGTGACCTATTGTCGATAATTTTTTAGCCAAGGAGAAATAATGAAAAATTTCAAACTAGCAGCTTTTGACATCGATGGAACAATTTTGCCTTTTAAAGAAGGACAAAAAAACAGCGATTTAAGTCCTGTTATTGTTGATATGTTTAAAAAACTAAAACAAGCCGGATTTATAACAGTCTTTTGTTCAGGACGTGATATTTTCACAGTTGGACAACACCGTTTAGATACACCTAATGTTGACTATTTCATTGGGGCAAACGGATCATTTATTCTTGATTTAAAAACTAATGAATATATTTTTGAAAAAACTATTAAATATGATGACTATAAAGTTTTTTTAGAAGCAACAAATAAAAGAAATCTACCTTTTACATTCGTTGGAAAAAGATACGGTTATTTTAATTCGCAATTTGACATTAATCACTGATTTTATGCGCCTTTTAAAGAAAATTTTATTGACTATACTGAGTATGAAAATAATCAAGATGATCCAAATTATTTAATTACTGTTAACTCTGATGACAGTCATGAACTTAGAGAATACTATGAAAATATTTTTAAAAAAAATAATCTAGATATGTGAGTTTTAGCCGAATGAACAGGCGGAGTTTTTATTTCAGCTAAAGGAGTTAATAAGGCTCGTGGACTAGAAATTTTATGTGAAAAAATAAACATTAGTCTTGATGAAGTTATTGCCTTTGGTGACTCATCAAACGATGTTGAAATGCTTAGCGAAGTTGGTTTAGGTGTTGCAATGGGAAATGCTGAAGAAGAACTAAAAAGCGTTGCTAAAGATGTTTGTGAAAGTGTCGAAGATTTTGGAACATTTAACTACTTAATGAAAAAAGGATTTATTAAATAATTATGGATGTATATAAATGACCTTTAAATCGAGAACAAAAACCAACAATTTTGGTGTTGGGAGCTTTTGAATCTCTTCATATTGGTCATTATGGATTATTTAAACAAGCTTTAAATATTAAAAAAAGTAATGAAGGTTTTGTATTATCTTCATTACTTTTTGATCAAAAAAAATTAAATTCTAAAAAGCCATTTCAATTAAAAACTCGAATTTATACTTTGGATAGTTTAGGAGTTGATGAAACTTTTATCGTGGAATTTAATGATGATTTTAAAAATCAAAGTCCTATTAATTTTATTGAAAAATTAAAAGCAATAGGCGTACAAAAAATTGTAGTTGGTGAAGATTTTCGGTTTGGTTTCAACCGGCAAGGAACGGTCGAAAATCTTAAAAAACATTTTGATGTTACTGTTATTGAAATTAAAAAAATCTCTGATTATAAGATTTCAACAACAATTGTTAAAGAATTAATAAAAGAAGGAAAAATCAATACTTTAAACAATACTTTAATCGATAAATATGCTTTTATTTGTGAATTAAAAGATTATCAATTTGATTTTCCTGACTCATTAATTAAATTACCATCAGGAATTTATTTTGCTAATGTTGTTATTAAAAACATTGAATACCACGCAATTGTTTTATTAGGTTATGAAAGTCCTAATAAAATTGTTTTTCTAGATTTAGACGATGATATAATTTACGAATCTGAAGCGTTTGTGGAAATTTTAGCTCAACAGAGATTAATTAATCATATTGCTGAAGACAAAATTTTTAAAGTGGATACAAAAGAAGCATTTGCTTTTTTTACAAAATAAGGAGAAGAAATGAATAATATTAAAGATTTAAAAACATTACAAGCATCATTAATGTTTTTACAAGTGAAAGTAAAAAATTACCACTGAAATGTTAAAGGTTTTGACTTTTTCGAAACTCATGAAACACTAGATAAATTTTATGATGATACAGTGGAACAATTAGATGCTTTAGCGGAAAAAATTGTTATGTTAGATGACATAGCTTTAGGAAATGTTCAAGAATCGTTTTCACTAAGTTTCATAAAAGAAGATAAAAGCGCAACTTATGAAACTCAATATATTTACAAAAATTTAGTAAGTGATCTTAATCACATTTTAGATTTTGTTTCAAAAATGGAAAATATCAGTTTTAGAGTTCAGCCTTTATTAGATGAATTAGTAATTTATGCTGATACATGACAATGAAAATTTAAAAAATCAACAATGTAATATCAAATCTATTTGGTATAATAAATAAGCATTATTTTATTTTATGCATATTTTTTACCTGGTTATGGCTAGGTTTAGAAGGAGTAATAATGGTTTCACAAAAAAGAAAACAAGAATTAGTTAAAGAATACGGTAAAAACGCAAATGATACAGGATCAGCAAGAGTTCAAATCGCTCTTCTAACTGAAGATATCGAAAGCTTAAAAAAACACTTTGCTACAAACAAAAAAGATCTACACTCAATGCGTGGATTCATGGCAAAAGTTAACCACCGTAAATCATTACTAAGTTATTTAAAAAAATCTGATTACAATGAATACTTAGAATTAATTCAAAAACTAAACATCAGAAAATAATATCGATTTCAACCCTTTTAGGGTTGATTTTTTTTGCTGTTTTTTAACTTACAAAAAAAATTAACCTTTAAGTGAAAAAAATGTTAAATTTGCCAAAAAAATCGACTTTTTAATTTATTTATATTTTTTAAATAGTAAAATAAACACAAAATTTAATAAAGGAGAAAAAAATGGAAGTTACAAGTAACTTTTTTGATGAGATAAATGATGAAAAACTAAAAGCTACCACTCATGACTATGGAAATTTTGTCATAAGTGATCTTTTAATTGAAGATTTTAGTAATCTTGAAACATTATGATTTTACAAAACAAACGAAAAAGGAGAAAGATACATCGACATTTTTAGAGCTACTGCTAATAATGGAGCTTATAATGCCGATTATCAAACTGTTAAAGATAGTTTAACTAAACAGTTAAAAATATATTTATTAAAAGCTGTAAACGACAAAGAAAAACAATATTGAGCAGAGATCAATAAACATTTCGCTAATGTTTTAGAAAGTGAAAGAAACTTTTGAATTTATAATTTGCCACTAGTAAATTTTGCAACACAAGTAAAGCTTTTAACTAATAGTGGCGATGCTTCAGAAATGAAACAATTAGATTATTTTATTAGTAACACAAAATTAGATAAAAATAATTATGAAATTATCAAAGATTATGATAGTTTTAAAAAAATTGATAAAGGATTTTTAATAGAATTATTTTGTTCAAATATAACAATTTATAGATTTTTATCAAAAGTATTTTCTATTCCTGAAGAAGAACTATTTTGATATAATAAATCTCAAATTATTGAACTAGCAAATAAAATTTCAGAATTTAAAAATGAAAGTTATTTCCTTGAAAAAGAAATTAATAAATTTATTAAGCTTATTGAAATAATTTTCGATAATCAGTCAAATAATAATTCTTATGATGATACTGTCGAATTAAAAAGGGAATATAAAAGACCTGTTAATGAATTCGAAAACAAAACAAAACAATTAAAATCTTCATTTACCAAAACAATTGTAATGGCATCAATTTTTCTTGTATTATTAATTGCGCTACCAATTGTTGCTAGTGTTATTATTAATAAAAATATTATCAACATTAACTGAGAATATAAAAACTATATCCCATTAATGGTGGCAGGATTAATTTTTATTTTAATGTCGATTTTTGTAGGTATTTCTAATGCAAAAACGTTTAGTTTAAATAAAGACTTACGAAAAATGCTGTCAAATGATAAACTAGAAACCATTGAAGAAAAATATAAAACCCAAGAAGTTCTAAAAGATAAAAAAATACTATTAAATGTTCTAAAAGATAAAAAAATTAATAATTTAATAAAAATAGCTTTAATTATTATTGCCGTATTTGGTTTTATCGGATCATTATTTAAATTACCACTTTTCTTTAAATCAAAAATGGAACCATTCTATCTTGAATTAGAAAAACATGGTAATTTTCCAAGAATAAAACTACAAAAAACTGAATCAGGAAATATTAAAATTGAGATATATCAACCATTCTTCCTTTTTGATTACATTGGTGAAGATTACAGCACAATGTCGATAGATAAACTTGAACAAGTCGTTAAAGAACAATTTGTTATCAATAATGAAAGCAAAAAAGAAGAAATTCAAACTAAATACTCATTATTAAAAGACAATATTCAAAGTGAACCACAAGTAATTTATTATGCTGAATACAAAAATGGATTAAAACACGGTAAAGAAATTCAATTAGTCAAAAATGACTTTAATGAAGAAGTTTGAGAATTTAATTCATACGTAAATGGTTCTTTAAATGGTCCTTGTTATGTTCTAAATAAAAATTGAATATTTAGTACAAAAATTACTAATTCACAGTTATTACTTGTTTCTAAAAACTATGAAGATGGAAAATTACATGGTAACTGAATGGAACTTGAATGAGATTCAATGAATAAACAATTGTACTTTAAAACTATTATCGAATATGAAAAAGGTTTAAAGCACGGTTTTGAAGGTAAATTTGATGTTAATCGAAACCCATTAGTTAACGGAAAAGCATATCTAAATGGTAAAGAAATTAATACAAAAGAATATGAACAACTAACTGGAAGAAAATTTGAAGACTTACCAAGAACCAAAAAAATCTTTATTGGTGAAGTTGAAAATGTTCGTTTCCAAAAAGATTCTAATATTTTGTAATATAAATTTTAAAAACAAATAAATAAAAAAGTTGGCGTTAAATAACCAACTTTTTTATATTTATTACCCGCTTTTTTCGTTTAATAGTGCTTAAAAGTCTCTAAATCAATAAAACAAATATTGTTTTTTAAATGAATTATAAAACACATTTTTACAAAAAAATTAACCTTTAAGTTTTTAAAATATTTATTTTGCGTTAAAAATTTACTTTTTAATTTATTTTTGTATTTTAGTGTATTAAAATATACAAAAAATTTAATTAAGGAAAAAAATGAAAAGGATTTTAAAAAAACTATTTTTAATTAGTGCTATTCTATCAACTGTTACATTACCATTAATTTTTACTTCTTGTGGTAACGAAAAAAATGAAATACCTAAAAAAGATATTGATAAAAATACAAATAATGATCCAAACAATAACACTTATGGACATAATAGTAATTCAAATGAACCAAAACATTCTTATTCATTTAATGATGGACACAAGGTTATTATGAATGGTATTTTAGTAAAATGAGATAATGCCGAAGGCGATATAAGTGATGAGAATATAACTAAAATAGGAAGGGGAGCATTCAAGGGTGTAACCCACCTAACTTCAGTAAACTTTCCAAACGTATCTGAAATAGGTGACTCTGCATTCTAAGGTGCAACCAGCCTAACCTCAGTAAACTTCCCAAAGGTAACTAAAATAGGATAAGCGGCATTTGATGACACAAAATTTCTAAATTCTAACGATAAAGTAGTAATCAATGGAATTTTGCTAAAATGACACAATGCCGAAGGCGATATAAGTGATGAAAATATAACCAAGATAGGAATCGAAGCGTTCAATGGTGCAACCGACCTAACCTCAGTAAACTTCCCAAACGTAACTGAAATATGATATGGAGCATTTAAAGGGACAACTAATTTGACCTCAGTAAACTTCCCAAACGTAACTGAAATATGAGATGAGGCTTTCAAAGGTGCAACCAACCTAACCTCAGTAAACTTCCCAAAGGTAACTAAAATAGGAGACTCTGCATTTAATAATACAAAAATATATTCATAAGATTTATTATTAGACAAATTTTAAAAAGAAAAAATAACTAAAAATCATTTTATAAACAAAAAAAGATAAAACAAAAAAGTTGGCTCTTAATAGCCAACTTTTTAAATGCTTTTAAACTAAAGTTTATCAATTATGAATTTTTTATCTTTTAAGTAAATTTTAGCTTTGTCATCTTCTTTAATTTTTTGATCCACAATATTATAAGCAAGTAAGTTTTCAATATTATTTTGGATATAACGTTTGATTGGACGAGCTCCATTTTCAGGATCATAAGCTTCTTTTCCAATATAATCAATAATTTCATTATCGAATGAAATATCGATTTTTGTTTGTTTTAAAATTCTTGATTTTAATTTATTTAATTCTAGACTGACGATATTATTGATTGCATTTCTGTCAAGTCTGTTAAAGGTAATGATTTCATCAATTCTATTTAAAAATTCAGGACGGAAAACTTTAAGAAGTTCTTTTCTAAGATCGTCTTTTGTTGCTTTTCCTTTCGCAATTAATTCAGCTCCTAAATTTGAAGTTAGAATAATAATTGTGTTTCTAAAATTAATATTTTTACCTTTTGAGTCAGTAACAAAACCATTATCAAGAATCTGTAATAAAATATTTCAAACTTCTGGGTGCGCTTTTTCTACTTCATCAAATAAAACGATTGAGTAAGGATTTTGACGAATTTTTTCTGTTAATTGTCCACCTTGTTCAAATCCTACATAACCTGGGGGCGATCCAATTAATTTAGATACGGAGTGTTTTTCCATGTATTCAGACATATCTAAACGAATTAATTGGTTTTCATTATCAAATAGTGAGTAAGCTAAAGCTTTTGCTAGTTCGGTTTTTCCTACCCCTGTTGTTCCTAAGAAAATAAAACTACCTAATGGACGGTTTGGATCATTGATATTAGCTTTTGAACGTAAAATTGCCTTTGCAACACTTTCACATGCTTCATCTTGTCCTTTGATTCTTGATTTTAAGGTTTTATCAAGATTTAAAACTTTGTCTCTTTGACTTTCAATTAATTTTGCAACAGGAATTTTAGTTCATTTTGAAACAATTTCTGCTACTTCTTCTTCATCAACTACTTCTTTTACTAAACGATTTTTATCGGCTTTAACTTTTTCTTCAGCTTCTTGCAATTTTTTAGTCAATTCAGGAATTTTTACATACAAAATTTTACTTGCTTCGACATAGTCACCATTACTTTGTAAGACGTTTTGACGATTTCTTAAATGATCTAATTCTTGTTTAAAATTACTGATATCATTAATTAATTTTTTTTCAGCATCTCATTTTTGTTGCAGTGTTTTTGCCGTTTCATTTAAGCTGCTTAATTGTTGTTTGATTTCAAGAATTTTAGTTTCACTCGAAGCACTTTTATCAGTTTTTAAAGCAGCTTTTTCCATTTCTAAACGGGCAATTTTTTGTTTAATTTTTTCTAATTCTTCAGGCTGAGAATTCATTTCGGTTTTAATTGTTGCTGCCGCTTCATCAATTAAATCAATTGCTTTGTCAGGCAGGAAACGATCAGAAATATATCTAGCACTTAAATTAGCAGCAGCAATTAGAGCCTTATCTTCGATTTTTACGCCATGATATGTTTCATATCTTTCTTTAATTCCCCTTAAAATTGTTACTGTATCTTCAATTGAAGGTTCATTAACATTAACTTTTTGCATTCTTCTTTCTAATGCAGGGTCAGTTTCAATGTATTGACGATATTCATCTAAAGTTGTTGCTCCGATTAAATGTAATTGTCCACGAGCCATTAAAGGTTTAAAGATGTTTGCAGCATCCATTGCGCCTTGTCCAGTTTTTCCTGCTCCAACAAGCATGTGAATTTCATCAATAAATAAAATAATGTTACCGTCAGATTTTTCAACAGTTTCCATTAGTTTTTTCAATCTTTGTTCAAATTGTCCTTGATACATTGCACCCGCAATCATAGCCGGTAAGTCAATTTCTCAAAGTTGTTTATTTTTTAAATTTTCCGGTACTTGATTTTCAACAATTTTACGTGCTAATCCTTCAACAATAGCAGTTTTACCCACTCCTGGTTCTCCAACTAGGACAGGATTGTTTTTGGATTTACGACTTAAAATTCTAATCAAACGACGGATTTCGTCATCACGATTTACTACTGGTTCAAGTTTATTACTTTTTGCTAGTTCAATTAAGTTTCTTCCATATTGTTTTAATGGATCTTGATTTTGTTCATTTGGTTGTCAATTTGCTTCCATATTTAACCTCCTGTTAAAACTTACATAAATATTATAGCACTTTTTAGCACTCTTGCAATACGAGTGCTAAAAAAATGTGAAAATAAAAACTGGAATATTTTTCCAGCCTATTATTTATTAATTAATTTCTTTAAAATCATCTTTGAAGAATTTGTATTTATTGTGACAGTAATGACATTGAGCTTCAATGAATCCATATTCTTGAATTAGTTTATCAATTTCTTCTTTAGATAATAATTTGATTGCTGATTCATATTTTTCTTTTGAACAATTACATTTTCATTCAAAAGTATTTTCTCCCATTAATTGTGCTCCGTTGTCAAGAAGTAGTTTTTCAAATTCTTCAAGTCCAAGAACATAGTAAGGATTATCAATTAAAAATTGTTCAACTCAATCAACATCGTGATCAGATGTTTGTGGTAGTAAAGTAAAAATAGCACTACTTGAATGAATTAAATTTTCATTTTCGTCAAATTTAACACATGATAAAACAGCATTTTTGATTTGTTGTGATTGATAGAAAAACATACTTAAGTCGTCAACTAAAGTAGATTGTTCCATTTTAATTTCTGATTCATATTTGTTATATTTATCAATTAGTTGAATTTTTAAAAAACCATTACGAAAACCAAACATGGTTAAAGCTTCGTTTAAATTACCATCTCAAATAATATTTGGGTTAGAAATATAAGCTTTAACACTATTGTCTTCGTTTGTGTCAACAACTAAGCTTTGAATTTTTCCTTCTGAGCGAATTAAAGTTGTAACCTTACCATTTTTAGTAATAATTCTGTTTAAAGGGCTAAATAAGTTAATTGCTTTGGCTAAAATGTAAGATGAAAGTGATTGAGTTTGTTGAGCTTTGATAGCTTCTTTAGCTGTTTCGGTTGCGTCAGTTAGATAAACTAAAAAGTTTTTAAATTGATATGTTTTAATTTTTGACATTAAATCTCCTTAAGATTAATTAATCATGGTTCAAAGATGATTAATCCCAATACTACTGAACCACTAATTAAATATAGTAAAGGAACTTTTTTGCGTTGTAAAAAGATTGTAAAGACAATTGCGATAGGAACTCAGACATACAGAGCATATTGTCTTCAACCACTAAAAATTCTAGCTTTAAGAGATGAAGAATTATCTTTAAAATATTCACTTATTCCGCCACCATTAAAGCTAAAATAGGGGAACATTACACTGAATAATAATTGAATTGCTAGCGAAAACATAATTCCTGATAATACTGGTTTTAAAATTAAATTTAGATTACTAAAGTAAATATTAGATTTTGCCTTTGCAAGAGCCTTGCTTGTAAAATGCATAATAATAATTGCTGGTATCGCCATTACTAAAAAAGTAACAAACATTGCAAGATAACCTCATCAAACAGCATTGCCATTTTCATCTAAACTAGCAAGATAACCGGTAAAAAAAGCTAGTTTAGTACCAATAATTCCTGGAGTGGCATTAGCTACTGCAAAAATTTGGTCAGTTGTTTCAGTGGAAATATGTGCGCCAAAATTTTGAGTAAGGAAATTAAAAATTCATTGATATAAGGGCATAAAAACTTGTCCACCACCAAAAACAATAAAAGCACTAAGTAAAACTAATAAGATAGCAATAAATACAACCATTATTGTTCACCTCTTGATTTAGATTTTTTATTTTTTAAGTGTTTGAATAAAGCATAAAAAGCAATAAAGATAACAACTAAAACAATAGGGATTGCAGGAATATTGTAAGGCGCCGGCACAAAAAGACAAAAAGTAAAAGTAATAATAAATAATCCGAATCAAAGTGGAATATTAAGGTGTTGTCGATCAGATTTTAAATAACGAAGCCCAAAATTGATAATAACACCGATAATAACTGGTAAAACACTGGCAGCAATAACATAAAGATACTGAATTGCATAAATTCTAAGTAATATAAATATAGCTAATGCGATTAATAAGTGTGGAATAACAGCAAGTAATGTAACAAACATTCCCTTTCAAAAACCTAAACACTTAATAGCAACAAATGAAAGAGTTTGAATAACAGAAGAACCGGGAATCATGTTTGAAGCTATAGCAGCATCATCAAATTCTGATTCAGTAATTCATTTATATTTTTTAACTGCAATTTTATTAATTATAGGTAGTAAAGCGTTTCCACCACCAAAACCAATAATGGTGCACAACAAAACAAAATAAAAGACTCTAAAAACAGTTGGTTTATATTCTTGTTTTTTCATAAATACAATAAAAAGCTCGTTAGAGCTTTATTTGTTTTCAGTAGTAATTAAGTTAATTGTAGTTGTTCCAATAATGTTTTGTTGTTTAGTTGAATCAAGAAGATCATATGAAAATCACACTTGATTAAAATCGGTATAAACATCTCTTAAAAATCAATACATTGGAATTTGACCGTGTTCAGTCTTATATCAATGCTGAATTTTTTTACCCTTGGATAGTTCAATCTTTTGATCACCAAAAAATATTTTTACTTCTGAAGCTGAAACTCAAATTTCTTGTTCAACGTCATAATTATCTTTAAAGTTAAAAACTATAAAATCATCAACAACTTTTTCATCGTAAGTTGTTTCGTATTCAGTTTTAAATTCGTTATCGTTTTGTAAAACTACTGAACTAAATTTTAGATTCATTGTTTAATTCTTTCAAATACAATGTCTTTTCCAAATAAATAAATTGCCTTAGCAAGTTCAGGTCCGTGTTCGTTGTATGTTGTTGCAATCCGGATTGGCATAAATAGATTTTTACCACCAACACCTAAATTTTGTTTTGTGTTATTAATTGCTTGTTGGATGTTTTCGACGTTGAAATCTACATCTTTAATTTGATTTCAAAATTCTTTGATGACATCATTAGATTGATATTCAATGTCAAGACTTTGTTTTGGATTAATATACATATTTAAGGCATGTTGTAAATCACTTAATGTTACGATATTTTGTTTGTATGTTTCAACAAAAACATTCATTCATTCATTATCTTTGTGTTTTTGTAATTTATCGAAAAAGTAGTTGTTTTCAGTATTTTTTCAGTAATGTTTACTGAATCAATCCATTTTTTGAATATCAAATTTTGAAGGTGATTTTGATAAACGAGTATAATCGAATTTTTGAATTAATTCTTCATGTGTCATTACTTCTTTAGCATCTTCACTGGTTCAACCAAGTAGTGATAAAAAGTTAAAGATAGCGTGGGCATTATAACCTTCATTTTTGTAATCTTCAATAAATTGTTTTAAGGAAGTATCACGTTTTGAAAGTTTTTTACCTTCCATGTTAGTAATAATTGTTAAATGTCCAAATTCTGGATGATCTCAACCAAATGCTTGATAAATAGCTAACTGTTTAGGTGTATTTGTGATGTGTTCTTCCCCACGTAAAACATGACTGATTTCCATTTGAAAATCATCAACAACAACAGCAAAGTTGTATGTTGGATATCCATCACTTTTCATGATAACAAAATCTCCAATATCATCTGAGTTAACTGCGATTTGACCACGAACTAAGTCGTTTCATTGATAAACAGTGTTTTTGGGTAAAGCTAGACGTACTGAATACTCTTTATTTGCATCACGTTTTTGTTTTTCTTCATCAGAAATTTTTAGTCAATTGCGATCATATCTAAATGAAGGAATTCCAGCCTTTTCCGATTCTTCATGTTGTAAAGCAAGTTCTTCAGTCGTATCATAAGCCTTATATGCTTTATTTTGAATAATTAGTTTTTCAACTAATTCTTGATAAATTTCTAATTTTTCACTTTGGCGATATTTTCCGTATTTTTGATTTGGATTGATTGGACTTTCGTCAGGAATAATTCCAAGTCAAGCTAAATTGTTTAGTTGGCTTTCTTCTCCACCGACAACATTTCTAGCGACGTCAGTGTCTTCAATTCTTAAAACAAAGTCACCACCATAGTGCTTTGCAAATAAGTAATTAAATAAAGCAGTTCTGGCTCCACCAATGTGTAAGTAACCGGTAGGGCTAGGTGCATAACGTGTTCTAATTTTTTTCATTTTAACCTCTTTAATCGATATCAAATTTTATATCTAATTTAAATGTTTTAATTTTTTTACCGTTATTTGTTAATGCCATTCAGTTATTATTAACTTTTTCTAATGCATCCATTAAGTCTTTTTGCTGTGCAGCTATAGCTTTAAGGGGAATTGAACAAAGAACGAATTTAGCTTGTTTAGGCTTACCTTCATCAACAAAATATCAACGATAAGCATAGTTTCTTGCATAATTATCAATATCTTTAATTGTTACGTATTTTTTTAGCAAGTCATAATTATCAATATCTTTTAAATTATTTTCTTTAGCGAAGTCTTGAGTTTCTTTATCGCCCAGTGAAAATTTCATAACTGCATTATTATAATTATTACCACTTTCGACACTGAATAATTCCAGTGCTTTTTGTTTGGATGTTTTGATATTTTCAGGATTATTAGTTTGTTTTATTTCAAAACCCATGCAAGAGATACTTACAAGTGGTGTAGCAATTAAAGGCATACAAATTAATGATGATAAAATTAGTTTTTTAATTTTCATAATATTCCTAAGTATAAATAAAATAAATAAACCACTAGGGTTTATTTTTAAAAGCTATTACATTTTTTCTGGAACGTCTAAGTCCATTAATTTTAAACCATTTGCTAAAACAGTTTTGGTTGCTTTTGCTAAAGCAATTAAGCTTTCTTCGTTTTCTGAACCAATAACTTTATTGTTTGAGTAGAATGAGTTAAATGCACCAGCTAAACCTAGTAAATATGGTGGAAGTAAGTTAACTTTGTATGTTTTAGCCATTGTTTGAATTAAATCAGGATATTGTTTTAATTCATTAATCAATTTAATTTGGCTTTCTTCGTTATATTCTCCAGCTTTTGCATTTTCTAGATATTTTGAGTTTTTAATTAATTGTGTTGCTCTTGCGTGCGCATATTTAATAATAAATAAAGGATTTGTTTCTGATTCTTCATTAACTTTATTAATATCGAAGTCAATTTTTGAATTGTATGAACGGTTTATTAAGAAGAAACGGATTGGGTCTTTTCCAACTAAATCCATTAGTTCTCTTAATGTTAAAGAAGTTCCTAAACGTTTTGACATTTTAACTTCTTTTCCATCTTTAACAACTCTTAGTAATTGGAAAAGAATCATTTCACATTGATTTCTTGTGTACCCTAAATCACTCATTGCATATTTAATTCTTTCTACATAACCAGAGTGGTCAGCTCCTCAAATATCCAAAATAACACCTTTAGGATCATTTAAACGTTTTAATTTATCTTCGTGGTAAGCAATATCAGCACACATATATGTGAAACCACCATCGCTTTTTACGATAACTCTATCTTTGTCATCGTAACCACCTTTTGTTGTAGCTAATCATTTAGCTCCATCTTTTTCATATACATCGCTTAATCTATCGATCGCTTTGAATACCATGTCTTTATCATATAGTTCTTGTTCACTTGAATAAAGATCAAATCAAGTTCCAAAACGAGTCATATCATTTTTGATTTCGCGTAGTGCTATTTCTAAACCAAATTGCTTAAATAGAGCTCTATTTGATTCATAGTCAGCTCCTTTGAATTTATCTCCATATACTTTGTGGAATTCTTCTGCAAAATATACAATATCCCCACCTTTATATGAATCTTCTGGCATTGGGTAAGATGGATCAAAAATTTGTTGATAACGACTAAATAGTGAAGCAGCTAAGTTATTCATTTGATTACCTGCGTCATTTACATAGTATTCTCTAATTACTTTATGTCCTGCTTTTTCTAAAACGTTGCATAATGTTGCACCAATAGCTGCATTACGAGCGTGTCCAATGTGTAAAAATCCTGTTGGATTTGCACTTACAAACTCAACGTTTACAGGATGAATTTTTTCTTTTCCTTCACCATATTTTTCATTTAATTTATTGATATTATCAACAACTTCTGAAAATACTTCACTTTGAACATAAAAGTTCAGGAAACCTGGGTGAGCGATTTCGATTTCCTTAATTGAATATTTATCTTTGTCGATATTTTTGGCAATATCTTGTGCAACCTCCATTGCACTTTTTCCTAATTCTTTTTGCAATGTCAAGGCAATATTTGAAGCGAAATCTCCATGATCTTTAGCTTCAGTTAAAATAACCTTTTTTGACACATTTAGTTTACTTAAAGCTTCTTCTATAGAAGCAATTATTTTTTCTTTAGCACTCATAATTCTAATTATAGCACTTGAAAGCTGTTTTTTTTGGTGTTATTTATAAATAAAAAGTATCAAAAATGGTACTTAATTGATAATTTTTTCAAGTAATTTTTTAATATCTTCTATGTTAATTCTTTCATAGTAATGGCTGTTAAATAAAATTGAAATTGAAGATATTGTTTTATACTTTGTTTCTGTAATTTTATTTTTAACTAAATACTCAACATAATAAATTCCAACATTAGATTTTGTTGCAACATCAATGTGTTGATTTCATTTGTTATTACCTTGTTCAACAGTAATTTTTTTAATAATTATGTCTTCTCCATTATTAAAATTAATAAAATGAATATTAGCTTGTACATCTAAATCTGGATTAGATAATAAATAAGTCCAACTTAATGAAATATTTTTATCTCAATCGTCAAAATTAGTATTAATGTTATTATTATTTCCGTTAATTCTTATATATGAATATTCAGGGTATTCTTGGTTATTTTTTAAAATTGTAAAATGCATAACCTTAGAATTTGTAAAATCATTTGGAAATTTTTGATTATAGACTTTTAAATAATAATATCCTTCAGGATTAGGCACAATTTTTTTATCAATTTTTAAGGATCCTAAACGTTGTGATGTTGTTAATTTAGATCAACCAGAATCACCGGGTTGTAACTTTGTTTTAGAATAATAAATATCTGCAACGTTAGAAATATTAGCTTTAAAAAATTGTTGAAAATCATTATATACTCTAGCATTAAAAGTATAACCATACTCATTGTAATTATTGATATTCAGTCCATCTTCACCAGGTAAATTTTGGAATCATACCAATAATCTGGCTGAGTTAAATACAGTTAATTCAATATGTTCTTCATAGTAATTTTTTAGTTCTTGAATTTTTGATTTTATTTCTTCACTAGAAAATCTACTTAACTGTGATTTTAAATTTTCTGAATATCTGATAAATTCATCTAAATTAGTTTTCGGTAATTGATACGAACCATTGCCGACTTCAAATGTACGAGCAAAGTATTGATAATATATGATTCAATTTAATAATTCTTGTGTGCGATATACTGAGTTATTAATTATAAAATTACTAAAATTAGTGTCATTTATTTTAGTTTCTTCTTCACGCGAATCATTTCAACTAACATTTAAATCGTCATTTTTAATATTAAAGTTAAATAAAATTTTATCTTTTGAATTAGGAATTAAAACTTTAATATATTTGTTTGTAAGTAAATCATAAATTAGAATGCTATAACCATTTTTGGGTTCATAAATAGGAAGTGATATGAAGTTACGATAACTTCAAATATTTACAGCTAAATTATCATCACCGATTTTACCGATTGATCTTGACACTGCTAATGCCATAGCTTTTTTATCTTCTTGGCTTATATTTAAATTTGCATCTTGCGGTTGTATTTGATTAAATTTTTGTGCAGTAATATAACCTGTTTTTTGATACATATCATAATTATAACTATATCATTTTCCCGAATTAAAAACGAAATATGGAAGTATATGAGTATTACCGATTATTTTTGAATTGTTACTTCCAATAATTGTAATTTTGTTAAGATAATATTTATCTTTTGTCATTTGAATTTCGTTATTAGGATCATTAAATAATCCATTAAATGGTAATCCATATAAATTATTAAAATTATAAGCATTTAAATTTTTTGAATCATTATATTGAAATTGAGAAGCTGTTGGACTTGTTATCATCCCTTCATAATTACCACGACCATGTGATAAAGGATGATAAGCTGTTTGATACTCATCTGAATATGTAATATCTGAATCAAATCATTTATATTTTGATGAATTTTCATCGGGATTACCTTTTTTATCAATTGGCAATTTCATTCATACAACCATATGTGAGTATGACTCTCTTTCCCCTTCTTTATTAGATAAACTTCTACCTGTAGGTCATGCAAACGATTCTACACCAGCAATATTTAATAAAATTGAAAGTGTTGTAGCCATATCCAAACAAACCCCTTTATGGGTGGCAATGCGTTTATCTAACGTTGCACTCACACCTTGATATTTAAATCAATTACGCATATAAGTATACATCGCATAAGTTTTGTCTCAAGCACTCATACCATCATGGATTTGCAATTGTGCTTCTTGTATGAAACGTTTAACTTCATCACGAGTATCACTTGGTTTCATTATGTCATTCATATAGGTGTTAAAAAAGCTTCCACCTTCTACATATCACGGAGTTTTATTGATGAATTCATCTGTGTTTGGGAAAAAACCATCAAATTGTTCGCCAGTTGCATTTTTAAATTTAAATATAAAAAAGTTAGATGCAACACTAAACAATGGGTGTTCTAAATTTTTATGAGACATTCAGTGAATAATTGCTTTTCCCCACAAATTAGTACTTATTTTTCTATCTCCCATACTAAATCCTGACATTCTTGCATCTACCATATCACTAAATGCTTGTTCAATGTCTTGTTGTGTAATTTCGCTATCAGCTTTTTTAGGTAACGGCACATCACCTCAGTTAAATGAAGAATTGTGTCTTGGGATTTGTTTTTTTGCTTGACTAATTGCCTTTTTTAATTCGTTGGTAAAGTCAATTAAAATATCATAAGCATTATCATTTTTAAAACTTTCACTATTAGTTTGGTAATAATTTATTTTTTCGTCTAATAATTCTGAATTTAAGTCATATTTTTTTAGTTCTTCTTGAACTTCAGTTGCCTGTGTAACTAATTTGTTTAAAAGTTGTTTTAATTCAATTGTTTTATTACGTCTTTCAGTGTCGCGAATAATTTGTTTACGTTCTGAATTTTCATTGTTTTGGTCATTAGTAGATTGACTATCATTTTCATTACTTGCTGGATTAGAATTTTGACTATTCTGATTATTATTTTCATTAGGTCTTTCATCTAAGTTTTTGTTAGAATCATGTGCAGTATTTGCGTCGTTATTAGAAGAATCACTCTTTTTGCTTGCATCGCCTTCATTGGCTTGCGTTTTAGAATTTATTGATTTTTCAAATGAATTATTAAAAATAGTTAGTTGTTTTAAAGAGTTATTCAAATATTCTCAATCATCTGATAAATTATTAAAGTCTGAAAGTTTTTGATTTGCTATTGATGTGTCTATGTTGTTTTCTTTTGCTTTGGAAATCAAAGCATTTAATCTTTTGATCTGTTCTAAAACTTCTGTTCTTAGTTTGACAGTAACTAGCGATATATTATTTTTAAGTAATGTAATTTGTGATAAAAAATTAGGTATTGTTTGTTGAAAGTCTTCGAACTGATAATTTAACAAACCATTAGATTTCATTGCCAAAACAATACTTTTTTCATTTTCGTAAGCATTTTTAGCGTTAGCAAATTCTTCGTTAAAGTATTTTACTAATAGCAATTTTTTATCTTTTAGTTTATTTAAGAGTGCAGTTTTTTGGCTTAGATTTAATTTTTGTTTGTCTAGTAGTAAATTTAAATCATTAATATCAGAATCATATTTATTCAGATTATTAATTTTTAACTTATTAATTATCATTACAAATTCATTTTTTAATTCAGTTAAATGATTTGTAATATTTTCTAAGTTTGTTTTGTATTCTTTTTTTAATTGGCTAAATGTAGAATTAAGATTTTCATATTCTTTATTCATTGCATCTATTTGTAAATTGTCTATATTTTGATTAATGTTGCTTAACAAGGTTTTTACATTGTTAAATATTGTGTTATTTTCATCTTCAAAAATTAAATTTTGTATTTCTTTTATTAGTTCTAGAAGTTGTGCTTTTTTGTTAGTTAAATAATTTTTCTTTAATGATGTGTCAATATCTGTTTTTACCTTTAAAGTATTATTTAAAAATGTTGATAATTCTTGATCTAAATCATAGATGTCTTTTAAATCTTCTGGTATTGCAATATTTGTCATTTTTTGACTAATATTGTTTTTTAAGTCATTAAATTCATTATCTTTGCTTAAAGAATTTAAAATTTCATTAAGTTGTTTTTGAATATCGCTAATATGCAATTTTAGTGTTTGTTTTTGTGCTTCAATAGCTTCTCTTAATCGAACTAAAAATGAAGATAATTTATCATGATCTTTTTCTAAGGCTGCCAAATCTATATTACTTAAAGTTGCAATATCATAACGAATTTTTTTATCTAACTCTGCATAATTATTTTTTAAATTAACTAAAATAGGCAAAGCTAATTCTTTTTGAAATTGGTTAACTTCTCTATATAATGTTTGTAATTTTACAGCTATTTCAGTTTTCTTTTTATAAATAGAATTTAATAATTCATTTTGTTCTTTTAAAACATTTTCAATAAGAATATTTACATCTTGTTTTTTAGCTTCAAAATCAATATTTTTTTCTAAAACTTGAATCTGGTTAATTTGACTAATAATAACATCAGCATTTTCGCTGTTAGTTATTGTTTTCTTAGTATTTTCCAATAATTGATAAACATCATCTAAAGTCTGCATTTTATCAAAAAACATCAAGGCCTCTTTTAAATTATTATTCGCTTTTTGAACTTTATCTCTATTATTTAAATCTGCAGAATGGAGAATATTATTAGCTATTACTTTATTAAGAAAATTAACTCTAAAATTAGAGTAATTTACATCCGCTTTACTTTCTTGAAGTTTTGTTTCTAAATTCTTAAAATTTAAAAAATAATCATCAAGTTCTTCTTTGGTTGGATTTGTGCTACAACTAGCAACAACAAATATGGATGAAATCGGTAAAACAGTTAATAAAGACTTTCAAAACATACCAAATTTTTGTTTTTTGTTCATAAAACCTCTTTTTATTCATTCTATAAATTTTAATCATTTTTTTTGCTTTTTTATTATTTAGCACAATATTTAGAATTTGAATCATTATAGTATAATTTAGTACATGAAAAAATATTATCTATGTGGGCCTACTGTGTACAACTATGTTCACATCGGAAATATGCGTCCAATCTTAACTTTTGATTTAATGATTAGAGCGCAAAGATTTCTTGGTGAAGATGTTTTCTTTTTGCATAATATTACTGATATTGACGACAAGATTATCAATAAAGCTTTAGCAGAACAAAAGACTGAAAAGGAAATTGCAGAGTATTACACAGAACAATACTTGCAAATGCTTAAAGCTTACAATATTGAAATTCCTAACAAAATCGCAAAAGTCACTGAACATTTAGACACAATTTATGATTTTATTAATGATTTAATTACTACTAACAACGCTTACAAAGATGGTGTAAACGTATTTTTTGATGTTATTAAAAATAAAGATTTTTATGGCGAAGTAAGTAATCAAAAAATTTCGAAAATGAATTTTGATCAAGAAAATTTAAATAAACAACATCCAGCAGATTTTACTTTGTGAAAAGATACAAAAATAGGTATTAAATATGATGCTCCTTTTGGAACAGGACGTCCTGGCTGACATACTGAGTGTGTAGCAATGATAAAACGTTATTTCGGTAACGAAACAATTGACATTCATGGTGGTGGAAGTGATTTGACTTTTCCACACCATGAAAATGAAAATATTCAATTTAGAGCTCTTACCAATAATCCACTAGCCAAGCAATGAATTCACTTCGGTACTATCAATATGAATAATGAAAAAATGTCAAAATCATTAGGAAACATTTTACTGGCAAAAGATTATTTAAATTCTTTTTCAGCTGATTCTTTAAGATTAATTTTCTTAACTGCATCATATACAAAACCAATAAATATTACTGACGAATTAATGGTATCTAATCAAAATATGATTGAAAAATTTAATGTTGCTATTAAAAAAATATTTTTAGAAGATATTCAACAAGAAATAAATCAAGATATCATTAAACAAGCTGTCGAAAATGTAGGTTTACTAAATTTTGCACAAGCTATGAAAATTATTCATGATCAATACAAACAAAAGCAATATAGAAATTTATATATGATTTTAAAAGCTTTAGGGTTTAATATTGCTTCTGAAACAATTACTGACGAAGACAAACAAATGTATCAAAATTGAAAATTGCAAATAGAAAATAAAAATTATGAAGAAGCTGATAAATTAAGAGAAGCTTTAAAACAAAGAAAGTTGATTTAATGAAACAAGAATTTATTTATGGTAAAAACTCAGTACTTGATGCATTAGAACAAAATTTTCCTATCTCAGAATTATGAGTTCAAGAAAATATTAATTTTCAAACCAAATTTAAAAATGTAAAGCGTGTTTCAAGAGAAAAATTAAACACTATTACTGACCAAAACCATCAAGGTTTTATTGCATTTATTAAACCTTATCAATATGCTCATTTTGAACAACTTTTAAAACACAAACCTGAAAATGTTTTAATTTTGGATCATATTCAAGATGTTCAAAATTTAGGAGCAATTATTCGTAGTGCCAACGTTTTTGGAATTAATTGAATAATTATTCCATCTGATCGTGCTGCAAGCGTCACTCCAACTGTTTTAAAAATAGCAAGTGGTGGAATTAATAACATGAACATAATTAAAGCAAACTCACTTTTGCCGACAATAAATAGTCTAAAAAAAGAAGGATATTGAGTTTATGTCACTGCTTTAAACGAAAATGCAAAACAAATTAATGAAACAAAATTTAATACTCCTTCAGTGCTTGTGATTGGAAACGAAGAAAAAGGGGTCTCATCAACAATTTTAAAAAATGCTGATGAAGTTATTTATATACCGCAAAAAGGTAATGTTCAGTCACTTAATGCTAGCGTGGCTACTGGAATAGCCTTATATTGTTTAGTAAATCAAAAAAATTAATTGAAACAAAATTGAGACAAAAAAGACACCACAAGATCATTTAAAGATTAATAATTATGTTATGACTAAAAATGATCAACAAACTTTAAATGCTAACTGAATTTTTTGTAAACTACAGCCACAAATTCGCTATATGGCAACTAATTTGCTTAAAAATCGTAACATTCCTCTTGAAGCTGACGACTTAGTAGTTGAAAGCTTTGAAATTATTAAAAATTTAATTACTAAAAAACCCGATTGTAATCTGACATATTTATTAAATGGCTGTAAATATGAATTTTTGAATATCTTAAAAAAATATTCAACAGCAAAATATAAAGTTCTTAATGAAGCTATTTTTGAGTCTCAAAATGAAGACAATATTGAGTTTGGCTATGAACAAAAATTCGAAAATAATTATTGAAAACAAGAAATTTTGATTACAAATAAACTAAATAAAATTCAAAAACAACTATTATCATTATGCTTTGAAGATGATAAAAATAGCAAAGAAATTGCTTCTATGTTGCATATAAGCAAGTTTTTACAACAAAAGCATTTAAACAGCATGCTTAAACAAATTAAAACCAATGACATATATTAGCGTAAAAAATATTATTTCGATATTTGTATATGTAATATATAATTTATTAGATTATGAAAAAGAAAACAAATAAAATAAATTTAGCTTGTGATGTTTGTAAAAGAAAAAACTATGTAACAAACAAATCAATCGAGCAACGTATGCAGCTTAATAAATTTTGTCGTTATTGTAATGCCAAAACATTACACAAGGAAGAAAAATAATGTTTGATCCTCTTAAAAATCAATCTTTTAAAGAAAGTGAATCTTTAAAAGAAAAAGCACCTGAAGTCAAAAAAGAAAAAAAATTCAGAGCTTTTCGTAAAGATGTTAAAAGAATTATTTGACCAAGTGGAAAAGAATCATGAAAATGATTTGCTTATACATTAATTTTTGTGATCATTTTCGCAATTTTCTTTTTCATTATTACATTTGCTTTTACAAGTATTTGAAACTCAGTTGGAATTAAGTTATAAAGTAGGAAGGTTTAAAAATGGAAGATTTAGAAAAAGCAATGAAATGATATATGGTTTCTACAGTTTCTGGTAAAGAAGAAAAAGTAATTGAAACATTAAAAAATAAAATTGAAACTGAAAACATGCAAGATTATTTTAAAAATATCAAAATGTTTAAGGTTCCACATTTAACTTCGAGAGAACTTGAGAAAAAAACAAAAGGTGATGAATATACAGCGAAATTTATCAACCTTTACAAAGGATATATTTTCATCGAAATGTTAATGAGTGATAATGCTTGATTCTTAGTGCGTAATACTCAGTATGTAACAGGTCTTGTTGGATCAAGTGGTAAAGGGGCAAAACCTACACCAATTTCAAACCGTAAAATCAGAGAAATGGAAGCTAAAGAAAAAGAGTTGATTGAAAACTTTGATATAGGAAATATTGAAACAGCTTTCAAAGAATCAACAATTGTTCGGGTAAAAAGCGGACTTTTTGAAAATCAAGTTGGAACAATTGTCAAAAACAACGATATAACTCAAAAAGCTTTCGTTGAAATTGAAGTTTTTGGGCGTAAAACACCAACAGAATTTTCATACGATCAATTAGAAATAATCGGATAAAAAAATTCCAGCCAAACAAGGCTGGGATTTTTAAATTATATCTTTTTGGTTTTTAATTAAATCAACATAGGAATCTAAAAAATCTTCGTCAAAAATTTCTTTTTTAGAATTAAATAAAAGGAAAAGATAATCCAATTCATTATAAATTTTATAAATTAATTCTTTAGAGTAGTTTAGGTTTTGAATATTTTGTTTGAAATCTGGTCAGTCAATAACATTAAAATCGTGATCTAGGTGAGTTTTGATATCTAAATCAAAATCAATATATTTAATAACATTTTTTTCAATAAAAAAGGGACTTGCTAAATTAACATAAACATATTTTTGGTTATTTCTTATCAATACGGTGGCATTGAAAAAATGATGCTTACTGAAAATAAATAAAGTAGGTTCAGCAACAACCCAGTTAATGTTTTCTTCACTAACTTTTGTTTTTAACATTAAAGTAACAAGATAATCTTTGTTATTTTCAATAATTTTTACACCATCATATTGACGATATAAATGTCCATCATATTTATAGCATTGAATTTCTAAAAATTTTCCCCTGCTTAAAAAATGATTTTTATTTTTTTTGACATTGTTATTCATAAACCCCCATTTTGATTGCGTATCCTTGTTCTTTATTTCCATATTCTAATTTATAAGATTTGAAGTCAGGATAATATTCTTTAAGTTGTGAACGAAATGTAGAAATTCTTCGCTGAACATCTTGATATCTTTTGTAAGTTCTTTCATTATTGAATAATTGAACCTCATTGCTTTGCTCAATACCATCTTTATTTTTATCATATCAAAAATAAGCATTTTTGATGTTATTATCTTTGGCTTTTGAAATGTCAAAAGAGTTTTTTGTAAAGTAGCTTAAATAAACAAAATCACCTTTTAAATAGGTTAGCCCAACACGATATGTTTGTTGAAGAGATCTATAATTTTGGTATCATGTGTCTTTTAAACCTAATCTACCTTCATTAATTTTTAAATCTAAAATTTGTTTTTTAATTTCAGATGGATTTTTTGCCGATTGATACTTTATTACAAGGTGTGTATCCTTCATTCTATTAATAAAGTTTTCATTGTGATAGATATCTTCAATATTTGTGGTATTTTTAAGAGTTCATTCTGAATTTATATCAAAAGGTAAATAACCTCCAAAATATATATTATTTTGTGCATCTTTAATATCTTTTTGAATTTCTTTTGAATTACTTGAAACTTTGTCATCAGAAACTTTTTGTAAATAACTATTGTCAATTCTAATTTGACTAATTGGTAATCTAAAACCAACCAAGTCCAAATATGATTTGTATAAAATTAATTTATTTTTTTCATCTAAACGATCTTTATTTCATTGCTCAAAATCTTTTGCATTAGTATCACGAGAAGGTAAAAAAGTTCCGCTAAATATTCAGTTTTCAGCAAAAACATTGTCTGCTTCGTAGTTGGTAGGGCCTATTTTGGAAATTTTGCCAGTATCAATTGAACGCATTAAATCCTCACCATAAGCTGAAACAAAAACATTGCTATTACCGTTTGATAATGACATATATCCAAATTTTCCATTATCAGAAGTACCTATTTTGTTCTTTGGCACTCAAGACATTTTTAAGAATTCACGAGGAATTAATTCTTCTAGGGAATAAAAGTAATTGAGATTTTGTTCATTTATGGAATCAGCAAATTTAATTCTTGAGTTTTTATTGACATTGAAAGTATTTTTATATCCTTCTTTTGCGTACTCATTCAAGGTTTTTCAAGTATTTTCATCTTGTCAAGAATTAGCTTTGTCAAATAATTGTTTTGTTGAATAATACTGATAAATGGAAACAGTATCACTAGGTAAATTAAAGTTATTTTTATCGGGCTTAATATCATATTTAAAGAGTGCTTCTTTGAAATTATTAACAAATTTTTTGTTATAAACAGTGCTTAAAATCTTTTTAATTTTGTCTTCAGAAGTTGAGTGCGAAATTGTTGATTTTCGTAAATTTGCAACAATTTCATGAGTACCTAATGAGTCATTTTCAGTCATGGAATTAGCGTAAACATAAGCGAAGTGGTGCATATATTCATGTACAAGAGTTGGTAAAATTAGTTCAATTTTTGAGTCTAAATCAATTTCTGTTCAAGGCTTAGCAAGCGCACGTTTACGACCATTTACTTGTAATAAATCTTCAATACTTAAATAAATACTTTCATAGGCTGGTACAAAAAGTCCTTTTGCGTTAGTTGTTTCAACGTTACTGATTTTGGGTATGTTAATATTAACAAAATTTAATTCTTGAGTTTCAGGGCCAAATCCACCCCTTTTTAAAAAGTTTAATGCTAATAGTTTTAAACCTTCTGGACCAAAGAAATATACATCATTACCATCTTCATCAGTTTTGTAAGGTCATTCACGAAATGATAATAATTTTGAATCGTAATCTGGATTAGGCTTACCATCTTTATTTTCTTTTAAATTAAAACCAATATATTTTTCTCATGCAGGAGTGTATTTTTTATACTTATTGCTACTATTATTAAGACTTAAACTATTAATAATTGCCCAAGAAATACCGGCTGAAGCACCAATTACTCCAAAGGCGGCTAATGCTGAAAATAAGATTATTTTTTTTTCATTTTTTTCTTTTTTACTCATATAAAATTCTGCTCCATTGAATAAGATTAAAAAAATTATATATAAATAAGCAATCAAAAAAAATAATAATAAGCATTTTTTAAATTGCTCATTGTAAAAAAGTTTAGTTCTTGTTTTAATTTGCTAAAATTAATTTCTATGAGACTAAAATTTAACAAGGATGCATCTGGATTAATTGATAATTCAGATTTTAAAATAAAAAATTTTCCAATTAAACTAAAAAATACAACATATTTAGAGATTGGAATGGGTAAGGGAAAAATGATTAGCGAGATGGCTAAACAAAATCCTGACATTGACTTTATTGGTTGTGAAAAATACCCAACTGTTGCTTTAAAAGCACTCAAAAAGATTGAAAAAGATGAAATTTCAAACCTAAAACTTTTAATTGAAGATGCTAATAATATTAATGAATTATTCGCGGATAAAGTTGATAGAATTTATTTAACTTTTTCAGATCCATGACCTAAAAAAAGACACGCAAAAAGAAGATTATTACACCGTAATTTTCTTTTAAAATTCCGTGAAATCTTAAAAGAAGATGGAATTTTAATATTTAAAACAGATAATGATGGTTTATTCGATTTTGCTCTTGAAGAAATTGCAGATATGGGTTGAAAACTAGATTTCATGACAAGAGATTTGCATAATTCAGTTAAACAAAAAAACAATATTATGACTGAGTATGAAGAAAAATGATCTACACAGGGCAAAAATATCAACTATCTTGAATTATCTTTTAAAAGAAGCTAACTTAAGTTAGTTTTTTTATTTTTTAAATTAAAAGACATATATCTATTAAATAGATATATCAAACTTATAATGTATAATTTTATTATTAACATATTAAGGAGTTTGTATGGCTTTTGATGACAAAAAGAATTTTGACGAAGATGATAAATACTACGTTGAAGAAGAAGAAATAAAAACAGTCTTTGAAGATGAAAAGGTAGTTGAAGAAGATGAAGAAGAAATACCGCCCCAAGAAAAAGAAGGTTACATTGTAAAACCAACTCTGCTTGAAGAAGAAAAAGACGGACTAACACCAGTAAACTTAGTAAAAGAAATGAAAACCGCTTTTATTGAGTATGCGATGAGTGTTATTGTGTCTCGGGCACTTCCTGATGCGAAGGATGGACTAAAACCAGTTCACCGTCGTATTCTTTATGGTATGTCAGAATTAGGTATGTATTACAATCAACCACATAAAAAATCAGCGAGAATTGTCGGGGATGTTTTAGGTAAGTATCACCCACATGGTGATTCTTCTGTTTATGAAGCAATGGTGCGGATGGCACAAGACTTTTCACTTCGTTACCCACTAATTGATGGACATGGAAACTTTGGATCAATTGATGGTGATGAAGCCGCTGCTATGCGTTATACCGAAGCAAGAATGTCTAAAATTGCTTCCTTAATGGTTGAAAGCATTAAAAAGAACACAGTTGATTTTATTGATAACTATGACGCAACCGAAAAAGAACCGGTTGTACTTCCAGCAAGATTTCCAAATCTTTTAGTTTCTGGTTCAAGTGGTATTGCTGTTGGTATGGCAACAAATATTCCGCCTCATAATTTAAGTGATGTAATTAATGCATCGATAGCTTTAGCTTCAAATCCTGAAATTTCAATTGATGAATTAATTGAAATTGTTCAAGCACCAGATTTTCCAACTGGTGGTATTCTATTTGATAAAAAAAGTGTTGTTAACGCGTATAAAACAGGACGTGGAAGCGTTACAATCCGTTCAAAAAGTCACATCGAAAGATTTGCTAATGGAAAAAGTAAAATTATTGTTAATGAAATTCCTTATGCAATCAAAAAGACTGACATAATTGAAAAAATTTCACAAATTGTTAAAGAAAAACGTATTGAAGGTATTAACGAGGTAAGGGACGAATCTAACCGTGAAGGAATTAGAATTGTTATTGATATTAAAAAAGGTTTCGAACCAGAAATTGTTTTAAATACTCTTTACAAATTAACTCAGTTACAATCAAGATTTTCAATCAATACAATTGCTTTGGTTAATAACGAACCTAAAACTCTTAATTTAAAAGAATCTTTACAAGTTTATATTGACCACCAAAAAGACGTTGTAACAAGAAGATTACGTTTTGACCTTGAAAAAGATGAACAACGTGCTCACATACTTGAAGGTTTAAAAATAGCTGTTGAAAATATTGATGAAGTTATCGAAATAATTAAAAAATCTAAGACTGATACTGAAGCTCAAGAAAAATTGGCTTTAAGATTTAATCTTGATGAACTTCAAACTAAAGCTATTGTTGAAATGCGTCTAGGGCGTTTAACTGGTTTAGCAATTGAAAAAATGAATGAAGAATTATTGCTTCTTCAAGAAAGAATTGCAAATTATAAAGCAATATTAGCAAGTGAAGAAAAATTAATTGAATTAATTATTGAAGAATTAAGAGAAATTAAAGAACAATACGGAGATTCACGTCGCAGTGAAATTCGTTGAGATTTAGCTGCTTCAATTGACGATGAAGATTTAATTCCAGAAAAAGAAATTGTTATTACATATTCAGCAAATAACTACATTCGTCGTACTGATTTAGATGAATATCGTGAACAAAGACGTGGGGGTATGGGTTCAAACGCAGCCAAAACATACTCAGATGATAGTGTTGAAAATATTATTGTAACCAAAACACATACTGACCTATTAATCTTTAGTTCAAAAGGTAAGGTTTATCGTTTAAGAGGACATGAAATTCCAGCTACATCAAAAAATGCCAAAGGAACACCAATTATTAACATTCTTCCAACAATGGATAAAGATGAAAACATTAAAGAAATCATTTGAACAGACGAAGAATATACAGATGAACAATACTTATTAACTGCTTCAAAAAATGGTATTTTAAAGAGAACACCTCTTTCTGAATATAAATTAATTAATCGTAATGGTAAAAAAGCCCTTCAACTTCGTGAAGGTGATGAATTAATTAGCGCAATGATTGTTAGTGATAATGATGAAATTTTTGTCGCTGCTTCAAATAATAAAATTAATCGTTTTGATATCAGTGAAATTCGTTCAATGTCAAGAACCGCAGCCGGAGTTATTGGGATTAAACTTGATGAAGGAAGTAAAGTGGTTTCAGTTTCGTCTTCAAGCCAAGGACATATGATTTTTTCACTAGGTTCTGAAGGTTATGGAAAAATGTCAAGTGTTGAAGATTTTAGAAAAACTTCAAGAAACGCAAAAGGGGTTATGGCTCTAAATGCTGATAAATCTGGTGAATTGGTTTATGCTGCAGCAGTTAATGGAAATGAAGATTTAATTATTATGACAAAAGAAGGAATTGCAATAAGATTCAACTTACAACAAGTTGCGATTTCAGGAAGAAATACAAAAGGTGTCAAATTAATTAATCTTAAGTCAAACAAAGACACAATCGTTGGTGTTGCAAAAATCCACCAATTAAATGAAAATAAAGAAAATTAGCACAAATGTTTGTCATTAAAAAACAACAATGTTATAATTATTACAGCACTAGGGAATTTTTAATTCCTTTATCATGAGTTTCATTCTAGTGCCGTTTTACAAATACAAATAAAGCAACTCCGAGGAGTTGCTTTTTATTTGTTATTTATTTTCAATACATTCATAACCTGGTAACGAAGCATCTTGAACAAATTCAAGGCTAGCTCCCCCACCGGTTGAAATGAAACTAAATTTACTTACTAGTTGTAATTTTTTGATTGCTGCTACTGAATCTCCCCCACCAACTACTGAAAAACAGTCATTATTTTGGGAAATAGCTGTTGCAATAGCTTTTGTTCCTATTGCGAAATTATCAAATTCTGTTACTCCTAAAGGTCCATTTCAAAAGATTGATTTAGCTTCTTTAATGTATGAAGAAAACAGTTCAACTGTTTGAGAACCAATATCCATTCCATCATCGTCACTTTCAATTGTTTTTGATGCATAAGTTTTATAAACAGGTTTAATGTCTGCAAATTCTTTTGACATTGCACTATCTACTGGTAAAACAATTTTATCTGCATATTTAGTAAGCATTTGGCTTGCTAATTGTAAGTAGTCATTTTCAACAAGTGACTGACCAACCTCATGTCCTTGTGATTTTAGGAATGTATAAGCCATTGCTCCACCGATTAAAACATGATCAGAAATTCCAAGTAATTTTTCTAGTACTTGAATTTTGTCACTAATTTTTGCTCCACCAATAATTGAAACAAAAGGTTTTGGTGGGTTATTTTTAATTCTGTCAAGGTTTTGAATTTCTTTAGCCATTAAAAATCCAAGACAACTTTCTTTAATGTTTGAAGCGATTCCAACATTTGAAGCATGGCTACGGTGAGAAGTTCCAAAGGCGTCATTAACAAAAACATCAGCAAGAGAAGCTCAGAATTTAGCTAATTCTGGGTTGTTTTTTGATTCAGCTTTGTCATTTAAATCTTCAAAACGAGTATTCTCTAAAAATAATACTTCACCTTTTTGGAGGTTTTTTACAGCATCTAAAACTTCTTGTCCTTGGGTTTTGTTAACAAAAATAACTTTGTTTTTTATGTGTTTTTGTAGTTCTTGGGCAACGATTTTTAAAGATTTAGTTCCTAAGTCCTGAGGTTGTTTAATTCTTCCTAAATGTGAAAGAAGAATCAGTTTAACATTTTTTTCTAAAAGGTAGTTAATGGTTGGCAATGCTGCTAAAATTCTTGTATCATCAGCAATGCTTTGTTGATTGTTTTGATCCATTTTAATTGGCACATTAAAATCAACTCTGGCAATAACAACTTTATTATCAAAATTAATGTCAGTTAAAGTTTTTTTCATGTTGTCTCCTTGTTTTTTATTATAAGCATAAATGCTAAAATAATTTATAATATTACTATTATAAAGATTACTTTATATTTTAAGGAGATAAAAAATGGCTCAAAAAATGCGTGATAATCGTCAGTCAAATAATACTGAATCAAGACTTTCAAGACAAATTCAAGAATTTATGGATTTTGCTAAGCGACCAAAATACCATAATTATTCAGAAGAAGCATTAAAAGATATTTTTCAACAACTTATCTGAATGTCTGAAGTTGATAGAAAACTTTATAACAAAACACAAGAAAATAAATTGCGTCAAAGTGAGCAAAATAAAAAAACAGCTTCAAAAGAAATTGAATATCCAAAATGAAGCCAAGATCCTAAATCAATCAAAATTAAAGAGCCATCACTGGAAAAAAGACTTTGAATTCTTGCTGGTTTTATCATATTTGTTTTAGCGATCGTTTTTATCATTTTGGGTTTAACTCTTTGAGCACCGAAAGTAAATTAAAATGAACTCAAAAATTATTTATGTTATTTTAATATTTGTTATTTTAATTTTTGCCTTAATTTCAGCTCATTATGTTTTTAACTTTTTTAAATCAATAAACAAAATTGGTAAAAGTCGTAAAAAAGTGTCTAAAAGTTCAAAAATTCGTTTAATTCACCAGTTAAAAGAAAGCTTAGAATTTTTATCAAAAACTAAAACTGGTGCGATTATCACAATTGAAATGAACGAAAAACTTGACAGTTTAAGAACTGACGGAGTTATCATTGATGCCAATATCTCTTCTTCATTAATTATTTCAATTTTCAATAAACATACTCCATTACATGATGGGGCGATTATTATTCGTGATAATAAAATTTTATATGCTGCAACATATTACAAAATCACCAAAAAATCTATCGATAACCGTTATGGGGCAAGACATCGTGCAGCATTAGGTATTAGTGAAATTTCAGATTCTGTAACTTTAGTCGTTTCTGAAGAAAGCGGAAATATTACTTTAGCAAGAAACGGCTCACTAACTACTATTGCTAATGAACAATTGCAAGAATCATTAGTAAATATTTTCAAAGATTATTAGAATTTTAAGGAGGATCATTATGGAAGATATTTTGACTTTAAAGCAACTGAAAAATGCTTTGCAATATAAAAATGTTCACCTTGTTAGAACATTTGTTGATGAGACTCCCAACGCCAATATTGCTGATATCATTGAGCAATTAACACCTTATGAAAGAATTTTTTTCTTTAGAATTATTAACCCAAAGGATAGTGGGGAAATTTTTTCATATCTTGAAAGTGAAATTCAAGAAAGCATTATTTCAGCGTTTACCAACGAAGAACTAGAAGCAATTTTAGATGATTTATATCTTGATGACATTGTTGATATGATTGGGGAAATGCCTGATAATATTGCTAAAAAAATTCTTCAAAACGTTAAAAACACTGAAGACAGAGCTAAAATCAATAAATTATTAAAATACAATGAAGATGTTGTTGGTTCAGTCATGTCAGTGGAATTTATTCGTTTAAATGAAAACATTAGCTGTTCAAAAGCTATTGAAGAAATTCGGAAAAAACGTGAAGAATCAGAGTTGGTTCATTACTATATCGTTTTAGATGACGAAAATAAATTACAAGGGGTTACAACACTGGAAAACATTGTCTTTGTCAATAGCCGCAAAAACACAAAAATTTTTGAAGTAACCGAAGCAATTGCTAGTGTATCAGTCAACGATAAAAAAGAAACAGCGGCGCGTATATTCGCTGAGCAAGATATGTCTATTCTTCCTGTTGTTAATGAAAAAAATTATGTTATTGGGATTATTACCTCCGATGATGTAATTGATGTTTTGGAAGAAGAAGCTACTGAAGATATCTATAAAATGGCTGGTATTAACTCAGAAGTAGAAATTTCGTATCATGACACAAGTATCGTTAAAAAAATTGTTAAATCACGGATTTTCTGATTAATTATTCTAATGGTTGGTTCAACTCTTTCACAATTAATTATTCAGCTGTTCCAAGATAAAGTTGATGCAAGTCCCTACTTTTTAAGTGCCGCAGTTTCTAGTGCCATCGTAGTTTCAATGGTCCCTGTTATTTCGGGTACTGCCGGAAATGCAGGTTCACAAGCTGCAACAACCGTAACAAGAGCAATCGCCTTGGGGGAAGTTAAAAACAGCAGGTGGAGAATAATTGGAATTGAAATGAAATCAGGATTAATAATTGCATCGATTTTATTTATTATTAATTTTGTTCGTTTAGTTTTATATTTCACTGCGACAGGTGACTTAATTCATGATGCTTCACACAGTGAAAAAATAGAAGCGGCCAAAAGACTAATTGAAGCTAAGGGTGAAATCGCCACACAAGCAAACATTGATTTATATATTCAAGAACACGTAGTGTCAAGACAAGTTGGAATTACAATGATGTGTCTTGTATCAAGTTTTGCAATGTTTATAGCTGTTGTTTTTGCAAAATGTGTTGGTTCTGTTGTGCCTTTACTTGCGGCTAAACTAAAAAAAGATCCCGCAGTTATGTCAAGTCCAATTCTTGCAACTGTAACTGATGCAACATCAACAATTATCTTCTTTAGTTTTGCAATGCTATTTTTCTGAATGTTAAATATTGTTCATTAAACATCTTTATTTGAGATGTTTTTTTATTTATTTTTTTAAAAACTCGAAAATAAAACAATTATTTATATTTATAAAAATGCAATTAGGGAAATATTTTCATTTTCCGAGGATTTGTTGTATAATATTAACACTAATTTGGGTTGGTACTCAAGAGGCCGAAGAGGCGGTCCTGCTAAGACTGTAGGGGAAGAAATTCCCGCGGAGGTTCGAATCCTCTCCAGCCCGCCATTTTTTTATTACCTTTTTTCGCTTATTTTTCATTGTTAATAATTTAAAATGTTACAATTTTTCTATATGAAAAAAAGACGCTATAAATTATTTTTTTATTACCTTTTATTATTAGTTTTATTATTTTTAATCTCTTATGTTGTTTACATAATTGTAATTAACTCAAATAATAAGCTTTTATTTTTTACATTAATATCAATTTATTTTGTTAACTTAATTTTTAACATTATTATTTTCGTTCAAGATCGTCCTTCAGAAAGCAAACAAAGCTGACAAATTATTTTCGTTTTGATTCCTCTTGTGGGACATATTTTGTATATTATCTTTGGCCAAAAATACTGAAACGTAATGGAAATCAATGAATATAAGCATGAAATTAAAGAAAATCTTAGTCTTGAACAATATGACTTTGATTTTAAGAAAATTAAGGGTTATAAAAAATTGCGTTCTTTAGCAGTGATGAACCAAAAAAATATTCAACCTTCACAAATTATTACTTATGATAATGGATTTTATTTTTTTAAAGAATTATTTAAAAAAATAAAATCAGCTAAAAAATTTATTTTTATTCAAACTTACATTATCAAGCCAGGGGAAATATTTAATCAATTAAAAAATATTTTGATTTCGAAAGCACATCAAAGTGTTGAAATTAAAATATTGGTTGATGATTTCGGTTCTTGAGACTTACCAAGAGATACTTTTAAAGAATTAAGGGAAAATGGTATAAAAATTGAAAGAGTTGAGAAAATACCGTTCCCATTTATTACTGGAACCTCTAACTATCGTACTCACAGAAAGTATGTAATTATTGACGGAGAGACTGTTTTAACGGGCGGATGTAATATTAGTGACGAGTATGCTAATTTTTCAACTAAATACGGAGTTTGACAAGATTCAAATATCGAAATAATAGGTCCTAATATTGACTATTACACAAAACTATTTGCTTATGATTGATTAAAAAATACTGGTGAAAAAATTAACTATCTTTCTAATTATCTAAAGTTATATCCCAAAGATATAAACTTTGAAAATGCAATTATTTCAATTGAAGATGGTCCTGCTTGTGATTATCCATTCCTTGAATCAACAATGATAAAAATGTTCTATGAAGCAAAGAAAACTATTAAATTTGCAACACCTTATTTTGTACCTAGTCATCGTTTTTTAATGACTTTAAAAGATGTACTATCGCAAGGAATTGAAGTAACAATTTATATTCCAGGTTTGTGAGATAAAAGTTATGTTTATTATTCAACAATTTCTCACTTAAAACCATTCATAAAGTACGGACTAAAGGTAAAAGTTGTTCAAAATTCATTTTTACACTCAAAAATTGCTTTAATCGATGATGAATTAGCTTATTTAGGAACATTAAACCTTGATAACAGAAGTTTCTATTCTCAATTCGAAATAACTAATTTTTATATTGGTGAAGCAGTTAATGATATAAAACATTTATTTGCTAAATATGATTCATTACATGATAAAAAAACTTTTAATAAATTAATTAACAAAAAAACCAACATTATTAAAAGATACGCATTCAAAATAATTGAACCTGTATTTTAAAACCAAAACCTGTTAATGGGTTTTGGTTTTTTAACACAAAAAAAGATTAAAAAACCAATATTTCCAAATTGGTAATTAAAAATAAACTATAATTAATATGAAATACAAAATGTATTTCCAATATAGTTTTTTATTTTAAAGAGGTTAAATTTATGGATAAAAAAATCCTAGTTATAAATGCAGGATCATCATCAATGAAATGATCATTATTCTTAGAATCAAATCTTGAACTAATCGCAAGTGGATTAGCTGAAAGAATCGGTTTAGACGGAAATTTAGTATGTAAATTCAAAGGTCAAAAATACGAAAAAAAAGTGGGTATGAAAGACCACGAAGAAGCCGTTAGAGAAGTGTTAAGTCAATGACAAGAAAACAGTATCATTGAATCAATTGACGAAATTAAAGTTGTTGGATTTAGAGTTGTTAATGCAGGTCCTGAATTAATGAAATCAACAATTGTTGATGAAGAAGTTATCAAAACAATTGAAAAATACATTAAATTAGCACCGCTTCACAACCCAGGGGCAATTCAAGCAATTAAAGCATTTGATAAATTATTACCAGACGCAAAAAAAACAATGAATGTTGACACTGGATTCCACTCAACAATTCCTGAAATAAACTACAGATATGCAATTAATCGTGAAATTGCTGATAAATATTTAATTAGAAAATATGGTTTCCACGGTATTAGTCACCGTTATATTACATTAAAATTACAAGAAATTTTAGGAAAAGAAAAGGTAAATTTTGTTAACCTTCACTTAGGGAACGGTTCAAGTTTATGTGCTGTTAAAGACTCACAATCAATTGATACATCAATGGGATTCACTCCTCTTTCAGGAGTTATGATGGGTACAAGAAGTGGAGATGTTGACCCATCAATTATTGCTTATTTAGCACAAGAAATGAACATAACAGCAAAAGAAGCAACAGAAATTCTTAACAAAAAATCAGGTCTTTTAGGAATAAGTGGCATTTCAAGTGACATGCGTGATTTAGGTTCAAAACAATTATTTGATAAAAATGCTCGTTTTGCATTAGATTTATTTGCACAAAAATCTGCAGATTACTTAGCTTTATATTTAAATAAAATTGCTAATAAACCAGATGCAATCGTCTTTACAGCTGGAATCGGTGAAAATGACCCTATTACACGTCAAAATATTATCAATAGAATACACTCATACAATGTAAAATTATCTGAAGCTAATACCCAAAAATTTGATGAATGAGCTTTAATTAGTTCACCAGATAGTGAAATTCCTGTATACGCAATTAGAACAAATGAAGAGTTAATGATTGCTACAGATGCAAAAAATTTAACCAAGTAAATACAAAATATCGCTTTTAGGCTATAATTTTATAGTTATTTATATATATAAAGTTAAAAAAATAACAATCAAGGTAGATACTCCTTGATCAATTTGATCCAAATTTAAGTCCAAAAGGAGAACAATGGCAAAATATGAAATTATGCTAATTTTAAGTTCTACTGCTAACGAATCAGTTGCAACAGATTTATTAAAAGATGTTTTTGCACAAAAAGCTGACGTTAAAAAATTAGAAGAAACACAATTAGCTTACCCAATCAAAAAACAAACAACTGCACAATACTTTTTAGTTAACCTAGAAGCAGCTGCTGAAGAAGTTAAAGAATTCGGACGTCGTGCTAACTTAGTTAAAGAAGTTCTAAGAACTTTAGTAATTAACTTAGATACAGAAAAAGCACTACAAAGAAAAGAAAAAAATAACAGATTTAAAAAGAATGCTAAAGCTAGAAAATCTGACAGAAAACCACAACAAAGAGACGGACAAACAAGAGAATACAAACCACGTAAAGAATACAAAGCTGAAAAAGACGCTGAGTAATTTGTCTATCTTAAAAATTAAGGAATAAAAATGAATAAAGTAATTTTAGTCGGAAGAATCACAGATTTACCTACTGCAGGTACAACTTCAAATCAAACTGAGTATTCAAGATTTACATTAGCAGTTGATAGAAGAGCTTATGGACAAAACCAGCCATTAACTGATTTTATTCCATGTGTTGCTTGAAGAAATAACGCAAATTTTATTAATAAATTTTTAACTAAAGGATCATTGTTATTAGTTGAAGGTTCACTGCAAGTGTCTCGTTCATTATACAATGGTGCAAGTGTTTTAAATTATTCAGTAAATGTTGAAAATATTCAGTCATTAGAATCAAAAGAAGTTACTGAATCACGTCGTAATAAAAATGCAAACATGACTTCTAATTCTAATGCAGGAATTAATATTCCGCCAGTAAATCAAAATTCAAAAAACCTTAATTCTAAAACAAATCAAGAATTTTCAGAATCAGAAATCACTGAAGTTAGCTCACCTAATTCATCAGGTGATTGAGACAACATCTTTGATGATTTTGAAATTTAATTAAAGGAGAAATATGGCAAGAGTAGTTTCAAAAAAACCTTTTGTGCGTCGTCGTCCATGTCAATTCTGTTTATCAGATCACAAATACATCGATTACAAAGATAAAGAAACATTAGAAAAATTTGTAAATCAACATGGAAAAATTCTTTCATCACGTATCACAGGAACATGTGCACGTCACCAAAGAAATCTAGCAACAGCAATCAAAAGAGCAAGAATTGTTGCTCTACTACCTTTCATTGGTAATAAAATCAACAAAAAATAATATTTAAAAGGTCTGAAAAAGACCTTTTTTTAATGTAAAACGAAAGGAATATTATGTGAACTTTTATAAAAAGCGCCGATAAAAAAGACTCATGATATCAACATAATCAAAAAGAAATCGCATTTTGAGGACGTTCAAACGTTGGAAAGTCTTCCCTTTTAAATGCATTGGCGAATCAAAAAATCGCAAAAGTATCATCAACACCAGGTCGAACAAGATTATTAAATTATTTCCAAAGTGACAAAGGAACTGTTATTGTGGATTTACCAGGTTATGGATATGCAAAAATGTCAGTAAAAGAACAAGCATATATTGGAAATATGATCGGAACTTATTTGCAACAAAATAAAAATTTAGATACACTTTGCATTTTAATTGATTCAAAAATTGGAATCACCCCTATTGATTCAGAAATGATTGATTTTTGTATGTCGCTTAATTTAAAAGTTGACTTAATTTTTACAAAAAGTGATAAAGCAAACCAATCGCAAATGCATCGCACAAAGGCTGATTTAAAAAATTTATATAACAATATTGAATCAACTTTTGTAAGTTCAAAAACACGAAAAAATATCGATAAAATAATAGAAAAGTATAACATTTAGTTAATTTATTAATGTTATATAATTTTAATATATGAAAAATTGAATAAATCACCCAAGAAAAGACAAGCATTTATGATTTGGAATTATCTTTTTATTTGTAATTCCTTTTATTTTGTTTTTCATTTTTTTGGGCTTATACATTAATTACCCAAGCTTTGAAAAAAGCGCAAAAATTCTTATTTCTGTTCTTTCAGCTGTAATGATTTTTTCGGTAATATATCTTGTTTGATATATTCATACTATTATCAAGAATAATACAATTATTAAAAATACTTTAAATTACCACGTTGAAAACGAAGTGGGTAAAGAAGGTATTGGAATTATTATTTTTAACGATAAGTTAAAAATTATTTGAATTTCAAAATTTATTCGCCAAAGATTTGGAGAAACAATTATTTCCAAAAATTTACGTAATTATTTTGATATTAGTAACTGAGATGATTATGATAATAAACATGAATTTCGTTATGGTGATTTTGTTTATGATGTTAATTTAAATCTGGGTAAAAATGTTTTATTATTAAGGGATATCACTTTACTACAAAATACATCAAGATTATACGAAAATGAAAAAACTGTTTTTGGAGAAATTGAAATTGATAGTATGCAATTGTATCAATCAATTTATTCTGAAGAAGAAATATTCAAAATTTATAATAGTGTTGTTGATGTTTTAGATGACCTTAGCAAGAAATATAATTTTATCTACCGTCGTTATTTAAATACAAGTTTTTTTATCATCACAACTGAAGAATCACTAAAAAAATTAGTGAGTCTTAATTTTAAAGATTTAACACAAATTAAAAGTAATTTAATAGGCGATAAACAGGTTAAAGTTCCAATTTCTGCTGGTTTCGCTAGTGGAGAAGATACCTTAGAACAATTAAGCCAAAAAGCCAAAGAAGCTTTAAGCCAATCTCAATCAAGGGGTGGTGACCAAATTACAGTTATTTATAAAAATTATAATGCCCAACATTTTGGTTCAACATCAGAAATAGCTTTTAGCACTAATAGAACTAAAATTTCTTATATTACAAAACTGTTTATTAATAAGCTTCAATCTAATTCAATTTCGAAAGTGATTGTTTATGGTCATAAATTAGCTGACCTTGATGCAATTGGTTCGGCTTATGCAATCGCCAAAATTGCGAAATATTATAAAAAAGAAGTTTTTATTCAAAATAAAACTTTTGATCAGACTGGACAAAAATCAGTCAATACTTATTTAAGTAAAAAAAATATTTTTATTTCACCAAAACAAGCGACAAAACTTAACGATGATAAAACATTAGTTGTTGTTGTAGACTGCGTTGAAAATGATCGAGTAGAGAATCCAAATGCATTCAAAAACATCAGCCCTGAAAATATTTTTATTTTTGATCACCACAGAATTTCTAAAACTCCAGAAGACGTCCTGAAACAAAATATATATGTTGATACAGGTGCTTCAAGTGCTTCAGAAATTATTACTGAGTTGATAATGTTTTCAAATAATTCAAAAGCCATATCAAAAGAAGCTGCTCAAATGCTTCTTGACGGTATCTATATGGATACAAATCGTTTCTTAAAAACAACTTCTTCGAAAACATTTTTAGCAGCAAGTTTTTTAGAAAGTCTCGGTGCTTCAAGTGCAATAAGTATTGAAACTTTAAAAATGGATGAAAGTGTCCATGAAATTGTTTCAAACATCTTGCAAAATCTTCAAGAAGTTAAGCCTGGATATTTCCTAGCAACTTATGATAAAGAAGCAGAAAGTGACGTTGTCGCAATCGCGGCTGAAGAAATTTTAAGAATTCAAGGCCGTAAAGCAGCGTTTGTTATCGCAAAAGTTCCCGGACAAAATCGTTATAAATTGAGTGCAAGAGGTATTGATACAAACGTTCAAATCATTGCTGAGGCTGTTAATGGTGGTGGACACTTCGGAGCAGCAGCGGCAATAAGTGATGAAAAAGAACCAATCAACATTTTTGTTGATAACATAATCCAAGCAATAGTGAGTGTAAAAGATGAAAGTAATTATAATTAAACCTTACCAAAAATATAAAGTAAACGAAATAATCGAAGCAAAAGATGGATTTGCTAAAAACTTTTTAATTAAAAATGGTTATGCACAACCAGTTAATAGTGCAACTTTAAAAAATCGTGAAAGAGTACTTGAAAACTTAGCTGAAAACGAACAACAAAGAATTTATGAAGCTAACCTTTTAAAAGCTGAAATTGAAAAAGTACAACTAAATTTCGAATTAAAAGTACACAACGAAACAGTACATGGTTCAATTACTACTAAAGCAATTGAAAAAGAATTATCAAAATTTAATATTAAACTACCTGAACACAGTTTAGAATCAATAAAAATTTCAACATTAGGAAATCATGGTGTAGCAATTAAATTACACCCAAGTGTTAAGGCGTTTTTAAAAGTTAAAATCACTGAAGCAAAATAATAATTTTTGCTTTTTAATAAAAAATGTTTTCAAGGAGGAGCAATGGATTTTAGCGAAAACGAAATTAAAAGCATCATAGCAAATGAAATTCCATTAATGGGGATTTTAATTGATGACCCAAATCTTTATAATGAAATTGCTGATAGTCTTACTGAAGATATTTTTTATTTTGAAGCAAATCAAATAATTTTCCGAGCAATTGAAGAATTAAGCCAAATGCATACCAAAATGGACACTGCATTTTTAATAGATTATTTGGTCAAGAAAAAAATTGTTGACAAACTTCATGTATTAAATAAAAGTGGTTTAGAGTATCTTTATTTCTTGTTGGAAAGTCACGGTTTTTCTAGTGAAATTCACTCTTATTTAGCAGTTTTAATTGATTTTGCGAAGAAAAAAAGGTTAATGAAGGTTATTTCAGAAACAAGTCTTGATATGCAATCTTCAAAAGACATTTCTTCAATCATTTCTGAACTTCAAATTAAACTAATAAATATTGATATAAGCGATACAAAAACTCAGTATGAGACAGCCAAAGATGTTGCTCAGGAAGCTTTAAAAACTATTCACCAAAGACAAGGAAATCAAATTCAAGCAGGACTATCGTTTGGTTATGAAACTCTTGATCAATTAACTCTGGGTTATAATCCAGGAGATTTAATCATCTTAGCTGCTCGTCCTTCAATGGGGAAAACAGCCTTTGCTCTAAACGTAGCAGCTAATGTTGCAAGAAATAAAAAAACTGTTTTATTCTTTAGTCTAGAAATGACAAATAAGCAAGTTTTAGAGCGGGTAATTGGGTTTGAATCAAAGGTAAAGCTTTCGAAAATTAAAAGTGGTGCAATTGAACCACACGAATGAGAAGAGTTAAACATAGCTGTTGATGGAATTTCGAATTGAGAGATGTTTTTAAACGATAAATCTTCTTTGAATATTTCAGATTTATTAGTGCTTTGTCGTCGTTTTGCACAAAATCACAAAGTAGATTTAGTTATTATTGACTATTTGCAATTGATTAGTGATTCAAAAACTTCTTCTGATAATCGTCAATTGGAAATTTCCAAAATTTCACGTTCTTTAAAACAATTAGCTCGTGAACTAGGTTGTCCAGTCTTGGCATTAAGTCAGCTATCACGTCGGGTAGAAATGCGTGAAGATAAACAACCTATGTTAAGTGACTTGCGTGAATCTGGTGCGATTGAACAAGATGCTGACAGTGTTTTATTTTTATATCGCCCCGATTATTATGCAAAAAAAGTGGATACTAGTGAAGGTGGTGGCGACTATAACCCTGCTCCTGTTCAAAATTTTGCAAGTAACACCCCAAATTTTGAAATTTCTAAAACTCATGTTATTGTTGCTAAAAACCGTAATGGTGCAACCGGATCAGTCGAGTTGTTATTTTTACGTGACATTAATGCGTTCAGTGAAATACCTGAAAATAATAGACCTAAATTTTAGAAAGGAACGTTATGAATAATAGAATTCTTCCTGAAAAAGTTAAAAAACATAAATTAACTAAAGAACAAAAGGAAGCTTTAAAAGAAAATAAACAAAAAGCTAAACAAACTTGACAAGAAGAAATGAATCCTTATAACGTTAACTTTATCAATGTTTGAAGAAAGTTTCCTAAAAAACTTTTCTTCATTTTTTTAAGCGCTGTATTCTTCAATTTAGGGGTAGCAACATTTCTTTCAAAGGCAGCCGTTGTTGCAACTGGAACTTCATCAATAACTCAAATTATTACTTTTACCATGAACTGAGATCGTTATTTTGGATATTTTTATGTTCTTGTAAATCTACCAATTATGATTTATTTTTGACGCAAAAATCCTCGATTATTTATGGTATTGACTGCTTATTGACTGGTTTTTCAAGTTGTTACACAAGCCTTTTTTGGTGAAATACCACAAATTAATAAGTTTCTAAAAGAAACAATTACTATTTATAGTCCTAAAGATCACAATTATTGAGTTGCATTCAATCATCCTTTACAAGGTAAAGGATCTTATTATGATGGACAAACATGACCAATTTTTGTTTATGCAATTATTGGAGGTGTGTTAGATGGATTTGCTTCAGCAATTGCTTGAAAACAAGGAGCATGTATTGCTGGTTCTAATGTTATTGTTTATTACATTTCAAAAGTTAAAAAAGCATCAGTAGGAAAAATTGGTTTTATTGTTTCGATGCTTTTTGCAACTTTTTCAATTTGCGTTTTAGGAACTTTAGAAATTTTCCAAAAAATTCCAACACGTCCTTGAAACTATCTACATGATTCAATTACCGATAATTCAACCACAAAGATGATTGTTCGGGTTTTATGTACTGTGATTTATATTGGAGTATATAGTTTCGTAATTGATAGAATGTATCCAAAATATAAAAAAATAAGAATCGAAGTTTATTCAAATAAACTTGAAAGAATCAGTGAAAAACTAAAAAGAATTGAGTTCAATCACTCATGAAATATCTATTATGGAATTAGTGGTAAAACCCATAAAGATCTAGGAAGAATTGAAATTAGCTCATTATTCTTAGAAAAAGATTGAATTATTGCACAAATTCGCAGCGTTGATCCCAATGCTTGAATCGGTGTAATTCCGATGTCAGATGTAAAAGGAAAATTTGACACCTCATTTATTGATTAAAAAAATACAATAAATAAAAATTCTATTATAATTTAAAATATTTTATTTTTAAATAAGGAAATGTATGAGTAATGAAACTACAAAAAAAACTCGTTCGTCAAAACGAAAAGTAATTGATTTGACTGATTTAAATCCGCAAGGATTAACTTTTTGAAACATTTGAGTAAAACATCCTAAGAAACTTGCTTGAATGTTTATATCAGCTGTTTTATTTAATATTGGTATTGCTTTCTTTTTAGGAAAAGCAGCAACAGTTGCTTCAGGAGTTAGTGCGATTATTCAGTCACTTACTTATACTTTAGATTTTTTAAGAAATTATTTTGCTTTGTTATATCTAGCGATAAATTTACCGTTTATGTTCTTCTTTTGGAAGAAAAATTCGCGAATTTTTATGATTTTAACAATGTATTGACTACTTTTTCAAGTTGTTAGTGAGTTTATTTTTAGTGGTTTTAGTTCTTCACACCCTTATGTTGTCAGAGACTGATTAAATGATAAGTTCAGTATTTATTATTTAAGAAATACCGTTGGTGGTGAAGCGGATAAAATAGCATGAAACGTTTATTCAGGAACTTTCATAAATGGACAACAAGATGCATTTGGAAATCATGTTATTGGTACATGAAAACACTGAACCTTAATGGGCGGAAACATTTATCAAACACCAGAAGGTATTAAATACATTCAAAGTGATGCCTTGTCGAGTGTTGACTTCAGCAATAACACACTTCTTGTTAGTCAAGGACAAACAGGGTGACACAATTTTGGGAAAGCCAATCCTAATTTCGACATAAGTGTTGAAACTTGACCAATAATAATTTATACAATCGCAGGAGCAATTCTTGGTGGATTAGCAGCTTCAATTGCTTGAAAAAACTCTGGTTCTACAGCCGGAAGTGATATCATTATCTACTACATTTCAAAAGTGAAAAAAATGTCTGTTGGAAGAGTAAGTTTCTTTGTTGCTTGTTTATTTGCAGGAATTTCAATTATTGCGATTGGTGGAGTTGAACTTGGTGGAGTTGTCAATGATCACCCATGAAACATGGCAGCATTTGTAGTTAGAGTTATTTCAACTTTAGTTTATATCAGTGTTTACAACATATTAATCTCATTCATTTATCCTAAATACAAAAAAATAAAAATCGATATTCACACAACCAAGGTTGAAGAAGTTTGTGCTCACTTCAAAGAAATTAATTACTGACATGGTTACAGCGTTGTGACTATGAAAAGTGGTTATACCGGAAAAGAAAGCACAAAGATCGAAACAATTGCTTTATTCTTGGAGCAATCAATAATTGAACAAGAAGTAAGAAAAATTGACCCAAACGCATGAATAGGAATTACACCTGTTGTCAATGTTAAAGGAATATTTAATACAAACAAAGTGGATTAAAAAAATCTGTGGACAAAAACCCACAGATTTTTATTTCATATTTTTTAAAAATAAGTATTATTAAATTTTAAAGAATTGTGTTTATTATATTGCTTAAAATTATCAAAATAAATTAAAAAATCTATGGAACTTAATCCATAGATTTTATTTTGAACCCTTTGTCGATAAAGAATCAAGTCTAACTTGGTGACGTCCACCTTCGAAGTGTGTTTTATCTCATTCATTAAACATTTCTAATGCATCATTTATTTGTGTTTGACGTCCTCCGAAAACAAGAACGTTTGCATCATTGTGAAGTTTAGCTAATTTAGCATCTTCAACTGAGCAAACTCTTGCTGCTCTAATGTGGCTGTAACGGTTTAAGGCGTAGCTAATTCCTAATCCTGTACCACAAATTCCAATTCCTTTGTAGTCATTGTGATTTTCTAAAAATTCAGCCAATTTAAAACCATATTCAGCGTAGTTAACGCTTTCAGTTCCATTAGAAGGACCTAAATCTTCAACTTGATATCCAAGTTTTTCAAGATTAGATACTAATTTAGCTTTTAATTCATATCCTGCGTGATCAGATGAAATGGCAATTTTTTTCATAATACTCCTAAAATTTAATTCTATTCTCTTATAATTTTACCACTATTTACATCAATAATTTTGCTTGCCTTTTGAGACATAGGACCAAAATCGTAAAATCTTTTTATTTGTGGAAAAATTTCTTTTGCTTCTTTAATGCTTTTAGCTGTTTCATGATCTGAAATATTACAACTTGTTACGAAACAAGGTCCTTCTTTTTCAAGAAATTGTAATAATCCTTGTTGATTTGGCATTCTAAATCCTTGACCATTGACTATTAAAGATACAGCTCCAGGTCAGTATTTTTTTGCATATTCAATTGCTTTGTCATCTCAATTTGTAATTTCTTGAGCCTGTTGCAAGCTTGAAACTAAAATAATAATTTTTTTGCTAATATCACGTTTTTTTAATTCATAAAGTAAGTGTAAACTATTACTTTTTATACTTGTTCCAAGCCCTAAAACTGTATCAGTTGTACAGACAAAAACATCATCATATTTTGAACTCATAAATACAATTATAAACGTATATTTGGTAAAATTTTATATATGCCAGAATTACCAGAAGTCAAAGTGGTTGTAAAATCACTAAAAAATCACATTTTAAATAAAGAAATTGAAAGAATTGATGTTTATAATCCAAAACTTATTAAAGAAATTAGTTTTCAAGAATTTAAAAAAACTTTAGAAGATAAAAAAATCTTAGATATGTCCAACGTTGCAAAACATATTATTTTCTTTTTGAGTGATGACATTGTTTTAATTTCTCATCTTCGTATGGAAGGGAAATATCGTTTCTATACCCAACAACAAGAGCCCGATAAACATGCACATGTTATTTTTAATTTTAAAGACAAAACCCAACTTCAATATGTTGACTCGCGTGCTTTTGGGACATTTCATGTACGTACAAAAGAAAATTATTTATCAATCAATCCACTACAAAAAGTTGCACCGACACCTGATAAGGTTGATTTAAAACAAATGATGCAAAAAATTTCTAAATCTAGCGTTGCAATTAAAACAATTATTTTAAATCAAGAAATTGTGTCAGGAATAGGAAATATATACGCTGATGAAACACTTTTTGCTTCAAAGATCAACCCTGTTACACCAGCTAAAGATATTAGTTTAGACCAATTAAAAACACTTATGAATAATGCTTATTTAATTATGAAAAAAAGCGAAGAATTAGGTGGTTCAACAATTAACTCTTATGAATCACTAAATAAACAAGAAGGACAATTTCAAAACTTTTTAAAGGTTCATACTCGTGTTGGAAAACCTTGTAGCGAATGTCGTGTGTTAATTAAAAAGACAAAAGTAAATGGAAGAGGTACATATTATTGTCCAAAATGTCAAGGGGAAATCCATGATTAGAAGAGTGGATTTACATGGTCTTGATGTTCAAAAAGCAACCGCAGTTATTTTAAATGCATTATATGCTTTTGAAAACAGCTATGACACAAGGATGATTATTGTTACTGGTAAAGGTACTGGAAGCCTAGCGAATTTAGTAGAAGAAATTCTTGATCAAGAACGATTTGATTGAGAATATGAAAATTCGCAGCACTCTGCATTTATAATTTATAAATAAAAGGAGAAAAAATGTTGGTATCACAAATTGTTGGAACAGTATTTGGTGTTTCCCTATTTATTATAGTTTTATGCTTATTAATTAGTTCTATCAAAATTGTCCCAGAAACAAACTTTTGAGTTGTACAACGTTTGGGTAAGTATCACAAAACTTTAAATAAAGGAGTTAACTTTATTGTTCCTATTATTGATAAAGTTGTTGTTAAAGAAAATTTAAAAGAAAAAGTTTTAGATTTTCCAGCTCAATCAGTAATTACCAAAGATAATGCAACAATTCGTGTTGATACTGTTGTATACTTAAAAATCTTTGATCCAAAACTATATTCATATGGAGCTGAAACTCCATTAAAAGCAATTGAAAATTTAGTTGCGACAACACTAAGAAATTTAATTGGAGAATTAGAACTTGATCAATCGCTTACTTCTCGTGAAGTCATTAATTCAAAATTAACTAAAGTTTTAGATGAAGCTAGTGATCCGTGAGGAATTCGCGTAAATCGTGTTGAAATCCAAAACATTATTCCACCAAAAGAAGTTGAACAAGCAATGATTCGTCAAATGCAAGCAGAACGTGAAAAAAGAGCAAGAATTCTAGAAGCCGAAGGAATTAAACAATCCTTAATTTTGAATGCTCAAGGTAATAAAGAATCAACAATTTTAAACGCTGAAGCTGTTAAAGAAAGAATGATTTTACAAGCCCAGGCAGAAAAAGAAAAATCGATTCTAGAAGCCGAAGGAAAAAGAAGAGCTATTGAACTTTTAAATGAAGCCAATATTAATGATAAAATTCTGCAATATAAAGCTCTTGATGAAATTAAAACACTTGCTAATGGTACTGCAACAAAAATTATCATCCCGCCAAATTTAAAAGACGTCGCATCAACAATGGCAGTGGCAAAAGAAGTGCTTTTTGAAGATAAAAACAACGAAAAATAAAAATCAACCCAAAGGGGTTGGTTTTTTGTTTTTATCCAAAAGCACAAAAGTTTAATAATATAAATTTATATTAGAAGTTTTAGTGCAATATAAGTGCGGTTTTAACAAACCACAGAAAAAAGGAAAACATTAAAATAAAAAAGAGTTTCATAGACACTAAACGAAAAAATATTCATGACAATAAATTCATTCTTACTTTAGTGTAAATATTTTTTTAAAGTCAGCAGAAACAAATAAATAAATTAAAAGTATTTTGGGTTTAAGTCTTTTATTTAATGTTTTAAAACGTTATAAAAAGCATATTACTTTAAAAAATAAAGAATGATAGAACGTCGCAACACTTAGCCATTGCGTTTTTGCATAAAAAATGCTTACAAATTTTGTAAGCATCCATATTAGTATTTATTTTTTAGCACCGCTTTAAAAGAATCAGAGTAAAGAATTTTTGCAGCTTGAGCAATCATTGCAGCATTATCAGTTGCGAATTGCTTTTCGGGAATTAAAGCATTTTCATGTAAGGAAAGAAACATTTCTCTTATACCATTATTTGCACTTACTCCACCAGCAAGAATAATTGATTTAGGATTATACTCATTAATTGCCATTTCCATTTTTTCTTTTAAGTAGTTTATAACAGTGTTTTGAAAGTTTGTTGCAATTTCTTCAACAGGAATTTCTTGGCGACGGTTAATGTAATTATTAATTTTATTAATTACTTGAGTTTTTAAACCGCTTAAAGAAAAATCGTATTTATTTTCAGTAACTGGAAATGAAAAATGTTCATGGTATTTAGCTTTATTGGCACAAGCAATTTTATCAATTTCTGGACCACCTGGATAATTTAAACCAAGTTTTCTTCCTACCTTGTCATAACATTCGCCGACAGCATCATCAAGTGTTTGACCAATGATTTGAACGTCGACTTCGTTTTTTGCATATATTATTTGTGTGTGACCACCAGAAACAATTAAACCAATTGTTGGGAATAATGGTTTTTTATTGATTGTTGCTGAGTAAAAGTGACCTGTTAGGTGATTTATTGGTACAATTGGTTTATTTAAAGCAATCGCTAAACCGTGTGCTGCGATATAGCCTACTTGTAAAGCTCCAACAAGACCAGGCAAGGCTGTGTAAGCAATTAAATCAATCTTGTTTAAATCATAGTGTTTTTTGACTTCTTCAATGACTTTATAAATATTTTCAACGTGTAAACGTGAAGCAATTTCAGGAACAGTCCCACCATATTGTTTATGGATTGAAATCTGACTAATTGTGTAATTAATAATTACTTTATTATTTTCAAGAATCGCAATAGAAGTGTCATCATGACTGGTTTCGATACCTAAAATAGTCATTATTTACCTCCTATTTGTGGTTCGTGGAAATAAAGAACATCAATTTTTTCGATGTTACTTTCAAAAGTAAAACATTGAGTATATTTAGAAAAATTATAAATTATTTCTTCATAGTCTATTTTATCTTCTTCAATTCCTTTAATTAATTCCATGTCAACATCATTTGCATTAATAAAGATTTTGTAACTACTGAATTTATTAGCTTTGATAATGACAGGATTTTTATTAGTTTGTTTTTGCAAAAGCTTATAAGAAGTTGTAGTGTAAATCTTGGTATTTAATATTTGTGCAATTGTCTTTGCAAAAACAACGGCTATTCTTGAACCAGTAAAAGACCCGGGACCACGATTTATTCATAGTGATTCAATTTCATTCATGCTTAGATTGTATTTTTTAAGTAAATCTTTAATAGCAAATGGAGTGTCATCAACTTTTTTTGTTAGTGATTTGATAATTTTATAATCAAGTAGTTGATTTTCTTTATCCAGTAAAGCAACAACAAAATCATCTAAACACATATCAATATAAAATTTCATTATTCTTTAACCTCAATTTCAAAAACGTGTTTGTCATTATCTAAATAAGCATTTAAAATCACATAACAACTAAAGGGGTGGGAAATGTTTTGTGATCATTCAATAACAACTAAATTATCTTCAAAAAAATCTTCATAAGCGGTCAAATCACCTTTTAACTTGTAGGCATCAATATGAACTAAACCGTCATAAATTAAAATTGTGTTAAATGTTGGTGAAACAATATTGTCGCGAATTCCTAGCTCTTTTGCAATTGCTTTAGTTAGGGTTGTTTTGCCGGCCCCTAATTCACCGTCCATTAAAATAGCTTCAACATTAAGATTAACTAAAAACTTTGCTAATTCTTCAAGCGATTGATTATGGTTAAAAGTAAAAGTTTTTTGCATTTTATTTTAATAAGTCCGCAATGGTTTCTTGAGAAAAGTTTTTAACAAGATAAGAACCAACAACAGCTAAATTACATCCGTGTTCAAAAACATTTTTAATGTTAAAATCTTTGATTCCACCATCCATTTGAATGATAGTATCAAGATTATTATCTTTAATATATTGGGCGATTTCTTGAGTTTTTTGCAATGTTGATTCAATAAAAGATTGTCCACCGAAACCAGGTTCAACACTCATAACTAAGATTAGTTTAAAGTGTTTAATGATATCTTTAATTTGGCTTACATCAGTACCTGGTTTAATTGCTAAACCTAATTTTTTTGTTGATGAATATTTGGTAATAATTGCTTCTAATCTTTGTTTTGACACAGCTTCATAGTGAAATGTAACAATGTTTGCAAATTTTAAAAATTTTTCAAGGTTAGTTTCCACATCCTCAACCATTAAGTGAATATCCATAGTGTGAGGTTTGGTATTTTGATATATTTTTTCAATTGTTTCATAACTTAAAGCAGTGTTAGGAACAAATTTGTTGTCCATAACATCATAGTGAACATTTGTAACATTTCAATCAATTAATTGGTTTACATATTCAACATAATTATCTTTATTAACATCTAGAATTGAAGGTGCGATTTTTTTCATTATTTATTTTCCTTTGCTTGATTTAAAAAGTTTAAGTAATTTTCGTAGCGTTCTTTCTTGATAATTCCCTGTTCAACAAGTCTTTTTATTTCACAATCTTTAACGCTTTCGTGATTGTGAAAACAAGATCTGAATTTACATTTAACAGCATTTTCACGGAAAGTTTTAAAAGCAATTGGCATATCCTCATAAGTGATATCAAACTCAATTGAAGAAAAACCAGGTGTGTCAATAATTTCACCACCATTAAAATTTATTAAACTTACTTCACGGGTGGTATGTTTTCCACGGTTTAAAGCTTTTGAAATTGCCTGAGTTTCAAAATTTGTTTTAGCAAGGTGATTGATTAAAGTTGTTTTACCCACACCAGTTTGACCAACAAAAAAGCTGGTTTTATCTTTAAAAATATTTTCAAGACCTTCGAAAGAAATTGGTTGTGAGTAGTCAATTTCAAAAACAGTATAACCTTGTTTTTTGTAGAAATGGATTTTTGAATCATTAGTCAGATCTTTTTTTGTCAAAACAATAACAGGCTCCACCGATTTGGCTTCAATTATCATTAAAAATTTATCAATTAATGAGTAAGAAAACTCAGGTTCAACCAGTGACATAACAACAATTGCTTGATCAACATTTGCGATTTTTGGTCGAATAAAAAGATTTTTTCTTTCATAAATTTTGTGAATTAAACCATCAGGAATGAAATCTACTCAATCTCCAACAGTGGGTTTAATATCTAAAAGTCTTAATTTTCCACTTCCCCTAGTTCTATAAACGGTCCCATCTTTAGTTTTAATGTCGTAAAAACCAGCAAGCGATTTAATAATTTTTCCGTATAACATTATTTTTTTCCACTTACTTCAATAATTAGCATAATTAAAGCTGTAACAAGGATAATGGCGCTAACACTAATAATGGCGATTCAAAATTTCTTACTGTTTATTTTTGAAATTTTTGAACCTTTATTTTTTTTGTTGTAATCTACTGGTTTTTCAAAGACTTTTTCCGGGTTAAGACAAGTTGAAAGATCTTGATAAAGAGCATATGCATCTTCATAACGATCTGTGGGGTTTTTTGCACAACATTTATTGATAATATTTTGCACACTTTGTGGAACAGTAACATTTATTCTTGTTAATTTAGGAATTTCGTCATTTGAATGACTTAGAAGTTGAGCTTTTACTCCTCCACTAAAAGGGCTTGTACCTTCGAGCATTTCATAAAGCAAGATTCCAAAAGAATAAATATCACTTTGAGCTGAAGGTCCAGCAGTTTTATTAATTAATTCTGGGGCAATATATTCAGGGGTGCCAATAACTTTACCAGTTTGAGTATAACGAGGAGTAACTTCATCTAGGGCAATACCAAAATCAATAATTTTGATATTTGAATTATCTGAAACAATAATGTTTGAACTTTTTAAATCACGATGAACAATTCCGGCACGATGAATATCAACAAGACCTTGCACAATCATTTTTGCAAAATTAATTGCTAATTCAGTTTGTAAGTAACCATTTTTTTTAATCATGCGTTTTAGAACGCTACCTTGAACATATTCCATTGCAATTCAACGTTCATCTTCTTCAAATTCGGCTTCATAGTATTTGACAACATACTGTGAATTGATTGAACGCATTGCCTTTACTTCATTTCGAAAACGTAATTTTTCAACCTCAGTACAACCAGTTTTAATGATTTTAATTGCAACATCTTTATCGTCACTTAAACGTTTACAGTGGTGCACCGAACCCATTCCACCATCACCTAATTTCGCAATAATGCGATATTTTTTATTTAATTTTTCAAGTGATTGATTTTCCATTATTCAATCTCCATAATTAAACAAGTTAGATTGTCATTTGATTTATTAATCATTGCATAATCAATTAAATGATCACATTTTTGTTCAAGGTTGTAGTTGGAGTTTTGTAATATTTGCTCAAAAGCAGGTTTAGAAATGAAATCATGAATTCCATCGGTTGTTAAGATAAACATGCGTGGGTTTGAGTCTTTATGAATTAAAAAGATATCAGCATTTTTTGATTTATTTGGTCCTAAAGCTGATGTAAGTCGATCTCAACCTTTTGCTTTTTTTGCTTCTTCTGGTTTTCAGCTTTCAACATCAATTAAGTAATTTAGAATATTTTGATCTTTTGTTACTTGATGTAAAAAACCATTGTAAAGATATGTTCTTGAATCGCCGATATTAAAAATATATGTGCTTTTAGTTTTTTCAAAATATAAGAACATTGTAAGAGTTGTTCCCATGTCAGAATTAGTTGCATTTTCTTCAACTAAAGCACGCATTTTTTGATCAACAATTGTCAGTCCTTTATAAAATCATTTTTGAATTGCATTTTTGTTTTGATCACTAATCAATGAAAAGTCAGTTTCTTCAAAATATTTTTTGAATTCTGTTACTGCTGTTTTAGAAGCAAGAAGACCGTTGTAATGTCCTCCCATTCCATCGCATAAAATTCCCAGTGCAACATTGTTTTTATAAGCATAAGAAACAAAATCTTGATTTTCAGAACGAACTAAACCGATATCACTTTTTGCTGCAAATTTAAGCATAATTAAAGATTGAATTCCTTTTCAATTATTCCTTTAACTTGTTGGTATGTTCCTTCAACACTATCATTTGTTACAACATAATCAAATACTGTTGAGTAACGAATTTCTTCAAAAGCTTTTTCCATTCTTTTTTTAATTGTTTCTTCTGTTTCTGAACCACGTTCAATAATACGACGTTTAAGTTCTTCAAATGAAGGTGGTAAAACAAAGATTGATACAATTTTATTTTCCAGTCCTAATTTTTTATATTGTTCAAGAATTTGAAGTGCTCCGTTTGTTTCAATTTCTAGGAAGGGAATATAACCTTCTGAAGAAATTCTTTTTAAATCACTAAAAAGAGTTCCGTAGTAATTGTCGAAGTGTTGTGATCATTCCAATAGATCACCATTAGCAATATGTTTTTCAAATTCTTCTTTTGAAATAAAGTAGTAGTGAACGCCTTCTTCTTCGCCTACTCTTGGCTTTCTTGTAGTTGCTGATACAGAAAGTTTTAGTTTTAAAGCAACATCTTTAAAAAGTTGTTTTTCAATAGTACCTTTTCCTACTCCTGAAGGACCAGTGAAAATGATAATTTTTTTGTTAAATACTGTTTCTTGCATTATTACCCCTTTTATTATTTAAAATTATATTTTAAATTTCTATTTTTTAAAGACAGGAATTAAAAAAAAGATATATGAAATCCCATATTTTTTGGTTTTAACAATTTCGTAATTATTGCCACAATTAAAAGTTTCATTATCGGTTTCTACAATAATCATTGTATCTTGATTAATTCAGTCATTTTGAAAAAGAAGTTGCAGTGATTTTGTATATAAATCACTCATTTTATAAGGCGGATCAACAAAGACGAAATCAAAAGTTTTTGTAGCTTTATTTGTTAAAAATTTGATTGCGTCTTTATTGTGTATTTCGATGTCTTCAGCACTGAATTTTGCCTTGTTTTGTTTAATGGTTTTAAAAGCTAAAAAGTTTTTTTCAACAATAGTTGCAGACTTGATTCCGCGACTAATTGCTTCAAAACAAAAAGCCCCTGAGCCCCCAAATAAATCAAGAAATGTTTTACCTTCAATGTCAAATTGAAGAGAAGAAAAAATTGCTTCACGCAATTTTTCGCTTGATGCACGAGTAATTTCTTTAGGAGGTTGTTCTAAACGAGTGTTTTTATATTTTCCTGCGACGATTCTTAACATTTCTAATAATTATAACAAACTGCAAAAAAATGCTATTTATGTAATGGTATAATAATTATTATGTTTGATGTTAAATTAGTAAAATTACCGAATAAAGTTTTAAGACAAAAATCACAAGATGTACCATTACCACTAACAGAAGAAGATGATTTATTAATTCAGAAAATGATTTATCACATTGACGACTCACAAAAAGAAGGTTCAAAATTTAGAGCAGGAGTTGGAGTCGCTGCAGTGCAATATGGGATTTTAAAAAATATTTTCTATATCATGATTCAAGATGAAGATGGTGAATATATTTTTCGAGATGCACTAGTAAATCCAGTGATGATTGGTCATTCTGAATATAAACAGTCACTTGCAGAAGGTGAAGGGTGTTTAAGCGTATCCGAATCTTGACCAAAACAAGAAGGATATGTTCCAAGGTATAAACGTGTAAAAGTTAAAGCTTATTCATATTTTGAAAAAAAAGAAAAAATTTACGACGTAAGTGGTTATGTTGCTATTGTTATGCAACATGAATATGACCACTTGCAAGGAAAATTATTTTTAGATAGAATAAATCAAAAAAATCCTTGAAAAGATGATCCAAAAATGGATTTATTAGGATAAAAGAAGGCAAAAGTGAAAGCATTTTTAGACTCAATGTTGAACAGTTCAAGTTCGCTTTGAATTGTAGGGTTAATAGTAACTCTTGTAGTTTCAATCTTGTTAGGATTTATCTTAGGTTGAATAAAGGGTTGAATTTGATCATTAGTTATTTTTATCATTCAGTTTTTAATACTGATTGCATGTGCATTTGGAAGTGATGCACTTGCCAAAACAATTGATGTTGATAGTAAATTAGGAGAGTTTGGACTGACGGTGTCAGATGTTAGTTCGTATACTATCCCAATCATGCAATTGTTAATTTTATTAATATTCAATATTATTTCTTTCATTATTTTCTTAATAGCAATTATTTTTGTTGTCAAAAAAAGAAGATCAAGAAAAATAAATTTAGGTAAAAAAAGAAGTTTAATTGGTAAAATTGCAGGTTCAGTGCTAACAATTGGTTATCTGCTTCCATTTGGTCTTTTAGTTTCAAACGTAACTTCAATCACAAGTGAAAATAAAACCTACTTGGAAAAAATTATTCAACCTTCAGTAAAAGCATTAAGCTTTGGTAAAGGTGATTCAATTGGTTATGATGGTCAAGCAGTCAAAATGATAGTTCAGCTGTTTGTAATTCATGAAGAAGAAGGTAATCAAGTCGTTGATGATATTCAAAAAATATTTTCATCTTTAGTAGATGGAACAAAAAATACACCACTCGAATTAAATGAAAAAACAAAACCATTTTTAAAAACAATTTTGGAATCAAGTCAAAAATTCAATTCAATAATTGAAAAAGTTTTTAATAAAATGGCAGATCAAACAGCGCTAATCAGTAAAGAAAATATCGAAGACTTTAAACGTCTTCCAGACGGCTTTTTATCAATGCGTGCTAAATTGTTAGATGTAAAAATTGATTTAAACACTGTTGGAAAAACTAATCTTGAAAAATTAATTCGCAATTCATTGACCTCAAAATCATTAAAAGAAGAAATTAAAAATAATCAAGAATTATCAACAGATTACAACAGATTTGTTTCTGAATTAGTTAAAGCCCTTACAATTACACAAGAAGCTCCAGATTTTGATAGTAATGAAGCTGAACTCGTTTCAAAAATTGCTTTAAATCCTGAATACCAAACAAGACTTTCGCATAACTTACAATCAGTATTTGAAGACTTAAGCAATGGCTCAATAACTGAATCAAAACCTCAATATCAAGATATTAAAAACGATTTAAGTACAATTTTATCAAGCGACATAACTATGGATTTATTTGTAAGAAATAAAGATGAAATAGGTGCTGAAAATATTGCATATTCAGATATTGAACAAATTGATACTTTACCTAATGATTTTTTAGCAATAAGAACAAGATTATTGGGTTTAGATATGACACTAAATCAAAAACAAAAAGAAAATTTAGACAAACTTTTAAATGTTTTTATCCTTAATGAAGGATTAAAAAAAGAAATTGAAAATAATGCAATTAAATCTCAAAAAGTTAATAATCTAATTACTAGCTTAAAAAATGCTTTTGATTCGGAGTCTGAAATTTCAGTAAAAAATCATGATGAACAGTTAAAAATTTCTAATTTCTTCTTAGTAGAGTCAAAACGTAATGAATATATTAATGCTGTCTCACAAATAACTCAAGCGCTTGTTGATGGTAAACAAAAATCACCAAGTACAGCAATAAATCAAGCAAAACAAAAAGCATTAGAAATGCTTAAAAACGACATGATTATGTCATTTATTATTAATCCAAAAACTGTCGCTCAATATGCAACTAAGGTTGATTACATCTCAGTTCAAGATTTACAAGACTATAATATGGTTCCAGAAAGATTTTTTGACATAAGAGTAAGTCTTCTTGATTTGAGTTTAAATTTAAATTCTAAACAAACTGAAAATTTTGAAAGATTTTTAAAATCATATATTCTAACTCCACAAACCAAGAACAATGTTGAAAATAATTCGAAACTAGCATCTTTATTTAATAAGATGACACATGACATTGCTCATTCGTTATCAAGTCAACAAGAAACTAATTTTAGTCGTGATGAATTAAGATTAACATCAGATTTCATCTTAGATGATGCTTACAGAATGAAATTCTTAACTCAAGCATCACATTATTTAGAACAAACATTTGATCTTAATTCACAACAACGAATTACAGTTAGTGAAGACTTTAAAAGAGATCTTTCAACTCTTCTAAACAGTAAATATATTAGCGAACAATTACTTGAAGATAAATTTAATGATTTAATTTCAATGGAACATTTTGTTAATGAAGACTTAATTAATAAATTGAGTGAAAACCCAAATAGTGAAACTCTTCATAATTTATTTGTCAAAAAAAATGCAACTCTAAATTTAAAAAACCAAGGTATTGATTCAATTAAAAAATTAATTGAAAATCATGCTTTGACATTTGATTTAGAAAACAAGGCTAAAACTGATCAAAACACAAAACAAAAAATCACTTTAGTTCTATTGCTTATTTCACAAGCCGTTTCAATATAAATCAGTACCGGTAAAATAATTCCGGTACTTTTTGTTATCAATAATAATAAGAATAATATATGACTATATTTAGTATATAATTAATTAATCTATGAAAAAGCTTTTAAAACAAGATAATATTGAACAAAAAACTGAAAATGAGAACTATGTAATTCCAGTTCGTAAGCCAGAAAAATCAAAATTTTTAATTCCAAAACCACAGAGTGCTGAAATGCGCATCGCTTATAATACTCTTAATGAAATAAATCGCTGAGAAAGCATTATATCACCTCTAACTGATGAGCAATTAAAGGCAAAAACTGATGAATTCAAAATGCGTTTAAAAAACGGTGAAACAACTGAAGATATTCGCTCAGAAGTTTTTGCTGTCTCAAGGGAAGCTACTAAACGTGTTTTAGGCAAAAGACCTTATGATGTGCAAATGCTTGGGGGGATTATTCTTGACTTAGGTTCTGTTGCAGAAATGAAGACAGGAGAAGGAAAAACTATTACTTCGATCGCCCCTGTTTATCTAAATGCTTTGACTGGCGAAAATGTTATTGTTTCAACTGTTAATGAATATCTAGCAGAACGGGATGCAACTGAAATGGGTGAAGTATTCCAATGATTAGGTATGAGTGTTGGAATTAACAAAGCACAAATGGCTACTGATTTAAAACGTCAAGCATACAATTGTGACATCACTTATTCAATTCACTCAGAGTTAGGTTTTGACTATCTTCGTGACAATATGGTTTTAAGAAAAGAAGAAAAAGTTCAAAGAGGACTTAACTTTATTTTACTTGATGAAGTTGACTCGATCTTAATTGATGAAGCTAAAACCCCGTTAATTATTTCCGGAGGAGATAATTCAGAAAGTTATTTATATAACACAGCTGATCTTTTTGTAAGAACTTTAAATGAAGAAGATTTTTATATTGACGAAGAAACAAAATCTGTTTATTTAACTGATGAAGGTATTGATAAAGCTAACTTATACTTTGGATTTAATAATCTTTATGATATTGAAAATTCAGAACTAGTACACCGAATTCAAAATTCGCTAAGAGCTCACAAAGTTATGAAAATTGACGTTGAATACATTGTTAGAGACGATAAAATTGAGTTGGTTGATTCATTTACAGGGCGGATTATGGAAGGCCGTGCTTATTCAGAAGGATTACAACAAGCAATTCAAGCTAAAGAGCAAATTGAAATTGAACCAGAAAATAAAACATTGGCAACAATTACTTATCAAAACTTTTTTAGATTATTTAAAAAACTAAGTGGTATGACTGGTACTGCTAAAACTGAAGAAAAAGAATTCATTGATATTTACAATATGCGTGTTAATGTTGTTCCAACTAACCGTCCACTTCAAAGATATGATGATCAAGATGTAATTTACGTTGATATGCACTCCAAATATATGGGTATTGTTGAAGAAGTTAAAAAAGTTTATGCTCGCAAACAACCTATTTTAATTGGTACTGCACAAGTTGAAGACTCAGAAAGATTACATGAATATCTAGTTCAAGCCAATATTCCTCATACTGTCTTAAATGCTAAACAAAACGCTGAAGAAGCTGATATTATCGCTAATGCCGGACAACTGGGAGCAGTAACAATTGCAACTAACATGGCTGGACGGGGAACTGACATTAAACCTTCGGAAGAAGCTAAAGCAGTTGGTGGTTTATACGTTCTTGGTACTGATCGTGCAGAATCTCGTCGGATTGATAATCAATTAATTGGACGTTCAGGTCGTCAAGGTGATGTTGGTTATTCAAAATTCTTTTTAAGTCTTGATGATCAATTAATTTTACGTTTTAGTGTTCAAGATAAATGGAAAGAAATGTTTAAAAACTATGGTTCAAAACCCATCGAAGGAAAATCTATTCAACAAGCCTTCCAAAGAGCTCAGAAGAAAATCGAAGGATTCAATTACGATAACCGTAAAAGCGTTTTAAATTACGATGACGTTATTCGTCAACAACGTGACTTAATTTACCAACAACGTGACTGAATTCTGGATCGTGATGATCTCGGTGGAATAATCAATAAAATGATTGTATCTACTGCTAAACAAGTAGTATCTAATAGTTTTTTCATGTTAAAAAATAATGCTATTGATTATGAAAAATTCACAAAATACTTAAATGATAACTGATTAAAAAACTCTGACTTTAAATTTGATATTGACGAATTATCAAAATATGAAAAACAAGAATTAATTGACTATATTGCCACAAATTTAAACGAAGAATACGAAAAAATGCGTGAAGTAATTATTGATAAATTTGGTATCGGAGCTTTAATTGATTCAGAAAGAACAATCATTTTAAAAGTTTTTGACCAAGCATGACAAGATCACATTAACATCATGGATAAACTTCGTCAATCATCTAACTTGGTTCAATATTCGCAAAAAAATCCTTATCAAGTTTATACTCAAGAAGGTTCTAAACGCTTCAATGAATTAACAGATCGAATTGCAATTGAAAGTAGTGTTAACTTAATGAACAACCCTGAAGCTCAACAATCTTCATCACAAACAATTAATCCAGAAGATTTACAAAATAAATTCGGAATCATTGAACAAGTGTTAACTCAACACACTATTTCTTTAAGAAACGATGGATACTCAGAAGAAGAAATTCAAAAAACTATTTCTTCAATGCGCGAAATTCTTAAAGAACAATTAGGATTAAAATAATCGTACAAAAAAAGACATCGTTATAAACGGTGTCTTTTTAAATAAACATTTTTTCGAGTAAAGCTTTTTTGATTGCTTCTTGCTTTTGTTGTTTAATCTCATAAAGTTGAATTAATCTGTCTAGTTTTTGGAAGAATGAACCAATTTTTTGCTGCTCATTATATTTTGGTATTTTACAAAAAGAAGGTTGAATTACAGAAATTCAGTGTCTACCATGTAAAAGTGTATCGGTTTTAATTGTAAACAGCAATGAGTGCAAAAACTCTAAAACAAACTCTTTAGGATTTGAAGAAGTAAGAATTTTTATAGCTGATGATTTCACCATATATTCAAAATTGACATATTTAAAATCTTTTGTAAAATCATCAAAAATTATTGAATCATTTTTATAAGTTCTATTTTCAAATGTATATCCAAGTATAAATGATTTATTAGCTGTTAAAACTGGGGTTTTTGTTTTATTAATTTCTATTTCATTTTTTACTATATAATTGTCAGGTCTTTCAAAACTAAAAATATCTTTAATGGTTTTTTTGTGCCACTCTTCACTAAACCCCTTAAATCTAATTTCTGGGATTTTTTTATTATTTTCGGGAAACATTTTTTGCAGTAAAAAATTCTTTACTGATTGTATTTTTTGAGTCTTTTGCTCAGTATTTTTTAGTAAGATATCAATATTTTGAAATAGTGAACCAATTTTTTGTTGCTCTGTTACATGTGAATAACAGTAATAAATATCAGACAAGGAAGAATATTTTAAACCTAGACGCACTCCTCCTTGTAAATTTTTGGACATTATTTTATTAAATAAATTGCTTTTTAATCACATTAAAAATAAATTTTTATCAAAATCATAATTGATAGAAAAAGTTTCATAAAAAGGACTGATTAATATTTCTTCGTCTTTATTTCAAAATGAAATTGAACCCACATTTATTCTTGAAGGATTATAAGCAAAAATACCATTTACTATTTTATTTGATTTCGATTTATCTCCATTAACGGCTTTGCCCCCATTTTCAAAAAGTTTATTTTGTAAAACAAAACCTTTTTTATTCGTTACAGAATAACTTTTCAGAGTTCCATTATTTTCCTTATTTATATTTACATATTTTTGAGTAAAATTACCTATTTTATTTTTTATCCATTCTTCACTAAATCCTTTAAATCTTATTTTTGGTTTATTATTCATCCCTACTCCTATAAATTAAAATTATAAGTTATTTTGATCTATATAAATATTAAAAAAACTCTGCAAATTGCAGAGAATTAAATATTAATTTTTGAATAAATTATTTTGTTTTTTGTAATGATAGTTATTTCATTCATCGTTAATGCGTTTAAGTCAGTAATTAATATCAATAGGCATTTTGTCAAGAGAGTAAGCTCAAATAATAATGAAGTAACAAATAACCATTTTGTATTTTGTGTATTGTTCTTCTGAATAGTCTTGATATTCATCTAAGAATCATTTTTCTCTTTCTTCATTATGAATACTTGCAACAATGAAGAAAGCAAGATCAAAGTGTTTATCACCCATTGTTGCATATTCTCAATCTACAAAATAGATTTTATTATCAACTGATGTCATTACGTTTGAACCGTATAAATCATTGTGTACAGGTCATAGGTCTCGAGCATTATTTAAAATATCATTAACTCTATCTTTAAATTCTCAAACTTCTTTAGTGTCAATACCCTTTTCTTTTAAAATTCTACGATAATTTTCATAACGTTGAGTAAGATTTTTGGGAGGTAGTTGTAATTTGGAATTATGGAATTTTTTTAAATTTTTTGCAACTTCGCGAATTGTATATTCATCTCAAACATTTTTTTTGTTGTCAATTCACTGTCAACTGACTGAGTTTGGGGTATTTTCAATTAATTTAGGAATAAAATCCAAATCTTTAAAAATTGTGTAATCAATTTGGTGATTTCAACCATTGTGTTTCTTTTCTTGGTAGAAAACATTATTGTCTCGATATGATGTATTGGTATATCCGTCTTTGATTTTTTCTTTCATTTTAACTCCTTAATGCTAATTAAAATTTTAACAAATTAAATAAAAAAATACTGAATAAACAGTATTTTATGATTTGGTTAGTTCGTAGTAATATTTACTAATTTTTGTTCTTAGTTTACTATCGATGATTTGGTATAGATGTGTTTTATATTCAGTACTTGGTTCAGGTTGTTCAAACAACTGAATAGCAAATTCATCTGAACCAAAATATCATTTTTTAATAAAGTCATAAACTTCTTTGATTATAGGAGTGTAATTAATGTAGTCAAAGTTAATGATTTGACTATTTTCTGAATCGAAGAAAATTTCTGAAAGATACTCACTAATTTCATCTTCATTATCCATGTACAGTTGATAGAATTGATCAATTAATTTTTGAATTTCAGTGTCATCTTGAGTTTGAAGAATTTGAGTTGTTCAAGAGTTAATTGAGTTTTGCAATTCAGTATTTTTTGACTCAAAACCATTTTCTTTAAAGTAATTTGCAACTTCAAGAATAAATCCTTTTTCAAGATTGAAGTATCTTTTTTGGTAAGGATTTTTAACACTTATATTTGGATAAATGTTTTCAGCAATGACTTTAGTAAATTCAAGACTTTGTTGGTCGGTTAACTCTTTTGTTTGAATTCATCCATCCATTAATAAGAAATTATTTTTAGGACGAATAAATCTAATGTAACCATCTGGTGCGTTTGCGAAGTTGTCGCTTGAATAATAAGCATCAATTGCATCACCGTTATACATGACTGCAACATCAGCACGTTCTAAACGTGGTTCGATGACTGAATTCGCTAATTCTAGTCCATCACCGATTAAGAAATTACGTTTTGTATTTTTTAAATCAAAACCAGTTTCATCTTTAACAAATGATTCAAAACCTTTAATAGCAGATTCATAATTTTGTTCATCAAAAGGTTTAAGATTTTGATTTTTATCCAGTCAAGAACCAGGCTTTTTATAATCATTATAAAAAGCACCAATCATCATATTGTCATAATAAGCATTATTTCAAGCAAAAACACGGTAGTTGTGTTGTTTTAAGGTTTTAATGATTGTTTCTCAACTGTTATCCTTAAATTCGATACCGTTTTCAATTTCATCTTCTGTTAATTTTAAATAAGGACGAAATTCTTTGTTAACGTTATAAGCAATAACTTTGTCTTGAATATAATAAGGGATAATGTATTCTCAGAAATGATCAGGTTTTTTATCACCGTCAATATCATATTCAGTATTATTTAACAATTTATCTGGATATTGTTTTTTAATAATATTTAGAATTTTGTTGTCGTATTCCTGTAAATGAGTAATGACATTAGGTAGATAAATTTGTTTAAGTTGGTCAATTAAATTTGTGTTTTTATCAGTATCAAAAAGAGTTGTAAAGTCAAACTTTTTAAGTTTATCTTCAATGATAAGTTGAGCGGTTTGAAAATCACTTCCAACCCCTCCTACAGTTTTTTTATTGTTGATAGCAACACTAAATTCGTTGATATCGTTAAAAACTTTGTAGTTGTAATTTGTTTTGATTTTTTGAATTATTTTTGGACTTAAGTAAGAACCATAATTATAGACACTAGGTTTAAAACCATGATTAGATTTAAAAGTAAAAGCCAATAAAACTAATAAGCCAACAAATAAACAAACTAATAAGCTTATTAGAACAGATTTCAATCTTTTTAAAAAGTCGATGAGCTTTTTCAATTACATCTTTTCCTTTTTTTGTTTATTTTTTTGTTCTTGAAATCTGTTTTTTAATGGTTTTAAGCATTTTAAATTTAATAATGTTGAAACTTTTACTTGAGTTAGGATATAGACAATATTTGCAACAATAACAATTAATAAACAAATTGCTCCTAAAGCAAGCGATCATGCTTGGAATTGTCCTTCATATAATTTTGTTCCTAATGTTTCAGTATTTGAAACAATTCTAGTAACGATAAAGTCATCGAAACTTAGTACCATTGAAACAACAAAGACAAAACCAATTGATCCTAACATATAAATGAAGTATGTTTTAAATCAAGTACGAATTTTTGAATATCCAAGATCTTGACTAGCTTCAAAAATATTTTTTGAAAATTTGTCACTTTTTGGAAGCATAATCATAATTCCGTAAGGAAGAATAACAACAGTATGAGAAATAATTACCCGTACAAATCCTTCGTTTGTGGCTTTTAAAACCCCGAAGAAAGTAGTAAGAACAATTGTTAATGTTAAGGCAGTAATAATTTCTGAGTTAATCATTGGAATATTAACACTACCTTGAACGAATTGACGGGTTCTTTTTTGCTTTTGTTTTCAAAGACCATAAACAGTAATTAAAGAAATAGCAATTACTAAAAGTGAAGCACAAACTCCAATTAAAAATGAGTTAATAAATGCTGAAAATTGGTTTTGTGAAAATAATTCTGCATAAGCTTTGTATGTGAATTTATTTCAAGTTGTAACACTGAATACTCCCTTATCACTTGGCGCGTTAAATGAATAAATGGTTCCAAAAATGATTGGGATATAGAAAAGAATAATGATAATTCCGATATAAGATTTTTTAATAAAACTTCAAAGTCTATTCATCTTTTCCCCCTTTGAAACGATATTTGTTTAATAGATAAGGAATTAAATAAACAATACCATAAAGAGTCATTAAGATTCCTAGTGTTAGTAGAACAAGAGTTGAAGCATTAGCTAAATCAAATGGATTAGAAGCATTAGCGAAGTGGTTGATAATATTTCCAATAAGTTGGTGTTGACTTCCGTTTGGTAACATTCTGTCACTAATAATGATTGAAGTTGCAGTAATTAAGAAAACAACACTAAATCCACTTAAGATTGCTTTTAAACAGTATGGAACAACAACTTTAAAAATTGTTTTTGTTTTTGAATATCCAAGATCTTGACTAGCTTCAATAATATTTTTTGGCATGTCTTTTAAGACTTGATAAATTGGCATAATAACAAAAGGTAGGTAAAGATACACAACCCCTAAAATCATAAAAGCTTCATTATTTAAAGAGTTTTCGTCAAAGATAGCACTGAAGAATCCTCTTAAACTTAAAGCTTTAGAGATGGTAAAAATGAATAAAGGTGAAAATATTAAACTTAGACCAACATTTTTAGCAACTTTTGATTTTGACATACAAACAATATAAGTGTATGGAAAACCAATTAAAACACAAAACATTCCCCCTAAAGCACCAACCCATATTGAACGTCACATAATTGTTCATGTTGATTTTGACGCTGCAATTTGTCAGTTGTTAAGTTGTCCTTCAAGTGGTGTAAAAGCCTTAATTATTACTAAAATAAGGGGTAAAATAATGAAAAGTAATGCAAAGATAACGTAAGGAATAACTAAAGAAAGTCTTAAGTTTCATCCAAGCTTTTTGTTAATTTTTTCTAACATTATTCTTCGTTTGGATTTTCTTTAGGATCTTTTTTCATTAAGTGAATTGCATCAACATCTCATGTTAAGTAAACTGTTGTTCCAGGTTCATATTTATTGGTTGTTTCAACAAAGACAATTCTGCCATCGACTTCAACGTCGATAAAGTAGTAGCTACCTTTATAAACAATTTTGGAAACAACTCCAGTAAGTTTTGCAGTAGATTTATTTCTAGAAATATTAATATCTTCAGGACGAATTAAAGCATCTAATTTTTGTCCTGGTTCAAATTCTTTGTGGATTGTCATAAAGTTTTTACCCATGAATGAAACCATTCTTTTTTGAACATAAGTAGCTTCAAAAAAGTTTGAGTCTCCAATAAAATTAGCAACTCATTTATTAACTGGATAATCATAAAGTTCTACAGGTGTTGTAAATTGTTCAACTTGCCCGTTTCTGATAACAGCGATTCTGTCACTTAATTGAAGTGCTTCATCACGGTCATGAGTAACAAAAATAAATGTTAGGCCAAGTTTTTGTTGGATACTTCTTAAAAGAATTTGCATTTTTTCACGGATTTTTGCATCAAGAGCACTAAGTGGTTCATCTAATAGAAGTATTTCAGGGTCAATAATTAAAGAACGCGCAAGAGCAACTCTTTGACGCATCCCCCCACTAAGTGAATTAATCGGCTTTGACGCATTTCCTTCAAGCCCAACTAGTTTAATCATTTCTTGAACTTCTTCATCCATTTCTTTAGCAGTAATTTTTCTGGTTGTGTGATTTTTTTCATATGATTCTGTTTTTAAGTCAACATAGTTTTCTCAGTATGAATAGTTAAAATCACTGTCATCAATTCAAGATTGTAGTTTTTTACGTTTTTTTGAACTAATTTTTTCTTTTTGTAGTTCTTTTTTGTATTCAATCATCTGATTGTCAAGTTTTTTCATTTGACTATCAGCATAAGCTTTTCATTTTTGTTTTAAAACTTCAAGTTTTTTGAAAACAGCAGGATTGACATTATCTTTTGGTTTTCTTTTTAAACGAAGACCATATTTAATATTATTTTCAACATTTAAATGTGGGAATAAAGCATAGTCTTGAAAAATAGTTGAAACATTTCTTTTGTGAGGTGAAAGGTCTTTGATGTCTTTTCCGTCAAATTTTAATTCTCCCCGTGTTGTTCATTCAAAACCAGCAATAATTCTTAAAATAGTTGTTTTTCCACTACCTGAAGGTCCAAGTAATGAAATAAATTCTCCCCGATTAATTTTTAGATTAACGTTATCAAGAACAATTCTTTGATCGTATTCTTTAGTAACATCAACTAATTCGATAACAGGAAAATTCTTTTTATCTTTTTTTGTATTTTCTGTATTATTCATCGTGATTCCTTTACATTTGAATTTAAAAATAGTTAACCAAACTGGAATGTAAATCACTTAATAGTAATTTAATTCCGACTAAAGGAGGGCAAGATCATAAGCGTTTTCAGAATACTCTTCAACGCAACATTCTAAAGTGCAAAAAGTTAAATAAAAAAATTCAATGAAGAAAATTCATTTAATTAGGTTTTTAAGTTTTAATTTTTCGCTTTTTAACATAGTAAATATTTTAACAAGTTTTTATACCAAAGGTATAAAAAAAGCTACTTTTTTTGTAGCTTTATGAATTAATCTTTTCAAGATAATTTCGATTTAATTGTGAACGAACTTTATTATCAAGAGGAACATAAAAGGCGTGGGTAATATTTTGGGGAATTTCATAAATATCCAATGCCTTTGTATCGTTTGTTTTTTCTTGTGTAAGGAAGTAATATTTTTTAATAAAATTATAGACGTTTTTTTGTGCTGGTGTGTAATTAATTGCATCAAAATTTTCGATAGAATTATTAAAATCTCAGTTATTTTTAAAATCTTCGTAATATTTGCTGTAAGTTTCTTCAGTGATTTGACTCAAACTTGTAACACCATTTAATTCTTTAGCTAATTCAGGATTTTTCAGTTTAAATAACTTAAGAATTCTTTTTCTATATCTATATTTTCTGCGGAAAATAAATTATCTCTTAAGAATTTTTGTAGTTTTTGAGCATCTTTTTTTTCAACATTTTTAGAAATTATTCAACCATCAAGTAGCAATAAGTTTAATTGTGGTCGAACAAAGTTAATGTTTTCACCATCATTTAATTCAGAAAAATTGTCATGTGAATAGTATGAATCCAAAACATCTCCATTGTACATGAGTCCAACATCTAGCTTATTAGGATTTGGATCAATTAAATCATTAACAAGTTCTAAACCGTTAGTGATTAGACGATTATGTCTTGTGTCCTTGATGCTTCAAGAAGTTGTATTTTTCACAAAATCAGTAAACCCATTAGTTATTTGATCAATTTCTTTTGTTAAATTTGTACTTTCCTTTGAAAGATTCATAAATTTTTGAATTGATTCATTTTTAATTTGATTAACAGTTTCATTTGATTTGTTATTGCTATAAAATTGACCAATCATTAAATTATCCAGAAAAGAATTTGTTCACCCAAATGTATGATAATTATTTTGTTTTAATGTTTTATAAATATTTTGTCAACTTAAATCATTGTTGAAGTTTTCGTCAAAGGGTTTTATATAATTACGATATTTTTTATTAATGTTATATGCAACGATTTTATCTTGTATAAAGTAAGGAATCATGTATTGGTAGAATCTATCTGCTACACCATCTCCATCAACATCATATTCAGAATCACTCAGGATTTTACTTTTAGAACCTTTTGAAGATTGAATTTTTTGATAAATTCAGTTATCAAAATTTTTCATATGTTGTCAAGTGATATCAGTAAAGTGATTTTTAATTTTTTCTTCTTTTTGATCTTCATTTGCTAAAGCAACATCATTAAAAATCAAGCTATAATCAATTTTTTGTAATTTATTTTCGTAAATTAAGGTAGCAATTTGGTAATCGCTTCCCACTCCACCAACAGTTTTACCTTGGTCAATTGCACGAGTAAACTGATTAATTTCGCTAAATAAACGGTATGAATATTGCTTATTAATTTTTTGGATAATTGGTTTTGCTAAGTATGATTCATAGTTATAAATACTTACTCGATAGGGAGAAGATACTTTTAAACCAATAGCTATGCAAGTAAACGCTCCAATAAGAACAAATAATAGTGCCAAAAGAAATTTTTTAAGCTTTTTCAATTTTAATTTCTTCATTAATAACCCATTTTTTTAATTTGTTTTTCATCATCAACTCAATCTTGATTAACTTTAACTCTTAATTCTAAAACGATTGGATGTTGAAATTGATTAGCAATTTTGTGTCTTGAATTCATTGAAATTTTTTTAATCATAGAACCACCTTTACCAACAACAATACCTTTTTGTGATTCTCTTTTAACAAAGATTGTTGCTCTTATTACATAAGGAGCATCTTCGTTTTCTTCAAAATCATCAACAACAACAGCTATTGAGTGTGGTAGTTCTTCTTTTAAATAATTTATTGCAGTTTCACGAATTGTTTCTTTTGCAATAAAGCGCATTGAAACGTCAGTAATTAATTCAGGATCGTAAAAAGGTTCTTCATTCTCTTCTAATTTATCAGCATATTCGTGCTTAATGATGCTAATTAAATCTTCGTATGTTTGATTCAAGGTTAATCCAACACCAACGACAGTATTAAAACCAAGATTTTTAAGCTCTGATGCTTTTTGATTGGCTGCTTCTATTTCTCCTAAATCCATTTTAGTGATAACAGCAATTTTATTGTCAAAATCTTTAAGTTTTTCAATTATAAATTTATCTCCACGACCAATTTCTTCGTTGATTGGTTGCAAAAATAAAATAAGATCGGCTTCTTCGAGAGAATCATAAGAAGATTTATTTAATTTTTCATTAAGTAGGTGGTTAGCTTTATGAATTCCTGGTGTGTCAATAAAAATTAGCTGATATTCATCATCAGTATAAATTCCGCGAATTTGATCTCTTGTAGTTTGTGGGGTATTGGTAATAATTGATAAATCATAACCAATGATATTGTTAAGTAATGTTGATTTTCCTGTGTTAGGTCTACCGATAAGTGCAATGTTACAAATTTTCATTATTCTCTTGTTATCCCTAAATTATTCATTATTTGATCAACATAACTATTCATTTCTTTTTCTTCTTCTTCTGTTTGGTGATCAAAACCAAAAAGGTGAGCAATACCATGAGCAAAAATATAGCTAAACTCTCTTTTTATTGAGTGCCCATACTCTACAGCTTGTGATTCAATTTTTTCTCAAGACATAATTATTTGTCCCAGAGGTCTGACATCAAGAATTTTAATTAATTCGTCTTCTTCAAAAGGGAAAGAAAGTATATCAGTTGGGTAGTCTTTCTTACGATATTTTTTATTGAATTTTTGCATTTTTTCGTTGTTTGTTAGCAATAAGTCAACACTTAAGTTTTTCTTTGAATTAAAAACCTTTTGTGCTTCATCTAAAATTTGATTAAATAGTTCTAAAAACTGAAAATCATATTTTGTCTGATTTGTAAAAATAATTTCGTTTTTCATAGAACAAAATTATAAAGTAATAAATGTTATTTATTAAAGAAAAATCAGAAATAATTTTGAGATAGATTTTTATCAATAATTTTGAACTGATTTTCGTTATAAAAATTTATTTTTTCAAAAAAATGAAGCTTTAAACTATACGTTACAAAATCATTTGTTTTAATTCAAATTATTTTTGCTTTTTGATTTTGATTATTAACGAAAACGTTGATTATTTCATTGTTTTGAAATTTAACTTCATCATTAACTTTAAACTCAAAAATCATTTCCTTTTGATTGATTAACTTTAACTCAATTTTATTATCATATTTTGAATTATAGAAAAACAAAAGATAAAAAATAACTGAAAACAAAATGATGCAAATAACAGTCAAAAAAATTATTTTTTTACTATTCATAAATAAAATTATTAAAATCAACTTTTTGAGATTCAAAAATATATTTTTTTGAGTGCGAAATTTCAATAACTATTTTATTTTCAAGATATTTTCTAATAATATTTTTTATTTTTTCAAATACAATTGAATCAAAATTTTCAAAAGCTTCGTCAAAAATAATTAATGCATTTGGTGAAGAAAAAATTTTTTAAAATATTGACAAGTTGTTTTTGTCCTGAAGAAAGATTTTGACCGTTGGCAGAAATCTTGTCGGTAAGTGATAGATTGAAATATTTTAAAACATCTTCTAAATGTAAATATTCATAATTGTTTTTAAAAATAGAAGCAAAATAATCATCGCGGAAACAAATATTTTCAAAAACACTTCCTTCAAAAAGATTCACTTCATTCGAAACATAATTTACTTTATATCTTAGTTCTTCAATATTGAAATTTTTAAGTTCTATATTATTTAATTGAACACTTCCATTGTAATCATAAAGATTAGTAAAAATTTTTAAAAAAGTGGATTTTCCAATTCCGTTTTTGCCTTCAATAATTATTTTTTTATCAATTTCCAAATCCCTTATTTTTAAAAGTATTTTCGACGGAACGTAACCAAAACTAAAATCTTTAATTTTTATTTTTTTAATATCACTAATTTGATTAAAAGGTTGATTAATATTTTCATTTTCAATTTCAAAGAAATAATTCAATTTATTAATATTTTTTGTGTAGTTTGAATAGTTTGAAATAATATAACTAATATTTTTTGTTGGCGGAATGAGATAGTTAAAAAATGTTGTAAAAAGCATAATATCACCAATCTGAAAATTGCTTTGTTCGGTTTTGTGCAACGATAAGTAAATAATTAAAATAGGAGATAATTGCAACATAAAATTTATGATTTCTTCAAAAATTGATATTTTTTCAAAAATATTATTTTGTTGATCAAAGATAGTTATGTTTTCTTGTTGAAATTTTGAATGTCAAAAGTTTTTCAAGCCACCCAATCGATTAGTTTTAAAATTATTAACAATATTTATAATAGACAAGTTAAAATTCTCAGAGTTTTTTAATATTTGTTCATATTTTTTTGAATAGTAATAATTTGAGGCTAAAGAAACTAAAAAGATGACTATTACTGAAAATACAACAATAAAAGTAATATTTTTGTTCAAATAAAATAAATAACTAAAACAAGCTACAAAACAAAATGCTTGCGAATATAAAGAGCAAAAAATCAGTGATTGATAAGAAGAAACTGCATGAATAATTTGGAATCTTGCAAAAATATCTCCCTTGGAAAGTTTTTCAATTTGACTTACTTTACCGTTGAATAATTTATTCACCATTATTGAATTTATATTTTTAAAAATAGTTGTTTCAATTTTATTTTTTATGAAATTATTCGTGTAATTAAATAAAGATTTTGTAAAAACAATCCATATAAAGAATAATGACAAAAATTCTAAATCACTAAAGTTTTTGTCTAATGTTATTTCATTAAAAATTGTTTTGATTATTTGCGAGCAAATAATGCTAAAGACAAAAATTGTTATTGACAAAAAAATTGAAAGAATCACCGTTTTTGGTTTTTGCAGAATATAAGAACTAGTATTGCGGATTTTGTCAATAATTTCGTTTTGAGATTTTGTCACTTTTATAACAATATTAGTGTATTTTTTTCGAATTCAGAAATTGTTTCTGTTATTTTGCCTTTTTGAGGATCCGTGTATGTTATAAATTTGTCGTCTTTATTTTCCAAAATTACATAATGAAAAATATTGTTATTATTTAATAACAAAATCATTTTTTGGTCAATTTTTCAATTTAAAAAACTTTGAAAATCTCCTTGTAAAATTTGTAATTTTATTCCATATTTGTTTGCTAAGTTTTTAAGTTCAACAAGATTTAAACCATTTTCAGAAAAGTTAGCATTTTTTCTTAATTCATTAATGGAAATTCATTGTTTATAAAAATAATAGAAAAAACCTTGTAAACAAACCAAGCCACAATCTTTTTGTTCTTGTTGTTTTTTTATTCTCATACTATTTTAAGTATGAAAATTAGTCACTAATTAAAAAAAACATTCCCTATTTTTGGGAATGTTAAACTAAATTAAAAACTTTTAACAGCTTCTTTAATTTCTTTGATGTGTTTTTCAACGAAATCAGCTGGACTTAATTCAGCATTTTCTTTTAATTTGGTTCCATCAATAAGAATAGATTTATTGATTTTTGCACCAACAAACTCAAAAGTACCTTCTAGATATTTAACGTGATTTCCCCATAGGTATCATCCATATGGAGCACCTTGAGTTGCAAGAATTTGCACTTTAAGGTGATCTAGTAAACCAATTGCGTCTCCTTTTTTAGAATATTTATATGAAAATGTTTTGTTTGCAACTAAAACATGATCTAAATAATTTTTTAATGTTGCAGGAACATTAAAATTGTACATTGGTGCAGAAACGATAACTTTATCAACATTTTTCAATTGATTAATATATTTATCGCTATCTTCTTCATTGAAGAAGCCACTAAAATTTTGGCTTGATAAAGTTGTGTTAGACATTTTTAAGTCATTAACATTTAAAAATTCAAATTCTGCTTCATGATCTTGTGAGTATAGTTCAACAAAAGTTTTTGCTAATTTTGTTGAAATTGATTTTTCTTCTGGATTTATAGAAGAAATAATAACTAAGATTTTTTCCATTTTTTTCTCCTTAAACATTCAAAAATTATAACAAAAAAACAGCAAATGCTGTTTATTTGAGGTCAATTTCTTGAAATGGTGCAAGCGAAGGGAATCGAACCCTCACAGTCAGCTTGGAAGGCTGAAGTTCTACCATTAAACTACACTCGCATTTATTTGTTGCTTTAATATTATACACAATTTTTTATTTTGTGAAAATATTTTTTTATTTTTTGTTTTTAGTTCTCAAAAGAACAAAAAAATTATATAAGAAATCATAAAAGGAGTCAATAAATTAATTTAAAATTTTATTATGGAAAACTTTTATTTAAATCAAATGACTTTTGAACAAGAAAATATTGTTAAAGCTGTCCAAAAACATAATCTTATTGTTCAAGCTTATGCTGGCAGTGGGAAAACAACCACTATTTTACATATAGCTAAAAATTATCCTAATTTAAAAATCTTGATTTTAACTTATAATAAACGTCTTCAAAACGAAACTAAGACAAAACTGGAATACTTAAAAATTACAAATTCAGAAATTTATACAATTCATGGTTTTGCTTCAAAAGTTTTTAAAAAAATTATCAATGATGATCAAAAAATGATTAAGTCGCTTGAAAATGTTACTGAAATTACAAACTTTAACTACGACTTAATTATTGTTGATGAAGCTCAAGATTTAAATAAAGAATATTTGGAACTTATTAGTGTAATAAGTAAAAAAAATTGTGTTCAAGATTATCGAATTATCTTTTTCGGCGATAAATTTCAAACTATTTATCAATATTTAGGTTCAAGCTCAAAATTTTTCTTAAGTGCAGATGAAATTTTTAAAAATAATTTTAGTTGAAAAACTATGAGTTTAACAACATCATTTCGTTTGTCTCAAAATATCAGCGATTTTGTTAATAATTATATGTTTGGCAAGCAATTGATTGTTGCTAATCCCAAAGTAGATTCAACAATTAATTATCAACTAGTTTCTATTGATGATAATGAATCAATAGCTTCTGAAATAATTAAATGTGCGAAAAAATATGGGCCGCAAAATGTTTTTGTAATCGCACCAAGTGTTAGAGGTCTTAAATCACCAATTCGTAATATTGCAAATTTAGTGTCTGAATACAGTGATTTTTTAATTCACATTTCAAAAAAAGACGATGATGAATTAAATGAAGATGAAATTAAGAACAAAATTGTATTTTGTTCATTTCATCAAACAAAGGGACTAGAAAGAGATGCAGTCTTTCTCTTTAATTTTGATGATTCTTATTTTATGTATAACAACAAAGGTGGCGACAGAAAAGAATTTAGTAATATTTACTATGTTGCTTTAACACGTGCTAAAAAAGTTTTAAATATTTTTCATAACGATAATTATGATTTTTTAGATTTTTTAAAAAATCAAGACAATCTAGTCAAAACATTCCTTCCCAATTTAAATTTAAAAGCATTTAAAGAAATTGTTTTAAAAGATGAAGCTTTTGATTCATATGAAAAAGCAGTTACACAATTAATACGGAATATTTCGCCCTCATTGCTTTTTAAAATTGATAAGATGATTGAAAAATCAGTTATAAATGAAACTGAAGATATTATTAAAGCTAACTCAAAGATTGCATTAAAAACTGATAAGGGTACTGAATATACTGAAAATGTCAGTGCCATTTCTGGTCAAGCCGTTGTTTTAAAATATGCTCTAGAAAACAGTATTGTTAAAGATTCAACATTACAAAATATGCAACTGTTTTTAGAAAACAACATTTTATATTTAAATTCAAAATTATTTTTAACAATGAAAGCTCAGCTTTTAAGAATGAAAAAAACCGAAGAATTTAGTGTTAATAAAATATTGCAAATCGCTAATAATTGAAATAGTTGTTTAAGTAATTCTTTAAGTGATTATCAACAAGTTGATCGTTCAAAATATGACTGAATGGAAGAAGAAGAAATTTCTAAAATTAAACCAAGAATACAAAACTATTTAAATGAACAATCCTTATTTGAGTTACCACTCGAAACCAAATTTTTAAAGAGCCATAATGAAGAAATCAAAGTGATTGGTTCAATTGATTGTGTTGATTTTAACTCACATTCAATTGTTGAATTTAAATTTGTCGATGAAATTAAAGTTGAGTATTTTTTACAGCTCATTGTCTACAAATGACTGATTTTACACTGCAATGACTCAGATTTAGAGACATGATTTAAACCAAAACAAATTCAACAATTAAGGGATTTTCAACTTTGTTTGCATAATTTAAAAGATAATCAAAAAATATTACTACACTTAACTAATGAAAAAATTGATGAAATTTTTAAAATTATTGTTGATGCTTCAAAACAAATTAATGAAGAGCAAGAATTTTTAGAATTTCAAAAAATTGATTTACAAAATATGAAAAAAATTCAAAAAATTAACTCTGAAACGGAAAAGCACAGTCTTAAAAATAATCTTTTGATTTCTGATAACAAACCTTCTTTATTGGACAAAAGTAAACGTGTTTTAATTATTGACTTTGAAACATTTACAAATCACAATTTAAGTGCATTTAGTTTAGCTTGTATCTTAATTGAAAACAACCAAATTATTGCAAAAAAGCGTTGAATGTTTAAACCTTATCGAACAATGTCAGAAAACGAGAATATTTACTTTTATATTCATAGAACAACAGCTGCAGAATTCAATGATTTGCCGCAATTTGATTACTATTGAAATAGCGATATTAAACCAAATTTTTTCGATCAAGCATCAGTAGTGGTTGCTCATAATGTTCCCTTTGATATTACACGAATTTTATGTGCTTTAGTTTATTATTATAAGCTTGAGATAAATAATTTTAATTACGCGGACTCATTATATATTTTTAAAAAAGAGAATAATTTATTATCAGCAAGCTTGGATAATATTGCAAAAATTGTCAATAAAAATTTTATTCACCATGATCCTGAAGAAGATGCATTAATGACTAACGAAGGCTTTAAATATTTTTTTGGTGGAACAAATGATTTTTTTGCTTCCCAAAATGCCAAAAAATATCTTAAAGATTTTAAACAGAAATACAACAAAAGAATTGAAGAAGGTAAAATAATTTAAAAATAAAAAGTATAATTTTAGGAAAGGAGCTTTTATGTACAAAAAAATCGAATTAAAAGATACAGAAATTGCTAATTTAATTAATAAAGAACTAGTAAGACAGGGTGAAAATATTGAACTGATCGCTTCTGAAAATTATGTTTCAGAAGATGTTATGAAAGCCGCTGGTTCATGTCTTACAAATAAATATGCTGAAGGATATCCAAAAGCAAGATATTATGATGGTTGTGAATATGTTGATCAAATTGAACAACTAGCAATTGATCGTGCTTGTCAATTATTTAACTGTGCTTATGCAAATGTTCAACCTTACTCAGGTTCAGTAGCTAATGCTGCAATTTATATGGCTTTATTAGAACCAAATGATACAGTTTTAGGACTAAAGCTGGAATCAGGTGGACATTTAACTCATGGATTTTCAGTTTCATTTAGTGGGAAATTTTATAATTCAAAATTTTATACCGTTAATGAAGACGGTATTTTAGACTATGATGAAATCGAAAGAATTGCTTTAGAAGTAAAACCAAAAATGATTATTACTGGTTATAGTGCATATTCACAAATTATTGACTTTAAACGTTTTAGAGAAATAGCTGATAAAGTAGGAGCATACCTGTTCGCTGATGTGTCACACATTTCGGGGTTAATTATTGGTGAGCAACACCCATCGCCATTCCCTTATGCACATGTAGTAATGACAACAACTCATAAAACATTAAGAGGAACAAGAGGCGCTATTATTCTAACTAATAGTGAAGAAATCATTAAAAAAGTTAATAAAGCTGTTTTCCCCGGTTATCAAGGTGGACCACTTGTGCACCAAATTGCTGCTAAAGCAGTAAGTTTTTACGAAGCATTAAATCCTAACTTTAAAAAATATGCAGCACAAGTAGTTTTAAACTCAAATGTTTTCTGTCGCACTTTTATGCAAAAGGGTGTAAAAATTATTTCCGGATTAACACAAAATCATTTATTTATTATTGATGTTAAAACTTCTTATGGACTTACTGGAAAACGAGCTGCTGAAATTTTAAGTTCAGTTGCAATTACAGTTAATAAAAATACTATTCCATTTGATACTGAAAAACCAACAATGGCTTCTGGCATAAGAGTTGGAACAGCAGCAATGACAACTAGAGGATTTACTGAAAATCAATTTGTTATTATTGCAAACTTAATTCACAAAGCATTAAGTGAACCTGATAATATTGCGCTGCATATGATCATTAAAAAAGAAATTTTAAAGCTTTCAGCAGAGTATCCAATTAAAAAACTTTAATCTAAATAAAAAAAACATCCCTAATGGGGTGCTTTTTTAATAACAAATTTCAAAAATTGTTTATTTTTTATTGTTTTGAATTTGTCTACTGTGATTGTCTTGATTGTTTTTGTAAGTAGAGTTATTGTGATTCAAAGTTGTGTTATTGCTATTGTTAGCGTTTGATTTTTGATTATTTGAATTATTATTATTTTTATTCATATTTTTCCTTTTTGAAATTTGTTATTACAAAATAATGATACAAAAAAAAAAAAAAAACACAAAAAAAAAAAAAAAAACAAGTCTATGGTTATATTATTAATTCTAAAAAACATTTTTATAACAAAAATCAATAAAAAAACAGTCAAAAGACTGATTTTTTATTGATTTAGTAAATAAGTATTAAGTGAAGAAGAAAATTCGAAATCTTTACCATCGATACTAATATAGATAGTATAAAACATTTCAATATCCATTCTTCTTTGGTCTTCATCAACTTGTTTTATATGAATTGAATCAAAAGTAATATTTAAATATTTAATTTGAAACTCATTATTTAACAGACCATCATCACTATTGAACTTTTCGAAGAATCTGTGGTGTTTGTAGTAGAATAATAAACTTTTTTTATCAGTTGTAGTAATTTTTGTATCACTATCTTCGTATGATTTTATAACGGGTCAATCAGAAATAAAAATTAATTTATAAAATTCATCTTTGTTTCAAATCTTTTTATTATTGGCCTTTTGATAATTTGTAAACGCTTTTTTAGAATTATGTTTAAATTCAGCAGAAACTGTAACTAACAAGTTTTGTTGCAATTCTAGGGGATTGATTTGTTTGAAACCAGTAATTTTAAAGGTTTTAGTTGTTGAAAATTGTCTTTGATCATATTTATCTTCATTAAAAACCTGAGCAATTATTTCTAAACTTCCATCAATGTCGTTAGCAAACATTTTTGAAGAAAGAAAGTAACGTAAGCCATCTTTTAATTCGTAATTTTCATCAAGAGTTAAGAAATTGTATACTAAATCAACATTCACTCTATTTTTATTATTACGAGCTTCAAAAAATGAAGCAAATTGTTCAGAATTGTCAGTATTTTTAATCGAAATTTTATTTTGAAGTAAATAATTTAGATATTCTTCTTCGGTATAAACATTTTTTAAATTTATTTGCGATTTATGAAAAATCTCTTTTTCAATTACTTCGTTACTACTATTTAAAACTTTTTGGGTTGCTGATAAGAAAAGAAAAACTTGATTTTGATTATTTTTAGTAATTTGAAACTTTTTGATATTGATTGTTTTAGAATTCTTTGTTCAATTAGCAATCTCATTTCCATTAAAATCAACGAAGTTAATGGATTTTACATATTTTAAAACGTCTTCTAAATTTTGGTTTTCTAAAGAACCGACGCTTATTTTTTTATTCATCATTTCTTGAACATTAAAAGTAATATTAACATTTCTAGCTTGTTTAAAATTTTGTTCATTAATATAGATAACTTTTGCATTATCTGTGATTGTGGTTCAAAGAATTGAATGTTTTTCTTTTTTTACTGATGAACCGTTGTTATCGGAAACGTCAGAATTATTGTTTTGTTCTGCATTTGGATTTTCTTTTTTTGTTTGTGAACTTGAAGGATTAGAATTATCGTTTTCTTCATTATTGACATTTGAAATACCGGGTTTTTGTGGTGAAGCTTCATCTGTTTTTTTATGATTTTGTTGAACGTTATTGCACGAAATACTTAATAATGGCAAAAAACAGAGACTAGAAGCCATAAAAATCGGCAATTTTTTTAAAAATTTGTTTTTCATTTTATCCTTAGGTAATAAAAAAAGCGATTAGCTCGCTTATTATTTTGCTTGTTTTCCGAATCTTCGGTTGAATTTTTCAACTTGACCTGTAGCTTTAGCACTGGTACGGTTTCCTGTATAGAAGGCATGACAACTTGAGCAAACATCTAGAGAGATTTTACTTGCAGTTGTTCCGAATTCGTGTTCTGCACCACATGATGAGCAAGTTACTTTAATTGATTGATATTGTGGATGGATATCTTTTTTCATAATTCTGTTGCTCCTTATTGTTGTTATTTGCAAAAATATTTTATCATAAAAATAATTTTTTTCAATAATTACCCGTAGCAGAGTTAAAAAACTGCTAAGAATAAAAATAATTATACCTAATATTTATAAAATATGGTAATGAATAAATCCTTATTTTTAAGCATATTTACTTAGTTAATGATGTTTTGGGAATATTATTGCGACATTTTGAAGATTTCAAAAACCTCTTTTATTAACTCTTGCTTCTAATTGGGCATTTTGAAGTAAAAGGTAAAAATCAACATCTTTTGTATAGTAGATATTTTTGGGGTTTAAAGAAATGTAGTATTGTAATGCTAGACCATTTTTTACAAGTTCAACATTAAGCATTTTTTGTCTTTTATCGTCAAGATAAATTTTGGCAAGCGATCGACCATATTTATCTTGTTTTAAATCTGTATCAACAAAAAATACAAAATTATTTTCTTTTAGCCGTTGAAGGGTAAAATTTTTGGCTTTAGTTGCAAAGTTTTTTTCAATTCCAGTAGTTTCAATTCAAGTGTCATTAACTTTTTTTCTTGACTCAGGAGTGTCAATACCTAAAAAGCGGTACATAACATTGTTTTCATCAAGAATTGTGTCGCCATCAATTACGTTTTGTAATTTTCTTTGTACTAAATGACTTTGCTCATTATTTTTACAACTTTGCGCACTTAAAAAAACCGGACTAATCGCCAAGCTTCCTATTAATAATAGTTTTAAGAATCTAAAATATTTTTTCATTAATTCAATTTTAGTTTTAAAAAAACATATTTTAATAAAAATGAAACAAAAATGGGAATAAAAAAATCAAGCATATCGCTTGATTAATTATTTGAAATTTCTGTTGGGCGATTATTTGTTCATCTACCATCAGCTAAACGGAAGAAACCACCATCAATTGTTAGTAATTTATATAGTTCTCCACGTTTGTTTTGATATAGTAAGTCTAAATCGTAATCTTCGGGTTTTGAATTTTTTCAATCTTCGTCGAAACGATCTCTTACGTAATTAAAGATTTCTTCAAATGTAAGCTTATCTTTATGTAATGCATCAAATGATTGTAGTGACACTGAAAGCATTGTTTCATTTAGATTTTTCATAAAATGCTCCTTTTTCATATTTAGCTATTCTATTATTTTAAAACAAAATCAATTTAGGATCTTAAAAAAGTCAAACTATATTAATTAGAATTATTAAATAAATATATTAAGAAAGAATGAGAAAAGTTTTTTAAATGAAGAGAAAAAAGATTTATATTTAATTAGAGAAAAATCAAAGACTTTTTTATCCTTTAAAATTGAATGTTTTCCATAAAGTTTTATAATATAAAATGTATAAAAGAACATGTTAAAAAAATGAATTCTTTTTATTTTTATAATCGCTTTTTGGTTTTTATAGACATTGTATTAAAACAGTCAAATAAAAACATAATTATTCTAACATAAAAAAATATAAAAGCAAGAAAAAAATGAAAATTCATTAAATGTCTCTCTTTATACAAACAAATAATATTAATTTTTAAACCAATAAATATATATTGAAAGGCAAAAAATGTCAGTATTTAATGAAAAATTCAACGGTATTCACGTTTACAGTGAAGTCGGAGAATTAGAATCAGTTTTAGTACACAAACCAGGTCGAGAAATCGATTATATTACACCAGCTAGATTAGATGAACTTTTATTCTCAGCTGTTTTAGAAAACAACGATGCTCGTAAAGAACACGAAGGATTCACAAAATCACTAAAAGATTTAGGTATTAATGTTGTAGAACTAACAGACTTAGTTACAGAAACATATGACCTAGCTTCAAAAGAAGAACAAGAAAAATTAGTTGAAGACTTTATTGAAGATTCTTCTCCTGTATTATCAGAAGAACACAAAGCTCTTGTTAGAAAATTCTTAAAATCATTACCAACAAGACAAATGGTTGAATACATGATGTCAGGAATTACAAAATATGATTTAGGAATTGAATCAGAATCAGAATTGATCGTTGACCCAATGCCTAATTTATACTTTACAAGAGATCCATTTGCATCAGTAGGTAACGGGGTAACAATTCACTATATGCGTTACAAAGTACGTCAAAGAGAAACATTATTCGCATTATTTGTATTTAAAAACCACCCAAAACTTGCAAAAACACCAGTTTACTATGAACCATCTCTAAAATTATCAATTGAAGGTGGAGACGTATTCGTATATAACGAAAAAACATTAGTTGTTGGGGTTTCAGAAAGAACAGACCTTGAAACAATTACATTATTAGCAAAAAATATCAAAGCTAATAAAGAATGTAAATTCGAACGTATCGTTGCAGTAAACGTTCCAAAATGAACAAATTTAATGCACCTAGATACATGATTAACAATGCTAGATACAGATAAATTCTTATACTCACCAATTTTATTAGACGTATTAAAATTCTGAGATTACGATCTTAAAGAAGAAAACCCACAACCTAAACCAAATGACGCTTCACTATCAGATTTATTAGAATCAATCATTGGTAAAAAACCAATTTTAATTCCAATCGCTGGAGAAGGTGCAACACACATGGAAATTGAACGTGAAACACACTTCGATGGAACAAACTACTTAGCAGTTAAACCAGGAGTTGTTGTTGGATATTCACGTAACGAAAAAACAAACGCAGCTTTAGCTAAAGCAGGAATTAAAGTTCTTCCATTCCACGGAAACCAATTATCACTAGGAATGGGAAATGCACGTTGTATGTCAATGCCTTTATCACGTAAAGACGTTAAATAACAACAAAAATTAATATATTTGTATTTGTAAACTATCTTTTATGTAAAAATTCCTAAAAAAACACTTAAAAAAACATTTTTAAAATAAAACTAGGAGTAAAATTTTAATAAGTAATAGTTAAACTATTACACAAAAATACATTTTAGAAAGGAAAAGTATGTCTGAAGAACAATTAGTAGTAACATCTGACAAAAAGAAAAAAATTACTTTCTTTTCAGCTATTTTAATTGTTATCGGTTCATCAGTCGGAGCAGGAATTTTCCTACGTTCATCAGGTGTTCTTGAAGAATCTCAAGGTAACATCTTTTGATCAATTTTCGCTTGATTATTAGCCGCATTTGCTGTTGTTACAATGGCAATAGCTCTAGTCGAAGTTGCTTCAGGTCGTAATGACAACTTAGGTATGATTGGTTGAAACAAAGCTTTCAACGGATTATATATCTATAAAGCATGTAAATGATTTATGACTTTCTTATATCTACCATTTACATACTACTTCATGCCACTTTACGTTATTATCCAAATGCAAGATGCTGCAAGTGGATTCCATGACGGAGCAGGTAATTTAATTAATAACGGTCTTGGAAACAAAGACTGAATCATTATGATGGTGTTAGCAATTGGAATCTCATTATGATTCTTCCTAACATCAGGACTAAGCTCATACGCAGGAAACATTCAAAACTGAGTAGTTACAGTAGTTAAATTTATTCCTTTAATTGCTGTTGTTATTCTAGGAATGTTATTTGCAGGACAAACACTTTCAGAAACACCAGATGGTAGCTCTGTTAGTGTTGGTAAACAAATGACTCAAATCACATGATGAAATAAAGAATCAACAAGTTTAGCAACATTATCACCTATTTTTGGTATCTTTACATCTATGGCTGCTATCTTCTTTGCATATGATGGATTCTATGTAACAGCTGGAGTTCAATCAGAAATGGCAGAACCTAAAAAAACACCTCTTGCTTTAATCATTGGATTATCAACAGTTACAGCTATTTACTTAATCGTTGCTGTATCTATGACAGTAGGAGCCGCAAAAGGTGGATTCTACGGATTCGCTGATTTATTATCAGGAGCAAAAGCCGGATGATTATTCGGATTAATTAACATGTGTATTTCAATTGGTATTCTTGGAATTATCAATGGATTTACAATGTGAGCAACAAGATTCGTTGAAGACTTAATCAAAGAAGGAGAACTTTGAGTTCCATTAAAAGCATATAAATACATGCAAAACTCAAAAGCTCCAGTTGTTGGAATGGTATTTTCAATGATTCTAACATTACCAGTTGTTTTATTATTCAACGTTGTTGGATCATTAGCTTACTTCCCAGGTGGTTATGATGGTCTATATGGATCACATGAATTCAACTCAAACTTAAACTTTGCAGATTTAATGGCAAACTGAATGGCAGTTATTGCATTCGCATTCATCGTTATGTCAATTATTGGAGCAATCAAAAACAGAAAACAACACTTCATTAAAGTTGAAGAAGGAAAACACACAATTTGAGCTGGAATTACAGGATCTGTATTAGTTGCTTTAGCATTAGTAATTTATGCTTTAAACCCTTATGTTTCATTAGGATTAATTAAATCACAACAAGATGCTCAACAAGCAGCTTTAGCAGCAATGCAACCAGGTGCTCAATACATCACACCAGATCAATGAAATGAAGTTAACGATAAAATAGAATCATTAAATTACGAATTTATCGGAAGACTTGTAACATCAATCTTATTACCAGTGTTTGCAATCTTCATGTTCGCAATGGTTCCAGTTGAAAAACTAATCGTTTACAAAAAACAAAGAAAATACGAAATGTTATTATCAGAAAACATTGATGCTGAACAAAAACAAAAATTATTAGAACTTCAAGCATTTAACAACGCAAGAATTCAATCATTTGTTACAGCTCGTTAATATTTGTTACTAGGAGTATATAATACTCCTAGTTTTTTATATTTTTTTAGTCATTTTAATTGTCGAAGCTTACAAAAGTAGTAAAATAAAAGATATTTATATATTCTTTATAAATATGTTAAAAATTCATTTATTTATATTACAAATTAAAAACAAGGAGCAAAAAATGCCTATGAATTTAAAAGGTCGTAGTTTAGATACAGCTCTAAACTTAACAACCGACCAAGTTAACTATGTTTTAGATTTATCAATCGACTTAAAAAAATCAAAACAACAAGGACTACACGTTAACTCACGTCCTTTAACAGGAAAAAATATTGTTATTTTATTCCAAAAAGACTCAACAAGAACACGTTGTGCTTTCGAAGTTGCAGCAGCTGATTTAGGAGCAAGTTGTACATACATCGGGCCTTCAGGTTCAAACTTCGGTAAAAAAGAATCAGTTGAAGATACAGCTATGGTTCTAGGACAAATGTATGATGGAATTGAATTCCGTGGATTCAAACAATCAGATGTTGATGCATTAGTTAAATACTCAGGAGTTCCGGTTTGAAATGGACTAACAGATGCAGAACACCCAACACAAATGTTTGCAGACTACATGACAATGAAAGAATTCAAAGGAGACTTAAAAGGTAAAAAACTTGTTTTTGCAGGAGACATCAAAAACAACGTTGCTCGTTCATTAATGATCGGTGCTGCTTTCTTTGGAGTAAACATCGTTTTATGTGGACCAAAAGCACAATGAGATATCGTTAAAAACGGAGCTGATGGACACAAAGAAGTTTATGACAAATGTCAAGAACTATTTGCACGTAATGGTGGATCAGTTTCATTCAGCGACAATAAATTAGAAGCTGCTAAAGATGCTGATGCAATTTACACAGACGTTTGAGTATCACTAGGAGAAGACTTCTCATTATTTGAATCACGTATTCAAGAATTAGGAGCGTTCCAAGTTGACATGGATATGATTAAAGCTGCTAAAGAAGATGTTATCTTCCTACACTGCTTACCAGCATTCCACGATGACCACACATTATTCTCATCAGAAATTAAAGCTCAATTAGGAGCAAAATACCCAGTAGTTGCTACAGGAGCAATGGAAGTAACTGACGAAGTATTCCAATCAAAATACAACAAATCAATTCAACAAGCTGGAAACAGAATGCACACAATTAAAGCTATCATTCTAGCTACATTAGGATACTAATTATGGCAAGAATCGTTATTGCATTAGGTGGAAATGCTTTAGGTAATAACCCAGCAGAACAAAAAGAATTAGTAAAAATTCCTGCTAAAAAAATTGCTGACTTAGTTAAAGCTGGACACCAAGTAATTATTGGACACGGAAATGGTCCACAAGTTGGGATGATTTTCAATGGATTTGTTTCAGCAAATTCAGTTAACGCTAAATCACCTTTAATTCCTTTACCAGAATCAGGAGCAATGTCACAAGGTTACATTGGATACCACATGGTAAATGCTATTACTAATGAATTTACAAAACAAGGTGTTGAAGGACACGAACCTCTATATATTCTTACCCAAACACTAGTTGATGCTAAAGACCCAGCTTTTAAAAATCCAACAAAACCAATCGGTCCTTTCTATGAATCAGAGGCTGCTGCTAAAGAAGCAAACCCAGGATCTGTAATTAAAGAGGATGCTGGACGTGGATTTAGAAAAGTTGTTGCTTCTCCATTACCAATTAACTTCGTTGGATTTAGCAAAATGCAAAAAGCTATTGAATCAGGAGCTACAGTTATTGTTGGTGGTGGTGGGGGAATTCCTACAATCACACACGAAGATGGTTCAATCGAAGGTGTTGATGGAGTTATTGATAAAGATTTCGCACTTGCAAAATTAGCTTCACTTGCTAAAGCTGACTACTTCGTTGTTTTAACAGCTATTGATAACGTTATGGTAAATTACAACAAACCAGATCAAAAAGCTTTAACACACGTAAATAAAGCTCAATTAGAAGAATACATTGAACAAAAACAATTTGCACCAGGAAGTATGCTTCCAAAAGTACAAGCTGCTATTAAATTCGTTGAAGAAGGTGGGAAAGCTGCCTTTATCGGTGATTTAAAAGATTTAGAAGATATTATCAACGAAAAAACTGGTACAAAAATTACTTTAAACTAATATTTAACTTAAAACCAAGGCGAGCCCTTGGTTTTTAATTGCTTTTTATTGAATTTATTATAAAACATTTATTTTACTAAATGTGAAATTGAAACGGTAATATAATTAAAAAAAGGTTATTATGTCAATTTTAAAGAACAAAGAATCTAATTATAAATTTGAAATATTCGAAGATAAATTAATAATTAATCAAAATGCTCTAAATTTACCTGCTTCAGTTTTAGAAATTGAAGATATTTTTGGTAAACCATCAAGAATTATTAAAATAAATGATCAATATACAAAATATATTTATGATAAATTAGGTATTGTTTTTATGGCGGAATTAGGTATTGACAATTATTTCAAAAACCTTGGACATTGTATTGATAAAGATCACAATATAAGAATTATGTATTTATATTTTGGTAAAAAAGTTCAACCCAGAATTGATGAAAATAAGCAAGAATTGCCAACAAAACCATGTTGTTTTGACTTAATTCTTAATGGTCAAAAAAATGCCTTGGATTTTAAGGACTCAGAAGTAATGAATCAGCTAGTAAAAATCAAATATATTGGAAACTTTTATTGTACTATTTGGCCAAATATTAATAATAGTAAAGAAGAAATTGAAGACGTTGAATGTCCTTTATCTATAGTTTTTTCTCTTCCTATTAAAAATGAAAATGAACAGAAAAAGAATGTTTATAAAATTAATAAAAATACTGAGAATATTTTACATTTTGAAAATTTGAATTTTAAATTAGCTGTAATTCAAGTTCTAATGTATGAATTAAAAGTTCTTGAACCTTATTTTGATATTTATGATTTTGCTAATCAATATACAGGTAAAGAAATCGATACTGAAAGTGAAAAAATTATTCGTCCTGCTCTTAATTTTTTTAAAAAGCTTCCAATTCCAAAAGAATTAGCTAGCGAAGTAAAAGAAATTTATATGGACGGAGGCAATGAAATATATGCAAATATTATCCCGCTTTGAGATGGCGAAAGTGATGTATTTGATGTAAATGATTTAAATATATCCGAACTGCAACAATTTCCAAATTTAAAAAAGATTACGTTAATGACAAATAATTATGAAAACATTAAAGAAAAATTAAAGGAATTAGAAATCGAAATTGACAGACTTTAAACTTCTAAAAAGTAAATTATTTTTTTTATTGTTGATATATGTATTTTAATAATACTTGTTAGCAAAATTTTTAAACAAACAAATATAAAAAAAGAACTTTAAGCAAGAACACAAGAAGACACATTAAATTATCGAATTTTTCATTCTTGTTTATGCATACATGATTATTTTTATTTTTTAACCGTAATATTACTCTAAAGATATTTATTGATTCATAAAATAAAAACACACTCCTTTCGGAATATGTCTACAAATTTTTCTGCGTCTCGTGAGTTTATATATTGTTTTTTGTTCTTATTGTGTGTTTTTGCACACAATAAACAAAGTTTTTTTCTTTATTTTTTAAAAAACTCTTATTTTTTAGTGTTTTTTGAATATAAGTAGCAATATCCTTATTTTTTTCATAAAACATTTTTGACACTTTGAAATTCATTTCTTTTAAATCAAAAAAAATTGAACCATTTTCAAATTCTCTATCATGATTAGGGCAAAGCAAAAAACCATTATTGCCAGAATTAATTATTTCAGTATTTAAAATAACATTAATATTTTGATTTATTTCACTTTCTATATCAGCAACTCTGTGAATGTGTGATTTTATTAAATTATTATAATTAGGGTAATCACAAGCAAAACAGCTTAAACAATTCTTAACACCATATTTTTCGATAATATTTTTTAGAAAAAGGGCTTGATTTCTTAAGGTTTTTCTTTCTTTAGTGTAATTAATATTATCAAAGTCTGCATTTTTTCAATGTCCATTTAATAAAATTTCAAAATCATAAGTTTTTAATAAGTCAGTCAACTTGTTGATTAATTTCTTATTTTCTGTATTTAAAATTATTATTTTTTCATAGTTTTCTTTATTTAAAGTATCTCATAATAAATTTGTAATTAAGATATCTAAATAAGTCCTTGCAAAGTTAGCGCCATCTATTTTAGAATAAAAATATATTGTTTTATTATAGGAATTCACAGTTATATACGAAGGGCTATTATTTTTATTTTTTAAAATATTTTTGATTTTGGTATTTTGAAACAAGTGAAAATTAGAAATCTGATTATTTGATTCTTGTAAAGAATTTTGATTTAGTTTACTATGCAAAATATCATTAATTGATTTGTTAATATTTAAACCTAAAACTTTAGAAGAAATTAGTATATAAAGAATAATTGTCTTAGCAAACTTTATGTTTTCAAAAGCTGTATCTAATGGATTTAGCGAAACAAAAAAATATTTATATTTATCTTTTAATTTTATATAAAGAGATACAAAATTTTGTTCAAAAAAAGTGTTACGTGATTTTGGTGTATTTGTTTTAAAATCCATTGCTTGTGTAAAATAAACAACAGATTGTCCTAAACATATGCCTTGGAATTTTTCATTGCTAATTTTTCATAAAATATTTTCATATTTTTCATTTAATAATATTTTATCTTCGTTGAGTCTTAGGAAAATCATTTTTAAAATGTCATCTTTAGTATAATTTCAATTACGATTTTTAGTTTCCTTTTGCAAAGCATTTATTAAACTTTGCGATATAACTATATTCATTTTAACTAAATTCCTTGTTTATTTTTTTATAATTTATACCTTCTCAAACTTGTATATCTTTTTTTAATAAATCATTACAGATTCACATACTTGCAAAAGAAGGTCTTTGTAAGTTTTGTATATCGTAATTTATATGATCTTTGGTAAAACACATTCTTCGTTTTAAATGCACATATTGAACTCTTTTTAACGATTGAAGTTCATTGCAAAACTTTTCGCTATTTAGTGCTTGAATTCCGAAAATTAAAGCAAATTTTTTGTTTTGCCCTAATTGAATAATTCTTTCAATTAGTTTATGTTTATTTCTAAAAGGTGGATTAGAAACAATTATGTCTCATTTTTCATTTGGTACATATTCATAAAAGTCTTGTCCATACAATATATGAGAATAGATAACTTTATATCCATTTTTTTTAAATGCTTTTACAAAATTAGATGTTTCTAAATCAAAAGGACATCAAACAACTCAATCTTTTGGTATTTTTGCATTTTGAATAAAAAATTCTACATCTTCGTAGGTTGTATATCATTCGTCATCATTTGCATATCTAAACGCTTTTGTAATGTCGTTTTTTTGTCTAGACTTTTTTGTTTCTATTTGTTCATTTAAATATTTAGTGACATTTTGAATTGAATATTCTTCATCGTTAATTTTTATTTTTTCCTTCATAAAAACCTTTCCTATCTTATTTATAAGCTAATTTTTCTTGATAGCTTTGGGCTGAAAGTTCTTTTAAAAATTCAGTAATTAAATCCCCAGCAGCCATTAAATCGTTAATGTCACAAACACCAATTGGTGAGTGAAGATATCTTTGTGGTAGTGAAATTGTAATTGTTGCAACTCCACCTTTTCCAAATTGAAGTTCTGCTGCATCTGTGCCACCCCCAGCAGCAACAAATTTATAAGCTTTGATATTTTTGTCACGGCTAAGTTGTGCTAATCATTCTACTAAACCAGGATCCATCATAGTTCCACGATCATAAACTCTTAAAGCGGCTCCAGCACTTAATTTAGTATTACCAGGAATAATTCCATAAGTATCGTGAGCGGTTGTTGTATCTAGTGCGATTGCAACATTTGGTTCAATTAGACTAACGCTAGCTTTTGCTCCACGTGTTCCAACTTCTTCTTGAACACTACCCACAAGGTATAAATCACAGTCTAAATCAATGTCATTTACTGCATGAGCAATGTATTCTAGAGTAGTAACACCGGCACGGTTATCCATTGCTTTACCGCCGATCAAATCAGGGTTTGCAAAGTTAATGGTTTCACCTGACATATAAACTCTATCACCAACTTCAACACCGTTATCATGAGCATCTTGTTCACTGATAAATCCGAAATCGGCAAATATTTGGTTATTTGTCATTGCATTTTTTACTTGATCATTGGTCATGACATGGATTGAAGTGTGACCAAATACTCCAGTAAAACTTTTATTGTCTTTATTTATTACTAGTGTTGCTTTAGTTCCGATTGCTACACTTGGTCAAATTCCTCCAATTGGAGCTAATAATAATTGACCACTTTTATCAATAATTCTTACAATATATCCAACTTCGTCCATGTGAGCTGAAATCATAATTTTTGGTGCATTAGGTTTTGATGATTTTTTAAACATGATTAGTGAACCTAAACCATCGCGACTAAAGCTGAAATTTGAATTTTTTAGATTGTTTTTTAACTGATTTACAACTGGTTCTTCATAACGACTCATGGCATTTATTTCCATGTAGCTTATCAGTAATTTTTTAAATTCTTCTTTTGTCATCATTACTCCTTAATAATAAAAATCAGTACTAATGTACTGAATTATAAGTATTTTTCTGGATGTTCTTTTTTCATTTTTTCAATGAATTCATCTTTATCCATTGAACCATATTTATTCATTAATTCAACACATTCATTGTATTCTTTTTCTGCTCATTGAATGTCTTCGAATCCAGTAACTTTAGTAACACCTTCACCTTTGAAGTTTTTGTATGTACTAAAGAAATTTTTTACGCTTTGTAATCACATTTGATCAACATCCTCAAGTGATTTAATGTGGTCTAAACGATAGTCGTCAGCGTGAACTGCAATTAGTTTTGTGTCTGTTTCACCAGCATCGATCATTTTCATTGCTCCAACAACTCTTGCTTCTAATGAAACTCCTGGCATAAATTGCTCTTGTGAGTAAACTAAAACGTCTAATTCATCTCCATCTCAGTCTAATGCTTCAGCAATGTATCCATAGTTTGCAGGATATTTAAAATCACCTCTTAAAATTCTATCAACTGCAATTTTTCCTGTTTTACGATTATATTCGTATTTAATTGAACTTCCTTTTTGGATTTCGATATTTACTGTAATATTTTTCATATTTAATATTTTACCATTAAACCCTAAAAAAGACTGATAACGGAAATTAAAACACTAAAAATTTAATGATTTTTTATTTTATTAAAAAGTAATAAAAAAAGACCAACTTTGGTCTTTTTGAAAATTATTGTGCTTGAGCTTGAGCTTTAGCAACGAAAGCATCTAAACGAGCAGCTTTACGTGATCCATTGTTTTTGTGTAGAACACCTTTTGAAACAGCTTTATCAATTTCGTGGTGAGCATTTTTTAATAATTCAGCAACTTGTGCATCACCATTTGTAGCAGCGATTTTAGTTTTTTTAATAGCTGTACGTACTCTTGATTTAATTGCAGCGTTTCTTACTCTAGCTTTTTCGTTTGAGATAATCGCTTTCATTTTTGATTTAATATTTGCCATTTGCATCTCCTCGTTTATTTGATAAAAAAAATTATACTAGAAAATTCGTTTTTTCCAATTAAAAATATAAAATAAGTATATGAATTTATCAAGCTTAAAAAAGTTTACTCTTACCATCGAAAATTATAACATCGATATTTACGTTTTTGAAAATAAACAAAAAAGTGTTCGTTTGAAGCTAATTGATGGTAATTGAATTTTGTTTAAGCCAAGTAAAATAAAATTGGATGATGTTAAAAATTCAGCGTATGAATTCATAATCAAAAACAAAAAACGAATTTTAATTCAAGATTTTCAATCAAAACAATTACTTTCACCGCCAAATGAAATTAAAAAATATATTTTTGGCAACATAATAAGTTTTTATTTTGTTTTTGATGATTGTCTTTTTTTGTGGAATCAGATTACTAACCAAAAAGAATTTCTGACAAATTCTAAAAATTTAAAAAAACTTCAAAAACTTGATGTTAACAATGGTTTATATATAGAAAGAATTCTTAATTCAAAATTAAATAATGATATTAATATTCAAAAAATGACAAAAAATATTGAAAAGTATCAAAAACAAGTTCTTCTTAATTATGTTATTAAACGTCAAGAAGAACTAAAAAGCCTAATGGGTTTAGATGTTGAAATTAAAGAAACCAAAATAACAAAGGCAAATGGATATTTTGGCAAAAATATTCGTTCAAAACAAGCAATTTGATATAGTTTACAATTGCTAAGTTATAGTAAAGAAATTATTGATTATGTAATAGTTCATGAGCTTGCACATTTTATTGAGTTCAATCATAGTGCCAAATTTTATAAAATCATTGCAAAAGTAATACCTAATTATAAAGAAGTATTATATTATTTAAAAAATGGGATTTTTAATAAGGAGTAAATCATGATAACTTTATATGAATTAAATTCAGCAACAAGCGAAGCAACTTCAGAAGCGATTAGAAAAACAATTAAAGGTGGTTTAATTGCTTCGATGACAATGCTTTTAATTATTTTTATTGCTTTAATTGTCTTTTGAATTTATAAAAAACGTAAAAACCGTTCATTAGGAAGAGGTTCAGATTTTGAAAATGAAGTAGCAAGAAGAATTGAAAATTGATCAGCAAAACAAAATTTCTTTTTTTTCGGTCCTTCAATTTATAAATATGAAAAAAATATGTTTGAAGTAGATGGGTTGCTTTTATCTTCACGCGGATTAATTGTCATTGAAGTAAAATCAAGAAACGGTGATATTGAAGGTGATTATGAGTTAGCAACATGATGAAAAATAAATGGCCCTTCACGTTATGAACAACCAAATCACTTAAGACAAAACGATAAACATATAGCACATTTTAAAAAAATTCTTGGTGATAAAATTGACATGTATTCATTTTTAATCTACGAAGATTTTAACAATCAAATCAATATCAAAAATGTTCCAGACTGAGCTGTTGTTTTTAAAGAAAATGAATTTGAAGAAAAAATGACTTATTTTAAAGAAGCAGTATTTGAAAAATACAGTGAAAAAGAAATTGCTGAGATTTATGAAAAAATTAAAAAGTCTTCAACAAATTCAGTAAAGGATAGACTGAAATTTAACTCATATTTTAAATAATAATTATTAAACAAGCACCCAAAAAGACTGAATCAGTAAAAAAACAGTCTTTTTGGGTGCTTTATCAGTTATTTTTTTAAAAAATGTGATAAACTTTTATAAAAATATTTCAAAAAAGCAAATATTTTATATGAAAGGAAAGACATGGCAGTAAAAACAAGATTTTACATCATCGAAAAACGTGATGAAAACGAAAATTTAACATGACAATTAAAAAGAGCTAAACAAGATAATTACTACACATTTGATAATTTCTCAGATAGTTTAAAAAAATTCATTTCAATCGCTGAAACACTAGAAGGGGATTCAAGAGTTTGATTCCACCAAAATGGAGCATTCCGTGGAAGCATGGGATACCAAGCAGCATTGCAAAGTGTTAAAGAACTTGAAGAAAACAATGTTGAATCACACAAAGCAACAGATTATTTAATTGAAAAAAACTTAATTGAAGCAAGTGCTTCATCATCTAAAGATGAAGAAAAAACTCAAGAAGTGGAACAAACAGAAGAACTTGTAGCAGTTGAAGAAAATCCAGCAGCACAAGTTGTGATTTCTGAAAAACTTCCAAAATCATTCTACTTACTAGTAAGTTTCCTAATTTTACTAATTATTGTATGTATCGTTTTAGTAGCAATTGGTTTATCAAGAATGTAATTTAATAATAAATGCCATTTGGCATTTTTTTATTGCTTTTTTTAATATAATTATTTATATTAAATTGAAGGAAAACATGGATTTAGCTATAGATTTACGACCACGACAACTAAATGATTTTATTTGTAGTTCAAAACAAAAAGATCTTTTTGAGCGCATTATTAAAAATCAAGATTTAAGATCATTTATTTTTTATGGATCGCCAGGCAGTGGTAAAACAACAATAAGTTTTATTTTAGCAAATTCCTTAAACCAAAAATTTGATTATTTTAATGCTGCAGTAGATAATAAACAAAGCTTGATTGAAAAAATCGCAAATAACAAAATTTTAATCATTGATGAAATTCACCGTTTAAACAAAGACAAGCAAGATATTTTATTGCCACATCTTGAATCAAAAGAAATAACAATTTATGCAACAACCACCGAAAATCCCTTTTTTAAAGTCAATCCCGCATTACGTTCACGTTGCAACATCATTGAAATTTTTAAGCCTACACTGATTGAGATGAGTGAATATTTACAAAAAATTAACGAAGAAAATAATTTTTTTGTTGTTGAAAACAAAAAAGTATATGAGTTTATTGCTAAGTATTCAAATCTTGATTTTAGAATTGCTTTAAATAATTTGGATTTATTATCTAAAAATTATCGAAACGAAAAAATTGATCCTGAAAATATTCGTGATATTTTACCAGGATTTAATATTTCTATTGATCAAGATGGTGATGAATTTTATAACTATTTAAGTGCTTTTCATAAATCATTAAGAGGTAGTGACGTTGATGCGGCTTTATACTGAGGCTTTTTACTATATCAATCACAAAATTTTGATGCCATGTTTCGACGGATGATTTGTGCAAGCTACGAAGATGTTGGTCTTGCAAATCCTTATCTTGCAACTTTTGTGCATAATGCAATTAGTGATTTTGAAAGATTGGGTTTTGCTGAAGGCTATTTGCCAATTGCTTTTGCGATTATAAATATTGCTTTAAGCCCAAAATCTAACAGCGTTTATAATGCACACAATCAAGTAATGCAAGCAATTCAAGATGGCAACAATTTTGAAGTGCCCAATCATCTAAAAGATGCACATTATAAATCGGCTCAAAAATTAGGTCGGGGTGTTGATTATGTATATCCACACAATTTTAAAAACAACTGATATCAACAGCAATATTTACCAGACCAAATTAAAAATACACATTTTTTTGAGTATGGAAAAAACTCATACGAACAGAAAATTTTAAATTACTGACAAAAAATTAAAGGAGAAAAGAATGAAATTTAATTTAGATTTAATCAAAAATTTAGAAGATTTAAAACAATTAAAAGCTAAGTTTAATGGACCTGAGTCTGAACTTGCAAAGTTAATGAGTGAAATTAAAACAGCAACTAAAGAACAAAAAGCTATTATCGGACAAAAAATTAAAGATTTAAAACAACAAGCTGAAGACTTTTTTGAACAAGCAAAACAAAAAATTGAAAAAATTGAAATTGAAAACAAAATTGCAAGCGAATGAGTTGACGTTAGTGAACCCGTTATCAAACAAGGTGGAATTCACCCAATTAACTTAATTATTAAAAGAATGCAAGAGTGATTTAATTCAAATGGATATTTTGAAATCAAAGCTAGTGAAATTGAAACTGATGAATACAATTTTGAAAGATTAAATATTTTAAAATCACACCCAGCAAGAGATATGCAAGATTCTTTATTTATTGATGAAAATTTATTGTTAAGAACTCATAATACTGGAATTAGTGCGCGTGCATTAGAAAAACACAAAAATCAAGCATTTAGCCAGTATGCAATCGGTAAAGTTTATCGTAATGACGAAGAAGATATGACTCACTCACATCAATTCACCCAATTAGATTTTGTTTCAGTAGGACACACAAGTTTTGGAAATTTAATGTGAACTTTAAAAAGCTTACTTTCATATGTTCTTGAAGAAGAAGTTGAAATTCGTTTAAGACCTTCATATTTTCCATTTACTGAACCAAGTGTTGAAGTTGATATTTTCTATAAAAACCGTTGAATTGAAGTTTTAGGTGCTGGTATGTTACATGAAAACGTTTTAAAAATGGCAGGATACACAAATGATATGAATGGTTTTGCAGCAGGAATTGGAATTGAAAGAATTGCAATGATTAAATATTCAATTAATGACATCCGTGAATTTTATGCAAATGATGAAAGATTTTTAAAACAATTTAGATAGGAGTAAAAGAATGTTATTTTCATATTTAAAATTAAAAAAACTTGCTAATTTAGACAAAAGCGTCACTGTTGAAGATATTGTTAAGGCAATTAATTCAATCGGTTTTGAAGTTGAAGGCTACGAAAAATTCAGTGATTTAGATGGAATTAAATTTGGAAAAGTTTTAAAAACTTATAAAAATCCTAATGCTGACCGTTTAACTGTTTGTGAAATTCAATTTGCTGATCAAAATCGTGTTATTCAAACAAATGCAACTAACGTTAAAGAAGGACATTATTTAATGGCCTTTGTTCCAGGTTCACGTTCAAAAAACATAACTTTTGGTGCTAAAGAAATGAAGGGTATTGTTAGTGAAGGAATGTTGGTTAGTCTTGAAGAAATTGGTTTTAATTTAGATTATGTAACTAGTCAAAATATGTGAAACGATGGTATTTTTGTTTTTGATCAAGAAGTTGACTTAACTTTAAATCCAATTGATTTCTTTGAACTTGATGATTACATAATTGATGTATCAATTCTTTCCAATCGTGCTGATGCAAATTCATATTTAATCATGGCTCGTGAATTGGCTGCTTATTTCTTGAGCCAAATTACCGAAATCACTGCAAAACCAAACGAAGAATTTCGCAGTGATTTCAAGATTGCTAGTTTAGAAAATACTCACTACTTTACTTTAAGAGAAGCTAAAACAAGTGATATTAATATAGATATTCGTGACCAATTATTTTTAATGAAAAACAATGTAAAAACAATTTCAAAACCAGTTGATTTATCTAACTTGGTACTTCTTTATGCTGGTGTGCCTACTCATGCTTATGATGTTAATAAATTAGCTTCAAAATCATTTGAAGTTCAAAATTACACAGGACAAGTAGAGCTTTTAGGTAAAAACGTTGTTAATCTTGACAAAGCACTTTGTGTTGTAAATGAAAAACCAGTCTCAGTTGCTGCTGTTATGGGGTTAGAAAATTCAAGTTGCTCTGAAAACACTGAAAATATCATCTTTGAAATCGCTTCATTTAATATCAAATCAGTACGTGAAGCTAAAAAACAAGTTAAACTTGAGACTGCTTCAGCTTCAAGAGCATCGAAGGAAATTTCGCTAGGTTCAATTCATTTAGCACACAAATATCTAGCTTCAAAATTATTAAAAGCAAGTCAAATTATTAATTTAGTCGCTACTGAAGAAAAATCTTTTGATTTTGATAATAAATATCTTGATAACTACGCTGGTTTTGAAATTACAGCTACTGAAAAATACCAACAAGTGCTAAAACAATTAGCAATTTTGGGCATTAAAATCCAAAACCAAAAAGTAGTTGTTCCTTCTTATCGTTATGATCTAAATTCTATGCAAGATTTTGTTGAAGAGGTTTTTAGATTTTATGGATATGATAACTTTGTTGCCATTCAGCCAGAAATTAAACAAATAGAAAATATTACTTATAAAGATTACAATTCTTTATTGAAAGCTGCTAAATATCAAAATGTGCGTACTTTTAGTTTAACAAGTCCTAAAAATAATATTTTTGATCCTTTCGCATTCAAGAAAGCAATTAAATTACAGACATTTGCTTCAAACGAAAGAACCGAATTGCGTTTTTCAATGGCTTATGCATTTTGAGAAATTTTAGATTTTAATGCGAAAAGAAAAATTGAAAAAATGTCAATTTTTGAAGTAGGAATGATTCATGATAAAGAAAATGTTTTAGCGCTTGCTTCAAATCAAAAATCATTTAACGAATTAAAAGAAGATATTGTTAATCTTTTAGATTGTGAGGTTGAATTTAAACGTGCTTTTGATTCGCGATTTCATCCAAATGTTGCGGCTTGAATTTTTAAAGCCGATAAAAAAATTGGATATCTTGCGAAAATCCATCCTGAAATTATTAATAGCGATGCAATTTTTGCCGAAATATTTTTAGATGAAGATTCTGCAAAACCAAAAGCATTTGCAAATTACAAACACGATCCTTTAAAATCAAGAGACATTACAATTACTTTAAAAGATAATCAAGATGTTGATGAAATTTTAGAAAAAACTAAGAATCTTAAAGGAATCTATCAAGTTAAAGTTATTGATAAATATTATAAAAACAATGGTGAAGTTAATGTAACCTTCAATTTCTTAGTGGAAGACTGAGCAATTAAAAAATTAGAAAGCGTTTTTGGTGTTTAACCACGCTTTTTTAATATTTTTTAAATTCGAGCGTAAAAATCTTACTTAAGATAGTAGGAGGAACAATGGAAGAAAAAAAATTAAATAGTATTCTTTCTTCAACATTAAAAGAAATTGAAAAAAAATTTGGAAAAGAAGCTATTATGCTATTAGGCAATAAACCTGATACTGAATATGAGACATTTTCAAGTGGTTCTATCGCCATTGACAATGCTCTAGGAATAAATGGATGACCGAAAGGAAGAGTGATTGAAATTTTCGGTCCAGAAAGCAGCGGAAAAACAACGCTTTCATTGCATGCGATTGCTGAGGTGCAAAAACAAGACGGGATTGCAGCATTTATTGATGCCGAACATTCGATTGACACAGCTTATGCAAAGGCGCTTGGTGTCGACATTTCGAATTTGATTTTATCGCAACCAGATAGTGGTGAACAAGCATTAGAAATTGCTGATATGTTAATAAAAACAGGATCAGTTGATTTAATTGTTGTTGATTCAGTTGCGGCACTGGTTCCTGAAGCTGAATTAAATGGAGAAATGAAGGATCAAACTATTGGTTCTCAAGCTCGGCTAATGTCAAAAGCTTTAAGAAAAATTACAGCCTCGCTTGCAAAACACAAAACAACAATTATTTTCATTAATCAAATTCGGGAAAAAGTTGGAATTATCTTTGGAAATCCGGAAACGACGCCAGGTGGTAAAGCCTTAAAATTCTATTCATCAATTAGGGCTGAAGTAAGAAAAGTTCAAAATATTACCGAAAATAATGAAATTAGTGGAAATTTAATTAAGGTAAAAATTGTTAAAAATAAACTTTCAGCACCTTATAAAGTTGCTAATGTAGAGATTGTTTTTGGTTACGGAATTGATAAAATAACAGAAATAATTGATTTGGCAGAACAAAATAAAATTTTGGATAAAAAAGCCTCATGATATGCATATAAAGGCGAAAATATAGCCCAAGGAAGAACAAAATTAAGAGAGTATTTAATTAAAAACGAAAATATTTACGAAGAAATTAAAAATCAAGTTATTGAAATTCAAAAAAGCAAATAATATTATTTATAAAATTGTGAATTGTTTTATAATCTTATAATATATTATGAGTACTATAGACAACGAAATAAATGTTTTATTTTTTGGTGATATTTTTGGTGATCCGGGAATCGAATTTGTAACCAAAAAAATTAATGATTTAAAAAAAGAATATAATATTGATTTTTGCATTGCTCAAGCCGAAAACGTTTCGGGAAGAAAAGGGTTTCGCCCTGAAGAATATAAAAAATTAAAATCAATCGGAATCGATGTCTTTACATTAGGTAATCATGTTTGAGCAAAAAGTGAAATTATTGACATAATTGAAAACAATGATGTTATTCGCCCATCAAATATTGAAAACCATTATCCAGGACATGGTTATGCTGAGTTTGAAGTAAAAAATCAAAAAATTGGTGTTTGTTCTTTAATGGGTAGACAATTTAATACATTATTGATGCCTTGAAAAGAAGAACAGGCTAATTGTTTTTTTGATGAATTTGATAATTTATATCAACAAAACAATCCGGTTTACTTTATTGTTGATTTTCATGGCGAAACAACAAGTGAAAAAAATGTTTTTTCACTATATGTTGATGGAAAAGCCAGTGCAGTTTTAGGGACACATACACATGTACAAACTAATGATGCACGAATTTTACCGAATGGAACTTATTATTGTACTGATGTCGGAATGTGTGGTCCTTCAAATGCTGCAATTGGGGCCAATTACACAGAAGTATACGAAAAAATGCGTTACAATGCACGAGTACCATTTCAAGTTAGTCCCAACAAATGTCAAATAAATGCAATTGTTTTTAAACTAACAAAAAACAAGGATAATCGTTTTATTAAATTAATTAATATCAACGAATAAAAAAGTTAATGGAGTTTTATGGAAAATATTGAAGAAAAAAAGAAAAATTATTTACTAGAAAAAAAAGTTAAATTTATATTAAATTTAATGCAAAGACGAATGAAAATTATTTCAATAATTTACCAATCGCAATTATTCGACAAACCATTAAATTCTAGTGAAATTTTTGAAAATGAAAATCTTAGTGATACTCAAATTAAAATGTTGGAAGCAATCGAAAAGAGATTACCAAGCATCGAAAGTATTATTAAAACCCATTTATCTTCAAATTGACCATGAAAAAGAATTAGTCCACTAACAAGAGCAATCTTAATTTATGGTGTTTTTGAATTACAATTAAATGAACATAAAATTGTCATTAATGAAATGGTAAATATTGCTAAAGTTTACGGAGCAGATTATAAATTTATTAATGCCATTTTAGATAACATTGCAAAACTTTTAAAATAAATATGCAAAATGAATTTTTGAAATGCAAAAAGATCATTCATAAAATTACTCTTATATTACTAAAAGAAAATAAATTAATTAAATATAAAAATCTTTTCAAAAATAAACAAATGCAATTTTTGGTAAGTAAAATTTTAATTTTATTTGGTACAGACTTTGATGCCAATAAATTAGCTAATGTTGAAATAGAATTAATGAATTCTAATTTTCAAAGAAATATGTTTGTTAATATTTTATTAAATCATATTGATAGTGTAGAAGAAAAATACCGAAATTGTAACTGAAAGTCATTAGGAAAATATTTATATTATATTTTCAAAACATCAACTTATTATAGTGATTTAAGACATCAAGTTCCGAATATCTTCGACATTATCGGAGTTGATGCTGCAAATGAAAAAAAACGTGAAGCTTTAAATGATTTTTATCTTTCTTTAGAAAAAGTTGATAAAAATTATAATCATTTTGTAAGGCAGATTTTATTATGGACAAAATAAAAAAACAACGTTTAGATGAAATTATCAGCGATAAATTCGAATTAGATCTTAAAGAAGCTCAGTCTTTAATAAGAATAGGAAAAGTATTAGTTGATAGTGAAAAAATTATTTTGCCAAGTTTAAAGTTTAGTCCTAATTGCAATTTTGAGCTATTGGAGCAAAAACGTTATGTGTCGCGTGGTGCTTATAAATTATTAAAGGCGATTCAAGAATTTAAAATTGATATTAATGATAAAGTTTGTGTTGATATTGGTGCCAGTACAGGTGGTTTTGTACAGGTATTATTGGAACATAAAGCGCAAAAGATTTATGCAGTGGATGTTGGAACAAATCAGCTTGATTATTCACTACAAATTGACAAAAGAGTTAAAAATTACGAAAAGACAAATTTAAAATCTTTAGATAATACTTATTTCGATGAAGACATTGACATAATTACAACTGATGTAAGTTTTATTTCATTAAAATATGTATTCATTGTTGCAAAAGATATTTTAAAACCACAAAAATTTCTTGTTGCTTTGATTAAGCCACAATTTGAAGCATCTTCAAAATATGTTTCTGCAGGTGGTTATGTTGAAGAACAATATCATGATTTTTTAATTAAAAGAGTCGAAGAATATGCAAACGAAAGCGGTTTCAAACTGCTGAAAATTACAAAAAGTCCAATTTTGGGACAAAAATCAAAAAATATTGAATATATTTCATTATTTATTAAAGAATAAAATAAAAATTAAGGAGAAAATTACAAAATGTCGTATCGAAATCGTTTTCCAATGCTTTTAAATAATGATATTGTTTATTTAGATAATGCTGCATTGTCGCAAAAACCAGATATTGTTTGCCAAGCAGGAAATGATTTTTATACAAAATATTGTATTTCGACCCGAACTAAAGACTCTAAACTAGGTTATCAAATTAGCGAAGTTGTAGAACAAACTAGAAAAAAGATTGCTTCATTATTAGATGCAAATTATAAAAATGTGATTTTTTATTCAGGAACAACAGAAGCTCTAAATCAATGTGCTATGATGATTAGTGATTTGATAGAAGATGGAGATGAAATTTTAATTTCGGTTTATAATCACGCAAGTAACATTCTCCCTTATTTTTATTTTTTTGAAAAAATTAAAGATGTAAAAATTACTTACTTTGATTCACAACAAGATTTGATGAACAAAATAAGTTCTAAAACAAGAGTTATTGCTTTGTCACAAGTAACCAATAATGTTAATGAACATTATGACATGGAACAAATTTATCAAAAATGTTTAAAAAACGACATTATTTTAGTTAATGATGCTGCTCAAGCTATTACACATAAAAAAGTAACAATAAAAAATTCTGATTTTATTGCTTTTAGTGCCAATAAATTATATGGTCCTACAGGATTGGGAAGTTTAGTAATAAGTGATAGAGTTTTTCAAAAAATACGTCCTAAAAAATTTGGAGGAGGTTCAGCTAAATCTTTTCGTAATGAAAATTACGATTTTGATTATTCAGCATACGAATCGGGTACTCTTAATTTAGCTGGAATTTATCAATTTAATAAATCACTAGATTTTATCGAAGAAATTTCATTAGAAGCAATCGAAAAAGAAGTTAATGAACTTTCTTATTATTTACATGATGAAATTGCAAAAGTGCAAAATGTTATTGTGTATTCGAAACCGGGAGATGCAATTTGTCTTTTTAATGTAAAAAATGTTGCTAGTCAAGATGTTGCATCATATCTAGGAAACAATGATATTTATGTTCGCTCAGGAACATTTTGTGGTTACTTATTAACTGAGACAAAATATAATGGAACAATGGTACGAGCTTCACTTTCGTTTTATAATTCAAAGGAAGATATTGACAAACTTTGTCATGCTTTAAAAAAAGGTGGTGATTTTCTTGACTTCTTATAGTAATGATCAAAAAAGAGAAATTATTTATTCACATTATTTAGAACCTAAGTTCAAAAGTGATAAAAATCTTCCCTTAAAAGCTTTTGCATATTCAAGAAGTGGTTGTGCCGACAACTTAGAGCTTAGTGTTGAAATAAAGGATAATAAAGTTGTTGATGCAAACTTTATTGGTGAAGGTTGTTCAATTTTTGTTGCTTCGACTGACATTATGCTTGAAACCATAGTTGGTAAAAGTCTTGATGAAGTAAAAGAAATTATTTTAAATTTTCAAAAAATGATTAACAAAGAAGATCACGATAAAAAAAATCTTGAAAAATTAGTTGTATTTGAAAATGTAAAAACTCATATGAATCGGGTAGAATGCGCATCATTAATAATAAGAACTATCGAAGAAGTAATCCATAATGAAAAATAAGATTTTTTTTCATATAGACATGGATTCTTTTTTTGTATCTTGTGAGCGTATTCGAAGAAAAGATTTAATTGGAAAACCCGTTGGTATTTCTCGAAATTTAAAGCGATCAATAGTAACAGCATTATCTTCGGAAGCAAAACAAAAAGGCGCTAAAGTTGGCGAACCAATTCATTTATTAAAACAGAAAGTTCCTGATATTGTTATAGTTAAACCCGACTTAGAGTTTTATCATTTAACAAGCATAAGAATTTTTAATTTTATCGCCACTAATTTTTGTGCAAATATTGAAATTTATTCTGTTGATGAATGTTATATTGATGTCACTGATTTAATTAATGAAGACCAAGCGCTTGAATTTGCGCAAGAGATTCAAAGTGCAATAATGACAAATATTGGGGTTCCGTGTTCAATAGGAATAAGTTACAACAAGTTTTTAGCCAAAATGTCAACAAATCTTGCAAAACCTCATGGGATAAAAAAAACAAATAAAGAAGACATTGCAAAGAATTTTTATCCTTTACAAATTGACAAATTTTTTATGGTTGGTAAGGCTTCAGTTCCGAAATTAAAAAAATTAGGAATAAATACGATTGGTGATTTTGTAAACAAATATCCTTTGCTAAAGGAAGAAGAAGTATTAGGAAACAATCTTCGTAACTTAATGTTGATGATTTCGGGGCGTAATGTTGAAAAAATTGAGAAAAAAAATAGCGATATAAAAGGGATTAGTAATTCTCTTACTTTTATGGAAGAAGATATTGCAGATGAAGAAATACTTTTGAATTATTTAGAGTTTTTGTGCAAAAAAATATCTTATCGTTTGCAAAATCACAATTATGAAGCTTCAACAATCGTTTTATTAATAAGAAGCGCAGAAAAAAAATGAATATCTTACCAAACTAATTTAAAAAATTTTCTTTGAAATTATTCTGATATTTTTTCAGTTGTTAAAAACCTATTTTTAGTTAATTGATCAAAGGAACGAATAAGAGGTTTGGGAATAAGGGTAACAAATTTTAATATACAAAGTAATAGGATAGAAAATTTTTCATTATATAATAATGGTAATAGAGAAAAGGTGATGAAAATAAATGCCATCGTTAATGATGTAAATTTTAATTTTGTTAATAGACATTTAAAAAAAGCTCAAGAAAAATATAAGATTGAACAATTTAAAGTCAAAAAAAATCAATTTACAGTTGATGATTATCCGAAAATCAAAAAAATAAAAATTAAAATCTAAAAAGGAGCAAAAAATGAAAATAGGTTTATTTGGGGGGACATTCGACCCAATACACAAAGGACATATACAAATTGCTATCTCTGCACTTAAAGAGTTAAATTTAGATAAAATAATTTTTATACCCAATAATCAAAATCCATTCAAAAAAAATCAACCAAGTGCAAGTGCCTACCACCGTTTTATGATGGTAAAAATTGCTATAAGTAATTATAAAAAAATGGATGTAAGTGATTTTGAAATTAAACAAAATGGCCCTTCTCATACAATAGATACAATTAATTATTTTTCTAATAAATTTAAAGATGATGAACTTTTCTTTATTATTGGTTCTGACAATATTGAAAAAATTAATAAATGAAGAGGTATTGACGAAATTTCTAGAAAAACTCAAATTGTTGCTTTCGAAAGAAAAGGAAGCACTAAAAATAAAAAAAATATTAAAAGTTTTAATATTATTTTTTTGAAAGAAAAAATTTTAGATGTTTCTGCAACCGATTACCGTAATGGTAATCTAAAAGTGGTAGTTCCAGAAGTTCAGGAATATATTGGACAACATTTTTTATATGTAAAAAACTATTTACTTAATAACTTAAGCGTTGATAGAAGTAAACATTGTTTTCTAACCGCTAAATACGCAAATGAATTGGCAAAAAAACTTAACTATAATTCTAAAACAGCTTACTATTGTGGATTACTTCATGATATTACTAAGGAATGAAGCGTTGAAGAACATCGTCAATACTTGAGAAAGTGTGGAGTTAATGAAAAAAAACTTTTTGACTATGAGCTTCATCAAGAAACAGCTTACTTTTTTTTAAAGAATGAATATATGATAAAAAATGAACCATTACTTGATGCTATCCGTCAACATACTACACTTTCACTATTTCCAAAAACACTTGATAAAATTATTTATGTTGCAGACAAAGTTGCTCCAGGTAGAAGATGAGAAGGAATTCAATCATTACGTAAATTAATCGAAGAAAACTTTGATAATGGATTCAAAAAATTAGTTTTTCTAACCTGAGAAAAATATGTATATGATAAAAAACATATCTCAAAAGAACAAGAAGATATATATTCAAAAAATTCAAAATAGAAAGTAAAAAAAATACTTTCTTTTTTTATAAAAATATGTATAATAATAAAAGTCTTTTCGGAGGCTCAAAAACAGAAATAACCTTAAACAAATTTAAATAAAAAAAATAAAAAAATGTTTGGTTATTTTTAAAAAATAGTATATAATATTATTTGTAACTTGAGCAGCAAACACAAAAAAACTCAAGTCGATAGTTCTTTGAAAACTGGATATAAATACCATAATCGTCAATTATTTATGAACATTTTTAAGAGTTTGATCCTGGCTCAGGATGAACGCTGGCTGTGTGCCTAATACATGCATGTCGAACGAAGTAGCTTGCTACTTAGTGGCGAATGGGTGAGTAACACGTGCTTAATCTACCTTCTAGATTGGGATAACAGTTGGAAACGATTGCTAATACCGGATAGGTGATTTCTCGCATGAGAAAAACATGAAAGAAGCGTTTGCTTCACTAGAAGATGAGAGTGCGCAACATTAGTTAGTTGGTAAGGTAATGGCTTACCAAGACTATGATGTTTAGCCGGGTTGAGAAACTGACCGGCCACACTGGGACTGAGATACGGCCCAGACTCCTACGGGAGGCAGCAGTAGGGAATATTCCACAATGAGCGAAAGCTTGATGGAGCGACACAGCGTGCACGATGACGGCCCTCGGGTTGTAAAGTGCTGTTATTAGGGAAGAACACTTGATAGAGGAAATGCTATCAAGCTGACGGTACCTGATCAGAAAGCGATGGCTAACTATGTGCCAGCAGCCGCGGTAATACATAGGTCGCAAGCGTTATCCGGAATTATTGGGCGTAAAGCGTTCGTAGGTTGTTTATTAAGTCTGAAGTTAAAGCCTGGGGCTCAACCCCAGCCCGCTTTAGATACTGGTAAACTAGAGTGAGATAGAGGTAAGCGGAATTCCATGTGAAGCGGTGAAATGCGTAGATATATGGAAGAACACCAAAGGCGAAGGCAGCTTACTGGGTCTATACTGACACTGAGGGACGAAAGCGTGGGGAGCAAACAGGATTAGATACCCTGGTAGTCCACGCTGTAAACGATGATCATTAGTCGGTGGAGAATTCACTGACGCAGCTAACGCATTAAATGATCCGCCTGAGTAGTATGCTCGCAAGAGTGAAACTTAAAGGAATTGACGGGGACTCGCACAAGCGGTGGAGCATGTGGTTTAATTTGAAGATACGCGGAGAACCTTACCCACTCTTGACATCTTCCGCAAAGCTATAGAGATATAGTGGAGGTTAACGGAATGACAGATGGTGCATGGTTGTCGTCAGCTCGTGTCGTGAGATGTTTGGTTAAGTCCAGCAACGAGCGCAACCCCTATTTTCAATTACTAACAGGTAATGCTGAGGACTTTGGAGATACTGCCTGGGTAACCAGGAGGAAGGTGGGGATGACGTCAAATCATCATGCCTCTTATGAGTGGGGCGACACACGTGCTACAATGGTCGGTACAAAGAGAAGCAATACGGTGACGTGGAGCAAATCTCAAAAAGCCGATCTCAGTTCGGATTGAAGTCTGCAACTCGACTTCATGAAGTCGGAATCGCTAGTAATCGCAGGTCAGCCATACTGCGGTGAATACGTTCTCGAGTCTTGTACACACCGCCCGTCACACCATGGGAGCTGGTAATGCCCGAAGCCGGTTAGTTAACTTCGGAGACGACTGTCTAAGGTAGGACTGGTGACTGGGGTGAAGTCGTAACAAGGTATCCCTACGAGAACGTGGGGATGGATCACCTCCTTTCTACGGAGTACAAAGTACACACTTTAAGATTTAAAATCTTTTTACTATTATTTGATTATGGAAAAATTTATATCCAGTTTTGAGAGTATTATCTCTCTAGTTAGTTCTTTGAAAACTGAATAGAAAAGACATTTGTATATATATTAATATTCAAACGTTTTGATCAACCTATAGAATACATCATATCTAATTTCTAATTTTTAAACAATTAGGACAATAGGTCATACTATTAAATAAGTAAGAGTTTTTGGTGGATGCCTTGGGTCTGGAAGTCGATGAAGGACGTGATTACCTGCGATAAGCCTCGTGGAGCTGGAAATAAGCTACGAAACGGGGATTTCCGAATGGGGAAACCCAACTAGATTAATCTCTAGTTATCATTTAGTGAATACATAGCTAAATAGAAGAGACACGTTGAGAACTGAAACATCTTAGTACCAACAGGAAAAGAAAATAAAGAATGATTCCCTGAGTAGCGGCGAGCGAACGGGGAAGAGCCCAAACCAACTTTGTAGTTGGGGTTGTAGGACTGTCTACACGGAGTTACAAAATAAACAGATAGCAGAATAAGTTGGAATGCTTAACAATAAAGGGTGAAAGTCCCGTACGCGAAATTTGTTTATCTCTTGACAGTATCCTGAGTAGGGCGGGGCACGTGAAACCCTGTCTGAATCTGCCGGGACCACCCGGTAAGGCTAAATACTAACCAGACACCGATAGTGAACTAGTACCGTGAGGGAAAGGTGAAAAGAACCCCGGGAGGGGAGTGAAATAGATTCTGAAACCAATTACTTACAATTAGTCAGAGCCCGTTAATGGGTGATGGCGTACATCTTGCAGTATGGACCGGCGAGTTACGACAACATGCATGGTTAAGTGGAATAAAGCGAAGCCGTAGAGAAATCGAGTCTGAAATGGGCGAAAGTATGTTGTTGTATACCCGAAACCAGGTGATCTATCCATGAGCAGGCTGAAACTTAGGTAACACTAAGTGGAGGGCCGAACCGTAGTACGCTAAAAAGTGCCCGGATGACTTGTGGATAGGGGTGAAATTCCAATCGA
>NZ_JAFFTD010000001.1:180000-373938 GCF_016924775.1 [Mycoplasma] gypis
CCGAATACCAATGTGAATTACCATGCAGTCGGAACATCGGTGATAACGTCGATGCTCGCGAGGGAAACAACCCAGATCGTCAGCTAAGGTCCCAAAATTGTGTTAAGTGAGAAAGGTTGTGGGGTTTCTTAAACAGCTAGGATGTTGGCTTAGAAGCAGCCATCGTTTAAAGAGTGCGTAATAGCTCACTAGTCGAGAGACCCTGTGCCAATAATTTAACGGGACTAAAACACAATACCGAAGCTACGGGCAAATATTTTGCGTTAGGAGAGCGTTCTAAGGGCATTGAAGCTAGACTGTGAAGACTAGTGGAGCGCTTAGAAGTGAGAATGCCGGTATGAGTAACGATTCAGTGTGAGAATCACTGACGCCTATTGGGGAAGGTTTCCTGGGCAAGGTTCGTCCACCCAGGGTTAGTCGGGACCTAAGACGAGGCCGAAAGGCGTAGCCGATGGACAACAGGTTAATATTCCTGTACTTCCTTAAAATGTGATGGAGTGACGGAGGAGGATAGCATTACCACTTATCGGATTGTGGGGTAAGCATTAAGAAGGTTGCTGGAGGCAAATCCCTAGCGACTTAACTTCGAGATGTGATGCATAGCGAAATGGCAACAAAGTAGCGAATTATGTGATTTCATACTTCTTAAAAAAGCTTCTAACTTAAGTTTTAAGGGACCCGTACCGAGAACGGACACACGTCCCCAAGATGAGTATTCTAAGGCGAGCGAGAAAACCAATGTTAAGGAACTCTGCAAAATTATCCCGTAAGTTCGCAAGAAGGGATGCCTATAGAAATATAGGCCGCAGTAAAATGCGAGGGGGAACTGTTTATCAAAAACACAGCTCTATGCTAAGTCGCAAGACGATGTATATGGGGTGACGCCTGCCCAGTGCCCGAAGGTTAAGATGATACGTTAGCATTAGCGAAGCGTTGATTTGAAGCCCGGGTGAACGGCGGCCGTAACTATAACGGTCCTAAGGTAGCGAAATTCCTTGTCGGCTAAATACTGACCTGCACGAAAGGCGCAATCATCTCTTGACTGTCTCAACATTGGACTCGGTGAAATTATGGTCCCAGTGAAAACGCTGGGTTCCCGCATCAAGACGAAAAGACCCCGTGGAGCTTTACTATAACTTCGTATTGAATTTTGGCTTAACATGTGTAGGATAGGTGGGAGACTTTGAAGTGCAGACGCTAGTTTGCATGGAGTCATCCTTGAAATACCACCCTTGTTAATTTGAAATTCTAACCTGTCACCGTGATCCGGTGAGGGGACAGTGCGTGGTGGGTAGTTTGACTGGGGCGGTCGCCTCCCAAAGGGTAACGGAGGCGTTCAAAGTTACACTCAATACAGTCAGAAACTGTATGTAGAGCATAAAGGTAAAAGTGTGATTGACTGTGAGACCTACAAGTCGAGCAGGTGCGAAAGCAGGACTTAGTGATCCGGCGGTACATCGTGGAATGGCCGTCGCTCAACGGATAAAAGCTACCCCGGGGATAACAGGCTTATCTTCCCCAAGAGATCACATCGACGGGAAGGTTTGGCACCTCGATGTCGGCTCATCGCATCCTGGAGCTGGAGTCGGTTCCAAGGGTTTGGCTGTTCGCCAATTAAAGCGGTACGCGAGCTGGGTTCAGAACGTCGTGAGACAGTTCGGTTCCTATCTGATGTGGGCGTTGGAATATTGATGAGAGCTGCTCTTAGTACGAGAGGACCGGAGTGGACGTACCGATGGTGCTCCAGTTGTTTCGCCAGAAGCATAGCTGGGTAGCCAAGTACGGAAAGAATAACCGCTGAAAGCATCTAAGCGGGAAGTCTCCTCAAAGATGAATATTCCCTTGAAATTCCTTGTAGACTACGAGGTTGATAGGCTGGAGGTGTAAGTGTAGTAATACATTCAGCTGACCAGTACTAATAAATTGAATGGTTTAATAGTTAATTCTATATGTTGATCAGTCTTTTATATTCAGTTTTCAAAGAATTAATTGTAGCCAAAAGGCTACTTTTTTTTATATTTTTTTATTAAGCTTTTGAACAAAAACTATAAAATAATTATTATGAAACAAATTGTTAAAAAAGAAATAAAAACAAATTTTAAAAAAAATGCATTACGTTATTTAACTATTTTTTTAAAATATTTTTTAATTTGTTTTTGCTTTTCAATCATTTTAGTAGCTGCAAAAATATTCCAATCTGATAAAAAGATATTTTATTTACAAAATACATTTTTTTGACTATATTGAATTAATTCGATATCGTTGGTATCTATAATATGCTTTGCCATTGACATAATTCACTATAAAAAAGGAAGAATTTTTTATAAATTTTTGATTATTTTTATCATTACTTTATTCATTATTTCTGCAATTTTATTTGTTTTTTTATTCTAAGATTTTAATGATTAAAAAATTGAAAAAAAAACGTTTTTTGTTATAATTTAAAAGCAACTACGACATTGAAACATAAGGTTGTGAAACACCGAGCTTAGTTGTTCGTCTCGGTTTTCAGTTTTTTATGTGGAGTCGGTTCAAAAAAAGAACAAGGAGAACAAATGCAAAAATTACAAATTAAAATAAAATCTTTTGATCACACATTAGTTGACCAAGCTTCTGTTAAAGTTGTTAACTTAGCAAAAGAAGAAAAAGCTAATGTAAGTGGGCCAATTCCACTACCAACAAAAAAAGAAATTATTACAATTTTACGTTCTGTTCACGTTAACAAAAAATCTCGTGAACAATTCGAATCAAGAACTCACAAACGTTTAATCATTGTTGAAAACGTTAATGACAAACTAGTTGATAAATTCAAACATTTAGAATTGCCAGCTGGTGTAGAATTAAGCATTAAGACTGTTAAATAAAAACAGCTTTAATTTTTTTATTTTTTAAGAAAAATTTTTAAGGAGAATTATGAAAGGAATCTTAGGAAAAAAAGTTGGAATGACTCAACTTTTTACAGCAGATGGTATGACAATACCTGTAACTGTCGTTGAAGTTAAACCAAATGTTGTTACTAAAGTTCTTTCAGCAGATAAAGATGGCTATGTGGCTACTCAATTAGCTGTTGGAGATAAAAAACAATCAAGAATTAAAAAACCTGAAATCAACAGATTCGCTCAAGCAAACACAACACCTAAGCGCTTCGTTAAAGAAATTCGTAACATGTCAGGTTATGAATTAGGACAAGTTGTTGAAGCAAATATTTTCGAAGCTGGAGATATCGTTGATGTTCAAGGTACTTCAAAAGGAAAAGGTTTTGCCGGAACAATTAAACGTCATAACCAAAAAATCGGTCCTAAATCACACGGTGGTGGTGGAGGATCAAAACCTGTTCGTCAAACAGGATCAATCGGGGACATTTCTGGAAATAGAGTTGTTAAAGGTATGACAATGCCTGGACATCTAGGAAATGTTAAAACAACTGTTCAAAACTTAGAAGTTGTTGCAACAGATGTTGAAAACAATTACATTCTAATTAGAGGATCAATTCCTGGAGCAAACCAAAGTTTTGTGGTTATTAAAGAAAATGCAAAACATATTGCTAAAAAACCAGCAATTGAATTAGTTGACTTAAAAGTTGCTATGGCTAAAAACGAACTATTTGAATACGCTAAAAAATTCGGTGTTGAATTAGATTCAAAAATGTCAGTAGAAGAAATGAAACAAATAATTTCAGAAGCTGAAAGTAAAGCAAATGAAACAAAAACAGAAGGAGAGGAAATCTAATGGCTGAAACAAAAACTAAAAAAACAGTTACTAAAGATTCAAAACCAAATGTTGATGTTGTTAAATCAGAATCAAAAAGTTTAACATTTTCTGCAAAAGCTTTACCAGAAAGATTATTCGGATTAGAAGAAGTTCATACACAAGCAATTTTTGACACAATACTAAGTGACAGAGCATCAAAAAGATTCTCAACACACAAAGTAAAAAATCGTGGTGAAGTATCAGGAACTGGTAAAAAACCATGAAGACAAAAAAGAACAGGACGTGCTAGAGCAGGTTCAATGCGTTCACCAATTTTCGTGGGTGGGGGAAGAGCTTTTGGTCCTACAACAGCTAAAAACTACTCACTAAAAGTTAATAAAAAAGTAAGAGCATTAGCAGTTAAAAGTGCATTAAGCCAATTAGCTAAAGCTCAACAAGTTTTCCTTCATGAATTTAAATTAAATGAAGTATCAACTAAAGAATTAGCAAGACAATTAAATGAAGCTAATTTAAGCGATTCAAAAGTATTAATCGTTTCAAGCGATTTAAATGTATTCTTATCAGCAAGAAACTTACAAAATGTAGAAACAGTTAAAGTAACATCATTATCAGTAGAAAAATTATTAGCAACAGATGTTTTAGTAATTAGTAATGATGATGTTCAAAGATTAGAAGGGTTGGTTAAATAATGAATGTTAATGATGTAATTAAATTTCCAGTTTTAACCGAAAAATCATACCTAGACATGTCAAATAATGTTTATACATTTGCCGTTGATAAAAGAACAAACAAAGTTGAAGTTAAAAAAGCTGTTGAATTTATTTTTGATGTTAAAGTTGAAAGAGTTAACATTCTAACAGTTGAAGCTAAAACAAGAAGAGTTGGACGTTTCGTAGGAAAAACCAACAAATATAAAAAAGCTTTAGTACTTCTAAAAGATGGTTATTCAATTAACTTCTTCCCAGAAGAACAAGAAAGCAAAAAAGAAGAAACTTCAAATACTGAATCAGAAGCAAATTTAAGTGAAAAAGATTCAAAATCAGTTGAAGAAAAAGTTGCTAAAAAATTAGCATCTAAAGCAAACAAAACAGAATAATATAATGTGTTTACAATTTACTTTGCTTCAATATAAAGTAAATTATTTATATAAAGATATAACAAACACTTAAAAGAATTAAATATTTTTAAGTAAGGAGAAAAAATGGCTATTAAACACTATAAGCCAACCTCCAATGGTCGTAGACACATGACAACATTAGATTACAAAAAAAATCTAACAGGTCATGCACCAGAAAAATCTCTACTAGTTACATTAAAAAAACATGCTGGTAGAAATAATCGGGGAGTTATTACTACTCGTCACCATGGTGGAGGAGTTAAACGTAAATATCGTATTATCGATTTTAAACGTAATAAAGATGGTATCGAAGCAGTTGTTAAAACAATTGAATACGATCCAAACCGTAGTGCAAACATATCATTAGTTGTTTACCGTGATGGAGAAAAACGTTACATTCTTCATCCAAAAGGATTATCAGTAGGAAGCAAAATTGTTTCAGGTGATAATGTTGATATTAAAGTTGGAAACACTCTAGCTTTAAAAAACATTCCAGAAGGTACTTTTATTCACAACATTGAATTACAACCAAAACAAGGTGGAATAATTGCAAGAAGTGCTGGAACAAGTGCACAAATCTTAGGTAAAGACGAAGACGGAAAATACGTAATTTTAAGACTAAAATCTGGAGAAGTTAGAAAAGTTCTTGCAGAATGTCGTGCAACAATTGGTGTTGTAGGAAATGAAGAACATTTATTAGTTAATATCGGGAAAGCTGGAAGAAACCGTCACTTAGGAATTAGACCAACAGTGCGTGGATCAGCTATGAACCCTAATGATCACCCACATGGGGGAGGGGAAGGACGTCAACCTATTGGACGTAAAGCTCCACTTACACCATGAGGTAAAAAAGCTCTTGGGGTTAAAACTCGTTCAACTAAGAAATCTTCAAACAAGTTGATTATAAGAAGAAGAAAGGTAAGTAAATAATGGCAAGATCACTTAAAAAAGGTCCATTTGTTGATGATCATTTAATGAAAAAAGTTGTTGCTATTTTAGAAAACAATGCTCCAAAACGTCCAATTAAAACTTGAAGTCGTCGTTCAACAATATTCCCAGAATTTGTTGGACTAACATTCCAAGTTCACAACGGAAAAGTTTTTAACGATGTTTTTGTTACAGCTGACATGGTAGGGCACAAATTAGGAGAATTTTCACCAACCAGAACATACACTGGACACGGTGCAGATAAAGGGAAGAAAAAATAATGCATAAAACAGCTCAAGCAAGTGTTAAAACACAAAGAATCTCAGCACGTAAAGCTCGTTTAGTAGCTGACTTAATTCGTTATAAATCAACTCAAGAAGCAATTTCAATTCTTAAAACAACTAATAAAAAAGCGACATACATTATCTTAAAATTACTAAAAAGTGCAATTGCAAATGCAACAAATAATCACGGTCTTGATGGAAACAAATTATATGTTTCAAAAATTGTTGTAAATGAAGGTCCAACATTAAAACGTTACCAACCTCATTCACAAGGTAGAGCATATCCAATTCTAAAAAGAACAAGTCACTTCTTAATTGAAGTTTCAGAAATGTAAGGGAGAAAATTATGGGACAAAAAGTTAATCCAAATGGTTTTAGATACGGGATTTCAAAAGAACATAATTCTAACTGATTTGCTGATAAAGATAAATATGCTTTAAACTTACTTCAAGATCAACAAATTTATAAATTTTTCGATAAATTAGTTCGTCAATATCAAATTGGACACGTTCAAATTAAACGTGATCAAAAAGGACATGTTTCAGTATTACTTCACACTGCAAAACCAGGAGTTGTATTAGGTACAAATGGTGACAACATTAAACAATTAACAACTGATTTAAAGAAAGCATTACGTAATAAAAACTTAAATGTAAATATTGAAGTTTTAGAACTTAAAAAACCAGATTTAAATGCAAGATTATTAGCGGAACAAATTGCAGTTAAATTAGAAAATCGTGGTAGCTTCAGACTAGCTCAAAAACAAGCTATTAGAGCAGCAATGAAAGCTGGAGCAAAAGGAATCAAAACTGCTGTTTCAGGACGTTTAAATGGTGTTGATATGGCGCGTAAAGAAGGATACAACGAAGGAGAAATGAAATTACATACTCTTCGTCAAGATGTTGATTACGCAACAGCAACAGCAAGAACAACATATGGAGCATTAGGAATTAAAGTTTGAGTATCATTGGGAGAAATTTTAGACAAAGGAGCAAACAATGTTACAACCAAAAAGAACTAAACACCGTAAAATGTTTAGAATTCGTCACGACAAAATCAAAGCACACCGTGGAAACACAGTAGCTTTCGGAGAATTTGGACTACAAGCTAAAACAAGTGCTTGAATTAGTGCAAGACAAATCGAAGCTGCCCGTATTGCTATTACTCGTAAGATGGGTCGTGAAGGACAAGTTTGAATTAGAATTTTCCCACATATGTCAAAAACATCTAAACCTATTGGGGTTCGTATGGGATCAGGAAAAGGTTCACCTGATCAATGACTAGCAGTTGTTAAAGAAGATACAATGATGTTTGAAGTTAAAGGTGTTAAAAGAGAAATTGCTCTTGAGGCACTACGTCTAGGTGGACACAAGTTACCTGTTAAAGTAAAAATCGTTGAACGTCAAGAAGGAGAAAATTAATGAAATACACTGAATTTTCAGCAAAAAGTATTGAAGAATTAGAAAAATTAGTTGCTGATTACAAAGCTAATTTATTCACTTTACGTTTCAAATCAAGAACAGGTCAATTAGATCAAAGTCACAAAATTCAAGAAGTTAAAAAAGATATCGCAAGAGCATTAACAGCATTAAACGAAAAAAAATCAAAGGAAGTTAAATAATGGAAAGAACAAACAACCGTAAAGTTTTAACTGGTAAAGTTGTTTCTAACAAAAACGATAAAACTGTTATTGTTTTAGTTGAAACATACGTAAAACACCCAATTTATCAAAAACGTTACAAAAAATCAAAACGTTTTGCAGTTCACGATGAATTAAACCAAGCAAATTTAAATGATATTGTTATCATTCAAGAAACACGTCCATTATCAAAAACTAAACATTTCCGTTTAGTATCTATTAAAGAAAAAGCTTTAGTAGGAGAAAACTAGTATGTTACAAGAATTATCAAGAGCAGTTGTAGCTGATAACTCAGGTGCAAAAGAAGTCGGAATTATTCGTAACTTAGGTGGAAGTGTTAAGAAATTTGCAAACATCGGAGACGTTGTTGTGTGTTCAGTTAAAAAAGCAATCCCTGGTGGAATTGTTAAAGAAGGACAAATTGTTAAAGCTGTCGTTGTTAGATCAAGATACGGATTAGAACGTGAAAACGGTTCATACATTCGTTTCGATGATAATGCTGTTGTTATTATTAAAGAAGACAAAAACCCACGTGGAACTCGTGTGTTTGGTCCAGTAGCTCGTGAATTACGTGAAAAAGGGTATGCTAAAATCGTTTCTTTAGCACCAGAGGTATTATAATGGCAAGTCAAAAAATTAGAAAAAATGATACAGTTGTTGTTATTGCTGGAAAACAAAAAGGTAAAGTTTCTTCAGTATTAAGTATCGACCCTGTTAAACAAACTGTTTTACTAAAAGACGTTAACAAAAAAACCAAACATAATAAACCTAGTCAAACCAACCAAGATGGTGGAATTGAAATCAAAGAATTCCCAATCCATATTTCAAACGTTGCTATTTTAGTTAAAAAAGGAACAGCAACAACACCTGCAACTTATTCAAGAGTAAGATTCCAAGCTGATAAAAACGGTTCAAAACAAAGAGTTGTAGTTAAAACTCAAAAAACACTTTAATTTAAGGAGAAGCAATGAATAAATTACAAGAACAATACAATAACGTAACAAAAGCTGAACTTAAAAAACAATTTAACTACAAATCAGCAATGGAAATTCCAAGAATTGAAAAAATCGTTTTAAACATGACAGCAGGTAACAAAGTTTCAGATTCAAAAGCTATCGAAGACGTTATGAATGAACTAGCTTTAATTGCTGGTCAAAAACCATATCAAACAACCGCTAAAAAATCATTGGCTTCATGAAAACTTCGTGAAGGTATGCCAATGGGTGGAAAAGTAACTTTAAGACGTGAAAAAATGTGATCATTTTTAACAAAATTAATTGAAGTTGCTTTACCACGTGTACGTGATTTCCGTGGAGTTAATCCAAAAAGTTTCGATGGACGTGGAAATTACGCAATCGGTATTAAAGAAGAATTTATTTTCCCAGAAATTAGTTTCGATAAAATTCGTCAATTAAAAGGGCTAGACGTTATTATTATTACTTCAGCTAAAACTGACGAAGAAGCACGTGCTTTATTAAAAAGTTTAGGAATGCCTTTCGGTAAGGCTGAATAAGAGGTAGTTAAATGGCAAAAAAATCATTAAAAGTTAAAGCTAAAAAGACCCCTAAATTCTCAACACGTTTCTATACACGTTGTGAATTATGTGGACGTCCTCATGCAGTTTTAAGAAAATACAAAATTTGTAGAATTTGTTTCCGTAATTTAGCACACGAAGGTAAATTACCAGGAATTAAGAAAGCGAGCTGATAATTATGGCAATTATTATTGATCCAATTGCAGATATGTTTGTAAGAATTAAAAACGCTAATGCACGTAAACACCGTGAAGTGTTAATTCCTTACTCAAACAAAAAAGTGAAAATTTTAGAAATTTTCAAAAGAGAAGGATACATTAGTGATTTTAAAGAAGCAACATTAGATAATCACAAAGCAATCAATGTTACTTTAAAATACAAAGGATTTACTGGTTCACAAAGTGTTATTAACGGACTTAAAAAAGTTTCAAAACCAGGACTAAAAGTTTATGCATCATCAAAAAACTTACCAAAAGTTTTAAGCGGATACGGAACAGCTATCATTTCAACCTCACAAGGGTTAATGACAGATAAAGAAGCAAGAAAGGCAAATGTTGGTGGTGAAGTTATCGCCTTCATTTGATAGGATTTAAAATGTCTCGTGTTGGAAAAAGAGTTTTAAATATTCCTGCTGGAGTTGAAGTAAAAATTGATGGTTCAAATGTTGAAGTTAAAGGTCCTAAAGGAACACTAAGTTACGCATTCTCAAATTTAATTGTTATTAAAAACGAAAATAACCAAATTACTACAGATCGTTTAAACGAAGAAAAAAGCACAAAACAATTACACGGAACAACTAACTCATTAATCGCTTCAATGATTAAAGGAGTAAGTGAAGGTTTCGTTAAAGAAATCGAAATTAAAGGGGTTGGGTATAAAGCAACTCAAAAAGGAAATCAATTAGAAGTTATTGCCGGTTATTCACACCCAGTTTATGTTGATATTCCTTCAAATTTAGAAGTATCATTACCAAAACCAACAAATATTGTTATCAAAGGAATTGATAAACAAGCTGTTGGACAATTCGCTGCTGTTGTAAGAGACATTCGTCGTCCAAGTGTATACTCAGGAAAAGGAATTATGTATAAAGATGAAGTTATCCGTCGTAAAGAAGGAAAAACAGCTTCTAAATAGAAGTTAGAAAGGATTTAAAGATGCAAAAATCAAGAAATCAAAAACGTCAAGTTAAACACTTAAAAATTAGACAACATTTAAGTGGAAGCGCAAGCGTTCCTCGTGTATCAATTTACAAATCACTTCACAATTTTTATGCACAATTAATTAATGATGAAACTCACACAACAATCGCAGCAGCCTCAACAAAAGATTTAGCACAACACGCTAACAACGTTGAAGCAGTTAAAGAAGTAGCAAAAATCTTTGCTGCAAAATTAAAAGAAAAAAACGTTTCTAAAGTTGTTTACGATCGTTCTGGATATTTATATCATGGTAAAGTAGCAGCTTTCGCTGATTCATTAAGAGAAGAAGGGATTAAATTCTAATGTCTAATAACGAAAATTTACAAAATAAAGAAGAACTTCAAGTACAAGAATCAGCAACAAAAGTTGTAAACAAATCAAGCAATCCAGAAGAAAAACGTCAAAGAGCACCAAGAAACAATCAAAAAGACGAAAAACGTCGTCCAAATCGTTCATCTCGTCGTGAATTCCAAGCTCAAGAATTCGAAGAAAAAGTTATTGACATCGCCAGAGTTACTGTCGTTGTTAAAGGGGGAAGAAGATTTAGCTTCTCAGCCCATGTCGTAGTTGGAAATCGTAAAGGTAAAGTTGGATTTGGACACGGGAAAGCTAACGAAGTTCAAGATGCAATTAAAAAAGCAGTTAAAGATGCTCACAAAAACATCTTTGAAGTTCCTATCGTTAACGGAACCGTTCCACATGAAGTAGAAACAAAATTCTTAGCTTCAAAAGTTCAACTTCGTCCTGCTCCTAAAGGAGTTGGATTCAAAGCTTCAAATACAGTACGTAGTGTTATGGAATTAGCAGGATACACCGATGTGTCAACAAAATCACTAGGTTCAAGAACAAAACAAAACGTTGCTCACGCAGTAGTTAAAGCTTTAAAACAATTAAGAACAGCACAACAAATTGCTGATCTAAGAGATATTAAAGTAGAAGATTTACAATAATATTAAGGAGAAATAATGAAACAAACATTAGCAAACTTATCATATACTCCTGGAAGTCGTAAAGACAAACACCGTGTGGGACGTGGACATGCAGCTGGTAAAGGTAAACAAGCTGGACGTGGACAAAGTGGTCAAACAAAACGTAACACTGTAAGACTAGGATTCGAAGGGGGACAAAACCCATTATTCAGAAGACTACCAAAAAGAGGATTCAAAAATGTAAATCATGTTGAATTCCAAGTAGTAAACCTAGATCAATTAGATTCATACTTCAAAAAAGATGAAACTGTAAGTTTTGAAACTTTATTTACAAAAGGATTAATTAAAAAATACGACCAACCTGTTAAAATTCTAGGTCGTGGAACATTAACAAAAGCACTAGTTATTAGTGATGTTGATGCTCTAAGTGCAAGTGCACAAGAAGCAATTATTGCAGCAGGGGGAAAAATCGAGGTTAAATAATGAGGTTATTTAAACAAAGAAATCAAACTCAAAAACAAGCAAAATCACGACTTGTTTTTGATTCTAAGTGAGTTAAATTCAAAAACAATTACTCAGAATTTTGAAAAAACCATGATTTAGTTAAAAAAATTCTGTACACTGTTTTACTTTTAACTATCTTTGTTGCTGCTGGAACTATTACTATTCCAGGAGTTAATCTTGTTAACCAAGATCAATTAAATGGGGGAGACTTCTTAGGAATTCTTAATTTAGTTGGTGGAGGTGGATTAAGAAACTTTAGTATTGTTGCTTTAGGTATTAGTCCATTTATAACCGCTAGCTTAATTATGATGATTCTGCAAACGAAACTATTTCCACCCATTTATCGTTTAAGTCAAGCAGGACCAGCGGGAAGAATTAAGATTAACATCATAACTCGGTTCCTAACGCTGGGTTTTGCTATTATTCAAGCAATTGTATTAACAAGAGCTTTAAAAAATCCACAAACTGGGTTTGGAATTAAAATTATTGAACAACTTGATACCAACGCTTATGCATTCTTTTTATTACCATTGATGCTAATAGCTGGTAGTTTATTTGCTTTATTTTTGGGTGAACAAATTACTAACAAAGGAGTTGGAAACGGAACTAGCTTAATTATTTTTGCTGGTATTGCATCAAATTTAATTCCAACATTTCGAAATGCATTTGAGTTTTTAGTACCTTCGATTAAACATTCATCAATAGTGTTTAAAGAACTACTAAATTTTAGTGTTTATTTAATTGGTTACTTAGCTGTAATTATGGTTGTTGGAGTATTTTATTTAGCGGAAAGACATATTCCGATTCAACAAGTGGGAGCAGGTCTTTCGAAAAATGAAAAAGAACTTTCTTATTTGCCACTTAAAGCTAACCCAGCTGGAATTATGTCAGTAATTTTTTCACTGATGTTTCTTAGCTTGCCAACAATGATTGCTGGTTTATTCAATCCGGCAACAAGCAGTTACTATAACTGAATTTATACAAACTTTCAAATGACTCAACCAATTGGATTTTTCTTATTTGTTGTAATCACCTTTGCGTTTACATTATTGCTTGGATTACAACAATCAAAAATCGACAAGATTAGTGAAGATTTTGCAAAAAATTCAACATTTATTCCGGGGGTAAGACCTGGTGAACAAACTGAAGATTATTTAATTGCAAGAATTTTAAATTTAAGTTATTTTTCAAGTATTTATTTAATCTTAATTGGTTCAATGCGTTACATTGAAGAAATGTTGCACATGCCACCAGCAATTGCTTTCGGGGGAACAAGTTTAATGATTTTAGTATCGGTAACAATTGAAACTATTCAACAATTACAAGCTCGTTATAAAACTCAAGAACTTGCAAGAAAACGTAAAAAGATTTTATATTCACAACAAAATGGTGAAGAAGGTGACTTATTATGATAGAAAAATATGAAAAATACAATCTTATTTTTTTAGGGGCACCGGGAGCTGGTAAGGGAACAGTAGCTAATGAACTTGCTACCAAAAATCATTTTTTCCAATTTTCAACCGGAGCAATGTTTCGTGAAGAGATTGCAGCTAAAACTCCATTAGGATTACAAGTTGCAGATATCACTTCAAAGGGACTATATGTTAGTGATGATATTACCAACGCTTTAGTTGAAAAAAAATTAAGATTTTTAAAAGAACAAAACCAACACTTTATTTTGGATGGTTACCCTCGTACCATCGAACAAGTTAAATTTTTAGAAAATTTAGACTTTACAAAAATCGATTATGTAGTTTTACTAGAAATCGATAATGAAATAATTATTCGTCGTCTAAGTCAAAGAAGAGTTTGCCCAAAATGTTCGCAAACTTATCACTTGCAACATTTACCCTCAAAAGATAATATCCATTGTGATAATGATGGTGAAGTCTTGATTCAAAGAAAAGACGACCAAAGCGATGTGATTTTAAAAAGATTAGCTGTTTATGAACAACAAACCAAACCTTTAATTGATTTTTATAAAAATAAAGGTAACTTATTGGTAGTTAATGCCAATCAAGAAATTCAAAGTGTTTATAACGAAGTTATCGACGCTTTAAGAAACGCAAAATAATGATTTCAATCAAAAATAAACAACAAATCGCTGATATTAAAAAATCATGCGCTATCCTGGCAGAAGTAAAAAAAATAGTTTATGACTTTATAAGACCAGGCGTTTCTTTAAAAGAAATCGATAGCATCGCTTTTAAAGAAATAGTAAAAAGGGAAGCAAAACCAGCCTTTTTAGGGCAATATGGTTTTAAACACACCTGTTGTATTAGTGTTAATGAAGAACTAATTCACGGAATTCCAAGCGACAGAATCGTAAAAGAAGGAGATTTAATTAAAGTTGATATGGGTGCCATTTACAATGGAATGTATTCAGATTCAGCTTTTACTAAATATGTTGGGCAAAATCCTTCTGCTGAAGATTTAAAATTGATTAAAGTCGCAAAAGATGCTTTTTATGCCGGATTTAACCAAGTTAAAGTCGGTAATAGAATTGGAGATGTTTCTTACGCTATCGGGCAAGTTATTAAAAAGAATAATCTATATACACCCGAAGAATACTGTGGACACGGAATAGGAACTTCACTTCACGAAGATCCGTATGTGCCAAACACTGGCTTAAGAAATACCGGACCAATAATTCGTAATGGGATGGTTATTTGTATTGAACCAATGATAATGCAAGGTTCAGCAAATATTAAGGTATTAGATGATGACTGAACAGTTGTTAGTCGAAACCACAAAAAGACATCTCACTATGAACAAACAATTCTTATTGAAAATGATCAAGCAATCATTTTAACAGGAGAAGAAATTTAAATGGCAAAAGATGCAATCAAAATGACCGGTAAAGTCACAAAAGTCCACTCATCGAAAAATTTCATTGTTATGCTTGAAAACGGAGTCGAAATTCAAGCAACAATTTCTGGAAAAATGTCAATGTATAACATTAGAATTATTCCAGGAGATGGTGTTGATGTAGAAATGAGTCCTTACGATCTAACTAAGGGACGCATTGTTTATCGTCATAAATAACGAAAGGATTTACAATGAAAGTTCGTGCTTCAATTAAACGAATTTGCAAAGATTGCAAAGTTATTAAACGTAATGGTACTAACCGTATCATTTGTATTAACCCAAAACATAAACAAAGACAAGGATAATAAATTATGGCTAGAGTTTTAAACGTTGAAATTCCAAACAATAAACGTGTAGTTATTTCTTTAACATACATTTATGGTATTGGAAAAAGTTTGGCTAAAGAAATCTTAGTTAAAGCTGATATTGATGAAAATATCAGAGTTAAAGATCTTTCAGAAGACCAACTAACAAAAATTCGTGACATTGCAAAAGATTACATGACAGAAGGGGATTTACGTCGTGAAACTTCCTTAAACATCAAACGTTTAATGGAAATTAAATCATACCGTGGTTTAAGACACCGTAAAGGTCTACCTGTTCGTGGACAATGTACACAAAAAAATGCTCGTACAAGAAAGGGACCTCGCAAAACCGTAGCAGGTAAAAAAGGTAAATAATAATGGCTAAAAAACAAAAAAAAGTTGTTACAAGCGGTATTGCTCACATCCATTCAACTTACCAAAATACTATCGTTTCATTTAGTGACGATAAAGGTGATGTTTTTGCATGATCATCATCAGGAGCAATCGGTTACAAAGGTACAAAGAAAAAAACTCCTTATGCAGCAGGATTAGCAGCACAAGCAGCTTTAGATAAAGCTAAAGAATTCGGACTAAAAGAAGTAAAAATTTTAGTTAAAGGAGTTGGTTCAGGAAAAGCAACAGCTCGTAAAGCAATCGAAACTTCAGGATTAATCATCAAAGAAGTTAAAGATGTAACACCAGTTCCACACAACGGAACACGTCCACCTAAAAAAATATTAAAAAGAAAGTAGAGCATAAGTAATTTATGGAAAAAATGGCAAAAATTAATTACTGTGAACTAACAAGTGAAAGAATTAATGACTTTGTTACTACATTTACTGCAGAACCATTATCAAGAGGTTTTGCAATAACATTAGGAACAGCATTACGCCGTACTTTATTATCATCAATTACTTCATGCGCTCCATTCGCAGTAAAAATTAATAAAGTAGAACACGAGTTTCAAGTTATTGAAGGTGTTGAAGAAGACGTTGTAACAATTTTACAAAATCTTACAAACATTAGATTCACATACAATGAAGAACTTTTTAAAGATGACAGTATTGTTAAAATAAGTTTTTCAACCAAAAAACAAGGGGCAATTTATGCTGGAGATATTACATATCCTAGTGGTTTAAAAATTGTTAACCCTGACCAAGAAATTGCACACTTATCAAATGGATTTGATTTTGAATTCGAAATGTACTTACGTGGCGGAAGAGGATTTGTTGATTTTGAAGAAAACAAAACCGTTATCCAAAATTATGGACCTCGTTTAGAATCAAAAATTAAAGACGGACAATTTTTAGCAGTTGATAGTGATTTTAGTCCCGTTAAAAAAGTTCAAATCAAAACTGAAGAATTAAACTCAGAAAGTTTATTAGTTCAAGAAAAACTATTTTTAAGAATTGAAACAGACGGAACAAAAGAAGCAAAACAAGCTTTATATGAAGCGAGTCAAATTTTAATTGGTCATCTACAAATTATTGGAAATATCGATAAACTTCAAGAAATTAATATTTTCAAAGAAGAAAAAATCGAAAAAGTTGTTGATGAAAAAACATTAGTACCAATCGAAAAATTAGATTTAACAATTCGTTCACTAAATGCTTTACACCGTGCCGGATACAAAACAGTAGAAGATTTACTAAAACTAACAGAAGAAGAATTAAGTAATATCAAAAATCTTGGTAAAAAATCAGTTGAAGACATCTTGAAAAAAATCGGTTCTTGAAAAGAAATATATGAAAAAGGAGATGAATAATGGCAAATCCAGTTCAATTATTTAGACGTAACTCTAAATGAACTAAAGGTTGACAACGTTCATTGGTTACAGATTGTCTTGTTAATGGAAAAGTTGAAACAACTTTAGCTAGAGCAAAACAATTACGCCGTAAAGTTGAAAAAACTATTACTTTAGCTAAGAAAAATACATTAGCAAGCCGTCGTGCTGCTGCTTCATACTTACGTGATGTTAAGATGAAAGATGGACGTGACGCAGTGCAATATTTATTTGAAGTTATCGGACCACGTTACTCAGACCGTAATGGTGGTTACACTCGTATCATTAAACTAGGACCTCGTCGTGGTGATGGTGCTGAGATGGCAGTTATTTCATTAGTTTAATTTTTAAAACCCTCATCAACATTAAACTAATTTACAATTAATAGGAGATAAAATGGCTATAGTTCCAAAAAGAAAAACTTCAAAACAAAGAAAACATTTACGTCGTGCTCACCACGCTTTAAAACCAAACACAATCAATGTTTGTCAAAATTGCTTAAACCCAGTATTACCACACCGTGCATGTTCAGAATGTGGATATTACAAAGGTGCAAAAGCTGCAAGCGTTAAAGCAAACCAAGACAAATAATTTTTAAAAAATCATTAAATTGCTAACAAAAGTTAGCAATTTTTTTATTATTTTTCTTATTTTTTAAAAAAATTATTAAAAAAAAGAATAAAAACGCGAAAAATAAAGTTTGTTTTTTTAGGACATTTGTATTATAATTTGAGTGATAGTGGGAGGAAGTGGAAATGTATGGTAAATATGACCGGACAATAGATGAAAAAAATCGTCTAGTTATACCGTCTAAGTTTCGTAATGAATTAGGAAACACTTTTTTCATTACTTATGGACTTGATAGTTCAATAACTGTCCGTAATCAAGAACAATTTGATTTGCTAACTAAAAAAATTAGTGAAAATAATTTACTTGATAAAAACGTTAGACAATTTTCGCGCTACATATTCGCTAATACCGAAGAAGTTAGTGTCGATAAGTCAGGGCGTATCACTTTGCCACAACGTTTCATTGACAAAGCTGCTATCAAAAAAGATGTTGTCTTCATTGGTTTGGGAAATATTTCCGAAATATTCGCAAAAGAAGTATATGAACAAACCGAAGCAATGATTAATGAAGAAGAAAATTTTGATCAACTAGCCCAAAGCCTTTTTGAAAGTGGAATTAAGCTATAAAACATATTCCTGTACTTTTGAAAGAAAGTATTGAAGCGTTAAACATAAAACCTGACGGTATTTATGTTGACTTAACACTTGGGCGTGCTGGTCACAGCAAAGAAATTTTAAAAAAGCTAACCAAAGGTCATTTATACTGTTTTGATAAAGATCAACAAGCTATTGACGAAAGCTATGAAATTCTTCAAAAAATTTCACCAAATTTTACCCTGATTAAGAGCGATTTTGGCCAAATGGCAAGTGAACTCGAAAAAAGAGGGGTTACCAGAGTAGATGGGATTTTAGCTGATTTGGGGATTTCTAGTCCACAAATCGATGATGCAGAACGAGGATTTAGTTATTCGAAAGATGCTAAACTTGATATGCGAATGGATAAAAGCCAAGAAATTAGCGCATTTGATATTGTTAACAAAACATCTGAAGCGCAATTATTAAGAATCTTACAAAAAAACGCTGATGTAAAGCTTGCTAACAAAGTTGCGAAAGCAATTTGTAATAACCGCTTAATAAACACAACTTTAGAATTATGTGAAGTAATAAAAAATGCATATCCTGCAGCAATATTAAGACAAAAAAATCCTTATCGAGCAATTTTTCAAGCAATTCGAATCGAAGTAAACAACGAATTTGAATCAATCAAACAAATGCTTCCCCAAGCTACCAAAATACTTAGTCAAAATGGAAGGTTGGCAATAATTAGTTTTCATTCACTTGAAGATCGAATTATAAAAAAATTTTTCACTTCTTTAAAAATAAATTCAGATACATATAAACTACCAGTACAAATTGATGAAAAATATCGATTTAAAAAGGTAGTTGTAACCGAAGCTGAAGCTGAGCAAAACTATCGTTCTCGCTCAGCAACACTACGGATTTTAGAAAAATTAGGATAAAATGGAAAGAAAAATATTGGTACTTTTAAAACTAAAAAAAGAAGGAATAAACGTCAGTGCTTTAGAAGGTATTGGTAGTGATTTTCAGCTTATTTTTCAAAGTAACAATATTCCATTTAAATATGCTATTAGCGATACAAAACAAGCTATTAATGATATTGAAACTATTGTTAAGGGCAAAATTAACTCAGTAATTTGCTGCTTTGACAACACAAGTGATTTTTACACCAAGGTTATTGAAGTTCAAAAAAATTTTCATAACCAAATATTTACAAAATTACATATCAAAGCTATTCACAACGAAATTGCCGCCAACGCTAACAATGATTTCTTAATAACCCTTAAGGAATTAAATATTCAAGCTGATGATGGCATGCAAATCATTGAAGCTAAAAACTTAAAAAATCTACTTGATAAACCCGTTGCACACATATTGTTAAAACTTCGTGCATCATTTATCAAAAACGAAGCATTTAGCTTAGTAACCAGTCTATGTAATAGTCTTAATTTAAAGGTTGAAAAATATTTAAGTCAAGCTGAAATGAACCACATTTTCGTTACAAATACTTTTTATAGTCAAAAACCAAGAATATCATTGTCAATTAAAAGTAATAATATTGAACTTGCTTTACTAGAAAAAGATAATCTTATTAACTTAAAAAACTTAGATTTCGGACTAAAAAACTTAATATCTTCGATTGCAAACCAATTTGATATTAGTTTTGAATACGCAACCTATCTGGTTAATAATTATGAAAATTTTCAAAATCAAACATCAGTTCTATTCCGAAGAAATTTAGAACTAAAAGATTTAAGCAAAAAAATTACAAACTTTTTTGCAACAATCAACGCCGAAATCATCAATTTTTGTTATCAAAACAATTTATTTACAAACATTGATGTAATTTTAAGTAAAACCAATTTAGTTAATGATCAAACACTAATTTATTTCTTAAATGATGTAAATGGAGTGACAATTAACTTTATTAAAAATCATTGAAACTTAACAAATAAATCTATTGGCTTAGACAATAATGCACTAATGAATTATCTTGCTATTAATCAAGATGAAAAAGACATCACAGATACATTTATTATTTACACAAATGTAATCGAAAATGTTAAAATTAAGAAAAGCATTTTTGCAAAAGCAAAAATGTTACTAACATCTTAATTAAAGGAGTATTATGGATAATAAAGAATTATCAACAATTGCAAATATCAAAGTTATTGGAGTTGGTGGAGCTGGAAACAACTCAATCAAAAGTTTAATTAACATCGTTAAAGTAGACGGAGTTGATTACATTGCGATTAATACCGACAAACAAGCTTTAAAAGATATTTCCGACCAAACTATCTGTTTACAGATCGGGGATGAAAGAGGTAGGGGAGCAGGTGCCAACCCCGAAGTTGGGCGCCAAGCTGCCATTGAAAGTCGTGATGCAATTAGAGATAAAATTAAAGGTGCAGAATTAGTTATTATCGCCGCCGGAATGGGTGGTGGTACAGGTACAGGAGCGGCTCCTGAAGTTGCAAAAATTGCTTCTGAAGAAGGTGCTTTAACAATTGCAGTAGTGACCATGCCTTTTATTTTTGAGGGTAATAAAAGAATGCAATCTGCTTTAAGCGGTATCGAAGAACTAAAAAAATATGTTGATGGGTACATAATTGTTTCAAATGAAAAATTATTAAATGCCTATGGTGATTTACCTGTTGATGATTCATGAAAATATTCAAATATTGCTTTAAAACAATTAATTCGTTCAATTATTGATATTACTGCTTTACCATCATACATCAACCTAGACTTTGCTGATTTAAATAATTTAATAAAATCAAATCCTGGGGAATTGGTTGTTGGAATAGGAGTAGCAAGTGGTAGTGACAAATCAAGAGTCGCTGTTACAAATGCTTTAAAGAGCCCAATTCTTGAATCAAGTATTTTGGGAGCAACAGAATGTATTGTCCACATAACAATTGGTAAAAATGGAACTTTAAATGATGTAAATAAAGTTTCTGAAACAATGCGTGAAATTATTGGTAATGATGTAAACATGATTTTTGGTTATAATTCAAGCCAAGATCAAAACAACAAAGAAGCAAACGATACAATTACAGTTACAATTATTGCTGCTGGTATTAAACCTAACACAACAAAAGACACTGAACAAATTCACGAAGAAGTAAATGAAAAAATTAAAGGTTCAAACCTTCAATATGAATCAAGCAAAACTCAAGAAATTATGCTAAACTCTTCTCCTTCAGAATATATGAAAGAATTTGTTTCTGAAGACGACCACGATTACAAAAGCGAATTATCAGACGTTTTTGGCGAATAACGATGTTTCCGAAGTTTGTGTTATAAAACAACTGATTTAAAAAATCCACCGATTGGTGGATTTTTCTTTTATAATAACAAATACAAATTTTCAAATAAAATAATTATTTTTATAATTAATACAAAAAAACATTAAAATTTCTCTTTATTAATATAAAAATAATCCTAAATTTACAAGATTACCCTTAAAAAAGTAATTAATAACTCATGGGTTTATTGCTTTTATCTTGACAAAGCTTGGCTTTTTGCTATAATTATATAGCTTATTTAGGGGTATAGTTCAATGGTAGAACAACAGGCTTCAACCCTGTGTGTTGTGAGTTCGAGTCTTGCTACCCCTGCCATTATTGATAAATTTAACACACTCAGCGTTGCTGAGTTTTTTATTTTTAAATTGTAAAAAAGATACTAAAAAAATCACTTAAAAGTGATTGGTCAATTAAGATATGGTGCCGTCAACTGGATTTGAACCAGCGACCCCTTCCTTACCATGGAAGTGCTCTGCCCCTGAGCTATGACGGCAGATATAATTATTATACAATAATTCTTAATAAAATACATTATAATTTTTAGTACTATTGTTATTTAAAAACTGTGTTATTAATCAAAATTTAAGCACATATTAATACTAATACCAATAGCATAAACTAAGGAGTAATATATGGATAACACAAATAATAAATCTAATAGTAACACAGAAAAATTACAAAAATATGTCTCGGCTTCAGGTCTTATGTCACGTCGTAAAGCTGAAGAAGAAATTCAAAAAGGAATGTTTAAAATTAATGGTAAAGTTGCAACACTAGGTGACCGTGTTGGAAAATTTGATTCAGTATTTTATAAAAATAAAAAACTACAAATTAATAAAAAGAAAATTTATATTTTATTAAATAAACCACGTCGTGTCATTTCAACATTAAGCGACCCAGAAGGAAGAAAAACAATCAAAGATATCTTACCAATTAAAGAATATATTTATCCTGTTGGTAGACTAGATTATGATACAACAGGATTGCTTTTAGTCACAAATGATGGTGAAATTACAAATAAACTTTTACATCCAAGTAATGAAATTGAACGTGTATACATTGCTAAATTACAAAAAGAACTAACTAGTGAACAATTACAACTACTTAATTCTAATGAATTCTTTTTAGATGGTCAACGATCTAAACAAAATGTTGAAAAAATTGATGATTTAACATACAAAGTAACTTTACGTGAAGGAAGATACCACCACGTTAAAAATTTATTTATCGCGGTTGAAAACAAGGTTTTAAGTTTACATCGTAAACAATTTGCATGCTTTAACGATGATAATTTAAGAGTAGGAAAATGAAAATTTTTAAGTGATGATGAAGTTAAAAAACTTAAAGCAATTACACAAAAATAATTTATATAAAAAGTACCTTTAATGGGGTACTTTTTATATCGCTTATTTAAAATTTAATATGACAAGCAACATTTGGATTTTTATCTGTATAGTCTTGGTGGTATTCTTCAGCAAGATAATAGTTTTGTAATTTTAAAACTTCAGTAACAACTGGTTTTGTATAGTTACTTTTTAATGATTCAATTACATTCTTAATTTTTTGATGATCTTCTTCAATTTCTCAATAAACTCCGTTACGGTATTGAGTTCCGTAATCAACATCTTGATAATTTAAAGCAGTCGGATCAATAACGCTAAATAAAGTTTTAACAATTTCTTCAAGACTAATAATGCTTTCATCGAAATATATTTCTGTTGTTTCAACAGCGTTAGTTTTACCTGTTTTTACAAGTTGATAAGAAGGATTTTCAATATCCGAATTCGCATAACCAACTGTTGTAAACTTAACTCCTTTTATGGTTTTAAAAAAACCTTGAACACCTCAAAAACATCCTCCGGCAAGGTAAATTCTTTTCATGTTTTTTCCTTTCTTAATAAAAATTATATATGATAAACCAAACAAAAAAGCAACTTTTCAGTTGCTTTTTTCAGTTAAATATTATTTTTTGTATTTTAAACCAAGAGCATGAAGCATTGGCATTAAGAAGAAATTAAATGGTTTATTGAAGTGTGGTAAGAAATAAACGTCTGTTAAAGCAATTTCAGGTAATGTTAAACCTTTTTGTAACGCCATAGCAAACATATAAATTACTTCAGTGTGAATTGCCTTTCCCCATGATCCAATTTGAACTCCTAATAATTTTAGAGTTTTTGGATTATAAACAATTCTACATGAAACTTTTTCATAAGTTGACATGAATTCTGGACGATCATTGTCTGTTCATGATTGTTCAGCTACTTCGTCTTCTTTAAATCCTAATCTTATTGCCATTTGTTTTGTTAAACCAGTTGATGAGTAGTGACAATCAAAAACATTTATTGCATTTGTTCCTGCTACACCTGGGAAAGGAACATCCATCCCTGCTAAATGTAAAGCTGCTACTAATCCCGATTTAACAGCATTTGTTGCTAAAGCAGTGTGTGCATAGTCATGTGTAACAACGTTTTGCATTGCGCATGAATCACCAATAGCGTAAATGTCTTTATCTGAAATTGATCTTTGGAATTCATCTACCTTAATTGCTCCATTAGGTAGTTTTTCAACGCCTTCTAAAGCATTTGTACGTGGTTTAAATCCAATACATAGAATAACTAAATCAGCGTCGTATTCACCTTTATCAGTAACAACTGATGATACATTAACTCCATCTTTTGATTTAAATTCTTTTACTGATTCACCAAGGTGTAATTTTACCCCAGCTTCTTTCATATTATTTTCCATAATATCAGTAAATTCTTTGTCAAAGTAATTTGGTGTTACACGTTCTTGTAAATCAATTAATGTAACTTGTTTCCCTTTTATGTTAAATGCTTCAACAAGTTCAACTCCGATGTAACCTGCACCAACAACAACAACATTTTTAATTTTGTCATCGTTTGCTTTTTCAACAATTTCTTCAGCATGTTGGAAAAGTTTTGATAAAAGAATGTTTTTGTATTCTCTACCTGGGAATGGAGGTTCAATTGGTCAAGTTCCTCCTGCGAATACTAATTTGTCATAATGATCGCTAAATTCTTCACCTGTTAAAACATTTTTAACTAAAACTTCTTTTTTCTCTTTATTAATTTTGATAACTTCGTGGTTGATTTTTAAATCAACTCCGTATTCATTTTTTAAAATGTCTGGAGATGAATAAAATAATCCTGCTGGATCATTAAATTCTCCACCAACTCAAACAGCAATACCACATCCTAAAAATGATGTGTTATTATTACGGTCATAAGCTACAACTTCAGCATTAGGATTTACTGTTTTTAAAGTTCTTAGAAAAGATGTACCAGCGTGGTTTGCTCCTATTACTAAAATTCTCATTTTTTTCCTTTCAAATAATTTAATAATTCTTTACACTTAATTTTTTATTAAGTAAAAATATTTTACTACTAATTTAATTGTTTTTTAGCTGTGTTTTTAAAAAAAACAAGCTGTAGAAATGTTAAATAAAATTATTTTTTATAATTTTTACTTTACTTTTGTGTCTATCTTAACATTTTTTTAAAAGATTATTTCATAGAAATAATAAAAAATCATAAATTATTCTGTTTTTACAATGCGTTTTAGAATTGTTATATATAATTTTTATATGCTTTAAACAAGGCAATTTTTTAGCAAATTCAAAAAGAGGTAACAATGAAAAATAAGAAAAAAATTTTATTAGGAGTTTCAACACTTGCAACAGCAGCATTACCAGGTGCTTTAATCCTTGCATCTGCTGATACAAATGTGCAAGATGAAAATTCTAAATACAATGTTGTTATTGTCCAAGATGGATACAATGAAGTAAGCGACATAAAATATAAAAATGCTTCAAGTGATTATGCATTTAGTACCGATGGAGTAAACCAAGAAAATGGTGTTAAATTTAATTACAATCAAGGTAATGATAATTTAGTTAATGCTAGTGCATCGATTGATCAAAGTTCTGAATTAGTGGATGTTACAAATAATATTCAAACTTGAAAATTAACCTTAAACGCTGAAGGTGTTAAATATTTAAAAGATGGTAACCAATCATCATTTCTACCAGTTGACAAATTTAAATTCGGTTTTGCAATTTCAAATAACTTACAAATTATTGATGGTACTATGTCAATGTACATTTCATATCGTAATGCACAAGGACAAAAAGTTGATGTTGATGGACACGGTGGGCAATCACTACAATTTAATACCACTGAAGGAGTATTTAATTCTCCAGAAGTGGGTCAATTACCTTCACAATCATATTCACCAATGATGCAAACAGGAAAAGTTAACGCAACATTCTTGAATAACTGAACAATCTCATCACTTTACGGTAATGAAACTAATGTTATTCCATTGACAAGCCAAAATGAAATTAATTCACAAACACAAAACTGAAATTATGTAACAACATCAGCTGGACACCAAAATAGCGAAAAAATTCAAGAAATTCTTTCAAATTGAGACTCAAATGATGTTAAAGGATTTGGATTAAACGCTGACAATGCACCACAAAAACTAAACTTCGAAAAAGTGGGTTCAGTATTTTATGGAGAAATATCAACTGGTTCAAATGATTTACAATCGCAAAGCAATATTTCACCAATTATTACAATTATTTTCCAAACAAAAAATACAGCACTTGCTAATCACCAATCAGATACTAATTCATTTGTAGCAGGAATTCTTTCTTCATCATCAACAGAACAACAAGCAAACAACAATAAATTTATTAGAGTTAATTACGCAACAACAACATACAATACAAACCAAAAATACACAGCTGAAATTACAGAATCAATCGAAAATTCAGCAAGCGAAGCTTCACCACTAAAAAATCTTCCTGAAATCCACTACGGAGTATTTATTGGAAATAGTGAACAACCTGTTCAAGAAATTGATTTTGAACAAATTAAGAAAGCTTATTCAAACCCAAGAAAAAATTCTTACAAAATTAAATATGACTTTTACTTAAATAATTACGATGTAAACGGTCAAAAAGTATCAATCAAACCTTTCTTTGAAAATAAAGCCTTAAACGACTTTTATAAAATAGAATCAACAGAAGAATATTCTGCTGAAAATTTTGCTTTTAAAATTTTAGAAAAAGTTTCATTAAAAGATGCTGGTATTGTTAAACAAGAACTTTTAAAAGCTTTACCTAATTCAAGTCTAACTGACGATCAAAAAGAACAATTTAAAAAAGCAATTGAAAAAGATTTAGCACCAGAACACTTTGATAACAATGGAAAATATTGAACAGATTTAATTGATGAATTTGTTAACGCTCAAAAAGAATTAAATGATCGTGAAAATAAATACACTCAAACAATTACTCCAAACTTTATTAATAATGTTGAAGAATATAATGAAAGTCTTCAAAATCCACAAAATAATCCAAAATATGACAATTTAAAATATCGTTTTGCAGATTCAGGTCTTCAAAACCAATTTAAAATAGCTGAAAACGGAGTAAAATACTCTAAGAATTTAACTGATGGTACAATTTTTGAATATAAAACACCAGATGATGGAACTTTTGAAGTTAATAAAGAAACACTAAAAATTAAACAAAAATCAGCTGAAAACTTTGATTTAGCATACAAAAATCTAAATGGATATGAATTCATTAATGATTTATTTAATAAAATTGATGCCTTATCATTGCCTGAAAATGCTAAAACAGATTTTAAAAACCTTGCATTAAAAACTCAAAATCAACAACAAGCTAATGCTGTTTTAGAAAACGCTAAAACATTAGATATTTCATACAAAAAACTGCAAAATGTTGTGAACGATTATACACCTGTTAAAACTGAAGCTAAATATCAAAACTTACGTGAACAATCTTCAGAAAATCGATATACAGATTTTGCTAATAAATTAGATGAAGGAAATACAAAATTACAACTTAAAGATTTAACAATTCAAAGTTTAGATACAGATCAAAAAGTTGAACAAGAAGCAGCTGCACTTTCTACTTTAGCTGACAATATTGTTAATAAGTTTAATTTATTAAATGGAAATTACAATGAAGCTAAAGCTACAATTAGTAATTTAGATCTTTCTAAGGAAACAAGCGATTCATTAGTTGAACAAATCAATAAAATGCCAAAAAATACTCTTCCTTATTTAGATTCTATTAATGAAGTGCTTGATTCTCTTTTAAAAGCAGCTAGAAAAGAAAGCCAAGAAAGAAAAGCAATCAAAGATAAATTAAGTAAAACTATTGCAAAAGCTAAAGAAGTTGCACAGCCAAGCCAAACATTACAAAAAGAAATTGCCGCTTCAGAAGAAGCAATGAATTCCAAAGAAAAAACAAATAAAGATTTAGAAGTTCAAAATGACAAGCTAAATGCAGTTATGAATCGTGAAGTTTTAGCTTCATTAATCGAAAAAGCAAATAATTTAAATCCAAAATCTTCACAATTACAATATTCATTAAATAATGCTCAAGATGTATTAAACAATTCAAAATCTACTGTTGAAGAAATTCAAGCTAGTGTAAATGATTTACAACAAGCACTAAATAAAGAAAAATTAAATTTAGCAATTGAAAATGCACAAGCATTCAAAAATAAAACCGATGAATTAACAGCTGAAATTCAAAAAGCACAACAATTATCAAATTTAAATGATCAAGAACAATCGACATATGATCAAGAAGCTGATAAATTGAACTTAATGGTTGCTAAAATTAAGCTTCAAGAAGTAATTGATAAAGCAAATAAAGTAAGTGATAAATCACAAGAATTAGCTGCTGAAATTACAAATGCTGCAAACTTAAAATCATCATCAACAAATGCTGATGAATTAAATCAAGAAACTAACAAATTAAATAATTTAGTTGAAAAAAATAACTTATTAAACGCAATTAAAGAAGCTAAAGAAATCAATAATCCTTCTTCAAGATTAGCGAAAGCTATTGCTGAAGCTGAAAAAACAGCACAAAAGGATTACACAAAACAAATTTATGACAATGCCGCTAATACATTAAGAAATATAGTTGCTCAAAATGCTCAATCTCAACAAAAAGCAAGAGAAAGACTATCGGCATTAATTGCTACAGCAAAAAATCAAAACAAAGCTTCACAACAATTACAAGATCAAATCAATTCTTCACAATCAGTTCTTGATAATCAAGATTCAAATGTTGAAAATTTAGAAGAATCTTATGACTTATTACAAAAATCACTTTCAAGAGAAGAATTAATAAAAGCAATTGAAAAAGCTAAACTTGTAAAAGAACAAGAATTATTAAGCAGTGCAATTACTGAAGCTCAAAATGTTGAAAGTAATGAAAAATCTTCTTCAGAAGACTACCAAACACAAATTAGTAAATTACAACTTGCAATTAATAAAATACCTTTACAACTTGCATTAAATGCTGCTAAATCAGTTGAAAACCCTTCAGAAGAACTACTAAGACAAATTAAAGGTGCAACATTAACACTAAATGATGATTCTTTAAGTGTAAAACAATATAAAGATGTTGCTGACGCATTAAACTTAGCACTAAATAAAGAAAAATTAAACAAAGCAATCAAAGAAGTTGAAGCTATTTCACAACGTTCACCAGAACTTCAAAGACAACTTTCACTTGCAAAAAATACTTATGCAAATGATGGACTAAATTCAGAAACTTACAATAATCAAGCTGAAAGCTTATTAGCAAGTCTAAAAGTTGAAAAATTACAACAATTATTAGACAAAGTTCAAAACTCAGTACTTTTACCTTCTAAAAACCTACAAGATGAAGTTAAAAACGCAAAAGAACTTATTAAAAATAAATTACAAGCAACACCAGAATCAATTCAAAATCAAATTGATACCTTACAAAAAGCTCTTGACTCAGAAAAATTAGCAAAAGCCATTGAAAAAGCTAATGAAGTTGTTAATCCTTCTGAAGAATTAAATGATGTTTTAAGTGAATCAAAACAAAAAATGTCAGAAAAATTAACAGTTGATGAATACAACAAACAAGCTGAAAAATTACTTGTAGCAATTCAAGCTAATGCTGATGCTATTGAAAAAGCAAGAGAAGAACTAAAAGCAAAAATTAATGAAGCTCAACAAGTTGTTAAACCTTCAGAACTATTAAAGGAAAAATTAGCTAACGCAATTACTGTTGACCAAAACAGTAACTCAAGCTCAAAAGAATTAACTGATGAAAAAGACTCATTAAACAGAAGCATTCTTTTTGACAAATTCCAAAAACTTGTTGATCAAGGTAAAACAATTGAACAAAAATCTTCAGTATTACAAAATCTTTTAGATGAAAGTAATACATTTAATGAAAATTCAAGTGCTGAACAATTAAATGATTCAATTAACAAACTTTTTGACGCTATTAATAAAAATAAATTAGCAAGCGCTTTAGAAAAAGCAAATAAAGTTTCAAATCCAAATCCTTTATTATTAACAGAAATTGCTAATGCACAAAATGTTTACAATGCACAAAATTCAACAGCAAAATATAACGATGAAGCTGAAGAATTATTAAAAGCAGTTGCAAATGATGAATTAATCAAATTAATTAGAAAAGCAAGACAAATTTCAAAACCATCTGACGCTTTAGTTAATGCTATTAAACAAGCTAAAAAAGTTGTTTTAAATCCAGAAGCATCAATGCCTGTTTTAGAATTAAATTCTGAAAATTTAAAAACTTTAATTAGCAAAGAAAAACTTTCAAAAGCTTTACAAAAAGCAAAAGCTGTTATTGCTCCAAATCAAGAACTTCAAAACGAAATTAAAACCGCTGAAATTATTTATGCAAGAAATTATTCACCAAAACAAGATTATGACAATGAAGCAAGAAAATTAAACATTTTAACGAGTTTAAGTCCATTAGTAAATGTATTAAAACAAGCTTCAAACGTTACAAAACCATCAACACAATTAAGTGGTGAAATTAAAAAAGCTCAAGATTTACTTGATTCAGAAGATAAATCAGTTTCTGAAATAAATCAAGAAGTAAATAAAATAAATACATTAATTAAACAAAACAATTTACAAAACGCTTTAAATCGTGCACTAAAAATTACAAAACCAAATCAACGTCTTGTTAATGAAATTGCTTCGAGTCAAAAACTATTAACAATTGATACTACAAGACAAGCTTACGATTCACAAGCTAGAGCCTTAATCAACGCAATTAATCAAAATTCACAAGCTAATAATCAAGCTAAAAAATTATTAGATAAATTAATTGAAATTTCAAAACTAGTTCAAAATCCAATTGATGATGTAAGAGATCAAATTGATAATGCAATTAATGTCTTAAATTCAAATTCTGATGATGTTAATGATTATCAAGAAGCTTACAATCAATTAGCAAAAGCGGATGCTAAAGATCAACTAACAAAATCAATTAAAAATGCTTCAGAAATTCAAAATACAAGTGAAGCTTTAAGAACTGCATTACAACACGCAAAACAAAATCTTGCTTCAGAATCTTCACAAACAGTTCAATACGAAGAAGCGACAAAATTATTAGAAAATGAAATGGCTAAATTGCCATTAGAAGCAGCTTTAAAATCAGTATTAGAAGTAAGCAACAAATCTTCTTCATTAATACGTGCAATCGATGAAGCTAAATTATTATTAGAAGATCAAAGTGTTGAAAATGCATCAGTATACACTCAAAAAGTAATTGAACTTCAAGTTGCTGAAGCTAAAAATGATTTAGAAAATACTGTAGTTTTAGCAAACACAATTTCAAATCCAAATGAATACTTAACAAATACTTTAAAAGATTCAAAAGATTTACTAAAAGCAGATGTTGCTAATAATTTAAAACAATATAATGCTCAAAACTTGGTTCTTTTAGGAGCTATTGCTAAAGATGAATTAGAAAAATCATTCACAAAAGCTCAAGAAATTAATCCAAAATCAGAACAATTAACAGAAGAACTTGAAAATACCCAAAAACTACTTGAAAAAGAATTTGCTCAAAAACCACTTGATGACCAAAAAGCAATTCTTAAAGAACAAGTAGCTAAAAACTTATTAAATATTGCCGTAGCAAAAGCTTCACAAGTAAAAACACCTTCAGAAGCATTAGCAAATGTAATTTCAAAAGCAAAAGAAGACTTGAAACAATCACTAGATCAAAAAGCTTACGATGTCGAAGCTAGTGAATTAGAAAAAGTTTATGAACAAAATCAAAAAGATGTTTTAGATTCGAGATTAAAATTAAGTAATTTAATTGCAAAAGCAAATAAATTAAGTGTTCAAGATGAAACCTTGAAACAAAGTTTACAAAATGCAACCGCAATGTTCCAAAACCTTGATGCAAGCAAAGTTCAATTAGATCAAGCATACCAAGCATTAGAAAACGATTATATTAACAATAAACTAAATAATTTAATTTTACAGGCTAATAAACAAGCGACAAAATCAGAAGCCTTAAAATCAAGTTTAGAAAACGCTAACCAAGCACAAACACAAGATAAAAAAGCTAAAGAAAACGCAATTATTAGCTTAGAAAAAGCCTTAAACGAAAATAATTTAGTAAATGCTATTAACAGTGCTTTAAAATACAATGAAGTTAAAGCAAGTGAACAATTAAGCCAAGAAATCGAAACATCACAAAATGTTTTAGCAACACCTAAAGCAAATTATGATGCTCAAGCACAAAACTTATTAAAATTAGTTGCTTTATTAAAATTAGATGACACATTACAAGCAGCTAAAGCAGTTCAAAACCCAACTCAAAAATTAACAGATGCTATTAACCATGCTCAAACTGTTAAGGATGAAAATTCTTCAACAAAACAACAATTGGATGATGAAAATAAAGCACTTTCAAAATTAATGGAAAAAGAAACACTAGGAAAAGCTATTGCAAATGCTAGTGCAAGACTACAAACATTAAAAGCAAGTGAACCTCAAAATGCTTATGTTAATGCACTAGAACAAGCGATTGCAGATTCACAACACATTTTCGATAATAATGATTTAAATCAAGAAAACTATGATATTACTGCTGAAGATTTAAATGACTTAGTGCAAGAATCTTCAATGAATGCTGCAGAAGCTAAAGCTAAACTTCAAGAAACATTAAAACAAGCGGATGCAATCGAAAATCCTTCAAACAAACTTCAAGATCAAAAAGCGCAAGCTCAAGCCAAAGTTAATGACGAAAATGCAAATGCTTATGATTTAAATCAAAGAAATAAAGCACTAAAAAATGCAATTGCAGAACAAAAATTAGCTGATTTAATTGCAAAAGCTTTAGAATACAATAACAGAAGCCAACAATTAGATGATGCTATTGCATCAGCACAACAAACTTTAGCTCAAGAATCTTCGACAAATAGCTACAATTCAGAAGCTCAAAGTTTACAACAACAAATTAATATGTTACCTTTATACCAAGCTTTAAAAGAAGCTCAAAATGTTGCAACTCCAAGTCAAGAACTTCTAAAAGCAATTGATGATGCAAACGCAACAACAAAAGATTCAACTAAAGATTCTGAATTCTACTTACAAAAATCTAAGGATTTATTAGAAGCTGTTGCTAAAGATTCATATCTAAAAACATGATCACAAGCAAATGAATTAAAAGATAAAACAACAGTCTTAACTAATTTATTAAATAAAAAACCAACATTTGAACAACAAAAACATTCAGAACAAGAATGAAACCAAGAAAGCAATAACCTTGCTGTTGCAATGGAAAATACTTACATTGCTAAAGCAATTGAAAAACTAAATCCACTATTAGACTACTTAAGTGGTGATTCAAAAGAAAATGCAGCATTGTTAGCAGAATACAAAAAATTCGTTGCTAGTCAAACTGAAAATATTCTAAATAATCAAGCACCTTCTTCAGACTATAACCAAATTGTTAGTGATATTCTTGCAAAAGCAAACCACATTTCAGACATGGTTCAAAAATCAAAAGATAATCTAAAACAAAGTATTGCAAAAGCAAATGCTGTTGAAACTAAATCACCAAATCTACAAAGAGTTCTTCAAGAAGCAAATGCTAAATTGGCTTCAAAAGATGCAACTATTGCAAGTGTTGATAATGTTAATAAAGGCATTGCTAAAGCTTTAATTACTAACGATTTAGAAAATGCTATTGTTTCAGCTACAACAGTTGAAAATAAAATAGCTAAACTAGAAGAAGCTTTAACAAACGCAAGAGAATTACTAAACCAAAAATCAATTTCAAAACAACAAGTTTCAGAAGCTGTTGATGCTATTAATAAAGCATTAAAACAAACTTCTGCAACTGCACAAATTAACAAATTACCAAACTTAAATAACAACCAAAAAGCAAGCTTAGCAAATGAAATTGCTAATAGTGATGAATCAGCACAAGCTAATATTGAAAATAAAGCAAATGCAATTAATGCAAAAATGCAAGAATTAAAAGCTTTAGTTCAAAAAGCTGATGCTTTAGAAAAATCACCTTCATACAAAGCAAAAGTGTCAAAAGATACTAAAGAAAAATTAAACAAAGCTGTTGCTGACGCAAATTCAGCTCTAAGTGAAAACTCAGATGTAAATGCATTAGATAATCAAATTTCTGTTTTAACACAAAACGAAAATGATGTTCAAAAAGAACTAAATGCTAAATCAAAATCACTATACTACTTAATTGCTTTACCATTTATTTTTGTAGGTGCAATTGTAGCTGCTGCTGGTTTAAGTTTAAGAAAAAAAGCTAATAAAAAATAATTTATTATTCACAACCTAAATGGGTTGTGTTTTTATTTTTCTTTTAAAAAAATAAAAAAAGCAGTGTTTATTCACTGCTTTTTGATTCTTTTTATAAAATCGCTAATACAACAACCAAAACAATAATGATTGCAATTAAAATGGCTAAACCTAATCCGATTAGAAGAGAGCTTTTAGCAATAAGTTTTTTATTGCCTGTATTATTTGATAAATTATTTTTTTCTTCCATGTCACCAACTCCTTTGTAAAATCTAATTATTCTATTTCGATTACAAAAAATAATTATACAAAAATAAATGCTAAATTTTATAAATTTAGCTGATTAAGGTGCAAATTATTTTATAATTGAATAGTTATGGAAAAAACAATGATTACAAGCTTACAAGCGATAAAAAATAAATATTTAGATATTAATGAATCTCTTCAACAACCTGAAGTTTATTCTGATTCAAAAAAATATGCTAAATTACAAAAAGAACAAAATTCTATTCGTGAAATTTATGAAAACTTTTTACAGTGAGAAGAAAATGAAACTGCTTTAACACAAGCAAAAGAAGTTCTAAAAACTGAAAAAGATCATGAGTTACTTGAATTAGCTAAAATGGAAATTGACGACTTAGAACAAAAACAACAATCTATCGAAGATGAATTAAAAATATTACTTTTGCCAAAAGATGAAAATGATGACAAAGATGTTATCATTGAAATCCGTGGAGCCGCAGGAGGAGATGAAGCTAATATTTTTGCCGGTGATTTATTCAAAACATACACTAAATATGCTGACGAAAACAAAATGAAGATAAAACTAATCGATTCCACTGTTGGATCTGCCGGTGGGTTTTCTCAAGTTGTTTTTAGTGTAAGTGGTGACAAGGTTTTTTCTAAGTTAAAATTTGAACGTGGTGTTCACCGTGTGCAAAGAATTCCAGCAACAGAAACAAAAGGACGTGTTCATACTTCAACAGTTACCGTTACTGTTTTACCTGCTGTTGATGATGACGTTACAGTTGAATTAAAACCTCAAGATTTAAAAATCGATACTTTCCGTTCTTCGGGAGCAGGTGGACAAAGTGTTAATACCACTGATAGTGCCGTGCGTATTACACACATACCGACTGGAATTGTTGTAACTTCACAAGATGAACGTTCACAAATTGCCAATAGACAACAAGCTCTAAATCTTTTAAAAGCTAAATTATATGAACAAGAAGTTCAAAAACGTGAAGAAGAAGAAGGAGTTATTCGTAAATTATCAGGTTCTGGGGACAGAAGTGAAAAAATTAGAACTTATAATTATCCACAAGACCGTGTTACTGATCATAGAATCGGTTTTTCAACTTCACTTAAAAATGTTATGGACGGAAATTTATCTTCATTAATTGATGCTTTATTAGCTGAAGAAAGAGCCGAAAAAATTAAAAAAAAATAGGGGAAAATTAATGATTCCTAAAGAAGAACTGTTGCGTGAAAAATTTCGCAATGGTTTGCCTATGAATATTAACAAAAAAGAACAAAAACTTTTAAATAAAGATTATCCTGTACAAAGGATTATTGGTTTTTGTGTCATGCAAGATGTTAAGGTTTTTTTAAATAAATTTACTTTAATTCCTAGATATGAAACTGAAGAAGTTGTTTTAAAAAGTTATGAGTTTTTAAATAAAGATTCAGAAGTTTTAGATCTTGGGACAGGCAGTGGTTTTATAGGCTTAGCAATTAAAAAAAATATAAATTGTTTTGTAGATTGCAGTGATAAAAGCTTTTTTGCTTTGCATCAAGCCAAAAAAAATGCCAAATATAATCATTTAAAAATCAATTTTATTCGCTCAAATTGACTAAAAAAAATATCTAAGCAATATGACTTAATTATTTCTAATCCACCATACCTTGATAAAAATACTATTGCTAAAGAAAATCGTCCTAAATATGATCCTTATTTTAGTTTGTATGCTAAAAATAAAGGTTTAAGTGACTATCAAAAAATTTTAAAAAATATTACTAAAAACTTAAAACCTGAAGGTAAAGTAATTTTTGAAATTGACCCATTTATCAGCAAATGATTTAAACAAAATTATCCTGACAGTTTAATTTTTCAAGATATTAATGGGAAAGAGCGAATTTGTGTTTTAACAAAAAACCAAATTGAACAAAAAAATAGCATTTAGATAATGCTATTTTTTTAAATATCCTTTTAAATAAATGTAACCCGAGAAAAGTGAAATTGTTAAACCAAGATACATAGGAATGTTAAGCAATACTATATTTAAGATATTATGGTTAATAAAAGGAAATATAAAACCAATAATAACAATCGCAAAAGAAATAATAATAGTTTTCAGTTTTCCCCAAATGTTTGCCATAATTTCTTTTTGTTTTGATACCGCGTATAGTCTTGTTCCATCAACAACAAGATCTCTTAAAATAAGCAGTACAATGATAAAGCTAAAACTTGATTCAACTTCTACTAAGAATATTAATGCTGCAGTTGTGATGACTTTATCAGCTATTGGATCAAAAATCTTTCCGAAAGTTGATACGCAGTTTCATTTTCTTGCTAAATGTCCATCCAAGAAGTCTGTAATCATTGCAAATGCAAAAATTGCAATATTAATTAAAAATAAAGTTCTGTTATAACCCGAAAATTCTGTAATAATCATTATTATAAAAAAAGGAATAAAGAATAACATTCTTGAGATTAATAATAAATTAGGAATTTTGGTTTTAAAATTACTAATCTTCATAATATTTTTCTTCGATACTTTCTTTTACTCTTTTTTCATACATTTCGTATAATTCATCTTTTACAAGAGCATTTTTTAATTCATTAAAATAATCTATTTCGTAAGCACATGCTCTTCTTCATGTATTTGGTGATGTTTCAATTAATTTTTGAATATTTTCAACAAATGGTTTGTATTTTTCTGATTCTTTAAAATCATTAAAATCTTCACGGTTATAAAGAATTGTTAATAACTTTATTGCACCATGTTTTACTTCGCTCATTTTTCTTGAACCGATACTTACTTGGAAATTGTCCATTTCCTTATTTGTGTAATCGATAATTTCACAAATACTTATCACATATTCACGATAAATTTCTTTATTAACTTCATTTCTTTTGATACGTTTTTTAATTTCTTTACGTTTTTTGTAATAGTGTTTTGCAATTTTAAAAATGATGTAACCAATCATTACAAGAAGAATAAATCCTAAAACAACATAAGTTATGATAACTTGTGTATTAGATGCTTCTTGAACTTGTGTATTATTTTCGAAATTCATTATTAATTCATTCATTGTTTGTTCCTTTAAATTATTGTAAAAAATTGCTAATCTAAAAAATTATATCTTATATGCGCTTTTTAAGGCGTATATTTTTATATATTAAAAATATGTTTGAAAATTTTAAATAATTTTTATTAATTATCCAAAAAAGCACAAATAAATAACAATAAATAAAATAATTTAAACCAAGGCTTAAGGTGGGTAAATAAATCGAATAATTCTTTAAGAAAAATAAAATCTTAAAGAAAAAGTTAAAGAATGAATCATTTAAAAAGTAAGCTCAAAAGAAAAACAGCGAGTAAAAATACATAAAACCAATAAAAGGTGTAAAAACAATTTGAAAAACAAAACCAAAAATATTAAACTCTTTTAAAATTGCACTAAAAATTATTTGTCCCAAAAGGTAACAAAGTAAATTAATACTCATGAATTTATGTTTTATTTTTGATTCATAAATTAATAAAGCTAAAAAAGCCATAGAAAAACTTAAAATATTAGAAATTTGTTCAAAAAGTTTGTAATTAATAATGAAAAAAAGTAGTGTGCACAAACAGTAAATATGAATCTTTGATCAATTTTTTCGAAAGACAAATTTAAAAACAAAATTTAGACAAAAATAAACAAAAGCTCTTAAAGCTGGCAGTGAAAAATTTAAAAATAACAAATAAATAAACAAAATTTGTAAAGCAAGTATTCATCCAAATTTATCATTGATTTTCATCTTTTTAAAAATTTTAATTAAAGAAAAAGTTATTACACCAAAATGGAAACCACTTACCACGAAAAAGTGTGCGATATTAAGATAAATTAAACTTTGATAAACATCGTTTTGTGTTTTTGCGGAACCATAAATAAAAAACGATAAAAATGTTTGTGCTACATCAGAATTTTTTGAAAATAAACGATATATAAAAGAATAAAAAATATTACCTTTCTGATTTGTTATTTCGTAGTTTCGTAAAATATAATCAACGTGAATATGTTTATAAAAACTCTCAATTTTAAAATTATTTTGCTTCAAACTAAATGTAATTTTATAATACTGATTTGAGTTAATTTCATCTTTATAATCAACAAAAAAATATTTATTTAAGTAATTAAAAGTAAATCCGGTTCGATAAATTTTTTTAGGTCTAATGGTTAAGACAAAATCATTTTGATTTTTTCAATATAAAAATCAAATTAATATTGATATAAGCAAACAAAAAGATACAATAATATTAATTTTTCAAAAACTTTTATTTTTAATATTTAATAAAGTTAAAAAAACAACAATTGGAATTAAAAAATAATTATTAAAAGCATAAAAACCAATAATTAAAAATAAGCATGAAAATATTAAGCTGTGTTCAAAAGAATATTTTTTTTCAATAATTCAAGCGATCCTTTTCCAACCCCATGAATATTTTCAATTTCACTTCACTGTCATTTCCTGTTTTTTGAAAAATAATCAAATATTTTTTGCGCTTGATTTTTCTTTATACCCATTTGCATAATTTGATTAATATTTTTAATATCAGATGCCCTGATTTTTGCTGTTTTTTTAAAAGGTATTGTAATTATTTCTCCAGGCCTTGGTATTTTGTCAAAATTAACTTTGGAAAAATCAGCAATTGGCAAAATTTGAACTTTATGCAATATTTCTCTTAATTTTCGATTCTTTTGAACAACAATTTTTCCTTCTGATCTGACAGCTCCATTAATTGTGATTTCAATATAATCACTACTATTATCTTCTTTTTGAACTTTTGTAGTAAAAATTCTTAGTGTTGATAAACCTCCGATTACAACTCCAATAAACAATATATAATAAAAATATTTTTTTAAAATAATTAATTTCTTCATACTATTTTAAGTATTTTTATTCGACAAAAATTCAAAAAAATAATATAATTAAAAAGACTTTGTCGATTGCTGCAATATTTTATATTGTTGAGGAAAATCCACACTAGCACTTTCTGAGACGAAAGTAGTGTTCGTGCTGAGTCTAATAAATTCAGGCAGCTTTTTTAAAGTTGACAAATAGTGGCACAGAAACCAGGTCTGCTTTTTATAAGTAAGAGTGAAAAGGCTAAACTTCGCGAGCTAGAAATCTAAATTATGGTAAGAGAGCCTGACAAAGGGAAATGAACTGGAGTTGGGAAGGCAACCCTGCATGCCTTAGATAAATAATCGACGCCCTGCAAAGGGAACAAAAAGTGGTTTATAAAGTCAAAAGGACAGCATTGTTGTCCTTTTTATTTTACTTTTTAGAGCTTAAACACAACGAAGAACAGTTATAATATTTAATATGATTTTTATATATGGTGACGAAAACTTTTTTGTTGATTTTTACTTAAATGAGTATTTGAAAAAAAATACTCATATTTTAAATCGCATTATTTTTGATGAAGAAGAGGATATTGACAACATTTTAGAGTCAATTAATTCAATTAGTATTTTTGACGAACTTAAAATTGTTATTATCAAAAATTCAAATTTATTGATAAAGAGTAAAAATAACGAAAAGCAACAAAAACAACTTTTAGATTCTTTAAGCAATTTAGAAGATAATATTAAAGTAATTTTTACATTTTATGATTCAAAAATTTCTAAAGTAAAAAAATCAAAAGTATTTGAGTTTCTTGAAAAAAATGCAAAAGTTAAATTAGCAAATAAAATTCTTCCCAAAGATTTAGCACCCTTTATTCATAGACTTGTACAACTGAATGGTGCTGTAATTGATAATGATGCTGTTTTTGAATTGATTACTCGTTTCCCTAATAATCTTTTTATTTTGAATAAAGAAATTGAAAAGTATTTAATTCAAAATCCTCAACACATTTCATTACAAATGGTAAAAAATGATAACAATTTCATGTCTGAAAACCCTGAGTTTGCTTTGAGTGATGCTATTATAAAAAATAATTCACCAAAAATTATTTATCGTAAATTTTTGGAACAAATTCAAAAGGGTATTGCCATTCCACTAATAATTGGACAAATTTCAAGTTTATATGAAACTTGTATCGAAATTTATCAATTGAGAAAATTTGGTTTTCGTGATCAAGAAATAAGCAATGAGTTAAAAATACATCCTTACCGCTTAAAACTAATTTCGGAATTTTATGCTCAAAAAGGAATTGAAGAAATTAAAGGAGATATTTTATTGCTGTCACAATTGGATCGAGATATAAAAGATGGGTATTTGGATGAACAAATGGCCATCGATCGATTCGTTTTAGAAATAATTAAATAAGGAATAACAATGAAATCATTTTTAAATAAGAAAAATAAAAAAATCGTTATTTATCAAATTAACACATCAACTTTTAAAGATTCAAATAAATCAGGTTATGGTGATTATAATGGGGTCATTTCTAAAATTGACGATTATATTGCCCACCTTGGAATTGATATTCTTTTAATTAATAATATTCTTGATTATTATCAATCACTTAATTCATTAAATGAAATTCACGTAAAATACGGTTCGCTTTATGAACTAAAGTCAATGATTTCAAAACTGGGATTACAAAACATACAAACAGGTGTAACAATTGAAATCGACAAAATCAAGACTTCATTTGCTAATTATCAAAGAGCACATCGTTTTTATGATTCAAACAAACAAATTGATAATGACAATGAAGAAATAAAACTTTCATCACTTGATAAATATACACTTCACGACAGCAAAAGACAAAGTAAGCTAGATTTAAATTCAAACATTGTTAGTTACTACGAAAAAATCTTACGCTTTTATGCACAGCTTGGATGCAAAGCAATAGTTTTAGAAAATGTAGAGTCTTTAAAAATGGACAATGGCAAAAATTATTCATCTGAATTAATGCAAAAATTAAAAGAGTTATATTTAATTACAAAAAGATTTGATGGTGATATTAAATTCATTATTAAAACTAATTTTATTGACAAAAAATTTGCTCTTAAAACTTTAAATTTATCAGAACCAATTTGTGACTACATTTTAATTGATCGTTTTGCATTTGTTGGAAGAGACAAAAATCACGAAAATTATTTAATTAAAAAATTTAAACCCGCTAAATTATTTAAAGATGTTACTAAATATTTCCACTATCACCAATTTATTACTTCACTAGCTTCAAATAAAGTGGGAAGAATTAATTCTCGTTGAGGTGATGAATTTTGTTTTTCGAAAGAATCTGCAAAATCGATAGCACTTTTAAACTTCGCTGCTTCAAATTCTAAATTAATTTATTATGGTGATGAATTAGGAATGCTTAAAGTTAAAATAAATACTACAAGCGATTTTAAAATTTCCGAATATAATGAAATTAAACGCAGACTTGAATCAAAAAAAATTAATCCTCAGAAATTTTTTGAATCAATGAAATATCAAAATGAAATTTCAACTAATTCAATTATGACTTGGTCTAATGAACTTAATGCCGGCTTTTCACAAAAACAAAATATTGACTTTCTAAAACCAGAAAACTTTAAACAAATTAATGTAAGAGATGAAATCAGTGATAGTGATTCCGTTTTAAATTCTTATCGCTTTTTTACTAAACAACTTCCAAATATTGCTGAATATAAAGCACTTTTAAGTGAGGGATCAGTTAGAACAAAATGCAATTTTTTAAATCCAAATATTTTAAGAATTATAAGAACATTTGGTAATCAAAAAATGATTTTTGTTATCAATCTTAGCCCTAAACCTGTAAATATTTTACTGAATTCAAAACTAGAAATTGTTTATTCAACTTATGCAAATAAAAAATATGCTCAAGTACCTAAACAGCTTGATCCATTTGAAAGTCTAATTCTTTACAAAAACGTATAAAACAAAAAAACCTCTTCGAAAAGAAGAGATTTTTTAATATTTATTTTTTAGGGTGTGTATCTATAATTATACTCTAAAATTTTTTTGTAACAACATTTAAATAATCAAAAAAAATAACTGTTTTTTATGCAGTTTTTTTTATGAACCAAATGGTTATTTTTTCTTGTAAATAATCAAAAAAAATCATTTTTTATTTTGAATTTTTTGTTTTTTTTATAGAATTACTGGCATGTATATTTGCGGATATACAAAAAATTATATTATTAAATATTTATTTTTATTAGGGGCAAAATGACTAAAAAATCAAAACTAGCACTATTTAGTGTTTTAGGTATATCAAGTGCAATCGTTGCGTTACCATTTGTAGCAGCGCAATGTGGACAAACAAATTCAAATAAGGAAGTTATTGTTAAAACAGCAGGTTACTCTGACACAATGACTAAACTTTTAGCAAAAGACGTTACTTTAGCAGGTGCATGAGGAGATGCAAGAAACTTAATTCAAGGTGACACAAAAAAAGATATCGCAATTATTGGAGCAACTGACTTCATTTCAAACGATGGGGTTCAAGCTCGTTCAACTCTTAAACAAGGTGACATCGAAGCAATTCAAACTCTTCTAATCGATGCAATTAAAAAGGCTAAATCAGGCGACGAAGCATTAAAAATTGAAATCCAAAAAGATGGAAAATCTAAAAAAGTTCAATTATTTAGTGTTTACAATCACGACTCATATTCAAAAGTTGGTTTAGATGCAAACATTTCTTACAACGTAAATGGTGACAAGAAAAAAGCATACCAAGTTACACCAGAACAAGGTAATGAATACTTTGTTATTGAAAATGGTGTTGTTAAAACAAAACCTGGAGCAAAAGAATTTAATATTGTATTTATTCCTTCTTCAGATCCAACCAACGTTACAAAAGCAACAGTTAAATTATCACAATATTTCAAAACCCAAGGAATTACAAATATTAAAATTCAAACATCAACAAGCTATGATGCAGCAGCAACACAACTAAGTTCAAATACAGTAGAACTAGCATTTCTACCAGTTGATACATGAGCAACAAAATCAGGAAAATCATCATTTATTCTACAAGCTGGACGTAATGTTCAAATAGTTGATCCTTACAAATCAGTAACAAACGTTTCTGAACCAGCTCTTGATGCGACAACACATGAAACTGTTTTAGTTGATGCAATGAATCACTATGCAGAATTCAACTCAAAAGTTGAACCTGCAAAAGCTTTATATATTTCTGATACACAAGACAAACGTCCAACAACTACTGAACACAATTTACCACAAGTATTACTAGATGCAATCAATGCAATTACTCCAGTAGCACAAGGAAGTTCAGAAACTTTACCAACAGTTGGTTACTACCGTTCATATATTTACGCACGTAAAGATTCAGAAATTTATAAACTAATTACTGAAGCAATGAAAAGAGACGGTTCAAATTGAACATTAAAATGAGACGATGTTAAAAAATACGTTAAATATGGTTACACTTCAACAACTTCTTCAGCTTCATATACATATCCTGAAAAATGATTCCAAAAACACTTTACTGGTTTTAAATCATTCAAATCACTTAAATAGAAGTTTTGAAACAAAAATTAAATATTAGCAATAACTCAAATTGAGATATTGTCTGAAATGATGTTCAAAAAACTTATCCTAACGGTAAGAAAGCTTTAACAGACATCAATTTAGCAATTAAAGAAGGCGAGTTTGTTGCTATCATTGGTCTTTCCGGAGCCGGAAAGACCACTCTTTTAAAAACAGTAAATAAGATCAATGATATATCAAATGGAAGTCTAAAAGTTGGAGATTTTGAAGTAAACGACTTAAAGGGAGTAAACTTAAGAAAATTTCGAACCAAAATTGGAATTGTTTTCCAAGGTTATAACCTAATTGAAAACATTTCAGTATTACAAAACGTTTTGGCAGCACGTCTGCCACAAATGTCAAAATTAAGATCATTTTTTGGTTTATACAAAAAAGAAGATATTAATTTAGCATATCAATCACTAGCGAAAGTAAACATTCTTGAAAATGCCTATGACCTTGCCAAAGATTTAAGTGGTGGACAGATGCAACGTGTTGCTTTAGCACGAACATTGTGTCAAAAACCTCACATTATTCTTGCTGATGAGCCTGTTGGGGCTTTAGATCCTATCATGGCAAAAAGTGTTATGGATGGTTTTTTATTTGTTAATAAATCTGAAAAAATCACTGTCTTAGCAAACTTGCACCATGTTGACTTAGCCTTACAATATGCCGATAGAATTATTGGTGTTAAAGAAGGTAAAATCGTCTTTGATGGCAGCAGTAATGATGTTGATTTAAGTGTCCTAAAAAACATTTATGGCGAAAAACTTGAACAATTTGACGTTGAACAATTTAAAGAAACAAAACGAAAACGTGAAATTATTCAAGCTGAAGTAATGCAAAAAATTAAGGAATTTAAAGAAAATGCAAACATCTAGTGAACTGTGACGTCATCGCTTTGATAAGTTCAAAGGTTACTTTCAACCTAAATTTATTGATATTGATAATCAACGCGTTACAAAAAAATTCCCATGAAGATTAATTTTTGGTTGGATTCTTGGGACAATAGCTTTTATTGTAATGCTAGTCATTTTAAAACCTAATTTTGACTCATGATCTAACTTTTGAAGTTATATCGGTAACTTCTTTAAAGTTGGAGTTAATGCGCAAATTGGTGATCAAGAAATCACTCCAATGGACACTTTTTTAACTTCATTGGATTTATTGTGAAGAACAATTATTTATTCATTAAGTGGAACTTTTTTAGGGGTTGTTATCTCAGTTCCGCTTGCGCTTTTGAGTTCAAAAAATGTTATTCGTAAAGCATATATTTATTATCCATTTCGTGCTTTAATGTCAATCGTAAGAGCAATCCCACCGATTGTTATTGCTTACATTTTTTACTTTGTTGTTTCACCTTCGCTTGCAGCAACACTAGCTGTCGCAGTCTTTGTTAGTTCACTGATGACCAAGTGACTTTACGAAGATCTAGATACTTATGATGTTTCGAATTATTACTCAATGCAAGCAATTGGTAATAACAAATATTTAGCTTTTAAAAAAGCGATTTTTCCGTACTTATTAAAAAGAATTATTTCTTATGGATTTTATTCATTCGAAATGGTTGTACGTTTTGCAGCAATTTTAAGTATTGTTGGAATTTCTACAATTGGTACTCTTTTAATCGATGATTATGGAACCCCCGATAACTTTTCACACCTTTCAATCGTGTTATGAGTTTTAATTATCTTCATGATATTCATGGAGTTTATGAATTATTTCATTAAAAAATATATTTTAGAATTTACACCGCGTAGTGCAAAACTTGATAAAACTCAGTCTCTTGATGCGCAAATTACTGAGTTAAAGACTCAAAAACCTAAAAATTATTACTGAAAAATCATTCTTGGTATTGTTACTTTTGTTTTAATACTTTATTCACTAATTCAAATTGAGTGAGCTTCAGTTAATGAAGTTAAACTTGCTTTATTTAAACAAGGAGTTAAATTATTATTTACTCCTGACTGAAGTTTATTCAGTTTAGCAACTGAAAACAACGTTATATCTCAAGGTTTAATTGCTTTTGTTATTGCAATTGTCTCTTCGGTTATTGGATTGGTTTTAGCATTATGCCTTGGTTTATTAGCTTCGAAAAATATCGTTGGTAAATTCTTATGTTTACCATTTAAATTAATAATTATTATTATTCGGGCAATTCCACCTTTTACAATGGCGCTTTTATGTCTTTTACTTGTTAAAGGTTCTGAATCATTTGCAGGTGCTTTAGCATTGGGAATTCACTCAGTAGGAATGCTCGGAAAACTAATTAATGATTCAATTGAAAAAATTGATCCAAAGATTTTACAATCACTTGATTCTGTTGGGGTTTCAAGATTTCACAAAATTAAATACGGTGTATTTAAACAGATCATGCCACAAACAATTTCTAACTTTTTATATAGAGTTGAAATTAACTTTAAAACAACAGTTGTTATTGGTGCTGTTGGAGCTTCGCCATTCGGATTTAATATTGCTATTTACTCAGCTGATATCCGTAACTGAGATAAGCTTTCAAGTTATTTAATTTTTATTATTGTTGTGTTATTAATTCTTGAACAAATTTCAAATATTATCCGTAAGAAATTAATGACTGGTTATTTCTTTTCACAAAACTTTTTCTTTGTACGTAAATGAAGAGAATATGTCAAATTAAAAGCTGTTGCAAACAGCTATGTTTATCCGCAATTAAACTATATAAATAGTTTTAAAAACTGTCAATATGTTAATGCTTTAGCGCTTCATAAGAAACTATATTTAAATTCTTCCAAATCATTAAAAGAACACAAACAAACTAATAAACAAAATGCTAAAATTTATTACACTCAATTGAAGAGTCATTATCAACAATTGCGAAAATTACAAAGTCAAGCATTTTGAGCCGAATTTAAAAAATTAATTAAAATCTATAAAGTTAATGTTTTCAAAATCTTGAAAAAATCAAAAAAAGCAATGTTAAAAACAACAAGAAAATATTTTGAAAAATTGGATGGACTAAATGCTTAATGAAAAATTTCAAAAATTTTGAGATTATATCCAAAAAGCTCAAAAAATCACTCTTTGTACTCATGTTGAACCTGATGGAGACACAATAGGTAGTGCTTTTGCACTCAAGGAATTGATTTTATTAAATACAAATAATAAGCAAGTACTGGTTTCAGGAATGGATTATCCACGAAATTTATTGTTTTTACTTGATCAAGATCAACAATTAGTTGGTGATGATTTTTTCAATAATTCACTAAAAGTTGTTGTTGATACTTCAACAAAATTACGAATCTATGACCAACGTGTTATTACAAAAGACTCATTAAAAATTGATCATCACCCGGAAGAAAATGAATGACTTTTTGAAATTGGTGGTGATCACTGGCCTGCAACTGGGCAACTTATTACTTTAATGGTTCAAGCACTAGGGTTAAAAACCAACCAAAAAATTTTACAAGCTCTTGCCAGTGCGATAATTACTGATACCGAATTCTTTCAAGAACGCAATATTTCTGCACAAACATTTGATTGCTTTAGCTTTTTGTTAAGTCAAGGACTTGACTATTCACTTTTATTAAAAAATATTGCTTTAACTAATGAAGAAAATACATTTATTTTCAATGCGTGCAAAAAACGAAAAACAAAAGGTATTGTCACATATATTATTTCTAAAAATATTGTTACTAATGATATTGCAAGACCCTTGGTTGCGGCTTTTACTCGTTTAGTTAATACAGAGGTTTCGTTAGCTATTTTAAAACGTAGTCAAGGTGATTACCGCTGTGAAATTCGTTCTAAAAACAGTTTTGATGTTTCTAGGGTTGCGTTTCACTTTGGGGGCGGTGGTCACAAAAACTCAAGTGGATTTATCATTAAAAAATTAAATGAACTGCCAAAAATCCTTGATTTTATCAATAAAAAATATTAATTTTTAACAAAAATACCACATTTTGTGGTTTTTGTTTTTTTTAAGCAAATAATCTAACAATAAAATTGACAAAAAAAACTTTTATGGTAGAATAAATATGCAATATATGAAGACAATAACTGCGTATGCTTAATTTGTTATCGAGTATAAGTTCTAAATGTATTGTATCCAAATCTAAAAAAGGAGACAAAATGAGCGATTTAAGAGATGCTAAAGTTTTAGTAGTTAATGAAATTACTGAAGCTCTTAAAAATTCTCAAGCTCTTGTTGTTGCTAAATATCAAGGTTTAAACGTTGATCAACTACAAGAACTAAGAAAAGAAGCTAAAGCTAACGGAGTAAGCGTTAAAGTTTACAAAAACAGATTATTCAAACACGCTGCCACAGCTTTAGGATACGAAGAATTGAACGATCACTTAGTTGGCGCAAACATCTACTTATTTTCAAATGCAGATGATATGCAAGCTGCTAAAGTTGCTTCAAATTTCGCTAAAAAATTCCAACAACTTGAAGTTGTAGCTGGAATTTATGAAAATCGTGTAATCGATGCTCAAGAAGTAGCAGTAGTTGCTTCACTTCCTACATATGAAGAAGCATTGATGACACTTGGAAGTTCACTACTTGCACCATTGAGACAATTATCAATTGGTCTAGATATGCTAGTTAAAGAAAACAAAATACAAGGATAGGTAAAAATAATGGCAAAATTAACAAAAGAAGAATTTATTTCATCATTAAAAGAAATGAACATTAAAGAAGTTATGGAACTTGTTGAAGGTCTAAAAGAAGAATTCGGAATTGACCCAAGTGCCGTAGCAGTTGCAGCAGCAGCAGCTCCAGCAGCAGCAGCTGAAGAAAAAACAGAATTCAATGTAACACTAAAATCAGCAGGAGATAACAAAGTTAACGTTATTAAAGCTGTTAAAGAAGCAACAGGATTAGGGCTAATGGACGCTAAAAAAATGGTTGAATCAGCTCCAGTTGTTGTTAAAGAAGGTGTTAAAAAAGAAGAAGCTGAAGACATCAAAGCAAAACTTTCAGCAGCCGGTGCAGAAGTTACAATCGACTAATTTCATAACAACATAAATACAACTAAATGGCTCTAAGCCATTTTTGTTGTTTATATAGAGCCTTTTTTAAATGTAATTTTTACATTAAAAAAGGCTTTTAAAAACTGAATACAAACAATACAATACAAACAAAATACAAAAGATAAATTTCATAATTTATTTATCAAATTATCAAAATATTTTTAAAAACACGGAGTGAATTTTATGGAAAACACAAGAAAAAAATATATTGAAAGAAAATTTGGACCAATAACAACAAGACGTGATTATTCTAAATCACCCAAAATGTTCTCAACTCCCGATTTTTTAGAATTACAAAGAAAATCAATAGCGCAATTTTTAGATGAAGGGATTGAAGAAGAATTAAACTCAGTTTATCCAATTGAAGTTCCAAACAAAATTAAAATTGAATATAAACCAAATTCAAAAGTTTTTGAACTTCCTGACATGACTGAATTTGACTCAATCAAAATTGCTAAACAAAAAGGTTCATCATATGTTGGAAAACTAAAAGCAACCTTACGTCAAACAAATACATCAACTGGTGAAACAGCTGATTATGAAGTTGTTTTTGGGGAAATTCCAATCATGACACATGGTGGAACATTCGTTATTAATGGTTCAGAAAAAGTTATTGTTAGTCAATTAATTCGTTCAACTGGTGCTTACTACGGGGTAGGAGTTAGAAATAAACAAGCTAACGACTTATTTAACAAAGTAGAAATCATTCCACAAATTGGATCATGATTAGAAATCAGTCATAAAGTAACCGGACAAAGCGTTGACTCTGTAAAAATTAAAATTGACAAAAACAAAGGACTTTACTTAACTCAATTCTTGAAAGCATTAGGATTGAATGAATCGGGAATAACTCAATTATTCGGTAATCACCCCGTGTTGCAAGAAACACTAAGAAAAGACAAAATTAAAGAAGATGATAGAGAAATGGCAATGAAAATTGCTCAAGAATCTCTATATAGAATCATTCGTCGTGGAGACAGAATGACTGACGAAAGTGTTAAGAACTTAATTCCTAACATTTTATTCAACGAAAAACGTTATGACTTAACAAGAACAGGACGTTTTACTTTAAACCGTAAACTAAATGTTATTGACCGGATTTCAAATACATTTTTAGCTCGTGATTTATACTCGGTTGAAAATGAAGATGGTGAAGTTGAAATTTTATATGAAAAAGGTTTATTCATTACACCTGAATTAGCTTTACAAATCAATGAAGACTTCAAAAACAAAAAGATTTCATTAACAAGAATTCCTGAAATTACTGAAGATGTTTATGCAAACCAATTAAAAGTTCCTGCAAATAAAGATTTATACACACGTCTATATGTTTCAGAAGTTTATATTTGACCAAACGAAAAAGCTAAAGAAAATGATGAAAACCCAATTCTTGTCATCGGAAACGATCAAAGTGCTACTGAAAAACACTTAATCATTCCTGACATTATTGCTGCAATTTCTTACTACTTTAACTTATTAGAAGGAATCGGTACTGATGATGATCCCGATTCATTAACAAACAAAAGAATTGTTACAATCGGAGAATTATTACAAAATCAATTCAGAATTGGTTTATTAAAATTAGAAAAAGTAACAAGAGAAAAAATTTCAGGAAAAGAAACTGAAAAAATTACTGCTAAAAACGTTACAAACAATAAACCAATTTATAACCAAATGAAATCATTCTTCAACTCATCTAAATTATCACAATTTATGGATCAAGTTAACCCACTTGGAGAAATTTCAAATAAACGTCGTGTAACAAGTTTAGGGCCTAGAGGACTAAACCGTGATACAGCGCAATTCGAAGTTCGTGACGTTCACTCAACTCACTACGGAAGAATTTGTCCTATCGAAACACCTGAAGGACCAAACATCGGATTGATTTTAAATATGGCTTCATATGCAAAAATCGATGAATATGGTTTCATCCAAACTCCATACTTTAAAGTAAATAATGGTGTTGTTGATTTTAATAATGTTAAATATTTAACAGCCATTGAAGAAATTAACTACACATTCGCACAATCATCAATCAATATTTCTGATGATGGGCAAATCTTGGATGATCGTGTTGTTGTTCGTAAAAACAATGACTATATCGAAGTAAACAAAGAAGAAGTGGACTACCTAGGGGTAAGTTCACGCCAAATGACTTCGATTGCCGCTAGTGCAATCCCATTCCTTGAAAACGATGATGCTAACCGGGCACTGATGGGATCAAACATGCAACGTCAAGCTGTTCCTTTAATAAAACCAGAAGCTCCTTTTGTTGCGACTGGAGTTGAAGCGGATATAGCGCGTTATTCAGCTGCAAACATCACTTCAGATAAAGCTGGAGAAGTTGTTTATGTTGATGCTTCAAAAATCTTAATTAAAGGTGAAAAAGACAAAAAACCACACGAATTTAAACTAAAAACATTCGAAAAATCAAACCAAGGTACTGTAATTCACCAAAGACCAATTGTTAAAGTTGGACAAAAAATCGAAGTTGGTGACTTATTAACTGACGGTCCAAGTATGAATAACGGAGAATTAGCTTTAGGTAAAAACGTTTTAGTCGGATTTACAACTTGAAACGGATACAACTATGAAGATGCCGTTATCTTAAATGAAAGATTAGTTAAAGATGATATTTATACATCAATCCATATTGAAGAACAAACAATTTTATTCCGCCGTTCTAAAGCTGGTGATGACATTTTAACAAGTGACATTCCAAACGTATCAAATCGTTCAAAACGTTTCTTAACTGAACAAGGAATTGTAAGAGTTGGTTCTGAAGTTAGTGCTGGGGATATTTTAGTTGGACGTATTTCACCAAAAGCTGAAGAAAACCCAAGCCCAGAAGAAAAATTAATGGCTGCAATTTTCGGTCAAAAAGCTTCTACACACAAAGATACTTCTCTAAAAGTAAAACACGGACATGCTGGAACTGTTGTTGCTGTTGATGTTTTAAGTCGTGAAAATGGTGACACATTAGAAGATGGAATTGAAAGAATCGTTAAAGTTTCAATAGCCCAAAAAAGAAAAATTAAAGTTGGGGATAAAATGGCCGGACGTCATGGAAACAAAGGGGTTGTTTCAATCGTTTTACCTGAAGAAGAAATGCCATATTTAGAAGATGGTACACCACTTGACATTTTATTAAATCCACAAGGGGTTCCATCACGGATGAATATCGGTCAAGTTCTTGAGCTTCACCTAGGTTTAGCTGCTAAAAAATTAAATACTAAATTTGTTTCACCAGTATTTGATGGAATTAGTTATAAACAAATTCAAGAAATCCAAGAAGAAGCAGGATTGGATAAATCAGGGAAAATGACAGTTTATAGTGCTCAAACAGGAGAACCATTCGATAATCCAATTTCAGTCGGAATCATGTACTATCTAAAACTTTACCACATGGTTGATGATAAGATGCATGCTCGTAGTGTTGGTCCATACTCATTAATTACTCAACAACCATTAGGGGGAAAATCTCAAAATGGGGGACAAAGATTTGGAGAAATGGAAACATGAGCTATTGAATCTTATGGAGCAACAAATGTGCTACAAGAATTACTAACATACAAATCAGATAATATTATAGGTCGTAACCACTTGTACAACGCTTTAGCAACCGGAACAAAATTACCACAACCAGGAACACCAGAATCATTTAGCGTTCTTTCATACGAACTAAGAGGATTAGGAATCAAAATGACAGTCGATGAAAAAGATCGTCATGAAGATCACGTTGGAGAATTTGAAAATATTCAAGAGCAAGGAGAAAATTGATAATGCTTAAACCTCAAAACCATAAAGAAGACAAAATCACAAATATTTCACTAGCTCTTGCTACTAGTGAAGATGTTTTAAAATGAAGTCACGGTGAAGTAACAAAACCTGAAACAATTAACTATAAAAGTTATAAACCAGAAAGATATGGTCTTTTTGATGAATTAATTTTTGGACCAATGATTGATTATCGTTGTCCAATTTGTGGAACTAAATACAAAAAAATTAATGAAAATCAAAACTGTACTAAAACTGATCTTTGTTTAGAAGAAAAATCAGTTATTTTACCAAAAATCGCACGTCGTAACCACATGGGGCACATTAAATTAAACGCTCCCGTTGTACACTTCTGATACTATAAAGTCGACCACTCAATTTTAGCTAAACTTTTAGGTCTAAAAATTGAAGGAAGAAGTAATGAATACGTAAAAAGACTTGATTTTGAAAACATCATTTACTACAAATCACACATAGTTTTAGAATCAGGTGGAATTAAAGCGCTACCTAAAAACTTAGTTATTGATGTTAACAATGCAGGACCAATCTATCGTGAAGCTTTATTAGAAATTTCTACTAAATACCAAGAAGGAACTTTCGAAAGAGAAGATATTGATGAAGCAATTAACAATTTAACTGAAAAAGCTGAATCAAAGATTGGTCAAGACTACGGAATCGATTTCTACGAATTTAATGAGATTATTGAAGAATATTCAGATGCAAAAATAGGAACTGGTTCAAAAGCAATTCAATATTTACTTGAAAATGTTGATCTTGTTGGAGAACAAAAATATGTAGAAAACGAAATTAAAGCAATTAACGAAGAAGAATATTCAACTGGTGTTGTTTCTTCTACACAAAAAACAAACCGTGAAAAACTTTATAAACGTCTACAAGTAATTAATGCATTTTTAGAAAGTGGTCAAGATCCAACAGCAATGCTAATTCAAAACTTACCTGTTATTCCTGTTGATCTTCGTCCTTTAATTCAATTAGATGGAGGACGTCACTCAACTAGTGATATTAACGAACTATATCGTCGTATCATTATTAGAAATAACCGTCTAAAACAATGAATTGAAAAAAATGCTCCAAACTTAATTATTCAAAACGAATTACGTATGATTCAAGAAGCGGTCGATGCTTTAATTGATAATGCTCGTCGTTCACCAAGTCCAGTACTTTCAAAAGACTCACGTCCATTTAAATCAATTAGTGATGCCTTAACTGGTAAAAAAGGTCGTTTTAGACAAAACTTACTTGGAAAACGTGTTGACTACTCAGGTCGTAGTGTTATCGTTGTTGGTCCAAGCTTAAAAATGCACCAATGTGGAATTCCACGTGAAATGGCTGCAAAATTATTTGAACCATGAATTATCAATGTTTTAATTGAAAAAGAAATCGCTTCAACCATTAAACAAGCTAAAAAAATGATTGAAGATCAAAACCCAGTAATTTGACCTCATATTGCTGAAGTTATTCAAGGAAGATTGGTGCTACTTAACCGTGCTCCAACCCTTCACCGTCTAAGTATCCAAGCTTTTGAACCTGTGTTAGTGCGGGGGAAAGCTATTAGATTACACCCATTAGTATGTACCGCGTTTAACGCTGACTTCGATGGGGACCAAATGGCCGTTCACGTTCCAGTTTCTGATGAGGCTTTATTGGAAGCTCGTGAATTAATGCTTGCAAATAAAAATATTCTTGGTCCAAAAGACGGAGAACCAATCATTAACCCTTCACAAGATATGATTCTTGGTCTTTACTACCTAACTCTTGAAAAAATAGGTGCTAAAGGTGAAGGTAGAGTGTTTAAAGACTTTAATCACATGATGCGTGCATATGAAGAAAAAAGAGTTGATTTACATGCTCGTGTAGCAATGCCAATCAATGCAATTAAAGATAAAGATTCAAACTTCTACAATGGAGATGACAAATATATTATTTCTTCAGTAGGTAAATTTATCTTTAACTCAGTATTCCCACGCTCATTCCCATTCATTCACAAAGCAGATATGGGTAGAACAGATGAAGAAATTCACAAAGAAACACGTGAATTTGTGCTGACAAAAGGTAGAGATATTACAAATTACATTCAATATCAATTACCAATTCAAAAAGCATTTACTAAGAAAAACATTGCTAAAATTGTTCGTAATGTATTTGACAGATATGTTTCTGTTGTATCAATTAAAGATATTGCAAGTGTAATCGACCAAGTTTCAAGTGAAAACTACAAAAACACACTTGAAAAATACATTCAATTACGTGACTATAAAAAAGATAAAATCAGTAATTTACATGCTGAACAATTAGCAGAATTTACTCAAGAGGAATATGAAAAAACAGTTGATTTAGTAAAAATCAACGAAGATTTCCGTAATGAAATTTTCTTAACACATGCTGAAAAGGCTAAAATTCTTGACAATGTTTGATTCAGATACACAAACATCGTTGCTTCAATTCTAGATAAAATTAAAGAACTTGGATTTAAATATTCAACCCAAAGTGGAATTAGTATTGCTATTAGTGATATTATTGGAACCGATAAGAAAAATGAATACATTTCTGAAGGTGATAAATATATCAATGATTTAAAACAATTCTACTCTGATGGAGAATTAACTGATGATGATCGTTATAATCTAACTATTAAAAAATGAACTGATGTTAAAGAAAAAATCCAAGATGAACTTAGAAAAGTTATTGCTAATAACACTTCAAACCCAGTTATCATGATGATTGATTCAGGGGCTCGGGGAACAATTAATAACTACGTTCAATTAGCAGGGATGAGGGGATTGATGGCAAACAACACCAAAACCCTTAAAGCCGATGCTAAAAATGACCGTGTTGTTCGTTCAACTGTTGAAGTTCCCGTTAAATCTTCATTCCTTGAAGGTCTAACCGCTTATGAATTCTATTCATCAACCCACGGGGCTCGTAAAGGTCTAACCGATACTGCGCTTAACACTGCAAAATCAGGATATCTAACACGTCGTTTAGTTGATGTTGCACAAAATATTGTTGTTAAAGAAGATAACTGTGGTTCAGATTATGGATTCGTAATTAAAGATATTCAAGATACAAAGACTGGTGCTGTTATTGTTTCAATGCTTGATCGTGTTGAAGGGCGTTTCTCAAACCAAGATATTTTAGATAAAAATGGAAACTACATTCTTCATAAAAATGAATTAATTACTCCTGATAAAGTTAAAAAATTACAATTTGCAGGAATTAAAGAAGTTGAAATTAGATCAATTTTTGGATGTAATACACGTAATGGGGTATGTAAGTACTGTTTCGGTAAAGACTTAGCAACAAATAGACTAGTTAATATTGGGGAAGCAGTAGGAATTATTGCTGCTCAATCAATCGGGGAACCAGGAACACAGCTAACCATGCGTACCTTCCACTCTGGAGGGGTTGCCGGGGTTGAAGATATTACCGGTGGGTTTACCCGTCTAATCGAGCTAATCGATGCCTATGAACAACCATGAGGAACACCAGCAGCTATTTCCGAAGTTAAAGGAGAGGTTGTTGATATCGTGGAACAAGCTGATGAAGAAGGAAAATACTTAATCAAGATTTCTACTTTAGATTCAGACAAAAAAGAATACATCCATACAAAATATGTTGAAACTAAGAAAAAACTTCGTGTTAAAATCGGAGATCAAGTTCGTATTGGTCAAAAGCTTTCAGAAGGTCCTATTATTCTAAAAGAACTTCTAAATGTTGCTGATGCACACGCGGTTCAAAACTACTTGCTAAAAGAAATCCAAAGAATTTACCGTTCACAAGGGATTGCAATTAGTGATAAATATATCGAAATCATTGTGCGTCAAATGATGTCAAAAGTTATTATTTATGAACCAGGAGACTCAAAATTCTTTGCCGGAGCACTTGTTGATATTTTTGAATACCAAGATGAGTGCGGTAAACTTTTAAGTCAAGGTAAACGTCCAGCATTTGGAAAAGTAATCATCAAAGGGGCAAAACAAACACCTCTTCTAAGTGATTCATTCCTAGCTGCTGCTTCATATCAAGAAACAACCAAAATTTTAGTTCATGCTGCAATTTCTAACCAAGTTGATCCACTAGAAGGATTAAAAGAAAATATTATTGTTGGTAAAAAAATTCCAGCAGGAACAAACTTCTTCCCAATTGAAGAAAGTTCAAAATATGATATTAAATCATTTGGTAGCTATTTTGCAAAAGACTTTAATGATGAAGAAAGTCTTGAATTAGATTCAGAAATTAACGAAGACATCGAAACAGAACTAAGTGAAATAAATAATCATTCATTTACAGAAGAAGTTGAATTCGAAGACTTTGATGATTCAGATAATTATTCAGACGAAGAATAATAATTTAAAATCCACTAATCAGTGGATTTTTATTTTAACTTTTGATTCAATTATTTTTTTAATGTAAATACTTGACTAAATATTTACATTAGCTGAATCCTTATCATAATTATTTGCTTTGTTTTGGTAAAATTTATATATAAATTATTAATAAATTAATAATTATCTTAAAAACAGTAAGGAAAAAAAGCATGGAAAAAACAAAATTAGCAGCAACAATATGAGAATCAGCAAATAAAATGCGTTCAAATGGTTTGGAAGCAAGTGAATACAAAGATTATATTTTAGGTTTAATTTTCTATAAATTTTTATCAGATAAAATGATAAAAACTTTAGAAGATAGTTTTTACACAGATGATGAAATTAAAAACTTTGTTGTTAAAGATTTAGATGAAGATACCAAGAAACAACTTTTAAATGAATTGGGATATTTAATTGATTATGATTATTTATTTTCAACCTGAGTGGAAAGAATTGATGAATTTAAACTAAGTTGACTAACTGAAGGGGTTAGCGCTTTTAATGATTCATTCCGTGGAAATGAAAAATATGAATCAAACTTTAAAGGAATCTTTGAAGTTTTTGAAACTGGAATCTCAAAATTAGGTAATGATCAAGCCTCAAAAAGTAATGCAATTAAAGAATTAATCTATTTAATCAAAGATATTCCTACAGATGGAAAAACCAGTTATGATGTTTTAGGGTATATTTACGAAGATTTAATTTCTAAATTTGCAGCTAATGCTGGAAAAAAAGCCGGAGAATTCTATACACCACACGAAGTTAGTGAAGTAATGAGTGAAATAATTGCAAATCACTTAAAAGATCGTGAAGAAATTGAAATCTATGACCCTACCAGTGGTAGTGGTTCATTATTAATTACTATTGGTAAATCAATTAAAAAATACTCAAATATTAAGAATCCAAGTATTAGTTACTATGCTCAAGAAATTAAAAAGAATACCTATAACTTAACAAGAATGAACTTATTGATGCGAGGAATTGAACATAATAAAATCCAAGTGAGAAATGGGGATACTTTAAAAGAAGACTGACCAGTTATTGACAAAAGACACTCAACTGATGTCGAAAGAAGATTACGTTTAGATGCTGTTGTTTCTAACCCACCTTATTCATTAAAATGAGAATCAGAAAACTTTAAAGATGATCCACGTTATACTGACTACGGTTTAGCTCCTAATTCTAAAGCTGATTTCGCTTTCTTATTACATGATTTATACCACTTAAAAACTGATGGTATTATGGCGATTGTTTTACCGCACGGAGTTTTATTCCGCGGTAATGAAGAAGCAAAAATTCGTCAAAAATTAATCGAAAATCAAAAAATTGATGCAATTATTGGGTTGCCTGCGGATATTTTCTATGGAACAAGTATTCCAACAATTATCATGATTTTAAAACAAGATAAAAAAGATAAAGATGTTTTAATTATTGATGCTTCAAAAGGGTTCACAAAAGTTGAAAAACAAAATGTTTTAAGAGCTAGTGATTCTAAGAAAATTATTGATACATATAATAACCGTTTAGAAATTAAAAAATATTCACGCCGTGTATCAATTGATGAAATCCGTGAAAATGAATACAATTTAAATATTTCACGTTATGTTGATTCAAGTGACAAAAATGAAACTTGAGATATTTATGCATCCGTTTTTGGCGGAATCCCAAAACAAGAATTAGAAGAATTAAATCAATATTGAGAAGCTTTTCCAAAATTACAAGATGATTTATTCAATATTAAAGATAACAAATATTGCTTCTTAAAAGACGAAGATATCAAAGAATCTGTTACAAATAACCAAGGAATTAATGATTTTAAAGTTAAATTCAATGAATCTCTTCAAAATATTTCACATGAACTTGATGAAATTTTAATTCAAAATTTAGACACTGTTCAATACGAGACACAAGAAGAAAATATTACAAAATTAATTCTTGGCGCTTTAAAACCTTATTCAATTGTTGATGGCTATCAAGCATACCAAATTTTTAGTGAAACATGAAAAATGATTCAAAATGATTTTGAAATTATCCGTACTGAAGGAAAAGAGCAAATTACTGCTTTAGTTGATATAACAAAACTTTCAAACAAAAAAACAAATGGTAAGCAAACTGAAGAAATTATTGGTCGTGAAGGAAAAATTCTTCCTTTAGACCTTGTTAAAAAAACTTTTTTTGCTGATCAAAGTAACAAACTAGAACAACTAAATAACGACAAGGAAGAAGCTGAAAATAATATTAAGCAATTTAGTGAAGAATTAAACGAAGATGAAATTGAATTAATTTCAGATATTTATGATTCAGAAAAAAACAAAATTGATTTTAAAAAAATTGATAGCACAATTAAATTCTTAAAACACGAAAAAGAAAGTGAAGAATTTATTGACAAATTAATACAAGTTAATGAAAATAATAAAATTTTTTCAGATTCTAAAAAAGAAATTTTAAATCTTGAAAAAGAACTTAAAACACTTTCTGAACAAAAGCTTCAATCATTAAATAATGAAGAAATTAAAATTTTATTAAACAAAAAATGAATTAATTCAATTATTGACAACCTAAACAAATTACCACAAAAAATCATCAATACATTAGTTTTAGATTTAACAACATTACATGAAAAATATAGTGAAACTTTATTAGATATTAATAATGAAATTAATAAAGTTGAAAAAGAACTAGCTGATATGATTGATGAACTACAAGGTGACGAATATGATATTAAAGGCCTACAAGAATTTAAATCATTATTATTGGGTAAAAAATAATTTATAAAGGAAAAAATAATGTCTGTTCACATTCCATTTAGAGATGATTATGTCAATGAAAAAGATTTTGAAGAAGACTTAATTGAAAAATTACAAAAAATTGGAAAATGATCAAAAGAAGTTTTATTTAATGTTGATCAAAATGATTTATTAGAAAACTGAAAAAGAATTATTGAGCGAAATAATAAAGGGGTTTTAAATAATTTACCTTTAGTTAAAGGTGAAATGGAACAAATTTATGACAATTTTAAAAACGCAAGCCCCTATCAAGTTAATGAGCTGCTTATTTCGGGTGAAGTTACAATTAAGCGTGAAAATCGCGATGACGTTATAAAAGTTGGTACTGATATAACTTTAAAAATTTTTGATCGTCATAATTTTGAAGCTGGTAAAATTGAATATCAAATTGCTCACCAGGTTGTATTGCAAGGTACAAAAGGTCAAAAAAACAGTAAAATTGCTGATATTGTTTTATTAATTGATGGAATACCTTTATTTCAAATTGAATTAAAGAAAAATAATGTAAGTTTAGATGAAGCTGAAAAACAATACGCGCGTTATATAAAAGCTGGTGTATATTCTGGTATTTTTTCTCTTATTCAAATTTTAGTTATGATGAATCCATCTAAATCAAGATATTTCGCAAATCCAGGAAACGGAGCCGATCCCAATATATGATCGAAATTTATCTTTGAATGAAAAAATAAATCTGGTGAGCCAATGAATCGTTGAAATGATTTTGTGGAAAGTTTTTTAATTATTCCAACAGCACACGAAATCGTGTCTAATTTTACGATAGCTGATACTTCTTTAAAAAAATTAATTGTTATGCGTAGTTATCAATATCATGCAACAAAAGAAATTATTCGTAAAATAACAAATAATCCTCTTGCTTTTAGACATGATAAAAACAACATAACTCAGAATGGTGGTTATATTTGACATACAACAGGTAGCGGTAAAACTATGACTTCGTTTAAGGTTTGTCAAATTCTAAGTCAACAAATTTTAAAAAACTCTGGTTCAATCATTTTTATGGTTTTAGATCGTTCTGATTTAGGCAAACAAACAAAAGATAATTTTCAGTATTTTATTAATGAAACAAGTAAAGATTCAGTGATTTTTACCGAAAGCACTGCTGAATTAAAACATCAAGTCTTTACAAGAAAAACAAATTCTTGTCGTATTGTTATTACTTCTATTCAAAAATTAACTAAATTTTTAAAAGCATATGATGGTCTTAATGCAAGTGATTTTCAAAACAGAATTTACAACAAAAAATTTGTTTTCATTTTTGATGAAGCGCATCGTTCAACCAATGGAGATAGTTTTAAATTAATTAGAACATTATTTTCAAGTAGTCCCTTCTTTGGTTTTACCGGGACTCCATTGCTTTCGAAAGAAGATTTTGACAATAATGGCGACAATATGTTTATTGAAGGTAAAACTACTGAAGAAATTTTTGGACAACCATTGCACAAATATTTAATTTCAGACGGTATTAAAGACGGTAATGTCTTGGGGTTTGACCCTTACATTTTTACAACTGTTAACTACGAAAGCTGAATGAAGTCATATCTTTCTAATGAACTAGAAAAATATGATGGGCAACCTAAAAAACAAGAAGAAATTAAGAAAAAATTGAACTTTTTACCCAATGGAATTTGTGAAACAACTTCTAAACAAAGTGATCTTTCAATTGAAAAACTTTTAGAAAAATCTGGTTATTATGAAACAACCCAACACCGGATTGATATGATAAAAAATATTCAAAGTACAATTGAAAAAGAGCAACTAAAAGAGAAAAAAGAAAAAGTTTTCCATGGGATTTTAGCAACAACAAGTATAAAAAATGCTTGTGAAATTTATGATTTATTTAAAATTCACGCACCTAATTTAAGAGTAACAGCATTATTCGATGCTTCTGATTATGAAAATGATAGTAATCATGATTATGATTACATCAAAAATAAAGATGAAAAAATTAAAGAAATTATGAATGATTATAATGAAATGTATAATCTTGCGTTTACTGATAATAAAGATTTCCATAATGATGTTCGTAAACGTCTAGCACACTCTGGTAATTATAATTTTTCAGCTTTTGAAAAAACACTATTGGAAAAAAATCGCATTGATCTAGTTATTGTTGTTGATCAACTTTTAACCGGTTTTGACTCAAAATGAGTTTCTTATTTATTTCTAGATAAATTTGTTAAAATGCATTTATTGATTCAAGCTTTTTCAAGAACTAATCGTGTTTTTGATGAAACTAAAAAATTTGGAATCATTAAATATTATCGTAAACCATATTCACAAGATTTAGAATTCAAGCATGCTCTAAATCGCTACGCAATTTCTTCAAAGAGTTCAATCAGTAATGTTAAGGCTAAAACTTTAAAACAAAATATCGATGATATCAATAAAGTCTTTGATGAAATTAAAAAACTTTATGAAGAAGAAGGATATGGAAATAACTTTTCTGAATCTCTTAAAGATCGTATAAATCGTCGTAAATACATAAAATTAGTTAATATGCTACACAGTCTTTCGTTATCAGCAACAATGCAGGGTTTTGTTTTTGGAGATGACGTTGAAACAAACACATTTTTCACTCATATTAATAATGAAAACAAAGAAGAAGAAATCTTTTGTAATTTAACCAAAACTGATTACAATGCAATTGTTCAAAGATATAAAACTCTTGAAAGAGAAGAAAGAAAAAAACAACAACTAGAAAAAAATGGTGAAATTGAAGAAATATTTGATTTTGAAAGAGAAATTTACGAATATGACTTAGAAAAAATCGATGCTAAATATTTCCGTGAAAAATATGCTACAAAATTAAGCCGTTTTTTCGATGAAAATCATTTTAATAATAATTCAGAATTAAATGATAGAAATCCCGATGGTACTTTCAAACATAATGCTAAACGTCAAGAATGATTAGAAATTGTTACTGATTATATTAAAGGTACTGAAAAATATTGAGCTTCTTTAAGTGATGAAGACCGCAAAATTTACGAAGACATTTTAAGCGAAATAACAAAAGGCGAATTGTTATTTACTGAAGATATTGAAATGCTGAAAAGTGAGTATTTAAATACAAAAATTAATAAAAATGTTAATTTAGTTTTACAAGAAGCAAAAATAACTCTAGCTAAAGAAATAGCAGAATTATTCTCAGAACGTGAAAAATATTATACAAAGGAAGATGATAAAGAATATTTCGATACCGATTTTATCAGTATATTTTCAAAAATCCGTGATGAAATTAAAAATAATTTAAAACATAATGTTTTATACACAAACATGTACGATGAAGAAGAATTTAAAAATTTCAAAGGCGATATTCGAAGAATTCTTTTAGCAAAAATTGAACAAAAAATCCGTGATTTTATTTGAGACGGGGATGTAAATAAATTTTTATCAAAGATTAAACCTGAATAATAAAAAAATGCAGAATAATCTGCATTTTTATTTTCATTAATTTGTATTTTTAAATTTTAGGTTCAATAATTTGGGATGTAGTTTTAAAGTTTGTTTTTGCAACTTCATCTAAAACCTCTGCTCCAAATTTTTTTATTAATTCTTTACCAAAGTCAATAATTTTACTTGATGCTCCAAGTGGAAATTGAACTCCATATTTTGCATTTTGTTGTTGCATATAATCAAGTAAAAAGTAACGAGCAAGAATTGATGCTACTCCAACGCTAAGTATTTTATCTTCAGCTTTTGTTTCGAAAAGGGTATTGTGTCTTGGGATTTGAAAATCTAAATTTAATTTTAATAATTTAGATTCATAACCCTTAATACTATTCAATGTTGAAAATTGATCAATAAATGCTTGTTTGTCAATTTTTTGTTGTAAATTATTAATATTTTTGTAGTGATAGAGTAATTTTATTTCATTAACATTTAAAAAATTGGTTAATCGATTATTGCCTTTTTGAGTCAGAATAGTTTTTGAATAAAAAACCAATTTTTGTAATTCTTGAGCAATTTTAATAATTTTTGTATCACTAATTTTTTTAGAGTCTCTAACACCTAAATCTAAAATTTTTTGGTAATTTTGTTTGGGAATATAAGCCGCAACAAAAACGATGGGACTAAAATAATCTCCAACACCTGTTTCGTCACAACCTATAAAATCACTATTCATCATAGAAATGATCTGCCTTAACTAGTTGAATTCTTTCTTTATCTAATTCTTTGTGAAATTTTTTAGCTCTCTTGATATATTTTTCTGGGTTGTCAAGGAATTTTTCAATGAAGTAACCAACAGCCCCTTCTTTATTTGTTTCTTCAACTGTTTCAGAAGCAAGCGATTTAATATATTGTTCAGCATTAGCAGGAGCTACTCCAACATTACAGATTTCAAACATACTTGCATCATTGAACGAATCTCCAAAAGCAATGGTGTCATTTACATCAATGTCGTAATATCTAAGCATTAAAGAAACAACTTTTGATTTTGTTACTCCAATCGAAGTAATATCGAAAACAGGAGTTAAACCTTCACCTTTTGATCATGAAGAAAATTCCCCAAGATCTCCGTAACGTTTTTTTAGATATGAAAGTAATTCAACAACGTTTGTAGTTGGTTTAACATCAAAAACAATTCCAGTTGGTTTAAGTGGTAATTTTGTAAGTTCAATGTTTTCTCTAAATTTTGTTGCTGTGTTGAAGTTGAAAACTTTTTCAAGTGCTTCATCACGGTGCATAAGCTGTACTCAGTCAGGTCCTTCAATTGCATAATTGGAAATTTCTTTTTTAACTTTTTCATCTCCAAGAATGTATAAAGCCTCATTTAAATCGATATATGAAATTGTAGGGATGAAGAAAGGTTCAAGGGGTGAGTGGATGTGGGCTCCGTTATAGTTACCAACGATTGCATTTAAACCTAAACGATCATAAATTGGTTTTGTACTTCTTCAAGGGCGACCGGTAATGATAGAAACAATATGTCCTTCTTTAACCGCTCTTTTAATTTGTTCTTCAGTTTTTGGGTGAATTGTTTGTTTTGCACTATCGGCAAGAAGAGTACCATCTAAATCTACTGCAAATAGAAATCTTCTTTGTGTTGAACGTCTGTTCATTTATATCCTCTCTTTGAATGATTTAATAAATTATTTGATAATATAATTTTAACTGAAAAAAAGCAATATTAAATAATTGCTTTTGCAATGATATAAATTTTTTCTGAATACATAGAGTATAATAATTATTATGTCAAATCACGAATATGAATCAAAAGATTTAAAAGTTTTAAAAGGATTAGAACCAGTCAGAAAAAGACCAGGAATGTACATTGGTTCAACTGATATAAATGGTTTACACCATCTTGTTTGAGAAATTGTTGATAACTCTATTGATGAATCGCTTGCAGGTTTTGCTACTGAAATTACTGTTACATTACACGAGGACCAATCAATTAGTGTTGAAGATAATGGACGGGGAATTCCTATTGATTTTCGCAAAGAATTCAACAAGACTGGAGTTGAATTAGTTTTTACTGAGCTTCATGCTGGGGGAAAATTTGATGACAGTGTTTACAAAACTAGTGGAGGATTGCACGGAGTAGGTTCAACTGTTGTTAATGCTTTAAGTAGCAAACTTGAAGTTGAAGTGTATAAAAACAATGCAATTTGATTAACTGAGTTTTGTCAAGATAAGATAATTCAAAAAACTCACAATATTGGTAAAACCACAAAAAATGGAACAAAAGTTCATTTTTGACCAGATCCTACAATCTTTAAAAAAGTTAAATTTAACTCACAAACAATTATAGAAAAACTTCGTGAAGCCAGTTTTTTAATCAGCAATTTAAAAATTGTTTTTAAAGATTTTGCTAACGATGCTGAATATGTTTTTGAAAATAAAGATGGGCTAAAAGAATATGTTCGTTTTATTAATGATACAAAAGATGAAATCAGCCAAATTATTTATTTTAAAGGTGTTGTTAAAGGGATTGAAACTGAAATTGCCTTGCAATATACCGATAGCTACTCGGAAACAATTCAATCTTTTGTTAATAACATTAAAACTAGAGATGGTGGAACTCACGAAACCGCTTTTAAAACCGCTTTAACAAAAACTATCAACGAATTTGCACAAGAAAAAAATTTCTTAAAAAATAAAACAACTTTTGACGGAAATGATGTCCGTGAAGGATTAACTGCAATCATTAATCTAAAAGTTCCAGAAACAATTCTTGAATTTGTAGGTCAAACTAAAGATAAATTAGGAACTCCTGAAGGGCGTGAAGCAGTTGATGAAGTTTTAAGCAGTAATTTAAAAGTTTATTTAAATGAAAATCGTAGTGATGCTGAAAAGATTATTAATAAAATAAAAAAAGCTTTTGACGCTCGTACTGCCGCCCGTAATGCCCGTAATGAAGTAAGAAAAGTTAAAGATAAGTTACAAAACAAAAAAATTATCAGTGGTAAGCTTACTCCAGCTCAATCAAAAAATCCTACCGAAAAAGAATTATTCTTAGTTGAAGGGGACTCAGCTGGTGGTTCAGCAAAACAAGGTCGTGATTCTAAAACACAAGCAATTCTGCCTTTGAAAGGTAAAGTTGTTAACTCCGAAAAAGAAAAATTAATTGATATTCTAAAAAATGAAGAATTTGCAACAATTATCAATATTTTAGGTACTGGTGTTGGTGAAGATTTTAATCTAAAAAATCTTCAATACAACAAAATTATTATCATGACTGATGCTGATACGGATGGGGCACATATTCAAATCTTGCTTTTAACATTTTTCTTTAGACATATGAAACCTTTAATTGAAAATGGTCATGTTTATATTGCATTGCCCCCACTATACAAAATTTCAGGGAAACTAAAGCAACAAAATACGGTTGAATATGCTTGAACTGAAGATGAATTAAGAAGCGTAACTGAAAAATTCAGTTCTTATAATATTCAACGTTATAAAGGTCTTGGAGAAATGAATGCTGATCAGTTATGAGAAACAACAATGGACCCACATACACGAACTTTAATTCGCGTTTCACTTGCTGATGCTGTTTTAGCTGAACGCCGTGTATCAGTATTTATGGGTAAAAACGCTGAACCAAGAAAAAAATGAATCGAAGATAATATTGATTTTTCACTTGAAGACGACTATAAAATTGATAAAAAATAGGTAATTATGGCAAAAAAACAACAAGAAGAAATTATTGAAAAAATTATTAATGAATCGTTAGATATTATTATGTCTAACGGTTTTAGTCGTTATTCAAAATATATTATTCAACAACGTGCTCTACCTGATGCCCGTGACGGACTAAAACCAGTACAACGTAGAATTCTTTTTTCAATGTGAGAAATGTCACTAACAAATGATAAGCCTTTTAAAAAATCGGCTCGTGTTGTTGGGGATGTTATTGGTCGTTTCCACCCACATGGAGACTCAAGTATTTATGAAGCTTTAATTAGAATGAGTCAAGAATGAAAAATGGCTCTTCCCGTTGTTGAAATGCACGGGAATAAGGGGTCGATTGATGATGACCCTGCCGCAGCAATGCGTTATACTGAAACAAGACTTGAAAAAATTGCCTTACCACTGATTGGTGAAATTGATAAAAAGATTGTTCCGTTTGCACCTAACTTTGATGATTCTGAATATGAACCAGTTGTTTTGCCAACACTTTTCCCTAATTTATTAGCGAATGGAGCAAAAGGGATTGCTGAAGGTTATGCAACTGAAATTCCACCGCATAATTTAAAAGAATTACTACAAGCTTGTGTGTTTATAATTCAAAATCCAGCAGCAAGCGACGAAGAATTACTAAAAATTATCAAAGGTCCTGATTTCCCAACGGGGGGAATAATTTCTGATTTAGAAGGGTTCAAAGAAGCATTTAAAACTGGTAAAGGTCGTGTTTCAATATATTCAAAAACTAATCTAATTAAAAATAAAAATGATGAAGTAGAAGCAATAGAGGTTACAGAAATACCTTATTCAGTTGTTAAAATTGAGCTTATCAAACAAATTGATAATTTAATTTTTACCAAAGCAATTAACGGAATTAAAGAAGTAAGAGATCAGTCATCTCGTAACGGTATTTCTATTTATATTGAGTTAGAAAAAGATGTTAATGCCGAAGCAATTTTAAATTATTTATTCCAAAAAACAGATTTAAGAAAATATTACAACTACAACATGGTTTCGATTTGCAATAATGCTCCAAAATTACAAGGAATAAAACCATTATTAAACATTTTCTTGGATCATCTTGACCAAATCAAAACTCTTTCGTTGCGTTATGATTTTGAAAAATTATCACGTCGTTTAGAAATTGTTGAAGGACTGATTCGTGTTTCGGAGATAAGTGATGCAGTTATTAAGACGATTCGTGAATCAGATAATTCTAAAAAAGGTGTTATTGAAGCTTTAATCAAAGTTTTCAACTTTACTGAATTACAAGCAACTGCCATTGCGGAATTAAGATTATATAAATTATCAAGAATGGACCAAGAAGAATATCGTGCCGAAAAATATGATTTAGAATCAAAAATTGCACGCATTAGTCTACTCTTAAACAATAGAGATGAATTTAAAAAATACTTAATTTCAATCCTTGAAGATATTTCGACTCAATATGCTATTCCAAGAAGAAGTTTAATTTCACATGAAAAAATTGAAACTGAGCTTGATATTAAAGACCTTGCTAAAAATGAAGATTTTTATGTTTTTGTCTCAGTTGATGGGTATATTAAAAGGGTTTCACAAAAAATTTATAATCTCAACAATTTTTCAACCTTCAATTTAAAAGATAATGACACTTTACAATTTTTCCAAGAAGTTAATTCACTTTCAAAACTTTTATTCTTTACTAGTCAAGGTAATTACTTTACTATTGATGCATTCAATATTAAAGAAAACAACTGAAAAGACATTGGTAATCACTTAGGTGACTATGTAAGATTAGATAATAATGAAAAAATTATTAAAGTAATAAATATTGAAAACCTTGAAGTTGACGGCTTAGTTTTATTAGTTTCAAAACAAGGTTTAGCCAAAAAGATTGATTTAAGAGAACTAAGCAATCAGTCATCACGGCGTTTAAGTGCAATAAAATTAAAACAAAAAGATGATGAAGTTGTTACAGCTCAACTGACAAACGAAACAAATAAAGTTTTTGTTTTATTAAATAACGGTTTATATCAATATTTTGATCAAGAAGCAATTCCGGTTTATAGTCTTAAAGCAAGTGGAATTCAAATGACAAAATTAAGTGATGCTCAAATTTTTAAAGTTCTTTGTGTTAATGAAAATGATTCCATCAACTTAGTTAACAGTCTTGGAGAATTTAAAAAAATTAATTTAAGCGAAGTTAGCGAAGTTAAGCGTCAAAACCAACCAAAAATACTTTACCTTAAACTAAAAAACAAAGATTTTGAAATTATTGATGTCTCAAAACACACAAAATTATCAAGATTTTGATATGTTGATCAAGAAAATATCTTGAATCAGTTTAATACTGAATCATTGTCGGTAACATCACCAAAAGACAAATTTAGCTTAACAAAAATCAGTTTAAAAAATGGTCGTTTTATTAGTGATTTTGTTTTAAGACAAAACGATCATGCGCCTAAAATGCAAAATATTGATAAAAACGAAAATAATGACGTAAACAAAGAAAAACCAAATTCTGAGCCAAAGAATAAAACAAAATCAGGCGGGGATGATTGATTGAATTTTGATGATTTGTTTGCAAAAGCTAACACACTTAAAAAAAATAATGACAAAAAATAATAATTTAGCAATATTAATAATTTAAAAAATTGTTATAATTACATTTATTAAAATTATCTTGTAAGGAGGATTGTTCATGCGTATTGAAATTAGACAAAGAAATAAACTTAGAGCTGAAAAAAGAGCTAAAAAACTAGCTAAAGAACACGCTCGTGAATTAAGAAGAGCAGCAAGACTACAAGAAAGCAAATAATTATGGAAATGTTTAAAGAACTTAATCTAAATAAATTAAAAAAATTAAATGTTGTTTCCTTGATTACAATCAACATTAATTTATTTTTAGTGTTCATTTTGTCTTTGGTAACAAGAATTAGATTAAGTGGTGATATAGTAACAGCAATTTTATCGTTATTAAATTACATTGTTTTAGCCTTTTTTATCGTTTTTGAAGTTATAAAAATTAAAAAAACATTACTTTGAAAAAAATGAGAATTATATTTAGTTAAATCCTTTTTAGGAATATTAATTATTTATTTTTTCATTAAAATTATTGGCTTAGTCTTGACAATGTTGAGTGTATCTGGTACTTATTTTTCAGCGATTTTAGGTATTTTAAATAGTTTAATGGCATTAAATTTTATTAACGCTTTATTATTTATGACTTTAGTAGCAGGAATGGGATGATTTATTTTTAAACAATTTAAAAATAAAAAAGTTGTTTATGATTTATCGAAAAATAGCGAAAAATCACTTGATTTAGTTCATGCTGTTTATATTGCTGTTATTTTTGGAATTATGTCAACATTTGCATTAAATAAATTTATAGTTGCTTCAATATCATTCCATAATTATATTTATATTTATAATTGAGGTGAAATTACATTTGTTTTAGCTTTAATTATTACAAACGTAGTTTATTTAGTTTTCAATAAAAATACTTTATTTGACAAACAAAAAATAAATTTAGAAGAAATGATTAATTAAAATAATATTAAAAATCACCGCTGGTGATTTTTTTAATTGTTTATAATAAGTTTATTAATTTAGGAAGCGAGATTAAAATGAATAATAAAAAAACATTTTATGTAACAACACCAATTTATTATCCAAATGGAAAATTACATATTGGTCACTTTTTTACAACAACAATAGCGCAAACCTTGGTAAATTACAAAAAATTAAATAATTATGACACATTTTTTGTAACAGGGATTGATGAGCATGGGCAAAAAATTGCAAAATCTGCCGCCAAAGATAATCTTAAACCACAAGAATATGTTGATTTAAGAACAATAGAATTTAAAAAACTTTGAAAAGATGTTGATATTGAATACGATTTCTTTTCAAGAACAACTTCACCTAAACACCAACTAACAATTCAAAAAATATTTAACAAAATGCTTGAAAAAGGTCTTATTTATTTAGGACACTACAAAGGTCTTTATTCAATTAGTGATGAAGAATATTTAACACCAACTCAAGCGATTGAAAAAGATGGAAAATATTATCATCCAACTTCAAATCATGAATTAGTTGAAGTAGAAGAAGAGACTTACTTTTTTGAAATGTCAAAATTCGGACCTTGAATTGCTAGTCTTTATGAACAAAATCCTGAATTGATTAGTTCTGAAAAAGTCAAAAATGAATTGCTTAATAATTTTATAAATAAAGGTTTAGAAGATTTAAGTGTTACAAGAATTAGTTTTGATTGGGGAATTGAAGTTAATGTTCCTTCAAAATTCAAACATGTTATTTATGTTTGATTAGATGCCTTATTTAATTATTTAACTGCTTTAAATTATTTAGAAGAAAATGATGAAAATTATCAAAAATATTGAAAAAATGGTGATGAAATCATCCATGTTGTCGGGAAAGAAATTACTCGTTTCCATTGTATTTACTGACCAATCTTTTTACACAGCTTAGATCTAAGAATGCCAACCAAGATTTTAACTCATGGTTGAATTGTTACACCTGAAGGCAAAATGTCGAAATCAAAAGGTAATACAATTGATCCATATGACTTAATTAATAATTATGGTGTCGAAGAAACCAAATATTTCTTCATGTCTCAAATTAGCTTGAATAATGATGGTGTTTTCGAAAAACAAGCTTTCATTAATAATTTAAATGCTGACCTTTCAAATAATTTCGGAAATTTATTAAACCGTAGTGTTGCAATGTTAAATCAGTCATTTCCACAAGGAATTGTATATCAAGAAAATGATTTAGAAAAAATTGATCAAGAAGTTTATACAAGGATTTCAGCTTCCTTAAAAGAATATCAACAAAATTTTGATAATTTTGAAATTGATAAAGCGCTAAAAGTTGCAATTGCACTTTCAAAAAATCTAAACTTATACATTGATCAAACCACACCGTGAAAATTAAAAGAAGATTTAAAACGTCTTAACGTAGTTTTATCCACACTTTTAAATGGAATTTATGCAGTTAATGTCATGTTAAGCGTTGTATTAAACAAAAAGTCAAAAAGAGTTAATGAATTCTTAAAACAAGAAGTTATTTCATTTGAATTAATTGAAAAACGAGACAAATTTGATCATAAAGCATGTAAAATTGATGAAATTTTATTTGCTAGAATTAAATAGCAACTAACAAGCCTTGGCTTGTTTTTTTATTTTAAAATAAATATAAAAAACTCTTAAAAAGAACAAAAAAAATAAAACGCAAACAAAATAATTATTTTTTATTTTGTATTTTTTTAAAAATTTATTATAATTTTATTCGAAAGGGAAAAACGTGAATACATCTTTACATACAGTGAAAATGAATATTGACAATCACATGTTTAAGAATACATGTGGTGTTTTCCTTTCAAATTTTGATTTTATTATTAAGGGCATTTGCAGCAGTTTTAAAAGTACAAATAATTGCTTCAACAATGTCGAATCAAATATTTGAGCGGAATATACACTTAATTAAAATAAAATCAAAATTTAATTGTTAAACTTTTTTAAGTTAATAAAACTTACAAAGTTGTTCATTTTAAGAATAATAATAATTAAAACTAGCAATTAACTTTTGATATATAAAGTTGATTGCTAGTTTTTATTTATTTTATTAATTTATATAAGTTTAACAATACATTTAAAAAAATATTATTAAAGGAAATACTTTAAAATGAAACAAAAATGATTTAAAAAATCGGTATTATTATCGTCATTAGCTGTTGTTTCTTCAACACTTGTTGCAGTACCTTTTATTGCTGCTTCATGTAATATAAAAACAGCTGCTGAACAAAAAATGTATGCATATTCATTCAACGTTACAAAACCAACAAGTATCTATCGTTATGATATGTCTTCATCTTATGGTTCGATTGTTGCTGCTGCAATGACAAGCAACGAAACAGGTGGTATGCTAATTAAACAACAAAGTTTAAACCAACCATCTATTTCATTTGCTAAAGGTGATTCAGATTCTGAAAATGTAAAGATTATCGTTACAAAACCAACATTTTGAAAATATCGTTTAGATTTAGCTGATGCTGTTGTTTTAACATATAGCGATGGTTCTACTGAAGTGTTTGATACTGACGAAGTTGATGATTTAGATAGCCAAAGAGGTGAAGGCCAACAACAAAATTCAGATGGATCATGAAACTTACTAACTTCTCGTGCATGATCATCGAATAATAGATCAATTAACTCAAAATACTTCTATAACAAAGCTCATGAAGCAGTTAAGATGCAATTAACAGTTAAAGATCAAAAATGAACAAATATTGACGGTACAGAAACAAAATATAAACTTACACCACGTGACTTTTACTATTCATGAATGAGAACAGTATTAAGATCACAAGGTATGCGTTTAAAAAATGGTTCAGTCGATGATATTGAAAATGTTGCTGCAAAAATTTCAGCTTCTAAAGGTGGGACTATTTACTTCACTGAAGAAGATAACTTCCCTAATGAATATCTATATGGTTTATACTACTTAAATACAAAAGATTTCTATGATGAATCAAAATTTGTTACTGCAGTTAATAGTCAGGATGCAAAAGTAGCGGGAAAACAAGCTGTAACATTTAATAAAAAAGAAGGTGTAACTGAAAAATCAGGTTTCTTCGATTTAATTAACGACATGGCAACAACATATACATTCTTTGCTGCACCTAGTCAATATATTGATGATGTAACAAAAGAAAAATCATATTCATGAGGAACATTATCAGATAAAACACTAGGAAAAGAACTAAAAGATTTCTTAACACAAGAAGAAATTACAGTTAAAAAAGAAGTAACCGAAGAAGAAAATGGTAAAAAAGTTAAAAAAGTTGTATCTGAAAAAATTAAAAACCCTCTTTTAGGAAGTCTTTCTGAAAAATTCGGAATGTTCTGATATGGAATGTCCGATGATCATGTTCTTTTTGCAGGTGGATACGTACCTGATCCAAAAGGTGGTGCTAATAATGAAGATTTAGTGCAAAACCCTAATTATTGAGATAAAACATGAGTAAATGCTGATGATTCTATTAAGAAAATTTCAATAAGATATCAATCAGGAACAGTTGACCCAACCATTTATGAAAACAAAGCATTTAATGAATATAAACAAGGAACACTTACAACTATTAGATATACAAGCTTAAATGAAGCGCAAAAAAGAGAAGTTTTAAAAAATGCTGACAAATATGGAGTAAGATACTTACAAACATTTACAGACAATACTCTATTAGACAGATTTTCATACACACCATATCCTAAAAAACTTTCTTTATCAAAAGAACAAAAAGAAAGACTTGCAGAACTTCAAAAAACCAATAGTAACGCAAAACCAACTGATGTTGTTGATGGATGAGAAAATAACTTTTCATACTCAAATGCATATGCAAGAATGATGTATGGACAATCACTTAAAGATCTAGCAAATGGTGAAAACTCAAATGTTTTAGAAACATTCTACACAGGAACAGGATTGCAATTAAGAAGCATTATTCAAACAGCTGTAAACTGATTACAATTCGGTGACACATATTCAAATGGACTTCAAGAATTTTATGGTGGTAGATTAGCTCCAGATGCTCCATTAGGTGGAACAGACCAAGAAACTTATGATAAAAAAACTCCACGTGATGCATTAAATGAATTATCTTCAACATACTTATTAGATTCTAATTTACATAGAATTGCTTTAGAAAGAAAAATTTCTGATACTAAGTCAGAAAGTCTAGGTGATTCAATTGAAAATAGTGAAGTAAGAGATTATCTATCATCAGTTACAACAAATGAAGAAAAATTCAAATCACCTGCTTTTGAACAAATTAAAGCAAGAACAAAAGAATTATTAGATAGTTTCTATAAAGCAAACCCAGATTTAAACCCAGAAGTAGACAAAGTAAAATGAACTTATTTCTATCCATTTACTAACTTTACAAGTTATAACCAAAAAGCATTTAAGAGCTTAATTCAAACATTTAACAGTTTAGATGATAGACTTGAAGTTTCATTAAATGAAAATGTTAAAAACGATAATGAAATCCAAAAAGCTATGGATGATGCCGGATTATACTACATAGCTTGAGGTTACGACTACACTGAAAGTGCTTCAGGATTTGATGGTTACTCTTCAACAGCAATGTTATTGGTTCCAGTACTATATACATTAGCTTCAAAACCAGAATTGTTAACAAAATTAGAAAGTTCATTCTCTCATGTCGTTAATGCTGCTAAAGCATTAAAACAATACTATGACTCAGGTGTTGCTGATGGATCATTTGTATTTTCAGATGCAGTTAAACCTTCTCAATGAGAAGCATTAATGAAAAAATACGGTGCTAACTTATTCCAAAGAGCAGTTGCTTACTTTAACAGTGAAAATGGATCTGATTTAGCTTTAACAACAGCTTTATTCTGAAAAAAATACATTGCAAATCTAACCAATGAAGAAATTATTAAATTAAACAATGAAATTACAAACTTTAGTGGATGATGACCAAGCGGAAGAGGACTTTTAGCAAAAAATAGATTCAATAGATTCTTAACACAACCTGAATACATGATGCCATATTCAGCAAACAGATATGATTGAATTGATTTCTACAAAATAGCTGCCAAAGACAAAAACGCAAAATAAAATTAACTAATGTTTAGATATATTTTAGAAAGAATAGCCCTGGCTATTCTTGCGTTATTTATTATCTCTATTTTTACATACACATTAACAGCGGCTTTTACAAGCACTAACCCATTTAGAACAATGGCAATTGAAAACCATGTTAAAAACATTGATGAGTATGTAAAAAACTTAGAACATCAATATCACTGAGATTTACCAATAATACAACGTTATTTTATATATATTGGTGATATATTCAGTAAAGGCTTCTGAGGTGATATATATAACCCAAAATTAGTGAGTGGGGATTTTTCAACAATTCCATCACTATTTTTTGAGCCTTTAAAATACTCAATCGCTGTTTCGCTACCCGCATTCGTTATTAGTGCAATAATTGGAATTTTCTTAGGAACCGTTTCAGGTTATAAGAGGGGGACTTATATTGATTCAATTATCAATACTTTTGTCTTAATATTTATTGCCTTACCTTCATTCGTTATTGCTCCTATAGCAATAAACTTGGCTGTTAAGTCAGGACTACCTTCAAGAGTTTTCTTAACAAACGAAGGACAACCATTAGGTGTCGTAATTCGTTCTTATATAACTCCAATTACTGTTGTTGTATTGGGTTCTTTAGCTGTTTATACATCTTATACAAGAAACCAAGTTATTACAGTACTTACTTCAAATTACATTCTAATTGCTAAAACAAAAGGATTAGGTTCTTTTGAAATATTCCGTCGTTACGTCGTTAGAAACATTTCTATTCCTTTATTCTCAATAATTTTCCCATCATACATTGGTCTTTTATCAGGATCAATTGTTATCGAAATTTATTGATCAATACCAGGAACTTCACAGGTTATTACTAACTCATTCCCAACAGGGGAAATAAACATTGTTATGTTTAATATTTTATTCTTTACATTCTTATCACTTGCAACAGAAATTGTTACCGATTCAAGTTATGTTTTACTTGATCCAAGAATAAAATACACTTCAAAATCAAACAAAAATTACTTAGGTTATTTAAAAGCATATTATGAACGTCGTAAACTATTAAAAGGAGAAATCGACAATGGAAAATAATTCTTTCAATGCAAAATACAAAATAAGCCAAGAATTAAGCGATAAATTCGTATTTTCTGATGCTGGTTCTCGTTCTAATTCAAATATTGCTGGAAAACCTAAAAAGATGATTTTAGAAATCATCAAACGTTTCTTTAAAAATCCATATGTAACAATTAGCTTTTTAGCTTTTATTGCTTTGTTGCTTTGTTCAATTATCTTCCCTGCAATATCAAAATTTTCACCAAATTCAGAGGTTGCAAAAGATAATGTCAATATGTTACAGTATTTACCACCATCATATGCACCAATGAAAACACTGGTTTTAAACCCATCTGATGAACCATTAACAACATATAACAAGATTTTAAAATTAATAGAAAAATATCCAACTTATAAACCTTATTTTGCTGGACTTTTAGATACAGCTTCAAAAACATTTGACGGATATACTGGTCAATATTCATTTACATTTAATGCTTATAAAATGTATGATGCATCAGTTTTATTAACTAAAATTAATTTAGAACACGCTAATAATGGAAATCAAGTAATTAGTGACGCAAAATTAACTGAACTTTCAAATTCAGTTCCTAGTTTCTCATTACTTTTAGGTTCAGATAGCTACGGACGTGATATTTGAACAACAAGTTGATATGCTACTTCAGAATCAATTAAAATCGCCTTAATAACCGCAATAACTCAAACAATTATTGGGGTTTCAATTGGGGCTTTCTTAGGATTTAAAGTCGGTACTAAAATTGATACTATTGCAATGCGTGTTATTGAAATATTTTTAGCTCCTCCTTCATTAATTTGAATGCTATTATTTGTTTCAATATTCGGTATTTCAAATACAGCTTTAATTCTTTCACTTGTTATTACTGGTTGAGCATGACCTGTATCATCAACACGTATGTTTATCATTACTGTTAAAGATGAAGAATATATTACCGCAGCAAAAAGTATTGGTGCAAAAACAGGAAGACAAGTTTTCTACCATGCCTTACCTGCAATATTAGGAAAAATTGCTACTTCATTCGTTAGAACAATTCCTTCAATAATTCTTTCTATCGCTTCACTTGCATTCTTAGGTTTCTACCGTGATGCAAATAGTGTAAACTTAGGACAATTATTACTAGAGTCTTCACAACAAGCCGCAAGTAATGTTTGAATATTACTTTTACCTTCATTAATATTACTAACACTTTCATTAACATTACAATTCGTTGCTCTTGGAGTGCATGATGCACTTGATCCAAAAGTAATTAGTAAAAAACATTAAAGGATTTAACTCATGGAAAAAATAGAAAGTCAAGAAAATCAAAAAAAGACTATATTTAAAAAACCATTTTCACTAAAAACTAAATCTCTGTATACTGATAATGTTTTAGAAAATAATGTTGTGATGGATGTCCAAAATTTAAACGTAAGTTTTAAAATAGGTAGAAAGAAACTACTTCACATCATAAGAGGAGTAGATTTAAAAATTTTTAAAGGACAAATTGTTGGGATTGTTGGTGAATCAGGTTCAGGTAAATCAGTAACTTCAAAAAGTTTAATAAACGTTAATGAACATGCTTTAATAAGTGCTAATTTTGCTCAAGTCGATGATATTGATTTAGTTAAAATAAATCGTGAGTCTCAATGAAAAAAAGTAAGGGGTTCAAAAATTGGTTATATTCCACAAGACCCACTAACTTCTTTAAATCCAACTCGTAAAATTGGTAAACAACTTTTAGATGCTTTAAATCATAATAATGAATGAAAAAACCGCAGTTACAAAGATAAAAAAGAATATCTTATTTCCTTATTAAAACAATTTGGTCTAAGAAATGCAGAAGAAATTTTCTATATGTATCCACACACATTAAGTGGTGGAATGAAACAAAGGGTTGTTATTACCATGGTTGTGGCACTAAAACCTCAAATTATTATTGCCGATGAACCAACAACTGCCTTAGATCCAACTGTTCAAGCTTCAGTATTAGCTTTATTTAATGATATTAATAAAAAATTTGGTATTTCAATCATCTTAATTAGTCACAACATTAGTGTTGTTGCTAAATTCTGTGATTATATATATGTTATGTATGCAGGAAGAGTTGTTGAAAGAGGAACTAAAAAGGAAATCTTCACCGACCCTCGCCACCCTTATACATGAGCGTTAATAAGTGCTGTTCCTGAAAATAAAGAAGAAAGATTATATTCAATCAAAGGTACTCCACCTGATATGGCTAATTTACCATTAGGGGACCCCTTTGCTCCTCGTAATGATTACGCTTTAGAAATTGATTTTTACAAAGAACCACCATTAATTGATATAACAAAAACACACGCAGCAGCAACATGATTGCTACATCCAGATGCTCCAAAAGTAGAATTAAATCCCGACTTAGTAAAAAGACTTGAATCATTCAGAAAGGTTTTTAAAGATGAACAATAAAAAAGTTATTTTAGAAATTGATAATCTAAAAAAATACTTTGTTAACGGTTCAAACGTTAACAAAGCAGTTGATTCAGTTAGCTTTAATCTTCATGAATCAGAAATCATCGGTTTAATTGGTGAATCAGGTTCAGGAAAAACCACTGTCGGAAGATCATTAATGCGTCTTTATGATGACTATAATGGTTTTGTGCGTTTAGATGGAAAAATAATTAGTGGAAAAAGAATTTCACGCGACAGACAAAAGTTTTTACGTCGTAACATTCAAATGATTTTCCAAGATCCACATGCTTCACTAAATGGACAAAAAAATATTTTTTCAACTTTAAAAGAACCACTTATTGTTAATGGAGTAATGCGTGATAAATTAAAAAATATTTTTTCAGACTGAAGATATGTTAAGAAAAATTTCCGTTTCACTTTTAAACATAAAGCACAAGAATATGAAATTATCAACCTTAATGCTTTCAATGAAAAAGCAACTGTTTTAGTTGATAAATGAAGTAAAAAATTTAACGATATGTCATTTAGTGATGATGTATCAATTGAAGACAACTTCAACAAAATTTTTGCTTTTGCCGAAGAAAAACAAAGTATGGAAAGTGAAGTAATTAACGTTATGTATATCATATCAATACAAACAAATTACTAAACTTCTATTATCAAAAACAAAAAGATTATCGTGAAGATAAAATTGATGCAGATGAAATTAAATTGCGTCAAGCACAACAAAAATTTGATCTTGCAAAAATGCAAGCAAAATATTCACTTCAACAACAAAAAGCCTTTGAAGAATTAAAAAATAATCAAAAATTACTACATGAAGCAAAAGAAAATTTAAAAGAACATATTGCCGTTTCAAAAAATACTTTCTTAAACTTTGCTCAAGAATTTAAAAATGAACGCTCAATGTTAAAAAATTCGCGTTTATTAGCAACAGATCTTGATTTTTACACATATTCATACAAACGTGAAACTTTAAATCAAGCAGTATATAAATTCATTAAAACTAAAAAATCAGAATTAAAATATCTAGAATTAGAAGAAATTAAAGAATTAGTTAAAGAACTTAAAAAATACATTTTAAGTTTCTATTCAAAAAAACTAAATAAAAAATCTGAAAAATTAACAAAACACCAAATTAAAGAAATTGTTGATCAAGAATTTAATTTTGAATACGATTTATACTTACAAAAAAGTTCAGAAAATGAACAAAACTTAAAACAAAAAGTAAGAGAATTGGAAATTTTGGTTAAAGCTAATAAAGCTGTTTTAAAAGATAAAACCCACAAACCACAAATAACTAAAGAACAACTTCAACAAAAACGTAATGATTATGAGCAAGCTGAAAAAGCGTTTGAAATAATCTACGAAAACTTCTTAGTAACTAATCGTCAAATTGTTGAAGAAACAAATGAAAAAATTAAACAAATCAACGTAACATACTATGATTTAAGAAAAAAAATTGATGATTTAAATAAAGAATTCAAAAAATCATTTGAAAAATTCAGAAATTATTTAAAAGAACAAGCCGATCAAAAATTGAATCAAGCAACTTCAGAAGCTGATAAAAAACAAATTAAAAAACAATTAAAATTTGATTTAATCAACTATAAAACAATTGTTGAAAATAAACTTGAAACTCAAAAATCATTTGCGATTGAATATAAATACCTAGTAAAAGACATTAAAAATATCGATTTATTGCTAGGAATTAGAAAAAATCTAATTGATTTATTATTTAAAGATCGTTTCCCTAAATTACGTTATATTTATGCAAACTATTTCTATATTTTCTTTGCATGATTTAGAATTCAAAATCTTTTATACAAAACAATTATTTATAAAGCTTTAGAAGATGTTGGGTTATTAAAACAATTTGCTTACCGTTATCCACATGAATTTAGTGGTGGTCAACGTCAAAGAATTGTTATCGCAAGAGCCTTAATTACCCAACCAAAAGTAATTATTGCCGATGAACCAATTGCTTCGCTAGATATTTCAATTCAAGCGCAAGTTGTTAACCTTTTAAAAGATTTATGTAAAGAAAAACAAATCGGATTAGTATTTATTGCCCATGACTTAAGTATGATTGAATACATCGCTGACCGTGTACAAATTATGCACCTTGGAAAAATTGTTGAATCAGGAAATACTGAAGAAATTTACAATCACCCAGTTCACCCTTACACAATTAACTTGTTTAAAGCTATTCCAAAAATTTCTAATGCTAATGAAAAATTTGAAAATGTTAGCTTCGAACTTGATTACTTAGCTGAACAAAAATTCCCAAATGTTCCTAAAAACTTCAAAATCAATGCAAAACACTTTGTTTATGGAACTAGTTCACAAGTTAAAAAATGAACAAAAGACTTAGCAGAAACCCAATCGGTAGAAGCTGAAAATAATGATTCAAGTTTCCACAAGAATTATTAATAAATGATGAAGAAAAAAAATAAAAAATTCAATTTTTTTCAATGATACAAAAAAGGTTTTAATAAAGCAACAATAATCCATTTAATCATTAATATTGTTATATATATATTCTTATTTTTGATTTTATTTTTATGATTCCCTAATGCAAAATTAGTTGATGAAAACAACAAGGTATTTTACGTTAAAAGAACACTACCGTTTTACGATGCTTTAACAGTCGCAAATGTTGTTATTTTATCGATTAATTTAATTGCTTTATTTATTCGTCGTGGATTAGGACAAGGATTTTATCGTTTCTTTAAGGGGACATTCCAAGGAATGCGCTATTATAATGAAGAAAAATGAAATAAAAAAACTGTTCGGCGTTCAGAACTTGAAATGAAGCAATATTATGAAAAATTAAGAGAACAAAAAAATAAGCAACCTGAAATAAAAGATAAATACACCGCTCCTGTTTGAAAAACAACAGCATCAGTATTTTTGACATTAGTTTTAGTTGCTTGTATTTCCGAAATAATATTAATTCCTTTTATTATTAATTAAAAAAACAACCCACAAAAAAGGGTTGTTTTTATTTTTTGATAAATTAATTTAGTAAATAGTTTATAATTTTTTTAAACAGGGGTGCCCGCAAGGGCTGAGATTATACCTAAGCTGATCATGGTAATTCATGCGTAGCGTGTTGAAAGAATTGGGAAAAATAATTTTACACATCTCCTGTTAATTAAACAAGGAGATTTTTATTTATGAAAATTAAAAAAAGCTTATTTTTATCTTCAGCAGTTTTAATAGCCGCAACAACAACTTTATTTGTTGCGACTAGCTGTAGTACAGAAAATCCTGACACACCAGCTACAAAAACTGAAATTGACACACTAAAAAAACTAACTTCAGCTTCAAAAACATTAACAACAATAGAAGTTAAAAAAGATAATGTAACCCAACAAGCTTTAGCACAAGAACTTAATGTTATTGAAACAGTTTTAAAAAGCGAAAAAATAACCAATAAAGATATTTTGCAAAGCGCAATAAGATTAAGAAACGCTTTAGAAGAATATTCACTTAATAATACTAATTTAGATAATCGTAAAGAAGCTCGTCTTAATAAGATTAAACAACAAATTGATCAAACACAAGAAGTTTTACAAAATTCAAGTTCTTATGAATTTAGTAATTTGCAAAAATCACTTTCAGACTTAGTAAAAAAAGCGCAAAAGTTAAGCCTTATTAATTCTTTAAACGAATTAACAGATGTTTATCTTCGTTTAGAATTTACAATTAACAATTTGAATTCTAAACAACAAAAAAGCATTAATGAAGCACAAAAAATTCAAGAACAAATTCATAATCAAATTTTAATTTCACAAGAGTTAGCTGAAAGTTTACCAACTTTTTTTAGCGGAGAAAAAATTGATATTTTTCAAGCTATTAAAACATTACAAAAACCGCAAAAAGTTATTTCTTATCAAAAAAATCAAGATGATTTAGAAAATCTTCTTGAAAAACATAATATTGCAAAATTAAAACTAGATTTATGAAATAATGATTTTGCAACAAGCAGCAACACTTTTAAAAAAGATGTTACAAAAGCCAAAATTCTTGCTAATTCTCTGCAACAACAAGACAAAAATTACTATGCTTCAAAAATCGAAAAATTAGTTTATGATTTTGATCAAAATGAATTTGACGATAAAGAAACTCTTAGCGAAAAAGTTGTAAACTTTTTAGTTGCTTTTTGAAATCTAGAAAAAGAAATAAATTTACGTAATAGTCAAATTGATTCAATTAAACAAAAACGTGATATTTTAAATCAACTAAAGACTCAAAAAATAAATTATTCACTTGTAAGTAGAATTGATAACTTAATTAATTCATTACCTTTAGAAAACGAATTAAATAATATTGAATTTGATCAATTTAAAAATATTTATACACAATTCGTTAATGAATACGAAAGCATCAATGAACAAAGTCAATATTTAGAGTATTTAAATCAAAAATTAACTTCATTAGATGATAATTTAGCCTCTAAAACATTAAGTAAAATCAATATTTTGATCCAAAATAATCCTGATTTAGAAAATCTTAAAAATCAATTATTAACAAATTTAGATAACGAAACTAATTTTAGTGAAACCTATCAAGAATTTATGTCAACATATTTTGTACCTTATTTATTACAAAATTCAAAAACCACAAAAAACGCATCATTCTTGAACGATTTTTACTATCAATTTAAAATTTATCAAGATCTTTATAAAAACGATCAAAACCTTGTCAAAAAAATTGCTTCAACAAATTTAGATGCATTGTTAAATGCTAAGAATCCTTCTTGAACAGATGTGGATAAAAACACAAAAAAAATGTCAGAAATCTTGGAAACTATTCAAAACAAAAATGAACAATATCAAACAACTTACCAACAACAAGTGACAAAAACAAAGCAAACAATTAACACAATTTTAAGCTTTAAAAAGATTAATAATACCTTTAAAAATGATGTTATCAGTTCACTTCTTGCTTCTTTATCAAATGTAAAAACAAATAGTGATTTAAACCAATATTCTGCGTTTGTTGATAAAGTTAGTGATGAAAATTACTTATTATCATTTATTCAAGATCAAAAAAATTTAGCAAACAGCTTACTAGAACAATATCAAAAATTATTTAACCAATATACAGAAAATAATTATTACAATACTAACACCTTGAATGTTTTAAATATAGTTCAAGAGCTTAAATATTCAAATGTTTTAACAGCTACTAAACTAGAAAAATTTGTTGAAAATTTTCAAAAAATGGTATTTTCGAAGCAACAAACTTTTACTTTCTATAAAAATAGACAGCAAACTCTACAACAAACAATTTTAAATTTTGCTGAGGATTTTAAATATATTGAAAATTCTGAACAATTTATTGAGAATTTGTTAAATATTCATTTTTTAAGTCATGGTGATGCAAGAGAACTAAAAGCTGATTATTTATCTAATCTAGAAACTTTTAAAACTAATGCAACAAACATCTTAGATTTAAACAAAAGCGATGATGATGACACCGCTTTATATCAACAAAAATACTTAGATTTAGCAGTTGAAATGTTTAAACAAGCAAGCAATTTATTTGATTATAATGATGAAGAATCAGAAGAAGCAGCTAGCCAAATCGAAAGCTGAATTTCTGAAGATATTTTAAGCTATCTTGACTCATTTAGAGTAGCTGCAATCTGAGACGGTAATGTTTCACAGGAAAATTATGGTCAAAAAGCTCAAAAAGTTGTAAATGATTATCAAGAACAACTTCAAACTTTTAACAATAAAATGAAACAAGTGAATTTAGAGTTCCAACAAATTATTCAAAATAATAATCAAGAGATATTAGAAAAATTTAAAAAAGGTTTTGAAGATTTAAATAATATTAGTACAGAATCTAGCCTCTTTATTGCTAAAAATATTTATAACAAAAAAGAAAAGCTTGTAAAAGAAGTAAAAAAAGCAATTGATGATTTTATTCCAACATCGCAAGAAATTAATCAAAATTATTTAACACAAATTATTGATGGTTACTTAAGACAAAATAACTTAAAAGCATTATCACAATATATAGCAAATTACACATTATTTATAAATTCTTTTGGAGTATTAGTTCCTGACTTTTTAGAAGAATCTAAGCAAGAATTAAATACTTTAAACACACAAACAGATAATATTAAAAATATTGAAAATATCAAAAACCTTAACGCTAAAAACTGAGTATTAGAACTTCAAAGCATTGCTTTATTAAATCCAAGCTTAAATAATAAAGCATCATTTTTAGAAAATCTTGTTAATGAAGCAATTGGAAAAGAGCAATTAAAAGTTGAAAATATTAATACTTATGAAAAAATGATTATTGATTTTGAAACTCAATTCCAAAATCAACTATTTACAGATCTTCATAAGCTAGGTAATGAACAAAATGCAAAATTTTCAAACCTTGCATTAGCACCTTCTGTACTAAAAATAAGTTTCTGAGAAAAATTAAATAAACAAAGACTTGATGGTCTTGTAAAATTAAACAGCAGTGATGAAAAACGTATTAGTGTTCTTGAAAAAATTAAAAAATTAAGAGAAGAAATTTATGAAAATGATATTGACTCATGACTAGACTATAATTCTTATCTTGAAAATAATATTTCAATCCAGTTAAAACAATTAATGAATAAAGATGAAACACAAATTATCGATATAAACGATTTAAATCAATTCTTGATTAATTTAACAAACCTTAAAACACAGTCATTAGATTTACAAAAACAATACCAAGTTTTCGATAAGCAGAGAAAACAAGTTCGTTTAGTATTAAATAGATATTATTCAGATGTTATTTACAAAAAGAATGTTGATGAATTAAGCATGGCTTATTATAAATATTATGATTCATATAAAGAAACAAACCTTTTAAAAACTTCAGATTTACAAACTTACTCACAAGCATTAAAAGATGCCTTAGACACTTTTAATAGCAAAATTAGTCAAATTGATAAATTAGTTGAAAAACATAGTCCAATTGTGGAAGAATTACAACAAAAAGCTAGTGAAACAAACAGTATTGCAAATGAAAATGAAGATCCAGAAATAGCAAAATGAAACATGAGCATCTTAAAAGATAAAAACAGTTTATATGCTATTATGAGTTACGATGATGAAGCATTTAATAAAGAAATTCAAAGATTTAAAGATAAATTAGCCGAAACAGATAAATTAATTAGAGATACCGTTGCAAAAAAACAAAAAATTAAAGAAAAAACAATTAGTTTAATTAATGAAATTAATAAATGAGTAGCTGACAATATTGATTCCCGTGAAGATAGCGAAAAATATTTAAACTTAAAAGACTGAATTAATGACAAAACTAGCGGTTCAGATTCATGAGATATCGTTTTAAGACAGCTAAATTACAATTATCAATACTATCAAAAATCATTTGAAACCTTGAAACAACTATTTGAAAAAAGACAATCATTGATTTTACAAAATCAAAATCTACACAAAGAATATGACAAATTAAGTGATGAAACAAAAAATAATCAAGATGAACAAATCAAAAGCAAAGTCGAAGAAGTAAAACAACTTTTAAATGTGCAAATTGATAATCTTGAAAACAGTGCAATTGAAGTTAATAACAACAGAATTAACTTACTAATTTCACAATTAAAATAATGTCTAAAAAAATGTATTGAAGTTACGCTTTGATGAGCGTACCATTGATTTCTATTAGCTTTATTGCAACAACGTGTAATACACAACAAACAACACAAAATAATCAAGATAAAATAATACAATTTATTGAAAATAAATATCAAATTCAAAACGTTCTTTTAGAGCCAAAAATAGAAAATATAGAAAAAATAAAAATTTCCAAATTACAAAGCTATTATGCTTTGGAAGAAAATAAAATAAAAAATGAAACAATAAACAAAATAAAAGTAATTATTAATAAGATAAATGTGGCGTTAAAGTCTTTATACCCAACTGAAGAAGAAATTAAAAAACAAGTCGCAATTTATGATTATCAATTAAATAAGTTAATACTCAAACACAAAAAACTTATAAACGATTTTTATGGAAATAAATTAATAATTAATTCAGTTATTACTGCAATTGATTCAGATGACGAAATTACCAAGAATTCACCAAATTCAGTATTAAATCAGTTAATTCAAAGCTTAGAAAACAATATTAACAGTATTTTTCCAGTATTAGACACAAATTCAAGCATTAGTCCTAATCAAAACATTGCTAATTTCTTAAACTGATTTTTAGGTTTTCTTAACTGAAAAAAACAAATTTTGACTTCAGAAATTGCAACAATTGACTTAGAAAATCTTATTCAACAAATTAATGAAAAAATGCATAATGATGACTTGAAAAAACTTTTTGTAAATTTTGTTGAAAATATTAAAATTTTAAAACCAAAAATCCTTTTAATAAACACAGAACAAAAATTTAATCAAAGTCAAAATGATATACAAAATTTTTTAAACTGAATTAAACAAAAGTATTCTCAAGTTCAAAATTTAATTAAGCAATATCAATACACAGACGATATTGCAAACTTTTACGATGAAAATTACAAAAATATGCTTAACAGCGACTTACGAAATTACTATAAAAAATATCAAGAAGCAATTCAAGATGTTCTAAAAAACCAGCTTGGTTCAATTACTCGATCTACGGATACATTAGATAAACATTTCAATCAAGAAATCATTCCTAAAATCAATAAATATCTTGAAAATTTCAATATTTATAAAAAAGATAAATGAATGGTTTTTTCTGCTCAGAATGCAATAAATATCGATTCTTATTCAACTGTAAAACCCTTTATTGAGGTTAGAGCAAATAATGAAGAATTTGATCGTGTTAATGATTATATGCGTTGAAAAGTGCAAAAGATTCTAAACATTAATGACTATGATGATGACGAAGGAAATATTATCCACCAAAAAACAAATGAAGAGATTCAGCGAATTGATGAAATGTTTAAAAAGTATGTTTTAGTCATTAAACAAATCCTACCAACAATTATTAACAAACAATGAGATCTTGAAAAGAGAATTTTAGCAATCGTTAAATACTTAACTGTAAAAACTCACTATGCACCAGCAAATGGAGTAAGTTTCGACAAAATGGTTTATATTTTCGCAGATCAAGAAGGTGAAATAACCTTTAACTGTCAAGGATATAGTGAATTTTTATATGCAAGTCTTGATGCTATGGGAGTTAAAAATATTCTATTTAATTTTTATTATGTTAATAAAGAAGATAACACACCCCTACCACATGTTAATTTTTCTTTCATAAATAATGATGGAAAAGAAATTATTGTTGATGCAACATTTAGTGATAAAATCAACGATTGAACTAAACATTTTGACTTAGATCAAGTTAATTTAACTAATTCAAGAATTAAAGAAAACATCTTAATTACAAAAGATAAATGAATGCAAAACTATAATTTGTATTACTTACCAAAATATATAAAAATTAAATAATTTTAAAAGTTAGCAAAGTAATTTGTTAACTTTTTTTGCATAAAAAAACAAATGCACTAAATATTGTCTTCTATTGCTAAAAATCAGTGTTAAAAAATGAAATTAAATAAAAAAATCAGTGAAATTTTTTAAAAAAATTATACAATTTAATATATTAAGAAACTTTTATGTAATATTAAGAGTTTCAATATTATTTAATTGAAAAATCATCTGAAAGGATTTTTATGAAAAACAAAAAATTTCTTTGAATTTTATCACCATTACCATTCTTAGCAGTAGCACCAATGATTGCGATGAGTAATGAAATTCAAGAAGATGCTGCCAAGTATCCAAATTTAACAATTCCACAGTTAGAATTAGCAAAATCACAAAAATGAAGTGCTGACGATAAAAAACAACTAAATGATTTAATGTCGAAAGTTGATAAAAACTTAAGAGTTGCTGAATCATTAACTAAAGGGGTTCCTTTTGCATTAATTTCAACTTTAAGTGCTTCACAATATACAAATTTAGCAAAAAGCCTTGAAGAAGCTTTAAAGGTTTTAGGACAACTTTCTCAATACAATCACGACACTTATGAACAAGAAGTTCAAAATAATACAGTTCCTGAAGATAATTCATACTCAATTAATGCTATGAAATTATCTGCTATTTATCAAGCAATTAGCGATTATAAAAACGAAGCTCAAAACCCAAATTCAGTCATTAACCACTATGCAAAACTTATTGAAAGCAAAGCAAGTTTTATCCCTAAATATATCCTAGACGGAGTTAGCAAAGCAAGCAATGTTAAAGGATGATTATCGGATAAAGAAACTAATGCTCAAACCCTTAAAGACTTTGAAAACAGTTTAAATGCATTCATGGGTTATGTCGATATTTATGATTCAGTTAACAGTGCACTAAAATCAATTGAAGATGAAAATATTTTTGATATTAATTTCAATATTCAAGAACAAAAAATAAAAGCTTACTTCGAACAATTAAAAGCTATCCAGAATAAAAATGACTTTAATTTAGCTACTGAAAACTTTAAATACTTTAAAGCCAATAATTTAGAAGTTAATAAATTACAAATGAACGCGTGATATAGCAAATTAGCAGATTATCGAAACTTAGTGGAAGGTAAAATTTCAGCAAAATACTCATGAATGAATAATGACGATTCTTTATCGACTAAAGATTTAAGATTAATAAACTGAATTTTTACATACATTGAACAAGATCTTCCAAAAACTAATACAAGTGACGAGGAAGACACTGATGATCAACAACCAAACAAACAAGATGCAGCACAAAGCCAAGAACAACAAAAACAAAATATTCAAACTACTTATCCATTTTTAAACTTTAAACAAGTTGATGGAGCAATCGAAAATTCATCTACTCAAGAAGATTTAAATTCTTTAAACGAGGCAATGAAACAACTTTCTGAAACATTAAATAATGTTAGTGGAGTTTCATCAAGTTTAGAATATTTATTAAACAGTGAAAAAGAAAGTGCTTTTGATCAAGCGTATAAAAAAGCAAAAGTATTAGTTGAATCGAAAACAAATGACAAATTTAATGAATTAACAAGTACAGAAACACAAGAAGTTAAAGAAAGTCTATTAAATAGTTTAAATGCATCAATAAATGACGTAAATGCTTTAAAATCACAATTAGAAAGCGCTAAAAATGATTTAAGTCAAAACGATGATATAAATACTGTTATTGCTAAAATTAATGATTCTTCATTCACTGCATCAACACCTAAATACTTCCAAGATAAATTTACCGTTAATAATCTAAAGAGTTTAAATCCACAGCAAAAACAAGAATTATTACAAGAATTTAAAGAATTTAATGATGAAAAAGAAGTAATAAATAATTTAAGTAATTTTGTTACAAACCCTGACATTGCTGGTTTAATCAATGATGAACAAAAACAAAAACTAGATTCATTAGTTTCAGAATATTTAAATCCAGAAAATACCAAAAATCCAAATAATCTTGAAAATAAAGAATTTATTAATAATTTAAATCAAGAATTAAAAAACAATTTAGTAAATAGTTGAAAACAAAAAATTAATGATAAATATGATTTAAGTAATTTAAGTCCAGAATTAAATTTAGAAAAAGAAAAATTATTTAATAAAGATTTTGCAAGTGAAAATCCTAACCAAATTAATAATGACTTCACTACATTCGCTTCAAAATTAAGCCCTAAACCATCTCAACCGACAGCACAACCTACCGAAAACCAACCAACACCTTCACGACCTGTTAAAACAAAAGAAGATACAAAAAACAAATCTGATTTTAGAAAAGAATATAGAACATTGATAATTGTTTTAGTCGCTCTACTTTCTTTAGGTGTTGTTGTTGCAATTATTTGATTAGCTCTTCTTTTAAAAAGAATGAAAAAATAATTAATAAATAATCTATGTATCAAGTTAAACGCTTGATACTTTTTTATTATTTTTTTAAACCATATATATATTTTTAATAAAAAAATAGCAAGATTTCTCTTGCTATTCGGATTAATTATTAATTATTTTCAATATGACGTTTTTTAGCGATTAAAGCTATTAATAGAACTACTCCCAATGAAAGTAATGACATAACTAAATATCAAATTCATTCATGTTTTTTATGTTGTTGAACAACTACTACTGGTTCTTTTTTAATCACTTTGAAATTATCATATACTTTTGCAAATGTTTTTTCAACACCTTTTTTAGTTAATTTATAAGTTAGAACAAGATTATTTTGTTCAGGGTTTTTAACAAGTGAAACCACTTCATATTTTACATCGCTTGGTACTTCTGGGTGATCGAAAGTATCATTTTGAGTAACTTCTTCTAATGTATATTCTGTAGTAGGTTTACTATTAATTGTTTTTACTTCATCTATTTTTCTTGATAATTCAGTAAGATTATTGTTTACACCTTGAGTGTTTATAATTGTAGTATCTGTATTAATTGCTGTTCAAGCAATTTTTTTCTTGAAATTAGAATAAGTTTTTGTATATTCTTTGCTTACGTTATCTTTTGTTAACACATACACAAGTTTTACTGTATTATCGGCAGCATTAACTGCTACGTTTTTAGTTACAAAATTAATATCTGAAGAGTTTTCATGATCGAAAACACTTTGTGCATTCACTTCACTTATAAACATTTGATTTGTTGGTTTTGAATTAATTAGATCTGTTAAATTAAATCTTGAAGCATAAGAGTCTAGTTCGTTAACGATTTTAGCTTCTTTGTCCGCTTGTGGATTTTCAGTTGTTGGTGAAACAGGTTCTTTGACTTCTTCTGCTTTTGGAATTTGTCTGAAATTAGTGTATGTTTTAGTGTATGTTTTTTCGTATACTTTGTCTTTAGCAACAGTTTTTAATTTATATGTTAATTCTAGTGTATTATTTTTAACATCTTTTGAAATAGCTATTTTACTAAATTCGATAAAGCCTACTTCAGTGTGATCATATGTAGAATCAAAATCAACTTGATCTATTGTTCAATTATTTGTAGGTTTACCATTTATTCTATCATCAATTTTGAAACCTTTTGCGTATCAGTCTAGTCTATCATAAACAGCCTTGTCACTTAATAGTGTGTGTGGACTAATTAAGGTTGCTGGTTTAAACATTTTTTGTAACGCTTCATCAATTAGATTTATTTTTTGATCAGGATTATCGGGTTTAGTCACTTCAAAGTCAACATAGCTTGGATAATCTTCAACGTAACGACTAAATGCATCTGGACTTCATTTTGTATAATCTTCTTTGTCTAAACTAAATCTTGATAAATTCAAAGCACCATTTCTGAATAAGGTTTTAATAGGTAAAGTATCTTTATTTTCTTTAACTCATTGTTCTGGTGAAGATCAATAAACTTTATTTTGTGCATTTTTATGAACTTTTGATTCATTGATTTGATATTTAGGTTGACTAAATAGTTCATTATATTTATCAAAAACCTTTTGTCACGCTTCTCTTTGTTCATCAGTTTTTGCTTCATCTTTCATCTTTTTTGCTAGATTATAAACTGCTTGACCTTCAGTTGCTTTAATTAAGTGTATTAATATTTCTTGAGTTTGACCAAAAATATCTGCTAACTTGTCGTAATATTGCAATTCACGTTCAATTTTTTCAAGTTGAGTTAAACCTCTTTTTAAGAAGTCTATTTTAGATTCATTTTCATTACGAATTAATTTTGTCATTTTAGCAATGTTTGGCTCTAATTTCAACACTTCTTCAGTTTGATTGAATAATTCCAATATATTGCGATTATTGTACGAGAATCAATCCATAAAAAAATTATATTTAGTATCAAGAAGGTTAATTTGATTTGCGAATTTAGGCATATATTTTTTAAAAATGCTTTGCAGTCTTACAGAATTATTATTTTTAGTCCCCTCATCAAAAGAACCGTAGCTAAATACTGGTTTTATATAATAGTTAAATGATTTTTGTATATCATTTGAAAAGTATGTTTTATAAAGATCAACTTTTTGCTTTAAGGCTGTTCAGTTATATTCGTAAATGTTATCAATATTTCCTGTTTGATCACCTTTATAAAATTCTGTATTTTCTTTTTTAATTTTTTCTTTAATATCTTGAATCCCCTTTTGAATTAATGAATTGTATTTACCAAATTTTTCAAAAGGTAGTTGATTTATTCATCAGTCGCGATAAGTAAAATCACCATCTTCATAACCTTCAAATTCTTTTTTAGCAACATTATTATCAACAAGATTTCTGTTTAATCATTTATCAATTTCTTTATTTGCTCTTTCCAAAAAGTCATCAGCCATCATTTGAACTTCATAACGATATTCATAAACGTTATTTCTATTGTTTGAATTTTTAGTATTTAAATAAATACCACTTAACCAATGGTTATTTATGTAATAATCAATAAAAGGTGTGCCATCAATATCAAAAAGAATATTTTTAAGACTATCTAAATCCATTTTTGTAAGCTTGTAGTCTTTAAATGCATTATTTATAATTGGATTTCAGAATTTATCTTTATAAATTAATTTATATTTTGACTTTTCAGGATCATTGTATGAGTCATAAATAACATCGTCTCAAGCTTTTATTCTATATTTATCCTCTAAAAACACTTCAAAATTTTCAGCAGCAAATTTTAAAGTGTTAATAGCATCCTTAAGTTCATTGTTATCACTTGAATCTAGCTTTTGCGATGCTTCATCTTTTCTGTTTTTTAAGGTTTGAAGTTTGTCTTCAAAATTTTGAGTATATTGTGGGTCTTCCTGATCACCTATACGCCCTTATCTTTAACAGCAAGTCCATAAAAATATTTAGCTTTCATTGTACTTCTATCAAAATATGCTGATTTATATGAATCGTTTATACCAAGGTTAATGCTACCAAGTGCGTATTTTTCATAATTTTTAATATCATTATCAGCATCTTTGCTAAATTTCATTTCTTTTCAAACATCATTACCATAGTCATAGAAATTAGTTGATAAATAATCAACATTTGGCATTGTAATTGGATTTGGTTCTAAGTATTGAATTGATGATTTGAATAATTTTTCTTCGATAGGCACTTGAATTTTTTCATTTTGTTCATCTGATTCAACTATTGATTTATCAAAAGGAAATGTATAATTGACTTTATTTCCAAAATTAAAATAAAAGTTTTGTATATTATAGTTGTTGTAATAGTAAGTACGGTTAGCTAGTCACGAATCTGAAAAAGAAGGAACGTTAAAATTAGGAGCGGTTAATTTTAATTTAATAATAGAGGTATCGTCACGTTCCTCATCATCTTCATAAAAATATGAATCAGGATCACTATCCACAATATCTTCATTTGTCAATAAATAAGGAGATATTATATCATGTTTTTGAATATATTCTCAATATTTTTTATCTAACCAAGAACTACCATCTATGGGTTGAATAGCATCTTCATTAAATCATCCCTTTTTTATAAATTCTCTTTTAAACAAGTAAGCAGTCTCAACATTAAAAATATAGTTCCTTCCATTATTTGTGTCTCTAGATTTATATGTAGGATTTAAAGTTCTCATCCAAAAGTCTCTAGATAAATCATCATCAGGGGATTCTTCATCTAAATCTTCATTATAAGCACTAAGGAATGATTCACGATTGCTTTTTTCTTCATTTAAATAGCTGTAACCATCATTCATACTTTCTTTTATAAAATCTAAAAATTCTTTATTTAAATCAGAATTTATGTCACGATCATCCTTAACAAAATGTAAAGTTTTCCCATCATTCATTTTAATATTTGAATCATTAAACAATTTGGTTGTAAAAATAGGATTTTTTTCAGGTTGTTCAGCATTTTTTTTAAAATTAATATATACCTCGTTTGAATATTTTTCTCATAAAGCAACTAAAAAATCAAGCTTTTTCTGTAAGATTCTATATGCTTTTTGAGATTGAATCATAAAATTCAGACGTTGTGTTTCATTTTTAATTTTTTCTTTATCATAGCTTGTATTCACTTGTGAAGCTGAAGAAAAAACGAAAGGAATACTCAACACCGAAGTCACGGCTAGTGGTAAACAAAAGTTAAGAATTTTTTTGGTTGTTTTCATAATTCCCTCTCTTTTTTTATATATAAAAAAATAATATTTCGATATCGAAATAGTGTAAAAATTATAGCACTTATATTTTTAAACTACGAAAAAAGTATTATTTTTTTGATATTATTTGTTTTTTTTGCTTGACTTTTTTAAATTATTGGTAAATACAAAATTTTCTTGTTGTTTTATAAAAAAGTAATTATTCTTTTATTTTTTGAGGAACATATAATTGCCTCACTTCTTCATTGTATGTATGATTTTTTTTATCTTGGGGGTGTAGATATAAGTTTTTAAGAAAATGTGAACCTCATCCCGCATTATAACGTGATTCAACCAAACAAAATTTGGCAATGTCATTTACACGTGGATAAATCATTTGAATTCTTTTTGGTTCAAATTTATATTTTCTTAATGTTTCGATTAAATCAATAAAACGGGAAATTGGTAAAACGATTGCAAGATAACCTTTTTGTTCGATAATTTTTGCACAACCACTAACAAGTTGATTTAAATTTAAATAAATTTCATGAGTTGCGATTTCTTGAAATTTTGTTGTTTTTGAACGTGCAATATTGTTTTCTTTGTTGTAATAAGGTGGGTTGCAAATAATTAAATCATATTTTTTCGCTTCTTTAATTCCAATCTTTTTGGCATATTGTTTTGCAAAAATATTAAAATCTTCATTAATAACATTTATTCGATCTTTTAAGTTATTTAATTCAACATTATAATTAGCAAGTTCTACAGCTTCTGGCTGAATTTCAACAGCATCAATATTAATTTTTTGCGAACGCTGTGCAACAAATATACTTAATGCTGCATTGTTAGTTCCAACTTCTAAGACATTGCGAATTGAACGATTTAAGGAACAAAAATTACCAAGTAAAATAGTGTCTACTGAGTATGAAAACATTTCTTTATCTTGATATATTTCCAACCCATCTTGATAACCAAGATTATTTTTAACTCAACTTTTTTTAAGAGGTTTTTTAAACTTATTTTCAGTCATATAAGTATTTTAACTAACAAGAATTTTTTTTGAAAAAAATAATCAAAAAAAATTGCTTTTTATTTGGTTTTTATGTCAAATAAGAATAAAATAAATTTTATATATGATTAAAATAAAGAAATGAAATAAAAAAGAAATCCATGGTCAAGATCGTGCTGTGGAATTATTTGAAAAAACACCAATTAAAAAAGCAATTTTTATTGTTGCTATCCCTGGTTTACTAACGATGCTAATGATGGGGCTTTATTCATTTTTTAACCAAGTTTTTGTTCTAAATTTCGTTCCAAAAACATTAGCAATGTTCAATGGTGATTTAGCTAACCAAACAGGTTTAATTTACAGTTACTTACCTGAAAATATTACCGCTTTATCGCGGAAGGAATTTGATGAAATATTTAGCTATTATTCACAACTAATTTCACAAAACGGGCTATCTTCTAGCAATATTTCCAGTGATTTAATTGCTTCTATTTCGGTTAATGCAACAATACCATTTGTGGTTTTTTTAAATGCCGTAACATTTTTAATCCCCATGGGAACAAGTGTTTATTACACAAAATGTATATCAAAAAAAGTTGAACACACCGGAAAAGATCTTTGAGCAACTTCTTTCTGAATGACAATAGTTTGTTCAGCAGCTGCAACATTCATTGTATTTATTGCAATGTGAGCTGGGTTAGTCGAAGTTGTATCATCACATTCAAAATTAGAATCAAGTTTTTTTGGAGCTTTAAATGAACACTTTGCTGATAAATATCAAAATATAAAAGCAAGTGATATCTTAACAAGTTATTTTGATGCAAGTCACAATATGGCTGTTTGATGAACCAAACAATATATTTATATCTATGGAGCAGGAAATATATTGCAAGGACTTTATGTTTTACTTTCATATTTAATTAGAGCTGAAGGTAAAAACTCATACGTTATGATTTGAGCAATCCTTGCTAATATCATCGGATTAGTATTTGATGCAATCTTAATTATTGTTTTAAGAATGGGTATTCTCGGAGGAGCGATAGCAACAATTATTGGTTGATTTGTCAATGTTGGTGCTTACTTTATTTATATTTATCGTTCCAATAAAAAACAAACAACCTGAATTGATTTAAAACATATCTTTAAATTTAAATTCAGATACCGTTTATTAGCGCCAATTTCGTTACTTGGACTTAGTGCTTTTGTTAGAACTTTTGGAGTAGCTTTAACTAACTTTATTATTACTCTGCTATTTAATTACTTACCTTATAGCGATGGTTTTGTTAATGTTTATAATTGAGCTAAAGCTGCACCTTCCATCACATTATTCTTCTTAGCTTTATTTGGAATTGCTGATGGTACTTCATCACTTCTAAGCTACAATTACACCCAAAGAAATGTAAAAAGAGTTCGGGAAATATATTGATGATCTTTATTAATTAGTTTTGTGTATTCGATCTGTGTTTATACTATCGTCGCAATCTTCGCACGTTACTTTGCGATGATATTGTATGTTCCAGAAGAAAAGATTTCAAGTGTTGTTGATTTTATTCGTATCAACATGGTAAGAATGGTATTTTACTCAATGGCGATTGGGGGAATCCTTTTATTCAGGGCAACAAACGATATTAAAATGTCTATTCTTGTTACTGCAATGGAATCATTTATTACTTTCTGATTTGTTATGGGTGCTTTTGTTGGAATCGGTTTTGGAATGCAAAAAGCCGGTATTGCAGATATGTATTCTTCTTTAATGGTTTCAGCAGGATTTGCAATTAATGCGCTAGTTACTGGTATTATTATCTTTACTATGTCGATTCACTGATTGTATAAAACACTGCCACACATCGACAACGTTAAAATGACATGAAGCTTAAAAATTGAAAAAAAATTCTTTGATAATGCTGTTATTCACGAAAATAAAATTAACGAAGAATTAAGACGTAAACAATCAAATCCAACAATTCAAACTTAATTTATTATTGACGCTTAATGCGTCATTTTTTGTTTCCTATATTTTAATTAAAATTAAAAAATGATTATGTAAAAAAAAGTAGCTTCAAAAGCTACTTATTTTTTAATTATATTTTTTTGTGCTTTGGTGTGCTTATCCATAATCATTAGCATTTCATAAAAGCTATCAGCATTTAGTGAAGCTTTTCCAACTAAAAATCCACTTATATAAGGAATGTCAAGAATTCTGGCAATGTTTTCCGGTTTTGCACTACCACCATACATAAAGATTGTATTAGGTAGTAAATTACCTAGTCATGAATAAATGTCTTCAAGGTGTTCATTTGAAGCTACCAAACCAGTTCCAATAGCTCAGATAGGCTCATACGAAACGATAATATTGTTTCTGTTTTCAATGCCAGCTAAAGCAAGGTCTAATTGTTGTTTTAGTGATTGTTTTGTTAATCCTTTTTCATATTCTTCTTTTGTTTCACCAATACATAAAATAACATGTAGATTTTTTGTTAATGCATTTTTAATCCGTTGATTAATTTTTTCACCAGTATCATCGTGATATAAACGCCGTTCAGAGTGACCAATAATAACAAAATCTAGTTTTAAATCACTTAATTGGCTTGCAGAAATATCACCAGTATAAGCCCCCTTTTCAAACATAGAAACGTTTTGTGCACCAACTTTGATTTTCGATTTACTTACCCCTGTAAGTCATGTTTTAACAGCAAGATTACACATCGAAGGTGCAACACCATAAAATATTTCTTGTGGTTTTTTCTTACTTAATAAATATTCTAGTTCCACCATAAAACGAATTTCTTCAGTGAAAGTTAAATTCATTTTGTGGTTACCAATTAAAAAATACTTATTCACAGTTTTCTCTCCTTAAAAAATAATGTTAAAATTATACTTTGTTTTAGTATAGTCATTCTAAAAAACTTAAATTTTTAATTTTGAACCCCAAAAACTTCATTTTTAATAAAAAAAATGGCTATTTCTAGTTTAAAGGCAAACTTGTATAATATAATTTTATTATGGTATTAGAAGTAGCAGTGGGATTAATCAAAAACGAAAAAAACGAATTTTTACTTTTGAAAAGACCCGTTAACGGAAACAATCCAAATCTTTTTGAATTGCCTGGTGGTAAAGTTGATTATAAAGAAAGTCTTGATGACGGTTTAAAACGTTTGATTGCTAAAGAATTAGGAGTTGAAGTAACAAGCCAAACATTTTTAGAAAAAATTGTTAACGTTCACGAATTGGGAAGTCAAGAAGTAAACTTTTATAAAGTTACAACAAAGGGAGAAATTAAATTTTTAATCCATGAAGAAGGCGGTTGATTTACTGAGGAAGAAGCATTGAAACTACCACTTACAAAAGCCGCAAGAGCTTTTATTAAAAATCTTTAGGATTAAAAAACGAAAAAGGCACAACCAGAAGTTGTGTCTTTTTAAAATTCTGAAAGTTTAATAATTGAATTGAATTTTTCAGCAAAATCTTGATTTTGTTTTGCAAAAGCAACAATTAAATTAATAATCAAACTCACTATTGTCATTGGTCCAACACCACCTGGAACAGGAGTTATTGCTTTAACTATATTTTTAATTGCTTCAAAATCACAATCACCTGTTATTTTGTTATTTGTATCTCGATGAATTCCTACATCGATTACAACTGAATTATTAGTCACGTGTTGAGCGTTAATTAAATGTTTTACTCCTGCTGCCACGATTAAAATGTCGTGTTGTTTTAAATTACTTATTCCTGTTTGTTTGTTATAAGAAGTAACTTTGGAATTATTCTTTAAAAGTGCAAGTTTAATAGGATAGCCTACTATTTTTGACTCACCCACAATGCCAATGTTTGTATTTTTTATATTAATATTATAGCTTTTTAATAATATATAAATTCCTAGGGCTGTCGCTGGTAAAAAAGCTTCCTGATTATTTTCTAATTTTTGATTATTTAACAATGTTAAACCATCTATATCTTTTTCTGGTGTAATTGTATTTAAAATTTGATCTTTATCTAAATGCTTAGGAAGGGGAAGTTGGACAATAATTCCATCAAATTCTTTTTGAATACGTTTTATTTCATTAATCAAATAATCTTGCTTAACATCCTTTTCAAAAACAAACAATTCAGCTTTAAAACCGAGTTTTAAAGCTGTGTTAATTTTATTTTTAACATAGATGTTTGATTCAAATAATTGGTCAACTTGGATAATTGCTAAACTAGGAACTTTAGTAAATTTATTTTGCGACATTATTTGGGAAATGTTTTCTTGGATTTTTTGACTAAGTGTTTTACCGTCTAAAATTAAAACCATGAAAGCTTTCTGAACTTTCCTTCTTTAGATTGCAACATAATGCTTTCACAATTTTTAATTGATTTAGCATAATCTACTGCTTGTTGTTGAGTCTTGGTGTGTTTTAGGATTTTCCCGCCTCTTACCTTAACTCCTCATCCCTTTTCTCCTAAAGAATCTGTATGGTTAACAACATAATAAACTTTTGATGGTTCTTTTTTTATTGTTTTTTCTTCTTTTGATTCTGGCATCTTGTTCTCCCGTTATTTTTATAACTTTTACTTACTTTAATTATATTTAATTTAGTTTATGAAAAAAAGTAAAATTGCATTTTTTTATAAACCATTTGATTTTAGAATTCAAAAAAATTAAATTTTGTTAAAAGTTATTTATTTGTTTTTTGCAATTATTTAGAAAATCATTTTTTATAAAAACTCTTAAAATAATGATTAAAAAAGTAATAAAAAAGAAAAAGTTAGTTTTTGTGTAACTTTTTCTTGAATATTTAATCATTTTGAAGCTTTCTTAATTCGTTTTCATAGCTTTCTTTTTTAGTATTATAAACTTCTAGTTTTTGTTGCTCTTGAGCAATTTTTTGAGGATTTGCTTTCGCCATGAAATTTGGATTATTAAGCATTTTTGATACGTGATCAATATCAACTTGATTATCCTCAATTAATTTTTGTAATCTTGCAATTTCTAATTCTTTTGTTTCTTGATCCATTTTAATGAATAATTCAAAACCATTTGCTTGGATAAGAGTATCGTTATTTATTTGATATTCAAAGTTAGCTAGTTTTGAGATAATAAATAAATCATCAGGGTTAAGAAGGATGTTTTTATAATCAAAGTATAAAACCTTAGATTTTGAAATATTTTTTTGTTCACGATATTTTCTAAGTTCAGTAATTAATTCAATCATTTGTTCAGTGTTTGACTCATCCGGTGTGTCAAATATTATATTTTCAACTTCTAGAATATTTCCTGAATACATTTGTTCATATAAATAATCAGTTGTAAATGGTAAGAATGGATGCATTAATAATAAAACTTTTTTAAATAATTTATGAATCAAGTTTTTGTTTTCTTTGAATTTAGCAAATTCTAAATATCATCCACTAAATTCATTAACAATGAATTTTTGAATTTCTTTATAAATAATACTAAATTCATATTTATCCATGTTTTGTTCAATTTGTTTTTCAAAATTATTAATTCTTGAAATAATTCATTGATCATATTTATCTAAATTATTTGTGTTTTCAGTTTCTTCAATTGAATTTACATAACGGGCAATGTTTCAGAATTTATTAACAAATAATTTTGCGGTTTCTAATTTTGAATTACCAAAATTAATATCTTGTCCTGGAGTTGAATTAAATAATAATGAGATTCTTAAAACATCTGAACCATAGTTATCGATGACTTCAATAGGATCAATTCCATTCCCTAAAGATTTAGACATTTTCTTACCTTGCTCATCACGAACAAGTCCGTGTATTAGAACATTTTCAAAAGGAATGTTATCCATGAATTCAAGACTCATGAAATACATTCTTGCAACTCAGAAGAAGATAATATCATATCCTGTTACAAGTAATTGAGTTGGGAAGTAACGTTTTACCTTTTGATCGTTTTGCGGTCAACCTAAGAAAACAAAAGGAGCTAAACCACTACTAAATCAAGTGTCTAAAACATCTTCGTCTTGTTTTCATCCTTCACCAGGATTTTCAAGACTAACAATCACTTGATTATCTTTATAATAAGCAGGAATTCTGTGTCCTCATCATAATTGACGTGAAATTGTTCAATCGTATACATTTTCCATTCATGTTTTAATTACTTCATGGAAACGTTCAGGATAGAATTTAACTCCTTTTTCACTTTGTAAGTTATCAAGAATTAGTTTTGACATTTTATCCATTTTTAAGAATCATTGCGGTTGCACCAAAATTTCAATAGGAGCATTTGAACGTTCACTTAATCCCACATTTGAAATAGTTTTTTCAGTTTTGATTAAGTAACCTTCTTTTTCGAGTTTTGAAGCGATAGCTTTACGTGCTTCAAAACGATCTAGTCCTTCAAATTCTAAAGCTAATTGATTCATTTTTCCATGTGTATCAATACATTCTTTAACTTCAAGATTATTTTTAAAAATGATGTCTATATCATTAGTTGCGTGGGCACTTACTTTCATTAGTCCCGAACCAAATTCTGGATCAATATAATCGTCTTCAATAATTGGAATCAGTTGTTTTGTAAATGGGTGAACAACATTTTTACCTAAGTATTTTTTATATCTTTGATCTGATGGATGATATGCAATCGCAACATCACTCGGTATTGTTTCTATTCTTGTTGTAGCTACTTCTAAAAATTCATTTTCAAAGTCTTGAAGTGGATATTTAATGTAATACATATTTTGTTCAACAGGTTCGTTAATTACTTCTATGTTTGAAAGTGCTGTAAGTTGCACAGGATCTCAGTTAATTGCTTTAGTTCCGCGATAAATAATGCCTTTATTGTATAAAGTAACAAAAACCTTTAAAACGGCCTCATTTGCATCTTTATCGAGAGTAAAACGTTCGTTTGAATAATCCAGAGCTAAACCAAGTTTGGCTCATTGCTGATGAATGATTAATGAATACTCGTTTACTCATTTTCAAACTTCATCAAGGAATAACTCACGACCCATTTGTAATTTATTTTTACCTTCTTTTTGTAATAATGCATCAACCTTAGCTTGAGTGGCAATTCCGGCATGGTCAGTTCCTGGTAAAAATAAAGTGTCATATCCTTGTAATTTTTTATAACGAATAATTGTATCTTGGATATAGCCATCTAAAGCATGTCCTATATGTAATTTACCTGTTACATTAGGAGGTGGCAAGATAATTGTAAATGGTCTTTTAGTTTGATCATGTTTTTGAAACACTTTCGAGTCTTGTCATTTTTGATATCTACCTTTTTCAATAATTTTGTGGTCGAAATTTTTATCCATTTCTTTCCTTTCGAATTTATTTATATTTTTATAATCAACAACAACACTTTCGTTAACGAAAAATTTATCATTAAGTTTGGTTGTGATTGGCTTGGTGTTTTTTTCAATTTTTTGATCTTGAAGTGCTTTTTGAATTTTTTCATCTTTTAAGCGATAATTAGAAGCTCATTTCAAAAGCTCATTTCAAGAACAATAAATATTATGGAATTCATCGATTTTATATTCTTGAATATTGATATTTGAATATGAATTAGTTTTATTGACGTCGACGATGTTTAACATTTTCTTTACAAGCGGATGCATTGGATTAGTGCATACAGCAGAAACTTTACCTTCTTCAATCACACGCTTGTTATCAAAAACAATAACATGAGTTGAATAGTCATTAGCTAATTGTAAATCATTTAAAAATGAAATTGCACAAATTTGGTTTTCAAAAACATATTTGTTCACTTCACTTAAAATGAATTTTTTTAAGTCATTTTCAAATTTATTTACTTCTGGTCCAACAATAATCAATTTTGGATCTCCTACAAATAAATTAGCTAACTCAATTTTAATTATTATTTGTTTGTCAATATTGGCAACAATTTTTTCAAGATTGGAAACATCAATATTATACTTATCTAATAAATTATAAATGTGACGCTTAAATAAAAATAAATGTCATGAATAATTATTGCTTATTTGTTCTTCATCGAAAATATTAAATAATTCATTTAAATTATTTTCATAATCATTAGTTTTAATTTCTAAATGTTTAACAAATTTAAATTTAGATTTTTGCTCATTTAAAATATTTTTGTTAGTTTTGATATATTTTAAATAGTATTCATAAATATTTATGAAATTATTTCACGATTTTTCAAGATTTTTGATATTGGTTTTAAGGAGCTTTTCATTTTCTTGAAGTTTATGATTTGCTTGGTACAAATTTTCATTAATTTGCCTTGATACTTGTTTGTTGTTTCATTCATAATTTAAACGATACTCATTGATAGTGTGGTTAGTTTGTTTTAATTCAAAAATATCTGATTTAGTTAAAACTTTTTTGGAAATGTTTTTTATATTTTTGAATCAATTTCATAATTGTTTAGCATTTTGTTGATGTTTTAGATAGTGAGATTGACGCTGTTCTTTTGCGATCACTTTATATTTTGAGTAAGGAAATTGTCCATAATCATAAGATTGCAACTTTATTGATTTCGCAATTTTTGAATTTGAATCACCTTTTTTATAAAGAATAGATGCATAATCAAAACCATCAATGGTTTGTTTACAATCAGCTAAGAATTCTTCAAAATTAGTAATGTCTAAATATTTAACATTAAAAAAATTCTTGACAAAGATTTTTTTAACGATCTTGCATGCTAAATATTTTTTATAAAAATAAACAAAATCTTCGCTGTTACGTTTAGATTTATAGATTTTTTTGTAAGCCTTTTGGCGAATTCTTAAGTCATGGATAGATTTAAGACTAACAAAAAGATTTCGGTTCTTATTTTGTTTAAATTTTTGGCTTTCAAGCTTAAATTTTGAAATCAAGTTTTTAAAATTGTTTCAATTAGAATCTTTTTTATCATTTATAAATTGTTTTTTTTGTTCTTCTAACTCAATAATTTCTTGTCGATTTAAAAATAATTTATTTTCACGGTAAAGAGTTTGATGTTTTTCAAAATTTTGGATAATAACTTTTTCGGTTTCTTGAAAAAGAACAATTAATTTTTGATAAAAATTGTTGAATATATTTAATATCTCATCAATAAAAATTTGGGTTTTATTAGATTGTAAGACATCCTTGTATTTAGGTACTTCTACAGCTTTTAGACTAGCAAGAGTTTGTGTTAATAAATCGTTATATGTCTCATAGTAGTTGAGTGAAATTTCACGTTGAACTAATTCAAGAATTTTGCGATATTCTCCAAGAATCTTTTTTCAATCGCGTAAAAAGTCTTTAGCATCTGTTTCAAAAATTCCACTCTCAATAAAATTATCATAAAGAATATCAATCAATTTTTGACGCTTATTATTTTTATCCCATTCTTTTCCGAATGCAAAGTTAATGTTCTTAGTGTAGTTTGTTGCACATTTAAAGTGGTGGTAATTACGATAATGCACAAATTCATCGTTAAAGATCATTAGCCCCAAATAATCTTTAGCCATAATGTTTTTATCAGTTAGAATTTTATAAATATTTTCTGAAACCTTATTATTTTGATTAACAAATGCCAAAATATTATTAGAAAATAGCGAAAAGTTGATGTTTTCCACATCAACAATCATATTTTTTTTATTAATTTTTGCTAATCTTATCGCCTGAAAAATTGGTTTTTTAGATATTTTTTGCATTAAAAACCATTTACTTGTTTCTTTTGAATTAGTGGAGAAATAATACGATAAGCAGTAAAAATAACTAATAAGTTAAATCAAATTTTTACAGGACTCAATAAGGTGTGACTTGTTAAGTTAACTCAAAAGTCAGTCTTTAGAGTTTGGTAATCAGCTCATGAAAGTAATAAAACATTTAAAAATTCTAATACGGCACAAAAACTAATAATCGCCATAATGTCAATAAAACGTTTGTATTTTCTTCTTAAAACTAAACGATAAATAGTTGCTCCCACCATCATTGTTACGAAACCAGCGGTAGTAATAACGATATAGAATCATTTATTTTTAATAAATCTATTATTTGCAAAAATACTATCAGACATATTAGCAAATATTGCAAGGATGATAAGAATTTGTAATGCTAAAACTATCATTGTTGAAGCATAAGCGAAATTAATTAATCCTAATGGTTTTGATTTTGATTCCACTAAAATTAATTTAACTTCATAGTAAGCAACTTTTTCTGAATAGTATTGTGAAAGATCTAAATCTTCTTTTTCTAAAGCTAAAGCATTTTTTTCTTTAAAGTAATCAATAATTTGCTTTAAAGAATAAATACGATAACGGTAAGAAAATAGTAAACCACCAACAGTAAAATAGTATCAAGCAAAAATACCAGGTACTATTCCTGCAGTAGATACTGCTAAAGTATAAAGAACATTATAATAAGTTGGTACTAAAGCAAATGAAATTAAATCAGCTAAAATTCCGGTAATGGCACCAATGAATGGACCAAATAAAAAACCAGTAATTTTGACAGGTAAACCAATAAAAGAGAATTTAAAACTTGGTAAGGCACTGATTGGAGCGATTCTTACACTAATTATGAAAAAAACAACACTGATTGCAATTAAAACTCCGACAAAAGCAATCTTTTTTGAGTTTCATTTACTGAAATTTATATCAGTCTGTGCGCGTAATCAAGTCAGGTAGTGTTTAAATCCCCCTGGGATTTTATCAGACACTACTCTTGATGGTTTTTCCATATATTCTCCTTAACTCTTTTATAATTTTAATATATTTTTTAAATCCGACTGATTTTTTTTGGAATTGTTTGATTAGAAATAAAAGTTCTATAAAAGCTTGCATTAACAAGCAATCCTACATAGGTAAAATAGGACATAAATAATAGAAAAATTTGTAAGTACATAAAAGATGATACTGCTCCTCACTTATCGTAAGTACCTAAAGAAACAAAGGTACCAAAAACAGCGGTGAAGATGGAAGAAGGTATCGCACTTACAAATGCTCCAGGTATAACGTGTTGGTATTTTAGTTTAAAGTTTGGAGCAAACTTAAATAAACCGATATAACCAGAAATAAAAATCACAAAAATGAAAAAAATCGCTAAAACATAATAAACAAATAAAAATTGTCATGAATTAGTTGCTCAACCTGCTTTTGCGTTTAAAAATCACATAAAAGCACTGAAAATTAAGAAAACAATAAAAATAATTAAAGTTAAACTAATAACTATTCATAAAGCTTTAATTTTATTTCTTAGAAAGCGATTTGGACCCTTATGATCATAAAAAATTGATACTGAATCAATAAATTTTGCATACCCTCGACTTGAAAGTCATAAGGCCGAAAAAACGAATAGAATGGCAAGAACAATGTTATTAGTTGTTCCTGTTTTAATAATTGTGCTTAAATCAGGAACAATTTTTTCGATTCCGGGAATAATTCTTCCTAAAACAACCGAGCGCAGAATTGTATTAAGATTTGAATTGATGAATCCTATTGAAGAAACTAATGTAACAATCGGCACAAAAGAAATAAATAAGTACAAGGCTGAACCAGCAGGAATGTACATAAATTCTTTTGAACGAAGTCTTTTGTATGTATCATCAATGATATGTTGAGTCTTTTCGCGACTTTCTTGCATATAATCACGGATTGACAATTTTAAAATTCAAAAAATAATTGTTTTTAAAATTCTTTCAAAAATGAATGTTCCACTTGAAAACTTAATTGCTTGTCCGTGTTTAAAGTTTTTAGCGCGATAACGTTTAATATGATTTTTTTTATTACGCATTTTGTAATTTGGCAATTAAAATTTCAGTTGCTTTTTGTGGGTTAGCTTTCCCTTTTAATTGTTTCATTACTTGCCCAATAATGAATTTTGTTACTCTTTCAGGTCTTTGTGAGTATTCTGCAACCATATCAGGGTTGTTTTTTAAAGCTTCATCAATAATTGCGGCGATTTCTTCGCTTAAATCTTGAGCTTTAAGATTTAATTTTTCAATCAATTGACTAACGCTTTGATATGAATTTTGTTGTGCTTCAGTTAAACATTGTTTTAAACTTTGTTTTAAAATTTCACCATTTTCTTGTTTAAGAATAATTTCTTTGATATCACTTACTTTTAAAACTAAATCTTTTAAAGCAAGATTGTTTTCATTTAAAAACGACACTATATCGCTAAAGAAAATGTTAACGACTTTTTTAAGATTATTTTCATCCAGACTATCAACAAAATTAGCGTAGTCAATATTATTAATTAATTGATTATATTGCACGGAGTTTAAACCTTTTTCAATATATCTTTGTCTACGTTGTCAAGGCAATTCATTAACTTCAACTGAATCAATTAAAGCTTGGCTTAATTTTACAAACGGAATATTTGGTTCTGCGAAGTATTTATAATCCACTGCGCTTGATTTAGAACGCATAGTTTTGTTAGTTTGAGTTGCTTCATCAAAGCGTTTTGTTTGTTGTTCAAAAGTTTCGTTTTTTAAATATTTTTCAACTTGTCAGTTAAATTCTCATTCAATTGCTTTTTGGACATTGTTTAAAGAGTTAAGATTTTTAATTTCGACTCTAGTTCCGTAAGTTTGTGAACCTTTAGGACGTACAGAAATATTGACATCAGCACGCAGTGAACCTTCTTGCATTTTGGCATCAGAAATATTTAAAGCAAGAGCTGTTAAACGAATTGTATCAATATATTCAACCGCTTCCTTAGCACTACTCATGACTGGTTTTGACACAATTTCAATCAATGGTACACCAGCACGATTATAGTTAATATAAGATCATTTTCCTTCATGAAGTTGTTTTGCTGTATCTTCTTCAAGGTGAATTCTTTCAATAGCAATTTCTTTATATTGATTATTTTCTAAAAGGATTGGTAATTTTCCTTCTTGACCAATAGGACGAAATTGTTGGGTAATTTGATAACCTTTTGGTAAGTCTGGATAAAAGTAGTTTTTCCGATCAAAATGAAGCTCATGATCGATTGTCATATTTAAGGCTTTTGCTAATTTTATTCCATAAATGACTGCTTGTTTATTTAATAAAGGCAATGTTCCTGGGTAAGCTAAATCAATAACACTTGCTGATGTGTTAGGAGCTAAATTAAAATCATTGGCTGCATATGAAAACATTTTAGTTTTTGTATTTAATTCTAAGTGAATTTCAATTCCGATAACTGCTTCAAATTCCATTATTTTTCTCCTAATAAGTCTTCAATATATAGTGCGTGTTGCAATAATTTAACATCATTAAATTTCTTTGCATCTACAGCTAATGAATAAGGCATATTTAAATCATTTGTACCCATTTTTAAAGTTAATGAAGGATTACCTACTAAGTTAGCATTGGTTAGAATAAAATCCATAAATGATTCTTTATTGTTTTTAGCATCAAAACGTGGAGCACCATCTTTAGAAGCTGGGTAAATAAACAAGTCATTTTCAGTATGAATTTTAGTAAAATAATCATTCAAGTAACGACGCATTTTTTGTGCTACATGTAAGTATTTGTCTTGATTTTCTTTTTCTAGATAATATGAACCTAAAATCAATCTTCTTTGAACCATTACTCCCAAACCTTGTTGACGAGTTTTGATATAGGTTTGCATTCATGAATCTTGTTCACTTCTTTGTCCGAAACTTACTCCATTTAGATTAGCTAAATTTGAGCTAGCTTCAGTAAAAGAAATTACTTGATAAACAACACTAATTGAATTTAATAAATCTTCATTAATGGCAATTTTTTCAAGTTGCACACCTTGTTTTTCTAATTTTTCTAATATAGCTTTGTATGATTGTTTAACTGCATCACTTAGATAGTCAAAACAGTCTAGATAAGCTACTTTTTGAGGTTTAATCGATTTAATTTCATCTTTTGAAAAACTTAAATCAATACTGGTGTTATCGTTTTCAAAGTCACTTTTGAATAAAACATTAGCAACTTCGAAAGCATCATTTACATTGTGGCTAAATCAAGCAACTGTATCAAGTGAAGAAGCAAAAGCATAAAGCCCATAACGACTTACTGCTCCATATGAAGGTTTAAAACCAACTTTACCAACAAATGAACCTGGTAGTCTAACGCTGTCACCAGTATCAGAACCAATTGCAAATGCAATATTATTTGTCATTGTTGCAGCCGCTCCTGAAGAAGAACCACCAACAAAGTGTTCGTGATTTAGTGGGTTTTTGATTAATCCGTAGTGTGAGTATTGTCCTGTACCCCCTAAACCAAATTCATCTAAATGAGTTTTAAAAGCACATGTTGCTCCAGCTTCATTTAGTAAACGAAAGACGGTTGCATTATAGTGAGGTTTGAAGTTTTGCAAAATATAACTTGAACCATCGGCACTGACTTCACCAGTTGCATAGTTATTTTTAATTGAATATACTGACTGTGCTAATGGGCCAAAATCATTTAATTGTGCTTGTTCATAAACGTAAGCAACAGCATTATTTTGATCATTTTTTGCGTCAAGAATTGCTTGTTTTAAATTTCCCTTATTAATCATTAATAACCTTTCTTATTTTGACAAAGTCAGCATCTTTATCAAAAGCATTATCTAATAATTTGTCTTTTGCCAGTCCTTGTTTAGGTTCATCTTCTCTTAATAAATCAAAATCTATTGCAGCTTCATTAATATGAGTCATTGGTTCAATGTTATCTAAATTGAATTTATTTAGCAAAGTAAGTTGTTTTTTAATATTTTCGTGTTCTTCATTTAAAAGTTCAAAAACTTCTTCTTTAACATCAAAAAGCAAATCATTTGCTAACTTAATCATTTTTGCTTTTTCCATTTTTACTCCTTAATTATCATTTTGGATAAGAAACAAATTCTTGATCATTTAAGTATTCTCATTGTTTATCTAAATTACGTAATGTAACTGAATATGAGTGTAAAAATACACGATGATGTTTAGTTCCACCATATTTAACATCACCTAAAATTGGATAACCCATGTATTCAAGTGTTGCCCGAATTTGGTGTTTTTTACCAGTTTTTAAGGTTGCGAATTTCTTTCCTTGTTGTACAAAGAAATGTGTTGTTGCTTTAGTTCCAAATTTATTATCTTTATCAACAGTCATTTTCTGATTTTCAATATCTTTTTTTAGTCTTACTGTGATAATTTCATCACCATCAAAATCGCTGATAAATTGATAAGTTTTAACAAAATCATTATGTTTTGCTTTTAGTTCTACTAAAGTTGGGTAGTTTTTAGCATAAATTACTAATCCTGAAGTAACTTTATCTAGTCTTCCGATTGAATCAGGCATAAATGCGCTTTGTTTTTCATATTTTAAATATGTTAGTACTTGATTGTTTAAACAGTTTTCTTCTCCCACCATTGCAATTCCTGGTTTTTTGTCCACAATCAAAATATCATCGTTTTCAAAAACTTTTTTGAAGGTTACATTGGTTTTTTGAACCTTTTTTTCAATATGGGCATTTTCAACACCATATACTAAAATTTCATCACCTGGTTGAACTTCATAATGTTTATCATTTGTTTTTTTACCGTTTACTTTAACATCTTTTAAACGGAAGATTTTTTCAATCTTTGAGGTTGGTAAATTATTGGCGTTTTTTTGCACAACCTTATATAGTTTTCTGTTTTTATCGTTTTCGTTTGCAATTATTTTAATCATTAAAATCAAACTCACTTTCTATTTCATCTTCTTGTCTTTGCGAATTGAATAAGTCATAAACTTGTTGATCTTTTACTTCTTCAACTTCGTCATAACTATCAAATTCTGGAAATTCCGGTAATTCTGAAAGTGATTTTATTTTGAAGTAATCATAAAATTTATCAGTTATACCATATAAAATTGGTTGTCCTGGAGTAGGTGCTACCCCAACTTCTTCGATAATACCTTTGGTTAATAAGGTAATTACGATGTGGTCACTAATTACACCACGAATATTGTTAATCATTGATCGTGTTATTGGTTGTTTATAAGCAATGATTCCAGCAACTTCAATCGCTGCTTGCGAAAGCCCTTGACGTTTTGAAACGCTAACTAATTCACTAATTGCATCTTTTGCTTCACTAACGGTTAAGAATTTAAAAATATCATTAAATTCATAAACTTTAATTCCACGACCTAGTGAGTTAAATCATTTTTCAAAATCTTGGAGCATTTTTTTGGCTTCTTGATCTGAATTTAGCTTTAAAACTTCTTTTAATTGGCTAACACTCAAACCTTGATCACCTTGAACATATATCAAAGCTTCTAAAATTTTATTATTTTCCATACATTTCTCCTTTTACAACCTCAATAATTTCAGTGTTTTCATTGTGGTTTATCACAAGAATTTGTTGTCTTGCAAGATCTAATAAAGCAATTAGACTAATTACAAAATGTCCATATGTTGGAACTGTAAAAATATCTTCAAAGCTTAATTTGGTACGATCTTTAATTAATTCTAAAATTCTTTGTTTTTGTTCTTCTGGTGAAACTTGTTTTGTGCTTAAAGAAATATTTTTTAATTGCTCAGCATAAGTTCTTTCAAACATTTTTTTCAAAATGATTGATAAACGATTTACTGATGAATGACCATCAACAACATTTTCATCAGTTTTTTTAACAAAAGATTGCAAATTACTTGGAATTTTATTAAACATTTCTTTACGTTGTTGCTCGTTATCTTTTAAAGTAACAGCAATTTCTTTGAATTTTTGATATTCAGCAATTTGTGCAAGCAAGCGAATTTTTTCTTTTGAAACTTCTTCTTGAGTTTCAGGATCTTGTAAAATCATTTTGGCTTTCAGATTAATTAATGTAGCAGCCATAACTAGATATTCGCTAGCGGTATCAAAATCATTTTCTTGCAAGTTTTCAATAATTTTTAAATATTGATTAGCAATTTGTGCAAGATCAACTTCTCAAATATCAATATTTTTATCTTTAATCAAAGTTACAAGTAAATCAAGCGGACCACTAAATGAAGAAAGCTGAATATCTAAATATGATTTTTCTTCATTGATTTCGTTGTTCATATTCTAAAAGTCCTCGTATTTTCTTGCTTTTGCTTCTAGTTTAGCTTCTTTTTTTGCTCGTTTTTGTGAATATGTCAATCTTTTTGGATTACGTGTTTTTTGTTTTGGTGATGAGTAAACTTCTTGGTTTTGATATTCTGAAGCAACAATTTTTTGAGTCATTTGTGCTATTTGGGCTGTTTCAGCTTGTTGAATTTTTAAAGAGTCAACAGCATCATGGAAAATAACTTGAACTTTGATTCTTTTGCTTCTTTTTGGATTAAGAGCTTGCCCACTTCCATTAATTGTGACAGGAATAATTGGATAAAAATTAGTTTTGGCAACTTTAAAAGCACCCGCTTTAAACTCAAGTAATTGATCAGATTTTGCTCTAGTTCCTTCAGGGAAAATAATTCCAAGATTTCTTTGATCACGAATTAATTGGCCAAAACTTTCCATAGTTGCAAGACTTTCTCTTAAATTTTGACGATTTAAATACATAGTATCTAATATGTATAAAACTTTACGAGTGATAAAGTTATCTTCTAATTCTTGTTTTGCAAGAAATGTACATGATTTGTGATTTACTGATTTATCTTTAGTTTGTTTAGCTAAAGCTGCAACAAGAATAACAGGATCAAGGTTAGAAACGTGATTTGGATATAAAATTGCACTTTGTTTAGGAAGTTTGTCATACCCAACAACTTCTAGATCAATTTTTAAAAATTTTAAAATTCATTTTGCTCTCTTAACCATGAAATCCATACGCATATCTTGATCGTACATACTTGGGTTATTACGATAGACTCTTGATTGTCTTAAAACTTTTAAGGTTTTTAAAAATAGTCAAGGACTTGATAAAATCATTTTGGCTTTAATATTCATATTTTGCTCCTTAAATTGAAAAATTAATTTTTGATTGCAATTGCAATTACCATTCCGTTTTCATTACTTGTCGAAAGCGAAAAATTCTCGAAATGATATACATTATCATGTTTGGTTATATTGATTTTTTTAAACTCATAAAAACGATTATCAGCTTTAAATATTGCTTCTTTTAAAGCTCATCTTGTTGCTAAAAAAAGGTTTATAAAATCTTTTGTATGAGTTTTTGTAATTTCTAAATACTCATCAAACTCTGATTTTGATAAAAATCTTTTAATAGCTAAAATATCAATTTCATCAAAGCGTTTTATAGTTGTTAAATCAATACCGACATTAAACATATTTAAAAATTATATGTTAATTTTTTTATATTTTTTAAATATAAAAAATAACATAAAAATATTTTTTTTGATTTTTTTTACAAAAAAAATAAATTAATATTAAAAAGAATATTTTTCAGTAGTTTTTTCAGTAAAAAATGTTATTTTTGAAAAAAATAGAGATTTTTTTATTTTTTATATCTTTTTTCGTACTTTAAATAGTGAAAGGAAAAAAATGTCAAAAAACAAAGGAATGCTTTTAGAATCAATTATTAATCAAGCAAATGAAAATTACTTTTTTTTAAATAAAGCCTTAATTCACAAGAAAAATCTTGATATAAAATTTACTAAAATCAAAAATATGGATAATAAAATATTTTTGGAAAAGGCTCGAATTGTGCAAAAATCTACAGTCGACTATTATGGCGTTTATCAATCAAAATTTATTGCGTTTGAAGCAAAAGAAACCGAAGATGATAATCTACCAATAAATAATATAAAACCTCATCAAATTGAATACTTAAACTTAATTAACAAATTTGGGGGTGTTGGTTTTTATGTGATCTTTTTTAAAAAATATAATACGTTTTTTTATGTTGATGCATCAAACATGCATGAATTTTTTAAAAATAAAAAATCCCTTAGTTTTAACGAGTCCAAAAACATTGGACACGAGTTAAAACTAATATTTCCAGGGATTTTAAACTATTTAGATTTTATTAATCTTCATTAACATTTGCTTTAGCAACACGTGAAAATTTAAATTTAGGTTCTTTTTTTGCTTCAACTATCATTTTTTGGCCTGTAAATGAGTTAGTTGTTTCACGTTCTTCTTTTTCTTGAACACTATATGTTCCGAAACCAGAAATAACAATTTTTTCACCTTTTTTAAGGTTTTCTAAAATTACTTGTTCCATTGCATCATATACTAATTCAACTTCACCATATGTTTTTTCAACACGATTAGCAATTTCTGTCATTAATTCTTTTTTATTCATAATTACTCACTTTTTAAATCTCTTGTTATTAATAGTTTTAGCATTTTATCAATATCATAATCTTCATAAATTACTTTGTATAAACCTTCAGTAATGGGAAGTTCCATAATGTTTTTAACAATAATATTTTCATGAATAGTTTTTAAAGCTGTCAATCCTTCTACAGTCATTTTAGTTTCTAAGGCTTTTTTACCTTCTTTTGCGTATAAAGTACCAAAGCTAAAGTTTCTTGAAAATTCACTAAAAGCTGTTACGATTAAGTCGCCGATACCAGTTAAACCGAATAATGTTTCGAGTTTTCCATGATTATATTCTGCGTATTTACGCATTTCAACAAGTCCACGAGTTATTAATGCTGCTCTAGTATTAATACCGTAATTTTTACCGTATAAAATTCCTGAAGCAATGGCTAAAACATTCTTATAAATTGAACCTATTTCAGCTCCAATTTCATCAGTTTGTGTATAAACTCTAAAGTTTGAATTTGAAAATAATTCTTGAACTTTTTTAGCTTTATTAATGTCAGAATCGACTGCATCAACAACTGTAATTGAATCTTTAACAATTTCTTCAGCGTGTGAAGGACCTATTAAAGAAACAACTCCCAAGACATTAGGATTGTCTTTGGTTTTTTCTTTAATTGCGCTATGCAATGGAACAATAGTTCCTGGGTAAAATCCTTTAGCAACATTAATAAAAATGATATTAGAATTAACATTAGCTAAAACATCTTCAAAAACTTTATCCATAAATTTTGAAGGTACAGCAAGCAAAACATAATCAGTTTTATCTAATGCTTCTTTTAAATTATTTGAAACATTAAATTTTGGTAATTTTGTTGTTTCTGGGAAATATTTTAAGTTTTTTCCATTTTTTAAATCATTTAGTTCGTTATCATCAATTCCATAAACAACAACATTGTGTCCGTTGTTATGTAAAACTTTCGCACAAGCTGTTCCCATTGATCCTGAACCAATTACAGTAATCTTGTTATTCATTTTTCTTTTTTCCTTCATTTTTATTTCTTAATAGAATATTGATAGGAGTTCCTTCAAAGTCAAAATACTCACGAATTTGGTTTTCGATATATCTTAAATAACTAAAGTGAGCATAATTTCTATCGTTAACAAATAAAACAAAAGTTGGTATTTTTGCTTCAATTTGTTGCGCAAATGAAATTGTTAAACGTTTTCCTTTTAAAGAAGGAGCTGGCTTAATTAATTGAATTTGCATTAAAGCTTCATTTAATTTTGAAGTCGGAATACGACGTTCAAGATTTTCACGAACTTTTAAAATTGTGTCTTTTAATTTTTGCAATCTTTGCTTATTTTTTGCACTAATAAATACAATTGGTGCTCAGTCAATAAATTTAAATTTTTCTCTTAACATTTTTTCGTATTCACGCATTGTGTTAGTTTCTTTTTCAATTAAATCTCATTTATTAACAACAATTATTAATGGTTTTCTTTGTTCAAATGCAAAACCTGAAATTCTTAGGTGAAAGTGAGCAATATCTTCAGTTGAATCTAAAACCAGTAAAGTTATTTCACTTTCTTCTAATGAACTCATAGCTCTCATTAAAGCATAGTGTTCGACACTGTCAACAAGTTTTGACTTACGCTTAATTCCGGCAGTATCAACAATTTCGAATTCTTCTCCATTTATGTCAACTAAATCACTAACACTATCTCTTGTTGTTCCGCTTATATCACTAACAATTGAACGATATGAACCAGTTAAAGCATTTAAAAGCGACGATTTACCGACATTTGGTTTTCCAATAATACTTAATCTAAAGTGTTTGGTTTGTTCATTATTTTCAGGACCTAATTTTTCAATCACTGAGTCAAGTAATGAACCCACTCCTTCACCATGTATTGAACTTAGCGCAAATAATTCTTCAAAACCTAGTGAATAGAAAACGGGATCAAATTCTCCCCGCTGTCCTTCACATTTATTAATAGCAACTAGAACAGGTTTGCCTGATTTTCTTAATATATTCGCAACAAAATAATCTTCATTAGTAATATCTTGTTTCCCGTCAAGCATAAAAATAATTACATCAGCTTCTTCGATTGCAACTTGGGCTTGAATTGAAATTTGTGATTGAATTTTGTCGTCATTAACAGTAATTCCACCAGTGTCTACAATTTTAAAACTTCTTCCACTTCATTTTACTTCATCATATAAACGATCTCTAGTAACTCCAGGTTGGTCATGAACAATAGCTTTACGTTTGTTAATTAATTTGTTAAATAGTGTTGATTTACCGACATTTGGTTTTCCAACTATTGCAACAAGTTGTTTCATTAATTCTCCTTAATTTTATTTAAAGCTAATGAATGAATTTCATCATAAACTTCTAATAAATTCATATTTGTTGAATCGATTTTGATTGAACCTGGTGAACATATTAAAGGGTCTTCCTTGCGATTCATATCTTGAAGATCACGTTCTTTAATTTCTTTTAAGATTTGTTTTTCGTTGCATGATAAGCCTAACTCAGCATTTTGTAAAACTCTTCTTTTTGCTCTAATATCAGCATCAGCTCATAAAAAGATTTTAAGTTCAGCATTTGGAAGAATACGATAAGTTGCATCACGACCATCGATAATAACACCACGATAAGACTCAGAATATCATTGTAAAAAATCTACAACTTTTTTTCTGATTTCTGGATAAACAGCAATATCACTAGCTGCTTTTGATACTTCATTTTTTCTTAGGTCAAGAGTAATATTTCTACCTTTAAAATATACCTGCTCTTTTTCGTCGATTTTAACGTCACTAAATTCTCAAAGTGAGTTAACTAATTCTGAATCTTTTAAGTCAGCCTTTTGTTCAAGTGCATTAAGAGCAATTAAACGATAAATTGAACCACTTGAAATGAAAAAGTAACCTAATTCTTTTGCTAATAATTTTGCAACTGAAGATTTACCAACTCCTGAAGGCCCATCTATTGCAATATTAATTCGTTTTTTATTTTTCATCCAAACTCCTTTCTATATCTTTTTGTTCTTCTTTTGCTTTTTTAATAATTTCTTCAATTTTTTTGTCTTTTAGTTTTGGTGCAATTTCTTTTTCAAAAATATTCTTTGCGTCTAAAATATTCTTATTTTTGATTTCATTAATGTTTTTTACTTCATTTTCCAAAAAATTAATGATTTCATCAATTTCTTCATCTGATTTTGATATTGGTTTTTGAAATTCTTCAAAATCAAAACCAAACTCTACTTGTGTAAAGTTTTGAAGTTGTTCAACTTTTTTATCAAAATCTGGAACATTTATTGCGATTTTTTCTTTTAGCCTTTGATAGTCTTTTTGGGTTTTTGAAATTGTTTTTTGCAATGAAGAAAGTGTTTTTAATTCTTCACGATACGCTTTAAAAAATTCCTTACGACTTTGTTGGCTCATAATGTATTTAATTATATATGAAAGTAATAAATTAATGCTATTTTAAAGGACTTTTTTATATAAAAAAAGTGCCGAAGCACTTTTATTATTTATAGTCTTCAGGACGACTTAAAACTTTATTACCTGATTCTGTTACTAAAACTGTATCTTCGATTCTTGCTCCACCTAAACCTTCGATGTAAATTCCTGGTTCAACAGTTATTATCATCCCTGGTTCTAAAACGAAATTAGAAATAGAACTAACATTTGGTAACTCATGAACATTAATTCCTACTCCATGTCCTGTTGAGTGAGTGAAAAAGTCACCGTATCCCTTTTCAGTTATATAATCACGACAGATTTTATCAATATCTTTTGTATTTAAACCAGGTTTTACAGCTTCGCGACCTAGTCTTTGAGCTTCTTTAACAATTGTTAAAATTTCAACTAATTTTTCATTTCTTGGTGTACCAAAGAAAAATGTTCTTGTAATATCACTTGCTCAACCTTTATATTGTGCACCAAAGTCAATTTTAACAATATCTCCATCAGCAAGAGGAGTATCAGTTGGATGATGGTGTGGTTCAGCAGCATTTCTTCCGAATGCAACGATTGATTCAAATGATTCTTTTTCGGCACCAAAAATATTCATTAAGTAAGCTAATTTGTGAGCGATTTCTTTTTCAGTTACTCCCACTTTTAGATATTTTTTAACTTCTTCAAAAGCTTCTAGAGAAATCCTGCAGGCTTCTTCAACTATTGAATATTCACGGTAGTCTTTTTTAATACGATAAAATTGTCCATTAACTTCTTTAAAAGTTGCTTCAGGAAGCATTTTTTTAAAGCGATTTAAAACTCCGACTTTTAGATAATCTTCTTCAATTCCTACACGTTTGTAGTCTTTTGTTTTTAAAAATTGTGATAAAGAGTCACCTTTTAAAAGTTTTACTTCAACGTTTTTTGCGTTATTTTGACAATATTCGATATAACGACCATCAACGAATAAGTAAGCAACTTCTTTTTCCATCACTAAATAACCATCAGTTGTTTGAACTTCAGCCATTCATAGTCTTGTTTCTGGAGCATCAGAAATAATGACATCTAAATCATTATCTTCAAATGTTTTTCATAATTCGTTTTTAAGCATTTTAACCTCTTATTATTTTTTTTCTTTGTGAGTTGTGTGAGCGTTGCATTTGTGGCAATGTTTTTTAACTTCTACTTTTTCTGGGTGAAGTTTTTTGTTTTTCTTTGTAATGTAGTTTTCCATTTTACATTCTTCACATCTTAAAGTGATTCCATCTCTTGGCATTTTGTCTCCTTTTTGTTAATTAAAATTTAGTTTTAGTAAATATTAAATATTATAAATGATTTTTTTATAAATAACTATCTTATTTTTTTAATATTTTCCTGGTTTTACACGTGATAATTCTGAATATACGTTGCCAGATTGTTTATTACTTGCATTCATAAATTCAGCTCAACCACCGGCTTTAATTGTTTTTAAGATATATTCACGTTTTGTTAATTTTGTTCCCGCTTTATCAATTGCAAAGTTTATATTTAAATCAACTTTTTTGGCTTCAGGGTCTCCATCTTTATATCCACTTGTTGAAATTATATAAATAATTGAATCTGGTTTATATGTATTTTCGTCTGGATATTTATAACCTTTTCATCATGAATAATCATTGTAGTAGTCAACAAATTCATTTCTAATTTTTGCATTACTAATTTTTCCACCAAGGAACTTATTAACATTAATAACACTTGCTTTGTCTTCAAGAATTGTTCACATAATTGCAATTTTTGAATACATCATTCCAATGAAACCATTTTCTCTTTCATTTGCATTTGTTTCACGGAAGTACATTTCAAAGACAGCATATTCAACCATTACTAGGTAACGATATATCGCTTGTCATTCTGGTCTTTTACGACGTTCTGCAAACATTCAATAACTTTCTGATATTTTTGCATCGTTATAGGCTTTTGCTAATAATTCAAATCCTTTTGAAATAATATCGATTACACTTCCAGGAGCTTGCACTCAATAATCTGGATTTTCATCTGCAGGTGGTTTAGATTCTTTTTTAGCTGTTGCTTTTTTGATAACTTCTATTAAATTGTTTCCTGTAATAGCATCTAAATCTTTCTTCGAAGTACGTTTTGAATGATCTTCATCCATATTTAGATTTCTTAAACCATTGAATAATAATGAATTTTCAAAGTTTGATTTTCCGAAGAATAGATTAATTAATTTCATGAATTCTTGTGATTTAATAACTTTTCCATCTTCATCACCCATTCATTCAAGAATGATGGTTAAATCATCAGGTGTAATTCCACTTTTAACTTTTAGGAATGCATCATTGATTCATTTTGTTGGATTTTTTAGATCAAATTCTAATGCTTTTTTATCTAATCATCAGAAAGCACGGTTTAGAACTTTGTTTTCAAATCAATTATGACTTAGTAATTTAGGTAATATTCCATTAATAATATTCGAAACTAAATCAACATCATCTTGAGTTGTTTGTTCTAAGTTCATGTATTTAAATAATTGACGAACAAGGTTGTCACGGTTTTCTTTATTTGAAACAAAAGTATTAATTGAATTCTTAATTAGCTCTTTGATTGAATCTTTTTTATGGCGAATAAATAATGATAAGAATTTTTGAATTGATTCATCATCTTTGTCTTTTCATTCTTTTCATTGTTTGTAGTCTGTAGTAAAGAAATCAGTAAATAATTCTGAAACAAATTTTGAAACAGATTCATATTCAGAAATTTGTTTAATAAATGAATTAACTTTTTCTTTATCAATGTTTTGATTATCAAACAATGCTGCTAAATCAATTTCGGAAATTGCTTTTTTAGCAATTTTTACAAAAGCATCTGAAAGAATTTTAGCTTTGGTTTTTCTTACTTCTGGTTCTAATGATTGACTGATTGAATTATTAAATAATTTTGTAATTTTTAAAATAATTCCTTCAGCTTTTTTGTATCAATCATTATCATAATCTTCTGTAGTTGCTTCAGTATCATTTGAATCAGGTGTTGATTTAGAAATTAAGATTTTGTAGACAAATTCAAGAAGATTGTATAGTTTTTCAGTATTTTGACTTGCTTGTATTTGGTTAATTTGTCCATCAGAAGTTTTAAGACCTTCAGTAGGGATTAATACTTCGACAACATATTCAGGCAATTCGTTTGTAAGAATTACATTTCAATCGATATTTTTAACAATTTTCTTAATCAACTCAGGAATAAAGTTTCTTTGTAGTGTTTCACCTTCAATGAAATCCATTTCTCCCAATTGTTCAATTATTTTCTTAATTGCATCTTTAATAAATGTTTTTGAACTAAATGTTGTTAATATGTTTGTTGCGTAATCAACAAAGGCTTGAGATTTTGGATCTTGAATATTTAATTGCAATGATTTTGTATCGTTTAAGTAATTAAATAAATCAACCGCTAGACTTTTGGCATCTTCTTCTTTTTTAAATGCTGATGAAAGAATTTCAATTGAAATTGTAGATAATTCATCTTTATTAGTTTTTATGAAGTTTTTAATAAAGTCATTAATTGTTTCAGATGATTGATATTCAGATTTTTCATCTTTTACATATTTGGAAATTAGTGTTTTAAAACTATTTAATCATTTGTCACTTTGCACTGCTGCTTTTGTCAATTTATGAATTGTTTGATTTGTGACGATTGGACTATTTAGGTTGATTAAGCTATTTTCATCTTCACTTAATTCAAATTTAGTCACATCAACAACAAAATCAGCAATGTTATTAGAATTTGTTTCTTGAGGTGCAGAACCATTCAGTGCTTTAAGTGTTTTTAAGGCAAAATCAACTATATTTGTTGAATTTTGCGCAACTTCTTCAGCGGATGCTGAAATTGAAGATTCGATTTGTTTTTTAATAATTGATCTTATTAATTTATATACAACTGCGAAATCTTTTCCACTATTATTTGAGCTAAATAATTTATTAAATAGGAATTGAATATTATTTTTATTAACTAATTCTTTTAGTTTTTCGAATGTAACTTCTTTTTTAATTGCATTGAGAATTGCTTGTTTATTTAATGCATTATCTACAACAAAATCAACTTCTGTTAAGTTGTCAATTATTTTTTTGACAATATCTAAATATAAAGGTGTTTCTTTAGTGTAACCTAAAACATAATCAATAACATTTGAAATACTTTGCTTTTGATCATCGGTAAGTTTTTGATTTGATTTATTTTCTAATATATCTTCAACAACTTCTTTTATTGATGATTTGATTGATAAAGTAGTATCTAAATCATTTAACAATTCTTTTAGATTATTAGATAAATCATCTTTTGCTAAGGTTAGAAGTTTTTTAATTCATTCATTGATTGAATTACTTTCACTTAAATCGTAAGTTTTGTCTAGGAATTTAATTAATAATGTATCAAATAGTTTATCGGTTGAAGAAACTTCAACAATTGAAGTTAGTAAGGCTTTTATTTTTCTTTCAATGTCTGATGAAATAAATTCTGAATCTGTGAATTGTAACTGTGAAATTTCAAATTTTAGAATTTCTTTTACAAAACTTTTTATTGCTTGTTTTTGTTGCGCTGAACCTTTATCAATAGAACCATTTAGTGATTTTAATATATTTAAAGTTAGGCTTAAAACATTAAATTTAGGTTTATTATCTTGTTGTGAACCGTCTGTTTCAGCACCTTCTTCAGTGTTTTCCACTGGTTGTGTCGATTGCGATTGAAGTCTTATTCATTTATAAATATTTATTAAATCTTGGTTAGATTTTTCAATATTATTAACATCAAAAATTGCTTGAAGAATAGCTTTCAAACTTTCTGTATCAATAATTTTTGCAATTTCTTCTTGTGATGATAATTTTTCATTAATTTTATCTATTAATGTTCTATTCAAGTTTCAGTCTTCGCCAATAACATTGTTTTCAGTAATTAATGTCTTGATTTCATCAAGTATTGATTGATAAACAGTTATTTGTGGTAATGCATTTAATAATTTCTTAATTTCATTTTTTATTGATTGTTTAGTTCTTTCATCAATTGGATTATTAATTTTTGATTCAAGAAGTTCATCTAGTGCAACTGAGGTTTGTGTTTTGATTGAATCATCATCTAAAAGCTCTTTAAAAAATTCTTTAACAAAATTGATAATTTTTTCACCATTTGTTGAAATTAATTTATTAACTAATTGTGTAAATGAATCAGCTTGGTAATTTTCAGTTATTAAGAAATCTTTGACAATTCCATTTACTAAATCATTGAATTTTGCATTTGTTATAGTTTTATTTAAGATGTCCTTAACTAATTGTTTTTGGTTAACTGTTGCACTTGGAATTAATTTTTCAAGTCCAGCATCATTATTTAAATAATCTTGGTAAACTTTTAGAATTAATTTTTGAACATGCGAAATAACAATATTTGTTGTTTGTTTTTCTAAACTTAAACTATTTGCAAATTTATTAACGATATTAACAAGATTGATGTTTATTCTTGAATCTTGTGAATCCGATTTTTGTTTAGAACTGTTTTCTTTTTGTAACTCTAATGCAAATTTGTAAAGTTTAAATAAATCATTAACTTCAACTTCTGAGTCTTGATTAATACCAAAAATATTTTCTAACAATAAATTAACATTTTCTTTTGTAAAAATCTTATTAATTGAATCATCTGAAACAATTTTTTCAATTAAGACATTGTAATCAAAAATAATTTTATTATCTTTAAATATCTCATCAGTTTCTTTAATTGTATCTTTTACACTTCCTAAAAGCGCGTCAATAATATTGCTTTCGTTAGCAAAATTAAACAATCTTGTGATTAAGTTGTCAAATACTGAGTTAATTTCTTCATTGTTTTCAATTGTTAAACGATTATTAATCAATTCAATAATTACTGCTTTTAGTTTTTCTTGAATATTTCTGTCTTTTAATTCAATTTTTATAAAATCTTTAGCTTTATCAATAATTGATTCTTTAAATTCATTGAATGCTTTATTAATTAATTGTTCGTATGATTCAGTATTTTCAAAAGTATCACTGGTTAAAATTCTGTTTAAGAAATCAGTGATGAAATCCGAAATTTGTTGCGAAGCAAGTAATGGATCAATTAAAGCATTTATTAAATCTTTTTGTTTTTGAGATAGAGAATCAATATTGTTTACATTAAATTTATCTTTAACTAATCACTCAATTAATCTTAGCGATAAGTCTTTTAATGAAGTGATAATCTTTTGATCTTCTTCATTGTTATCAGATGATACTGAATTAGAAATAATTTTTGCAAGCGGAATAATTAATTTCAAGTATGTAACAGCTTGCGATTCTTGTTCTGAATCTGCTGGTTCTGAATTTGATTTATTTAGGAAAACTTTTATTGTTTCAAAAACTTGATTTACAGCTTGTTGCGAGTTATTGTTAATATCGAACATAGCAAATAAAATTTTTCTTAAATCTTTTTTATCAACTTGTTCAGCAACAGTATTTAAATCTTTAAATAAATCTTTAACTAAATTTAAAGTGTCTTGATTTAATGTAAGCTTTTCAATCAATATATCGTGATCGGCGAAAATTTCAAAAACTTTATTGATTAGATTTTGCAGAGTATTGAATTTTGATGCATGCGGTAATAAACGACCTAAAATCGCTTTAATATCTTCTTCATTTTGATCATTTATTTGAACATTAGCTTTGTCTTTTATTAACTCAATAAATACTTCACTTAGTGTATTTCTAATTGTTTCATCAGTTAATGAATTATTGATTGATGAGTTAAATAATTTTTTGATTGCTTGTAAATTATTTTTTACTAATTTATTTATAAAATCAGTTATCGAAGTTACATTTTCATAACTATCGCTTGCTAATGATTGAGTAATTACTGACTCAAGTAATTGATTAAATTCATCTAAACTAAATATTTTTTGAATAAGTTCATTAATTATTTGTTTTTGTTTTTTAGTTAAATCTTTTGCAATGGTACTAATATCAAAATTATTTTGTAAGTAATCTTTTGCAATTGACACTACTGAGTTTGAAATGTTTTTAATCAATTGTTTGTCATCTTCTTTATTTAAAGAATTATTAACAAACTTAATTGCTGCTAAAACGTATTTTTCAATAATATCGAATGTTGGTTTTTCAGAATTTGATGTTGATTCTTCAGCGCCATTTGAATGAATTAAGTACTTAATAGCTTCATTTATTTGATCGGAATAATTTTGTGCATTTTGTTCATCTTTACTAAATAAAGCAACTAAAATAGGTTTTAAATCTTCTTTGGCAATTATTGATTGAATTTCATCCAAATTAGTAAATTCATCCTTAATAACTTCAATTAATTCTTGATTAATTTCTAAATTAGAAGTAAATAAATCTTTTGCTTTTAGATGTTTTTTGATTCTAGCAATTGTGTTTTCTTTTGACTGAAGCTCAGGAATTGTATCAAGAAGTCTTGAAACAATTCCTTCAAAAGATTGTCTTTGAGTTTCATTCATTGAAATTGCTTTTTGTTTTTCAATGAAGTCAACAATTAATTTAACAATATTTAATTTTTGTGGATTAACAACTTCATGATTTAATAAATCTTTTGCAATTTCAAAACTTAAATCTGATTGTGTTTTAACAATATAATTTAAAATATCAGCAAAATTTTGAACATTTTCTAGTTTTTGGCTTCGTAAAATATCAATTAAAACTGACTTAATTAAATTTGTGGTTTTTTCATTTTCTAAAACATTAGTAAAGGCGTCTTTAAGAACATCTTTTTGTAAATCTGTTAATTTGTTAAGTTTATTAATTTTATCTAAATCATTTTGTGTAACATCTTTTAAAGCAATAACAATAAATTCAGCAATATTTTGAATAATTTGTTCTGAATTATCTGAGTCTTTCAATAAGTTTACAAACATTTTGAATAAATCAAGAACACTGTTTTGAGTATTTTGTTCTTCGTTAACAGTAGAAGATGCTGTTGGTTTTCTATTTATTAAATTAAAAATTAATGGTTTAAATGCTTTAAATAAAGCAATTAACTTATCGTTTTTATTTTCTTTGAATAAGATTTCAATTATTTTTTGAATATCTTCTTTTGAAAGAATTTCTTTAATGTCTAAATTACTTATTAATGATGATCATTTAAATGTTGAAATATCATTGTTGTTTTTTGCCTTTAATTGTTCAAAATTATCTAAAACATGGCTGACAACTTTATCAAAAGCGTCAAATTCTGAAATCTTATCAATAATTTCGTCAACAAGCGAAATAATTTGTTCTAAATTTTCATTATCTGTTTGAGGACTTGTTTTTAAAATTTCTTTTTTAATTATGTCTTTAAAAATTGTTCTAATTGTTTGATTTGATATAGTTTTTTTATAGTTATCGACAATAAATTTTTCGATATTTGCCTTATTTTCCAAGGCTATATATTTTACTAAATCAAGTATTGAATTTAATGACTGAACTTTTTGAGTGTTTTCAAGTAATAGCGAATCAATAATTTTTGTAAATAATTGTTTTGTGTCACTGCTTGCTATTAAATCATTAACAACAAAATCAACCATTTTAATGATTTGGTTTTTTTCAATAGGAAGTGAACTTAGTGTCTTTACAATAAAATCATTTAAAAGTTTTTTAACTTTGGAATTACTTGCAATGAAGTTAACGATGCTTTGAATTTTTTCATCAGCTTGACGTTTTAATTCTTCGTTAGGGCTTAATTTTGAGTTAATAATTTTTATGGTTTGTAAAACTATTCTAATAATTACATTTTTATCAAAACTTGATGACGAAGAAGAATAAGAATTATCTAATAAATCAATAATTTGTTCTTTATTTTGGTTAAAAATATTTAAAAGTTCAATTGTTTCAGGACCTGTTATTACATTCAATATCTTTTCTAGATTGTTAATTGCAATATCAATTCCAAATGATTTTAGATTTAAATTATTGATATCAATAGACAAGTTAGTGATTTGAATATTATCATCAATTGAAAATAGTGAAATAACTTGTTCAATTAATTTGTTTGCTGTTTCATTTAATAATTTTTCATTTGTTAAAGCATTAAGAATTTTTGAAACAATATCATTAATTACTTGTTGTTGTTTATCATTGATTACAAAGTATTTTTTAATGATTTGTTCAATGAATGAAGAAGCAAGATTTAAAATACCTGGTTTTAGTGTTGAATCATTATTAATAATTTGTGTAAGTTGTTTAATTAAACTACTAAATAAAGTTTTTAACTCATTTTTTAAATAATTATTAAATCAGTGTTTTCCGCCTTGTTTTGAAGCATTAAGAGATGCTTGTCCAAAAATTTTGTCAATTAGTTCATGAATAAAAGGTCTTACAATGTTATCAAATTTAGTTTCAATAATAAATGAAAATCTTTGTACAACGGTTTGAAGTTGTTTTTTAACTTCTTGATCATTAATTGATTCTGGATTAAATGAATTTAAGGCTTTTATTAAGTTTTGTTTTAATGAAAAAGTGTCAAAAATTAGCTTCTCTAATTTTTGTGATTGCACAATTGGTTGCAGTGCTTTAATTCAGTCATGTAACTGAATTTGAATATTTTGCCCGCTTGGTTTTGCGAATAAAACCGCAAGAATTTTGTTTAAAATAACAACTTTATCAGCTTCAAAATATTGTTTTAAAGAAGCTAATAAATTGTCACCGAATTCTTTAAGTGTTACTGAATTTATGTCGTTTGATACAAGATTTAAAAAGTCTTTATATAAATCAGTATTAACAAAATTATTTAAAACCTTTTTAATATTTGTTGCTAAAAGAGTTTTTTGTTCTTCACTTAAAGTTATTCCCGCAAAACTTTCAACTGATTTATAGAATAAATTCAATCCTAAAGTTCTTGATTCTGAATCAGAATTTACGGCTTGTAATAGTTTTTCAACAAGACTACTTGGGTTTAAAACTTTAATATTTTTTACGATATTAATTGCTATTTGTTCAATTGAATCAGCTTTAAATGTACCAATATTATCAATAAAATTGAAAAATGTTTGTTTTAATGCTTGTCTTAATTCAGGATTTTTTAACATGTCTTTAACAAAAGCATTAAATCATTTATTGATTGCTGAAAGCAATCCACCTTCTGATAGAAACACTCTATTTAAATCATTAGCAAGACCTGCTTTATTCATTAAGGCATAGATCTTATTAGAAATATTACCTTGTGCATATATTGACAAGAATTCAGGGATAAGTTGATTATTAAAAACACTTGAATCCATGAACATTGCAAAAACATACTTAATCATTTCTTTAACATTATTGTTTTTTGCAATGATATCCGAATTAAAAATATTAACGATTAATGATTTTATATTTTCTTTATCAATCGCAAAAGAAGTTGAAGAAGTGGCAGTAAATGAAATTCCATCTAAAAGATTTTTACTAAAAATTGTGTTAACAATAGTTTTAAAACCTTTTAAATATTTTTCATTATTAGCAATATCATTAATAATTGAAAAAATTACTTCATTGTGTTCATTTCCTTTATACGGAACTAATAAAACTTTAGTAATTAATTGTTTTAAAAAGTTTTTAATTTCAAAATCAGGTTTTTCAACCTCTTTAAAATATTCATCCAAAATAAAATCAATTAAGCCATCAAAATATGGTTTTTGTGGTTGTGATTTTATAAATGAAGTAATAATATATCCTAAATCATATTTTTGACTATCGTTTAATTTTTCATTAAATGTTTTTTCTAAGAAATTAATAATAATTTCTTTGTCTAATTCCACAAAGTTATCATCACTTAGAAGTCTTTTTAAGATAATTTTTATATTTTCTTTAATTAGATCTTTGAATTTATTTCAAACTTTAATTTGGAATGAAGAAAATGTATTTGATTCTTTGAAATAAAAATCTTTATTATTGATTAAATCTTCAGTAATGTTCAACAGCATATCGCTAGTTAAATTGAAAATATTCGGATCTTTCGCAAGTCCGTCAATTATTTTGTGATATTTTGGTGCAACAAAAACTTTGATTAAATCAGCATTTAAAAAATCTTTAATTACTGCTTGAATTAATTGTTTTAGACGTTGTGAATTTTTATTTTGTTGAACAAAATCGCTTGATAAAAAGCTTCTTATTGTTTGATAAAGAATATCTGTACTTAATAAATTCTTTTTAAAAATATCGCTAACTTTAGAAATATCTATCGCATCAATATTGTTTGTGTCAAGTAATTCATCAATATCATTTTTTATAGCATTAAAAATTTTATTGATATAACCAGTATCAACAAAAGCGTTAATTAATTGTGGAATAAATTCTTTTTGTTCATCATTTTGTACTAAATCATCGACGAATTTTTTTAAATTTTTTAAATTATTTCAGTCAATTCCTGCCCCTTTAGCAAATTTTTCAATCAAGTTTAAGAAGTGGTCTCTTTCATAAATCATTGATTCCGAATGAGTGTAATTTTTAATTAATATATCAACAGGAATATCTGGATTTTTTACTAAGAAGTTTTTTATTAATGTATTGTAAGGATTATTTTCAAAAGGATAAGCGTTTTCAATAGCACTTACATTAATCCCTTGCACACCTCAAATTAAGGTTTTTAAACTAGCATTTGTGTAATCTTTGAAACCTAAAATTTGTTTGTAGCTATTTTTATCACTTTTAGCATATTCCTCATCAAAATTTAAATCAGCACCTTTTGCATCAGGATTAATTGACATTTTTAAGAAAATGTCTTGAGCCATTTTTTTGTAACCTAAAAAATCTGGGTGGATGTCAAAAATATTTCCAGCCAGTATTTTTGAATGTTGAGTTCAAAAACTATCATCATAGGTATTAATATAATTTACTTCATTTTGCTTTGCTGCTTTTTTAATTGAATTATTTAAAAATGCAAGTAATTGATCACTAACATTTGGTGTGATGCTAGCAAATTTTTTATCAATTAATGGAGCAAGTCTTAAAAATGGTAAAGGATATGAAATTAAATTGATTTTAATATCAGGATTGATTGCTCGAATCATTGAAATTAATGTTTGATACTTTTCAACAATGACATTAGCAGCATTTTTTGCTTGTTCTAAAAAGTCATCATAGTATTTTTGTAATTTTGGACCAGCTGTTTGCGAGTCTAAAGCTAATGCTGAAAGAAAATTAGCGATGTCTACACGGGCAATAAAATCATTAGCACCCAAACTGATTGTCATTAAATTAGCTTTTTTTAGTTGTTGAGTTAAAATTCCCATTTCGTTATTTTTAGGTTCAAAATCATTAAATAAGTATTCAATTCTTCTTTTACCTTCAATGCGAATTGGGTTATTTTTTGCTTTATCAATATTTGAATCAAATGTTAAAAATGATTTAACCTTTTTTAACATTTCAGGATTTGTGTAATTTTGTGGATCAAGAAGATAAATTCATTCATCCAATGTTGAACCAGTAAGACCAAAATTATAAAAAGAAGTCAAATGAGTCTGTGAATCATTTGCCATTTTTATTGCATTTGCGATATATGATGAATATGAAAGTCCTTCAACTTCGTTTGTTACTGGATTCAGAAAACCACCTTGATCATAACCAAATTCTGTATTAAAACCAGCCGCAATTGAGTCTCCTATTGCAACATAATTAACCGCTCCTCGAATAACATCATCGTTTTGAGTTAAAATCGGTTCTTCATTTTGAGGCGCTTTATTTTTATTGCTCATAACAACGCTAACAGGAATTGAAACAGCAAGAACTGTTGCAATTGCTAATGCAGATGAGATAGCAATAATCGATTTTTTAGTCATAATGACCTCCTTAACCAAGTGAAACGTCTTCGCGAATATTTGAAATTCTTAATTCTTTGCTTTTTTGACGTCCTCACACAAGAATTGTTGATGTAATTCCTAATTGTCCAATGAACATTAAGAAAATTAAAGTTATTTTTGATGCTAAATTCAGTGAATCGGTAATTCCAGCTGAAAGACCAGAACTACCAAACGCCGAACAAACTTCAAAGAAAACCTGTGTCATTCCGTAAATTTTTGTTGTACCATCATTTAATACAATTTCTTCTGGACTTAATTTTGCACTTGTTGAAACAATCAATGTTCCGATAAAAATTAAACTTAAACCAATTATGAAAATATTAATCGCTTTAATAAGAGTTTCTTTTCCAATTTGACGACTGAATGCCACGACATTCTTTCTTCCTTTAATAACACTAAATACACTAATAAAAATGATTGAAAGTGTTAGGTTTCTAATACCTCCTGCTGTTGATGCTGGAGCAAAACCAATGAACATCAAGATTGCATGAATTATTTGTGTTGGTTGCGTAAACGAATAATAATCAACCGTTGAAAACCCTGCACTACGCGTTGAAAGGGTATTGAAGAATATTGCAAAAAGTTTATCTCATGTGCTTCCATATTCTTTTTGCATCCAGAATGTTTTTGATGAACCACTTGTTGTTTCAAAAATAATTGTTAAGATGATTCCTAATACACTTACAACTAATCATGTTGTTAAGTTTAATTTTGTAAAAAGACTAACTCTATTTCTTTGGCGACGGAATAATGCAACAATTTTTTTATACACATCATAAATTGTTGGATAACCAACTCCACCAATAAAGAATAATGCAATTAAAATTAATTGTAGCCCTTTTGATTTGTAGTAAAGATTTATTGAATTACCGCCAATAATGTCAAACCCTGCGTTATTTACAGCACTAATCGAATGGAAAAACGCATATCTTAGTGAAAGCTTTCAATCTCCATGCGGATTATAAATTTGTGATTGGTATGGGAAAAAAGTAATAACATCATTAGGTTGTTTTTGTGGATTTGTTTCATCTAAGAAAAATCCTTGATTCGAAAAGAAAAAATAGAAAAATAAAACAAATGATCCAACTAAAATAGTGATAATCAATGTTGTTAAACTAACTTTAATAAGTTTTTTTGTATCTCCTGTAACTGTTGAACCACGTTCAAGTTGTGTTACCGAAACTTTATGAGAACTCATTTTAATTCCGAATCGACTCAAAATAAGCTCGAAAATATAAAGTTTAATCGTAAAAAACCCAAAACCTCCTATGATAATGGCAATTGCAATTACCGTTTGACCAAAAATGTTATATTGTTCAGAAACGGTAACAGTTGAAAGTCCTGTATCACTAAAAGCGCTAGCAGCAATAAATAAAGCGTCGCTATAATTGTATGAAGGATTTTTTGTTGCATGAGTAATTGGAAAATAAAGTAAAATACTTATCGTAAATGTAATAATTAAATATGTCAAAAAGATATATTTAATCTTTCCCATTCTAATGAAATAATTGAAAAAGTTCCAATGATTCCAATGGAAAAAGCGATTTATGCTTCTTTTTTTCATAATGTAAAAATATTACCACAGAATGAATTTTTTCAAAATAAGTAAATATCTTTATATATAAATAAGCAATTTAAAACATAATATTTATGTATATTCAATTGTTTTTATAATAAAGAAATAAATAATTTTAATTATTTAAACTAAAAATTAAATTTAAATTTAGCTTTTATAATAAAAATCACTAATAATACTGAAAAATAACTTGTTTTAACATTAATTGCATATATAAAGTAGATAATTTTAATATTTTTATAGTTATTCAATATTAAAAATAGTAAAATGTTACAAGTTAATTATTTAAAAAAGGAATTACTAGCATGAAGAAAAACTCAAAAAATATCGCTGAAATTTGTATCATCGGACTAGGGCGTTATGGTCAAAGTGTGGTTCAAAATTTATTAAAAAATAAATCATCAAATAAGCTTTTCTTAACCTTAATCGATGAAGAAGAAAGAAACTTAATCCCTTTCCGTGATGATGTTAATCAAATCTTCGTTGCTGATGCCGGAGATCCTAAAACATTACAGTCAATTGGTTTAAGTGAAAATGATACAGTTGTTGTAGCAACAGGAGAAAACATCGAAATTGTTGCCGCTTTACAAGAAATTGGTGTAAAAAATATTATTGCTCGTTCGAATTCAATTAGACATGCTCGGGTTTTAAAACAAATCGGAGTTAACGTCATCATCTCACCACAAGAAGAAGCCGGAATTAAAACAGCTTTAATCGTTGCAAATCAATCTTTAATTTCTTATAGTCAAGATCTTGAAGATGCTGGTGATGGATTTGTTTTTGGTTCAGCATTTATTAAAAATAAAAGCATTTTTCATAAAACAATTCGTGAATTAGATATAAGAAAAAGAAATGCTTCAATCGTTCTTATTAAACGTGGTGGAACAAGCTTCCTACCTGAAGGGGATTTCGTGATTGAAGAAGGCGATTTATTAACCGTAATTGGTCAAATTGATGATATAACCAGTATTTTTGATTGATTTTCAGAAAATGATGAAGAGTAATTTTTTGTTGTCTCGCTACGGCGAGCTTTTCTTTTTAAATTTTGATTTTTTTATCAAAAAATAATTAATAAAATTCTTAACAAAAAAATTGTTTTTTATTTAATTTCTATCTTAAATAAAGGACATTTTTATATATAATTATTAAATATTTATTTTATTTTTTAAGGGGCTTTATGAAAACTAAATTTATTTTTGTAACCGGAGGGGTAATTTCCGGATTAGGTAAGGGAGTAAGTGCTGCATCAATTGGTCGACTTTTAAAATCGCGTGGATTTAAAGTGTTTGCAATGAAATTAGATCCATATCTAAATGTTGATCCAGGGGTACTTTCTCCATTTGAACACGGAGAAGTGTATGTAACTGATGATGGTGGAGAAACTGACCTTGATTTAGGTCACTACGAAAGATTTATTGATGAAAATCTTTCAAAATATTCTTCAGTAACAAGCGGAAAATTATTTTCTCAATTGTTAAGCAATGAACGTGATGGAAAATACAACGGAAAAACCGTCCAAATTGTTCCACACTTTACAAATAGCGTTCAAAATGCAATTCTTGACATTGAGAAAAAACATAATCCTGACTTTGCTATTGTTGAAATTGGTGGTACTGTCGGAGATCTTGAATCAAATTCATTTTTCTACGCACTAGCACAATTAAAACACATGATTCCAAATAATGTTTACTTTATTCATACATCATTTGTTCCATATCTAAATGCAAGTGGGGAATTTAAATCAAAACCAACTCAACACTCAATTGCTGTTTTAAGAGAACTGGGTATAAATCCTAATATGGTGTTTTTAAGATCACAAAAAAGTCCAACTCCAGAAATAAACAAAAAAATCGCTGAATACAGTTTTCTTGATGAAAATTGTGTTGTTTCAGTACCAGATTTTAAACAAGTTTATAAAATGCCAATTTATCTTGAAACTAAAAAAGTTGCAAAAACTATCTTAAGTTACTTTGGTATCAAAGATAAAAAACCAGACCTTACAAAATGAAAAGAATTTGTAAAGCTTCTCGAAGCTAAAAATAAACAAAAATTAACAATCGGAATGGTAGGTAAATACACAAAATTTGAAGATGCTTATAAATCAATAATCGAAGCTCTAAAAATTTCAGGTGCTTATCAAAGTGCTGAAATTTCGCTAAAATGAATTAACTCTGAAAATATCAAAAATGTAGAAGATGCAAAAGAAGCTATAAAAGATGTTAATGGAGTTGTAATTTTACCAGGTTTCGGAGCACGGGGAATTGAAGGAAAAATTTTAATCGCAAACCAAACAAGAATCGATAACGTTCCTACACTAGGAATTTGTTTAGGAATGCAAGTTATGTCAATTAACCAAGCTAGATTAAAAGGAATTAAAAAAGCAACAAGCTTTGAATTCAAAACCAATGACAAAGATGAAGTTTATATTCTTGATTTTATTCGTGGAAAAAATGAAGATGACGCAATCGGTGGAACTTTAAGACTTGGTGCTTCACCAACTGAAATCAAAAAAGATTCACTAGCTTACCAAATCTACAATTCTGAATTAGTTTATGAACGTCACAGACACCGTTATGAAATTTCGCCTAAATACCGTTCAATGTTAGAAGATGAAGAATTTATTTTTTCAGGTCAAGAACCAAATTCTAAATTAGCAGAAATTTGTGAACTTAGAAACCACCGTTTCTACTTAGGGACACAATATCACCCAGAATTCAATGCAAGACCTTTAAAAGAACACACACTATTTAGCACATTTATTAAAGAATGTAAAAAGGATTATTAAAATGCAAAAAGATTACAAAGAAACATTATTAATGCCTGAGACAGAATTTCCAATGAAAGCTGACTTAGTCAATAAAGAAAAAGAATATCGCCAAAATTGAGAAGAAAACAAACTTTACCAAAATGTTTTAGCAAAAAATAAAGGTAACCCAAGTTTTGTTCTTCATGATGGTCCACCTTATGCAAACGGAAGTATTCACGTTGGACATGCTTTAAACAAAATTTTAAAAGATATTGTTGTTCGTTACAAAAATATGCAAGGTTTTTATTCACCTCTTGTTTGTGGATGAGATACACACGGTCTTCCAATCGAACACAAAATGTTAACTTTAGCTAAAAAAAATAAAAATGATTTTACTGTTAGTGCTTTAAGAAAAGCTTGTGCTGAGTATGCTTTGAGTCAAGTAGAATTACAAAAAGAAGAATTCAAACAACTTTCATTACTTACAGACTTTAGTGATATTTATGTAACACTAGATAAGAAAATGGAAGCGAACCAATTAAGATTACTAAAGAAAATGATTCAAGATGGTTTAATCTATAAAGATTTAAAACCAATTTACTGATCACCTTCTTCACAAAGTGCTTTAGCTGAAGCTGAAGTTGAATACGCAGATCACATTTCACCTTCTTTATATGTTGCTTTTGAAATTGCCAAAGGTAATGAATTTTTACAAAAAGGTGATTATGTTGTAATTTGAACAACTACACCTTGAACACTAATTGCAAATAGCGGTGTAGCAGTAAGCTTAGAATTTGAATACCTAAAAGTAAAAGCAAATAATCAAAACTATGTTGTTGCAAAAGATCTTCTAGAACAATTAGTACAAACATTCAACTGAGAAAATTATGAAATACTTTCAAGTTTTAAAGGAGATCAATTAGTTGGTTTAACTTATACTTCACCAATCAATCAAATGGAATGTCCAATTGTTGAAGGACATCACGTAACATTGGAAAGTGGGACAGGACTAGTACATATGGCTCCACTTTTTGGGGAAGATGACTTCTTAATTGGTAAGAAAAACAATCTATCAATGATTATGCACGTTGAAGATGATGGTTCATTAAATGATAAAGCTGGAAAATATGCAGGAATGTTTTATGAAGATTCAAATAAAGCTGTAGGAATGGATTTAACTGAACGTAATTTAGTTCTTGCCTTCAAAAAAATCAAACACTCGTATCCACACGACTGAAGAACACACCTTCCTATTATGTATCGTGCAACACCGCAGTGATTTGTTTCATTAAAACCAATTAAAGAAAATATTCTTGATTCAATTCAAAACGTTCAAACATTTAATGTTTGAAGCAAAAAACGTCTTTCATTAATGCTTGAAGCAAGAGAAAGTTGAACAATTTCAAGACAAAGATCTTGAGGAGTTCCAATAACAATTTTTTATGATAAAAACAAAGAACCTGTCTTTAATGATGAGATTATGGATTATGTAATCGATCTTGTTGAAAAACACGGGACAGACATTTGATATGATTCAACAGTTGATGAATTACTACCAGAAAAATATCGTAATTTAGGATACACAAAAGAAAATGATATTATGGACGTTTGATTCGATTCAGGTTCTACTTCTATCGGTCTTGATGTTAATGGTGTAAAAGCTCCTTTTGATTTATATCTTGAAGGAAGCGATCAATATCGTGGTTGATTTAATTCAAGTATGATTAATTCTGTTGCATGAAGAAAAGAAAGTCCTTACAAACAACTTGTTTCACATGGTTTTGTTCTTGATGGTAAAGGTAATAAAATGTCAAAATCTAAAGGTAATGTTGTAAAACCTTTAGATATCGTTAATAAATATGGTGCTGATATTTTAAGACTTTGAGTAGCTAACAGTGAATATACTTCTGATGTTTCAATTGATGATAAAATTCTGGGACAAAATGTCGAAATTTACCGTAAATTGAGAAATACTTTTAAATTCATGCTTGGAGCTATTTCTGATTATGAATACCAAGATACACAATTATTTGGAATTCACAAATTAATTGATGAAAGAAGAAAAAATCTTGAAGCAAAAATTATCGAAAATTACGACTCTTATCGTTTTATCAATGTAATTAAAGATATTAATAACTTTGTAATCGATTTAAGTTCTTACTATATTTCTATTTCAAAAGATAGTCTTTATGCTGATGCTAAAGATTCACAAAATCGTTTACAAATTCAGTACAACTTATACAAAATTACTGAAACTTTAATGATTGCCTTAGCCCCAATCATGCCACTTACATCTGAAGAAATCTATAAATATTTCAATGCCAAAAACAAAAAATCTTCAGTTCATTTAGTTGACTTCTTTAAAAATCCTAATTTTAGTGATGAAAATGAAAACCAATGAAAAGAATTCTTTGAATTAAAAGATGAAGTTTATAGACAAATTGAAAACGCAATCAAAAATCAAGAAATCAAACGTCAAAATGAAGCACTTGTTGTTTTAAAAACAGATAGTGAATTTATTAAATCACTTGATCTTGTAAACCTATTAATGGTTGCAAAAGTTGAATTTGGAGATGAAACCAAAGTATCTAAATTAGAAAATTCATTTAAATGTCAAAGATGTTGAAATCACTTTGAAATCAATGAAAATCAAAATGAAATTTGTTTAAGATGCCAAGAGGTTTTAAATGCAAGAAATCAATAAAAAAGTTTTAAAAATAAAACACAAAATTATCAATTTTTTTAAAAACTTAAATCCTAAAATCGTTTTAACAAATTATGTAATCTTCTTTATTGTTTTCGCTGTTATGTTAACAATAGATTTAGTTACAAAACACGTTTTTTATAAAGGCGACCCAAGCATTAATCAAAACTATGGTGGAGTTATAGGAATTAGAAACATTCTTCACGAAGGAACAACCTTTTTTGGAGAAAAATTAAGTTATGGACTACTTCATAGTTTTACATTTATTGTATTCTTTATCTGTTTAGCAGTTGTTTTATCAATTAAACAAAGATTTAATATTCCAATAATTGTTGGGCTTGCCTTTGTCAGTGCCGGAGCTTTTGGAAATATGATTGATAGAATGGCTTTTAAGGGAGTAAGAGATATTTTCTTCTTACCTTGATATGATAAAGGTGTTTGAAACTTTGCAGACTTTTGTTTAGCTTCAGGTTCGATATTTACCGCACTTTATGTTGTTGTAATCAATGTAATAGTTTGATGCAAAGAAAAACAAAAACAAAAAAATGCTAATCGTGATACTCAAGAATTAGTATTTGAACACTCACACCACGATGATCACGATGATGATGATCATGAACATGGTGAATAAAAATAAAAAAATAGTTTAAAATTATATTATTGACTTAAAAAAACTAAGGAGACAAAAATGCTTAATGTTAATGAATTTAAGCCAGGAATTACCTTTGAATTAGATGGTAATATTTACATCGTTTTAGAATCTCAACACTCAAAACAAGGACGTGGACAAGCTACAGTTAAAGCTAAAGTTAAAGATTTACGTTCAGGTTCAACTACAATCAAATCATTTACTGGTGGAGACAAAGTTAAACCAGCAAGAATTGAAAAAGTATCAATGGATTACTTATACAGTGATGGAGAAAATGTAATCTTAATGGACCAAGAAACATTTGAACAAGTTGAAATTCCTTTAACAAAACTAGAATGAGAAAAAAACTTCCTAAAACCATCTTTAAAAGTTTTAGTTAGAAAATATGAAACAGAAATTCTAGACATTGAATTACCAGCTAACATTGAACTTCAAGTTATTTCAGCACCTGAAGCAGTTAAAGGAAATACTGCAAATAACCCACAAAAGAAAGTTATTGTTGAAACAGAATTTGAAGTTGAAACACCAATGTTCATCAAAGAAGGTGAAACTATTTTAGTTTCAACTGAAACTGGAAAATACGTAGGACGTTCAAATAAATAATGAACGATTTTATTAAAGTTAATGCAGGTGTTAATGTAACATATAACGTTCACATTGATGTTTTAAAAAAATCAATCTTAAACATTTTTGATCGAAAAGCCAATGTAAAACTTGTTGACAATTTAGAAATTAGTATCGAAAAAAACAATGTATTTTATAACTTAAAATACAAAGTAAAAAAAACAGCTGATTTCGTTTTTGAAACCCGTAATTTACTATTTCTTATCGAACAAAAAACCTTTGCATTAATCAATACAAAACCTATTAATATCTCTATTGAGTATTTAGGTAAGTACTAAAATACAGTTGGAAAAACCAACTGTATTTTTTTATTGAATATTTTCTAAAATATTTTTTGCAATATACATTGTTTTATTTAGCAAATCTTCCTTTTGTTCATTTGATAAGTTTTTAGCTAAAATTTGATAATCATCAAAAGAATAGACATAATCATTGCGATTTAAATTTTCAAATATTAAAAATGTTATTATTTCGCTTTCAAAATTAAGAAGCTGTTCCAATAAATTTCCATCATCCTGTTTTAAAATTAATTTTGATAACATTTTCAAAATCATGAAATCAATATTATTAGGATTTTGATATTTTACTACTAATGTGTTTTTACTTTCATCAAAAATAACCTCATCCTTTGAATTTTCAATAATCAACACAGAAATACTCATATCTTTTAAAGTTTTTAATAAAAAGCTTCGTAAATTTACTGATTTTTTTGAATTCTCTAATTCTTTTTTAAATTCTATCTGTTTATCTCCAAATACAGGAATCGGGGCAACAATCTTCTTTTTAATTACTTCGTAATCTCCTTCCATTACCATTCTTTTTTGTTGATCTGTAGCATTTTTTCACTCGACTATTTTATGAGTTTTTTCATCATCTATCATTATAAAAGAAGCATCTTTGTATCCTAAAATATAAAACGCTTTAGAACCTTTTTTAATTTTAAAACCTTTATTTTTTCATTGATCAAAAGTTTTAAAAACATTACTATCACTTTTTTGTTTCAATAAAATCCAACAATTTAAAATTGTGTAATTTAATATTCCAGAAAGCTTCTTTAAGTCAGAAATTAGTTGTCCTTTACTTTCAAAAAATTGTTCATTTTTTTGTATGGCAAAATTAACATTATCTAATATTTCTTTTGATACATTTTGCTTTGCAAGATTATAGGTTGTAATTGATTGGTAAAACATAACTTTCTTTTGCTTCGTTAGTTCATTTAAATGAATTTCCGTCCTTTGTTTTTAGCTCACCTTCTGAAGAAGAAGTTGCTTTAATGGTTGCTAATAAATTTGTAATTAAGCTAATTCCAAGCGGTATTAAAGTTGTTAAAATCGCAACTAAACTACCTCCTTCTATCTTGCTTGCTATCTTATCATCTATTTCTTTAAAGTTTTCCATATTGCCTCCTTAGTGTAATTTTGGTGCTGGTCTATTATTTGATTTAATGTTGTCAAACGCAATTAACTCAAAGTCTTTAAATTTGTCTGTTCTAGAAATTAAACTATTAATTTCCATAATTTTTGGATTTAATAAATTTCCAACATTAGGACCTTCATGTTCAGTTAATTCATGAGTTATATATTGATAAATGTAATTTATATCACTATCTAAAGTTTTTGCTTCAGTTCAATCTAATTTGAGTTTTTCATACAATTCTTGATTCATATTTTCTTGGTAATCAACTAAGAATAAATCGACATAATTATTAATTTTTCGATTAATTAAAGTATTCAATGCAAGCTGTTGACCTACATATGTTGACGAAGTATTTCAAGCCTTTGCAAAATTAATAATATCGTTTAAAAATAATTTAGTTTGTTCAATTTTTGCATCAATAATTTGAATAGTATTTTGTTTGCCAGCGGTGATTATTAAATTATTGGTTACATCTAATTCTTTTCTAAGATCAACTAATTGGTGTTTTAATTCTTCATTTTCTCTAAATAATACAGTTTGTTTCTTATTTGCGTCAAGAATCAACTTATCCTTTCTATCAAGTTCATCAAGCAGATCTTTATTTTCATTTCGGTTGGCATTTAATGTTCTCTTTAACTTATCTATTTCTTTTTCAGCATCTCGTCAATTATTTTCAACTTGTTTTGTTAGATATTTTTGACTTGCAAGATCCATTGAAATTCCAAAATTTTTTTCTTTATAAAAATTCACATCTTGTTTTAACGATAGTACTTCTTTTTCCAAGTTTTTAGCTTTAATTATTTTTTCATTAATTGTTTTTTCTAACTCAGAAATTTTTTGATCACTATCAAAAATTCGACCTCTTAAATTTGTTATTTTTTCGTTTAAATTTTGAATATTTTCATTATTTTTTGCGAGTTCTTGGTTTTTTAAATCAATGGCTGTTTGAAGTTTATTTATTTTTTGCTCTGACTCTTTTAATTTTGTTTTTAGATTAATAATTACTGTGTTTAAAACGTCTATTTTTTGAACTGTATTTTCTAAAATTTTAGTGTATGATACAAATCATTTTTGATAAATTTCTTGAAGCTTTTGAATTCTTGTTTTTATATTTGGATGGAATTTTATTTCAGTATTTGATAAAAATTTTGCTTCTTGAATTGATTCATTTAAAAAATTTCTAAAACTTTGAGATTCAGTTTTAAATTCTAATACAGAATCACTATCTTCTATGTGTAAAATATTAATTTGATTTAAAGCATAATCAATTAAAGTCAAATAATACTTAAAAACATTATTAACACTTAAATAATAATCATCAATTAGTTTTATATCAGTATTAATCAGTGATTTTAGACTGGTATTATTTATTTTTTCAGCTTCAAGTCTCTTTGAAATTACCACATTTTCATTTTGTAATTTGTTAATAACAGAATCTTTAGAAGCTAAAGTATTTTTTGCATTTTGAATATTATAAGCAAGGCTATTTTCTAATTCTTTAATCTTTAAAATTAATTTATTATTTTCTTTTGATGTTTTTTGAATTGTTATTCGAAGACTATTTTTTATAGTCTCTAAATTTATGATTTTACTTTTTAATTCATCAATATTTTGAGCATTTTTTAAATTTGCTAAATTAATATCATTTTTAGTTTTTTCTAAAAATGCATTAAGTTGTTTTTGTTTATTTAATTCTTCAACTAGCTTTGTTTCTTTTGCTTCATGACTGTTATTTTTCACTAAAGATTCTTGAAGTTTTAAATCTATTTCTTTAGCTTTTCTAACTAATTCATTGTTTTCATTAGCTTTATTTTTCAGCTGAACTGAAAGATTCGTAATTTCGTTATTCAAGTCATGAATTTTGTCTTTGCTTTGTTTAGTTGAATAACTATAAGAATAGCTATTTTTTGCAAAAAGCCCAAAACTTGTTCCGCACCCTCCTATTCCTATTAATAAAATTAAAGCTGCAAGAAATATTTTCTTTTTGTTTTTTGACAATATTTTTTTAGTCATTTACCTCCTTCTACTATTTAAAGTATTTTTTTGCACAAGTGTAAAATAAAAAAACGCAAAAATTCCGTTTTTTGCGTTTTTATTTAAAACTTATTCTTCGTGAGAATTAGTGATTTCAATTATTTTAAAATTATATTCTTTACTTTTTTCTTCAATTAATTTGCGACAACATTGTTCTTCTTCAACAGCAAAATAAGTGATTTTTTTAATTTTATTTTCATTAAGGTTTTCAAAAAGAAGTTCCATATTCTTTTCATTATTTTCGAGATTTGCTTTTAATATAGTCAAAATAACGTTTTCATCTCTTGTTCTCCCAAATACTATTCAATAAGCTTCATTATGTTTTTCAATTTTAATCTCTTTTACACTTATCATTCGGAAAGAAAATTTATGTGATAAGTTAAATTTTTGATTTTCATAGAAGCTTTTTGCAATGTTTTTTAATAATTCTTCAGGAATTTCATTATCGAACATTTCTGCAACGCTTTGTTCAATACTTGTATAATCATTATTACTTGCATTTAGTGCAATTATTAAATCTTCTTTGTAATTAAAATCATGACTATTTTTGTCAAAAAGTTTAGTTTCAAATTCGTTTTTACGATCTCTTCTTATATTAATAGGAAAACTTCCGTATTTGGTTTTAATAATCTTTGTTGAATGACCATTTTTAAAGTTTGAATTTTTTACACCAATATCTGATCTTTCAAATTCCATAAAATGATCAAATTCCATTTCAATCAGTTTTTCAATAGTATTTTTAAATAAAGCTGTAAATGCTTCATCAAATTCTAAGCAGTCATTTATTAAGTGCTTTCGATTTAATACTGAATTTAAATGACTACGAAAATCTTTTTTTATTATTTTCATTTTATTTTCCTTCTTTGTGTTTTTATAACATTTAAGCAAAAAAAATAAAATAATCAATAAAAAAACCACATTTTTTTATAATATGCATTTTAAAATGCTAAAAAATGTGGTTTTGATTGTTAAAATGATTTTTTGAAGCGCAATTTTAGTCAGAAAGAATTTAAACCCGCTAACTTTGTTTCACACAAAGCTTTATTATCGATTTTTTTAACACCTCATAATTTTAATTTTACAAGTGATGATTGATAAAAAGCTTGCTCGTTTACAAATTTAACCGATTTTGAAGTAACTTTTTGAACTTTTTGATCTTGTCAAAATGCTTTAGCAGCAATAACTGTAATATTTTTTAAATTAATATTTTGGGAATTTTCTTTTGACGAAAGCAAAATATTTTTATAACTTACGTATTCATTATTTTTTTGTTGATCATTTTTTACTAACATCGATAATGAAAATGATTCACGGTGTGCATATTCAACTTTTTCAGTGTTTAAATCAAAAAGAGCCATACATGTTTCGAAAGCTTGTTGCTCAATTTTCTTAATGTTATTTGAAGTAATTTTTTGCAATTTAACACAATTGCTAAAAGCTTTGGGTCCAATATTTTCTAAATTAGGTGCATTAAAAATCTCTAACTCACGAGCATTTGCAACTGAATAATTATCGACGCTTTTTAAATTAGGTAGATTAAGTTTTTGAACATTACTAAATCCGAAGCTATTAGCAGGTAAAACTTCTAATTTTGGAGCATCTACTGTTTTTAATGAAACAGTTCCTTCGAAAACTGATTTGCCTATTTCATAACAACTTTCTAATTTGACTTCTTCTAAAAAGATTGCTTGATAGAAAGCTTTATTACCGATCTTTTTAGCATTAGGAAGATTGACTTTTGTTACAAAATTGTTTTGAGCAAAAACACCATCAGCGACTTCACTAACATTTTTTAAATCAATAATAACTTTTTCTTGAATAACTTGTTTAAAGCTTTTTAAAATTCCATCTTCAACAGTAATTTCAAAACCATTTTTATTCGCATTAATAAAACTATCGTCTAAAACTATAATATTTTCCATTTTCTCTTCCTTATTTATATATTAAGAATTTATTTTAATTTGAAATTTATCTCAATTGGTGCATGATCACTAATTTGTTGTCTAATTAAATAATCATCTTTCAATTTTTCATTTGTAATTTTTTCTGAAGAAGCAAATTGTTTAAATAATCTTTTGGCTTCATCACGTGAAAAATCTTTATTATCAAAAATCTTTCAAAGGTCATAACGATAAGGTTTGTTAGCTAATTTAGGACTTTGTTTAGCATAAATTGGTAGCTCTTTTTGATCAATAAAATCTATGTTGTTTTCAATAAACAAGAAACGATCATAAGGATTTGAGTATCTACCTTTTTTTGTACCCAGTGAGGTTATTTCATCAGGTTTTGATATGTAGTTATAAACTTTTACACCATTTTTATCATCATTTATTTTTCTAAATATATCATCTTTTTTAATATTTGTATCTCCACCAAAAATAATCGATGAGTTTTTAGGTGAAATATCTTTTACTTTATTCATTAATTTCGGCAAGTATAAAGCTTCAACAACTTCTTGTTCACCTTGACCACCATAATGTGAAGAAGTGTCTTCACGATCGGCTTTCGCTCCTGGAGAATCTAAGTGAGCAAAAATTGTTGAAAGATAAAAATCAGTACCTTTTATTTTAAATAAAGCTGCTAATGGTGGACGTGCATATCAATGATTTTCATCAATCTTAGAATTATAGCTTCACAATGATTTTCCGGTTTTGAAATTTGCTAATTCAACATAAGTTGGATCATATAAAATGGAAATTTGTTCAATTGATTTTGCGTAACTTTTATCTCCGGAAATTGAATCTTTTTGAGGTTGAGAAATCAATTGATATTCTTTATTTGTCAGTGAGTTTAGTTCTTTTTGAATGTTTTTTACTTTTCCAGTTGAGCCATCATTAATTTCTGTTAATCCTACAATTCAAGGTGTTGTTTTTGAAATAACTTTAGAAATTGCCTTAACTTTTAAAGAACCATAATTTGATAAAGGTCCTCCATAATTAAGAATATTTCAGTGCATAACGCTTCCATAATCCCAACTTACATTTGGATGTGTATGAGGTTCGCCTTCTTGATTACCATTTTGATTGTTGTTACCTTCGTTTGGTATTGGATCTTGGTTTTTATTATTTTCATTATTTTGAATACTTGATGAATCTTCATTTGGTTGTGGGTGTTGTTGTTTTGTTTCGGTGTTTCTTAAAAAATATCATGCAGCTACCGAGCCACCAGCAATTAGCACTAAGCTTAAAATAGATGAAATCATTGCAGGTGTTTTTTTTGATTTTGATTTTTTAGCCATTATTCCCCTTCAAAATGTAAATATAATTATAAGCAATTAAAAAGTTTTTATTTAAAATTGAGTTTTAAAAAAGTTCTAAAATTAAAAAATAAGGCTTATAACCTTATTTTTTAATAAAAAGTTATTTAAAAACACACTCAAATTATTTAGTTCTTTTAATTTCTTTCAATCTTGCTGCTTTACCTTTAAGTTCTCTCATGTAGTAAAGTTTAGCTCTTCTAACTTTGTTTTCACGTACAACTTCGATGTAACTGATTAATGGTGAGTTTAATTTGAAAACACGTTCTACCCCAATACCGTATGAGATTTTACGAACTGTAAATGTTTTAGCTGTTCCTGTTCCACTTTCAGCGATAACAAGTCCTTCAAATACTTGAATTCTTTCTTTATCCCCTTCTTTAATACGAACGTGAACTCTAACATTTTGTCCTTCACGGATTTGTGGTAAGTCGTTTCTTAATTGTGTGCTTTCAACTAATTCGATTAATTTATTTCTGCTCATTATTAATCCTTTCAATTATATCTGGTCGATTTTTTAATGTTTTTTCATATTTTGCTTTATTTCTTCATTGTTCGATTTTTTTATGATCTCCACTTAGTAGTACTTCCGGAACTTCATAACCTTTATAAACTCTTGGACGTGTATATTGGGGAAAATCCAATAATCCGTCTCCTTCAAAGCTTTCTTCAAGGTGTGATGATTCACGAATAACTCCAGGCACTAATCTTGCTATTGCATCTGCAACAAGCATTGCTGGAATTTCACCGCCAGTTAAAACATAATCACCTACACTTAATTCATCATCAACAAAATTTAAAATTCTTTCATCAAAACCTTCGTAGTGACCTGCTACTAAAGTTATTTCTAACTCTTTTGCATATTCTCTTGCTAATTTTTGATTAAAAACTTTACCTTGTGGTGATAAAAGAAGTTTTTTTCCACCTACTGTTTGTAATGCTAAGTCAAGTGGTTCTACTTGTAATAGCATACCCTGACCACCACCGTAGACTTCATCATCAACTTTTTTATGTTTTTGTGTTGAGAAATTTCTTCAGTCAACAATATTTATCTCTAAATGACCGAGCTGAATTGCTTTGGCAATTATTGATTGTGTTTTAAATGTTTCGAAAAATTCTGGAAACAAAGTCAAAATATTAATTTTCATAATTATTTACGATTTTTTGAATATTCAGCGTAAAAGTTGTCATGTTTTAATAAAGTTCTAACTGTATCTGTAGGTTGTGCACCTTGATTTAGTCATTTTGTTAAAGCTTCTTTATTTAGAACTACTTCTTTTGAGTGTGGATTGTAGAATCCTACTTCTTCGATAAATCTTCCGTCACGTGGTGAACGTGAGTCAGCAGCAACGATTTTATAAATAGCGTTGAATTTTTTTCCGTTTCTTTTTAGTCTTAATTTAACCAAACGATAAGATTTCCTTTCATGTGTTTTTAAATACTACATAAGTATACCAAAAATAATTAAGCTGTCAAGCATTTTTACTTGACACCCTTGAAAGTGTTTTTTTAGTTAATAATTTTGACAAAAAATATTTATAATTCTTTTTAATAAATAAGGAGTAATAATGCTAGATTTCGAAAAAAACTACTGAAATAATTTTCCTATTATTGCCGGACTTGATGAAGTGGGAAGAGGTTGTCTTGCTGGTCCACTTGTTGTTGCTTGTGTGATATTGCCCACAAACTATCAAAATGAACTTATAAACGATTCAAAGAAAATTAATCCTCGATTACGCAAAATCCTTTCCGATCAAATTAAAAAAGATGCTCTTGAATACTTTATTTGTGTAAGAAATGTCGAAGATATTAATGCTTCTAATCCCAAAAAAGAATCTGTAATAGGTATGCAAATGTGTTTGAAAAATTTAAAAAATACTCCTGATCTTGTAATTACAGATTACGAAAAAATTCAAACAAATATTCAACAAATAAATATTATTAAAGGTGATCAAAAATCAATAAATGTCGCTGCCGCAAGTATTATTGCAAAAGTTTTTCGCGATGAATTAATGGATGAATATGATTTAAAATATCCAAATTATGATTTTAAAAATAATAAAGGATATGGAACTAAAAAACATTTAGAGGCTTTAGACAAATTTGGTGCTTTAACAATTCATAGATCAAAATATAAACCAGTTATTTTAGCGTTAGAAAAATTTCAAAAAAAATCATTATAATCATTAAAAAATAATGTTAAAAGCATCATTTTTTTTAATAAAAATGTTTTCTCTGATAAAAAAATAACACAAGATGTTTAACTTTTAATGTTTTTTGGAAAATTAAAAAATGTAACAAATTTTGTTACATTTTTTGTGTTATTTTCAATTTTATTTAAGTTTGAATTTAATAATTTTTTCAGCAATAACTTTATTTTTAATAATACGATATGCATCAGCGACTGTTTTAACTTTAAATCTTTCAGTAATATTTTGGTCTAATGCATAAACAACCATTCAGTGAAACTTATTTTTGACTGATGATTTTTTGTTTTTAAAAACGTTTCATTTATCTTGACGATTAACAAAATGTTTTTTAATATCTTCAGGCATAACTGAATTACTTTTGAAAGAATTTGGAATTAAGTGACGCGCTGTTCTATCGTCATCAGAATTATTTAAGTCATTTTCTTTGATAATTGTTCAGTCTCCTTGTTGAGGTTTAATACCCAAACAAGCAAATTCACAACTCACTAATCCTCATTCTTGAGCAGTTGAAGAATTAAATACAAAAATTGCATATTCTTTAACTTTTTTAATGTTTTTAATTTTAATTAAAGGTGAATTTGTTTTAACATCTGTTTTTAAAGTTTCGACATCAACATAATATTTTTTAGGTAAATATTTAATTTTTTCAGTCTCGTGCATTTCTAGTGCTGGAATTGAAACTTTTAACTTATCCACTTCTTCATCATCATTTAAAAAGTAAAACATTCCGTGAGTTTGACTTTCTTCGCTATATAACTTACCATCGTTTGTTTCTAGAGCTTGTTCTGATGAAAATGTTAAGACACCTTCATCAATTACGTGGTTTGCAATAACATCTTCGAAATCATTTCAAAATCTTGGTACTGAAGTATCGATAATTTCATTAACATCTTCAAAATCAAGAGCATAAACTCTTAATTCATAAGTATGATCTTGATCAGGTGGACAAGGCCCATAATAACAATTTGCATTATCCATTAAATATTTGTCATCAAGAATGGTTTTACGTACTTTTTTTGATAATGAATTTTCGAATTGAACAATTTTATTTTTTTTCGAAATACTTGAGTTTCTACAAATGTGGTCATTGTGGATATTAAAAGCTATTCAGTGAATAAATGACATCCCAACCACACCATTAGCTTCATGATCAATCAAAGAAATTGCATATGATTTTGCATCTTTTACTGGATCTCAGCCAACATGTGGAGAATGTAGTGAACCAAGACCATTAACCTTATTTAAGACGTTGTAGGTATTAACTGTTTTTGAATAAACACGCATTATTTATCTCCTTTGTGATTTTTTATTGCTTTTTTAATTGTTAAATTAATTGACATCACTGAAAAAATAATTTTTTTCAGAATTCCGTAATAACTTAGTTTTTTAGCAAAGAAATTATTAATTAGAACTTTTTTACGTTTTCTTTCATTTGCAAATAAATAATCATAAGGTGAAAATGTTTTAGCATCTTCCATTAATGCTGCTAATAGTTTATTTAATTTAACCTTATTTTCTTTAATAAATCACAATAAATTATTAATTGATTTTTCCAGTTTTTTGCTTTCTTGTTCAGAAAGTTCGAAATCCACTTTTTTATACAATAAAAATGTTTGTTTAATAAAATCAATAGTTTTTTCGTAATTTTCTTTTAAAGTTACTTCACGAATAATTTTATCGAAGTGATAAATAATTTTGTAATGATTTTGCTTCAATCACATTACTCATGCTTCATCAAAAGTGTTGATTTCACTGTATTTTTTTAAATTTAAAATTAAATTATTGAATAAAAAGTCAGCAAACTCTTTGAAAGAATCAAGTTCTGAAAGATAAAGACGAATTTTTTCAAAACGAGGGTCTAGTTTATGGTTTACTAATTGTTCAAGTAAGGGTGTTGTTAGAATTTCAGTTAAAAATTCATAATTGATAGTTTGCAGTTGCTCTTTTGATTCTAAAATAAAATTAGCTTTAAAAAGATTACGGATAATTGGAAAAATTAATTCTTGAATTTTAAGCGATTCATTTTTTGCTTTTGAAAGGTCATGCACAGAAATATTTTGAGTCATAATGACACCATTTTGAATGTTATACATTAAATTATCAAAATAATTATTTTCTAATAAACATAAAAATATTTCTTGTGATCAGTTTTGATTTTTTAAAAATTCAATTAGATTTTTATGAGTTTTATATTCGTAATGTTTATTCCCAAATTTTCTTTCCACAAAATTTGTTAGTAGTGAGCTTAGATTAAAATTAGTTTGCATTTCCATTGATCTAATCATTTCAGAAATACGATAATTTGGTTTAAGAATATCGCTAACAGTTTTTTCAAAATCATCATCTAAAAATAATTTATCCCCACGACTCAATCCAAGAATAGATAAAATTACTGAAAAATCGTTTTCTGATAATTTTAAAATTTGTTTATAACTGCGGAAATCTTGTTTGTAATATTTAAATTTTGGTAAGAAACTTAAAATCTTTTCTTCATTATCGTAATATGCTTTATAAATAAAGCTGTCTGAAAGAGCTAGTTTTAACAAAATGTTTTGAGCTATATGTTTATAACCTTTTTCAGTTGGGTGAATGTCTAAAATATTTTCACATAAAAAGTTTTTGTGTGTTTGTCAAAAATCCAAGTCAAATGAATCAACATAAATATTATTTGTTTTATTTGCAACATTTTTTATCGAAGAATTAAGATATCCAAGTAAAATCATTGACATTTCACGATCGCAAACGTCTTTTGTTGAAAGCAAATGATCAATTTCATTTTTTAAATGAATTAATGATATTGGATAACCAACAAACACAATATTAGTTTGAGAATTTTTCATTCTAATTATTTTGGCAATTTGCTCTAAATAAGTTTCAATTTTTTCGCTGGCTTGCTTTAAATTTTCAGCTATTTCACTAAAAACAATTGCTTTTTTACCGAGCACTTTGGTTTTTTTATACTTATAAAGTAAATGAAGAGGTATGTATGCTAAAAAATCATTAGCACCCAAACTAATAGTAATTAAATTCGCTTGTTTTATTCTTTGATCAATAATGTCGAAATCGCCATTTTCATAGTCAAAGTTTTTAAAATATCTTGAAAGTTCTTTTTGGAAAGGATTCTGTTGATTAGAATTAATTGATTTCATTAAATTTAATTCATTTTTTAATGATTCGCTTAAATAGTTAGGCTGCAACAACAGTTCAAGGTATTGTTTTGCAGTAATATTAGAAAATGAAAAGTTATTAAATGATTCTAAAAAATTAGGTTTTAAATCATTTACCATTCTTGCTAAATATGCTGGATAACTTAAACCATTTACTTTTTTTGACTCTTTATCAAAGTGGCCACAACTTTGGAAACCGAATTTAGAATTAAATCCAGCAGAAATCGAATCACCAATTGCAAGATAACGTAAATTGTTTTCAATTAAATTAGTGAAAGGGATTTTATCATTATTATCTTTTAATTCTATAAAATCACGAAAGTCCATTTTTTCCCCTTAATCATAAATAACATTTTTTAAATTCTTGAAGTAGTTTACCAAAAAGTTATAAACATCATTAAAAATGATTTGTTTATTTTTATCTAAAAAATGTTTATTTCTTGCTAATAAAATTAAATTATTATAAACTTCTTCATCGCTTTGAGCGGGTTGTAAATTTAATTTTTCAATTGCTTCAGGACTGTATTGTGAAACAAGTTTATATGATTCGTAACATAAATCTTTTAAATCGATTGACTCTTTTTTAATTGAACCAATAACAGCTAGTTTAGTAGCTTGAGATTGATCGTCTAATTTTGGTCATAGAAGTCCTGGTGTATCTAAAACCAAAAATTGGTTGTTGCAGTTTACTCATTGCTCTGAACGAGTAACACCAGCTTCATTTCCAACTTTTGCAACTTTGGATTTTGCTAAAATGTTAATTAAAGTACTTTTACCAGAGTTCGGAACTCCCATAACTCCGATTTTTAACGGTGGAACTTTAAAACCTTTTTGTAATTTAGCTTGTTTTTGTTTATGAATTTTATTAATAACCTTTACCATTGCATTATATGACTTATTACTGTCTTTTAAATTTAATGCAACCACTTCATCGTTTGGATTATTAAACTGTTGAATTATTTCTTTGAAACGAGTTTTATTTGTTAAATCTATTTTTGTAAAAACGAATATTCTTTTTTTATGTGGTGAAATTTTATCAAATTCTGCATTATAAGAAGAAATTGGACATCTCGAATCCAAGACAATAACAAAAACATCAAACAATTTTTCTTTTTGTTTGATTTGATCAAAAGCCTTTTTCATATGTCCTGGAAATCAATTAAACATATTTACTCCTTAATTTTTGATTTTAATATTTCAATTTGGTACTGATACTCTTTAATATCATTAAGTAACAAATCTAAAAATTCATCAACTTCTTCTGGATTATAACCGTTTAAAGAAGCTGAAAATTTTTTCTTATAAATTTGGTCAACACTAACTTTTGGCATTTTATTCCTTTATAAAATTTTTACCTTTTTGAACTTCATAACGTGAAAGATTTTCAAAATCTAATTGTCTTAAAATTTCATAAAAAACAACGATAACACTATTTGCTAAATTAATTGAACGCGCTTGTGGAACCATCGGAATTCTTAAGCAATTATCTAAATTTGTTTGCATAATTTTTTTAGGAATACCAGTTGATTCGGTTCCAAACATTACTCAAATTTCGTCATTTTGTTTATATTCGCTTTTAAAATCAACTTCACTATATGTGTTCAAACCATATCTAGTGATATAGTAAATATTTTTATCGTGATATTTGTTATGAAATGCTTCATAGTTGTCATGAATTTCATGGGGAATTTCACTTAAAAAATGTCCTGCTGCCGCACGTTTCAATCAATGTGGATGCAAGTCAAAAGCAACAGGTTTAATAATATGTAACTTTGCTCCTCCGTTAAAGCAAGTTCTTATAATGTTAGCAGTATTTGGACTAATTTCGGGTTGATATAAAACTATATTAATCATAATATTAATTATTATAACTTTTAAACCTAAAATAAGGCTTTAAAAGTTTTTTTATTTACTTTCAAAAAGTCATGTAATTTAATGTTTAAGAGTATTTTTATAATAAAAACAAAAGCACCGCCTTAAAGTGCTTTTGTAATTATTTAATGAAATAAGTTAGTTATTATTATAGTTCACTTACTTTAATAGCTATTTTTAGAACACCATCAGCACGCGATTGAAATAAATCATATGCTTTAACGATATCTTTGAATTCAAATTCGTGTGTTACTAAATCACTAACATCAATACGATTATCAGCAATTAATTGCATTAAACGACGCATTCTTTCTGATCCGCCTGGACAAAGTGAAGTACGAATTGTGTGGTCCCCTAATCCTGCTGCAAAATGTTCCATTGGAATTACTAAATCTTCTGAATAAACTCCAATTGATGAAACTGAACCTCCTGGACGTACTGCTTTAACACATTCTTGGAAGGTTTTGTTTAATCCTAAACATTCAACCGCTCCATCACACATTCTTCCATCTGTGATACGTTTAATAGCTTCTTGTAAGTTTTCTTTTGTTACATTAACTGTATGTGTTGCACCGAATTTTTTTGACATTTCTAAACGTTTGTCATCAGCATCGGCAGCAATAATTGTTGAAGCTCCTAATAATTTGGCTCCGATTGTTGCACATAGTCCGATTGGTCCTTGAGCAACAAGTAAAACTGTATCCCCTAATTTAATTCCAACATTTTCCGATCCTTTAATACCGGTTGAAAGGATGTCAGGACACATTAAAACTTGTTTATCTGTTAAGTTTTCAGGAATTTTAGCAACATTTGCCATTGCATTATGTACTAAAACATATTCAGCTTGGCAACCATCTTCAATATTCCCAAATTTTCAACCAGCGGTTGCTTTATACCCATAAGCTTCATCAGTTCCATCTTGTGAACTTTGTCCATATTGACAAGCCGCTGTATATCCAGAAGGTGTAATTGCTCCCGCTAATACTCTTTCTCCTAATTTAAATCCTTTAACATTATCCCCATAAGCTGCAACCACTCCAACTGATTCATGTCCAATTGTTAAATCTTTTGCAACTGGGTATTCTCCTTTCCGAATGTGAATGTCTGTCCCACAAATTGTTGTTGTTGTAACTTTAATTAATAAATCGTTAGGTCCAACTTGTGGAACTGGTTTTTCTACTAATTCAACTTTATCTTTTTCTTTAAAAACAAGTGCTTTCATTGTTTTTGGTAATTTAATTGATTCCATAAAATTTTCTCCTTGGTTTCTTTCGTAACCATATGTTACTCTTTTTTGAAAGGTTGACAAGTTTAAAAAAACAAAAAAATATTTTCTTTAATTTTGTGCGATTTTTTTATTTATGTCTTTATATAAGTTACTTTTTTAAAATAAATAAAGTTGATTAATTTTTATAGCACAAAGTTTAATACTTAATTTTAGAAAAATAATATTTTTTTTAAAAAAATTGCTTTAAATTTCTTTTTTTGTTTTTTGAAAAAAATTTTTGATATTAAAAAAATAATTTACCTTTTTTAAAATTTAAGTTTCTTAACGCTGGTAACTTTTTTAAAAAATCTTTAAAAAATATTTTCAAAAAAAATAAAAAATTTTTTTATTAAGTTTGTAATCTTGAGATTATGCGTTTTTTAGAAGCTTTTTTAGAAGAAAAAATAGATAAAAAATCAAAAAAAATAAGGAGCAATTATTCTACTCTTGTTTTTAAAATTGTCAATTTAAAAAATAAAATTTTTTTAGTGTAATTATTTTTGTTTATTAGTTTTTAAAAAATTATGATTTTGAAAAAAGGAAAAGAAAAAAGCAAGAACTTTGTCTTGCTTAATAAATTATTTTAATGGACTTCATTTTCAATTTTGAACTTCAGGGATATCAGTTCCGTTTTCACGAATAAATTGTTTGTGGTATGCTAGTTTTTCATCCATTTTAGCAATAAATTCTTCTTTGTTTGCCATATTTGTTGCAGATGCAATTGTTTTTGCAATATCAAAACGATCCATTTGACTCATTACTCTAATATCAAATGTTGTTGTAATATCTCCATTTTCACGGTACCCGTGTACATGAAGGTTGTGGTTTGTTCTTGTAAAGAAGATATCTCTAATTAAACCTTCGTATCCGTGGAATGCAAATACAACAGGTTTTGAAGTTGTAAAGATTTTGTTAAATTCTTCGTCTGTTAATCCTCTTGAATCAATCGATTGACTACGTAATCTTAATAAATCAACAACGTTAACAAATCTAATTTTTAGATTTTTATTTGCATCGTTAACTAAATTTAATGCTGCTAAAGCTTCAATTGTTGGTTCTGTACCACTTGATACAACAACAACATCAGGTTCTTCATTGTCTTTAACGTTTGAAGCTCAAGGAATAACTTTTAATCCTTCATTAACTAATTCTTTAGCTTCTTTTGCGCTAAAGAATTGATCTCTTACTTGTTTTGATGCAACAATTAAGTTAATAACATTTCTTTCAGTAAATGCTTTATCCATAACAGCTAATAATGAGTTTGTATCAGCTGGTAAGTATTCACGAATGTATTTAGCTTTTTTGTCCGCTAAGTGTCCTAAAATCCCTGGATCTTGGTGTGTATAACCATTGTGATCTTGTTGGAAAGCTGTTGAAACAGCCATGATATTTAATGAAGGATAATCATTTCTTCAATTAATTTCATCAGCTTTACGAATTCATTTCATGTGTTGAGTAATCATTGAGTCAACTACTCTTAAGAATGCTTCATAACTTGCAAAAAATCCATGTCTTCCTGTTAATACATAACCTTCTAAGAATCCTTCAGCTTGGTGTTCCGAAAGTTGACCATCAATAATTCTTCCTGAAGGTGAAACTCATTCATCAAGTTTTGAATCAATTCTTTCTAATCATTGACGATTAGTTACTTCAAAAGTTTTTGTTAAACGGTTTGATTTTGTTTCATCTGGTCCAAATACTCTAAAGTTGTCAGGGTTTAATTCGATTAACTCTTTAACATATCCCCCTAATTCAACCATGTCTTGAGCTTTAAGCTCACCTGGATTACTGAATTTTAATGCATATTTTTCTCATTGTGGAAGCACCATGTTTTTTGCATTTACTCCACCATTTGTAATAGGATGCATTGACATTCTTTTTAGTCCTTTTGGTGAAATTTGACGATATTCTTCTTTGAATTTTCCATTTTCATCAAATAGTTGTTCTGGACGGTATGAACGTAGTCATGCTTCTAATTTATCAACATGTTCTAATTTATCAGCACTTACAGGAATTGGAACTTGGTGTGATCTGAAGCTTCCTTCTAGTTGTTCATTATTTCATGTTGCAGGTCCTGTTCATCCCTTTGGAACTCTAACAACTAAAACTGGTCATGCTTGACGTGTTGCTTCTGAAGCAGATTTTTGACGTGCTTCTTTTTGAATTTTTTGAATTTTTTCAATTGCTTGATCCATTTTTTTAGCCATTAATGGGTGCATTTGTTTTGGATCATCGCCTTCAACAAAGATAGGATCTCAACCTAGTCCCTTAAACATTAATTCAAGTTCTTTGTCGCTTTTACGACTTAAAATGGTTGGGTTTGAAATTTTTCCACCGTTTAAGTAAAGAATTGGAAGGATAGCCCCATCAGTAACTGGGTTAATAAATGAATTTGAAAATCATCCAGCTGCTAAAGGTCCAGTTTCAGCTTCACCATCACCGATAACGGTTGCAGCAATAATATTAGGGTTATCTAAAATTGCTCCCATTGCATGACTTAATGCATATCCTAATTCTCCACCTTCATGAATTGAACCTGGAGTTTCAGGAGCAGCGTGTGATGCAATCCCCCCTGGGAATGAGAAGTTTTTGAATAGTTTTTGCATTCCTTTTTCATCTTGACTAATTTCTGGAAAAAGATCTGAATAACTTCCATCTAAATATGAGTTAGATACCATTACTTGTCCACCATGTCCTGGACCTTCAATGTAAAACATTTCTAAATCATATTTATTAATAACTCTATTAAGGTGTAAGTAAATGAAGTTTTGGCCAGGGATTGTACCTCAGTGACCAATTGGGTAAATTTTTACATCTTCTTTTGATAAAGGTTTTTTTAACAATGGATTATTTCTTAAATAGATTTGACCTGCAGATAAATAGTTAGCTGCTCTAAATCAAGCATCCATTTTGTCGAAATATTCGTTTGTTGAATAAATATCTTTTTTAAACATATGTCTCCTAAATTTGTGTTTTCTAGCTTATATATTTTACAATACTTCGTAATAATATCTAAGTATATAAATCTAATATATTTTCTAAAGGTTGATAACTTGCTTTGGTGCTAAAATTAAAACATAATGAAAAATACTAAAATTCAAATTCTTCGTGATAATAAAAACGATATTTTACAAACATATGAAGGACGTAAAAAAGTTCTTTTAAATTTAAAAAAATATTTAATCGAAAACGAAGAAAAAATTATCGAAGCATTAAAAAAAGATTTAAATAAATCTAATATCGAAAGTTATTTATCTGAAATTCAAATCACTATTAAAGAAATTAATTTATTAATAAAAAGATTAAAATGAGCAACAAAAAATCATAATGTGACTGGTTCTTTACAATATAAAAGTCAATTTTTGGTTAAAAATCAATATTTTTGAAAATTCATTCCTTTAGGAGTTATTTTTATAATTTCACCTTTTAACTATCCATTTAATCTTGCTTTTATACCTTTAGTTGGTGCAATTGCCGCCGGAAATAAAGCATTAATTAAAATCAGTGATAAAACTCCTAACGTCGCCAAGGTTACTGACGAAATTATTAACAACACCCTGCTAAAAGATTTATGTTTAACATTAACTCACAACGCAAGTGTCGAAGAAATTAATACAGAAATTGATTCAAAACCTGATTTAATTTTTTTCACCGGATCAAGTCGTGTTGGAAAAATAATTGATCAAAAAGCAGCAAAACTAGGAATTCAAACAATAATGGAATTAGGAAGTCCTTGTCCTGTCTTTGTTGATAAAAATGTTAATATTAAACTTGCAGCAAGAAGAATTATTTGAGCAAAAATGTATAATTCAGGACAAACTTGTGTATCACCAAATCATTTTTTTGTTCATAAAGATATTTATGATAAATTTTTAGATGAACTCAAAAAACAACTTTCAATACAATTCCCAAATATCAAAAGCAATACTCAATTTGGACAAATTATTGATGAACAACAACTTAAAAATATCCAAGCTTTCTTTAAAAATAACTTAAATTTTGAAATAAAAACACAAAAAAATAATAATTTAGCAATTATTCCAGAATTTTTAGAGTTAGATATCAATAATGAAAAACATCAAAATGCAATAAATTACGAAACATTTTGCAATATTTTTAATATTTTTAAAGTTAATGATTATAAACAAGCTCTTGAATACACTACAAAATTTAATGATGACGCATTAGCAAGTTATGTATTTAGCAACAATAAAAATGTTATGAATGAATATATACAAAAAACAAATTCCGGTTCATTAACATTTAATGATTGTTTAATTCAAGTTTCAAATTTGAAACTTCCTTTTGGTGGCATTAAAGAAAGCGGTCATGGAAGATACCGTTATAAAGCAAGTTATTACGCTTTTAGCTACATTCGTTCATTTGCTAACACAAAAGCCAAACATGATTTTTCTTCAAGATTTGCTCCTTATAATGAAAAGAAATGAAAATTCATAAAAAGGTTTGTTAAATAATGAAAACCAATATTTTTTGGTTAAGAAATGATTTTCGGTTTCGCGATAATACCGCTTTAATTAAATCATTAATTGATACCCAAGCTGAAAATAATAATTTATTAATTGTTTTTAACTTTGATGATGCTCTAATTAATTTTTCAACACATTCAACCAACTATTTCTTAAGTGCTTTAAAAGTTTTTGACAACGAAGTAATTTCAAAATTAAATACACAAATTTATTTTTCTCATTTAAATCCTGTAGAATGTTTTAAAACTTTAATAAATAAATTTCAAATCAACAAAGTTTATTGTAATGCTACAGAAAGAGGCTATGGTCTTTTTCGGGATTTAAGAGTCAATGACTTTTTAACCGAAAACAATATAAAATTTGTTCGATTAATTGATAAACACTTAACAAAAGTTACACAAATAAAATCAAATTCAGATACTAACTATGTTGTTTTTTCGCCTTATTTTAAAAAATGAAGTCAAGAATCGAAAAGAGAACCTCTTGAAACTGATGTTATTGAATTTAAAAGTTTATTTTTAAAAAATGATTTTATCAATGAAACTCAAATAATAAAAAATCATTTTTTTAACAAAATTGACAAAGATTTTAGTCAAGAATGTGGACAAAAACTTGCTTATGATAGACTGAATTATTTTATTAAAAATAATCTTCATAATTACCATTTAAAAAGAGACTTAATTAGCGAAAAAACAAGTGAACTTAGTCCTTTTCTAGCAACAGGACAATTAAGTATTCGTGATGTTTTTTGAAGCATTAAAAGAAGTGATGTACCAAATTTAGATAAAGAAAAGTTCTTCCAAGAATTATGTTGAAGAGACTTTTATAACATGATTCATTATTATCATCCGGACCAGCATAAACTAGAAATAAATAAAATGTTTCAAGAAATTCCTTGAAACAAGGATTACGAAATTTTTCAAAAATGAATTGATGGTAAAACCGGATTTCCGCTTATTGACGCAGCAATGCATGAATTGCAAGAAACAGGAAGATTACATAATCGTTTAAGAATGATTGTTGCAAGCTTTTTAGTAAAAGACTTGGGAATTGATTGAAGAATGGGTGAACAATATTTTCGAAAAACATTAATTGATTATGATAGTTCTTCAAATATTGGCTCTTGACAGTGATCTACTTCAGTAGGTACTGATGCTTGTCCATACTTTCGAGTTTTTAACCCTCATCTCCAATCTCTTAAATTAGATCCTGAAGCAATCTACATTAAAAAGTGATTGCCTTGTTTAGAAAAATTAGATAAAAAAGTTATTCACGATATTTATAACAAAAATAAAAAATATAAAATCAATACCAATGACTTCGCACTTGAAAAAGATTACTGTGAATTAATTGTGGATCATACAAAACAAAAGGAGAAAATAATTAACTTATTTAAAAGTTACATTAAAAAATAAATAAGTTGTTAAAATTAAGTTATGAAAGTAAATATTAAAAAATTAAAGGATAATTTAAATTTTTCATATGCACCATATTCAAAATTTAAAGTTTCAGCATTAGCTATTGATTCTCAAGGTAGAGAATTTTACGGAGTAAACTGTGAAAATATTGCTTATCCATCAGGTCTTTGTGCTGAAAGAAGCGCTTTGTTTTCAAGTGTTGTTCACGGAGCAGAAGTTGGAACATTTAAAGAAATTCATATCATCGCAACTTCTGAAGAACCAATTTATCCGTGTGCAGGATGCATTCAAGTAATGTGCCAATTTATGCAACCTGACTCAAAAGTATATTGCTATTCAAATGATGCTAAAATCGTTAATGAACACAAACTTAAAGAATTAATACCATATGGACTTTGACCAACATCAATAAAAGTTGGGTAATATGAAAAAATCAAACAAAAAATTTTCATTTTTACTAAGTGCATTATTAATCGGCGCTATTTCTTTTAGTTTTCCAGCGATAGCAGCTTCTTGCGATAAAAATAATAAAAATAGCAATTCAACAAATCAACCAGAACAACCAACAAACGAAAAAGACAAAGTCACAAAATGAATTGAAGACACAAATAATTTGGTTCAAAATAGCAAAATAATTAACACAAAACAAAAAGAATACCTAAACAAACAACTTGAATCGGTTTCTAAAATAGTAGAAAGACAATGAAAAGAACATCCTGAAAAATTTGTTTCTGAACAAATAATTAAACAATTGAATGAAAGTGTGGCTAATTTTATTAATTTAATCCTATTTGAAAACTTTGAAACACTAGGAATTTTTAGATACTTTGGTTTATACATCAATCAACAAGAAATGAAAAGTTTCATTGCTTCAAATGATGATCTATCACAAAGTTTTCAAAAAGCAATAATGGATTACGAAAAAATTATAAAAAATCCCGTTGATATTCTAAAATCATCAAGTCAAGATATTTACAAATTACTAAAAAATATTAGTGATTTTGATATTGAATTTATCAATAATTTATCATTAAAAAACTTTAAATATGGATCAAAAGAAGAACAAAATAAAAATGTATTTTTCTTTAATAATCAAGTAATTGATATTTTTGATGATTATCTAAAAAATGAAAATGGGAAATGAATTTTGAGCTTCGAAACTGATCATGGTTTATTTAAAAAAGAATTTGAAATTAATCAAACTGTTGTTGCTCAAAATATCTCAACATATAATTTCTTTAACTTCATCGGTGAAAATTCTCAAGCAAAAATTGTTGAAAATGATTATGTTGTAAGTGATGCTTTTAGTGACTCATTAATCTTTAATACAAATGAATTAATTGATGATGATTTTCAAGATGAAAACGAAAAAAGCAGTGAAATTGGAATATCTTCAATTTTTAAAAATGTTGATTTCAGTACACATTCAGTAATTTATCTTGCACATCAAATACCAAATTTAATAATTAACCAAAATACCCAAGAAATTTTATTAGTTTTTTCTAATCATTACAATTTTGAAAACAATGATTTTAAAACTCAAGATGCATTTTTTGTAAGTTATGTAAATGTTGAAAAACTTCCGAATATTTCACCTAATGTTCTTATTAATATTCCGCAAAACCAAGGTATTTATTTAGTTGTTGATAAAGAACAAGCTAAACATTTTGTTGAATATCAAAAATCTTTACTACAAAAAAATTAATAAAGCTAAGTTCAATATAAAATACATTTTTTCAATAAAAAATAATTTAACCGCTAAAAAATTCTTACTTTAAACTAGGACACAAAAAGTTTATAAAAAAAATACATCTGCACATATTATGCAGGTGTTTTTTATTTTAAATTTGACTGTATTTTTTCTTTATTATAATAATTAATAAAATCATAAATTGTTTCATCTAATTTTTGAAGAGTTAATAAATTAATTTTTAAATTAGATAATAACTCTATTTACAAAATTGTAATCAGAATGAATTATAAAATTCTTATCATTAAAATTAACTTCTTTAATAGAATCAATGACTAAGTATAAATCATTGTAAAAAAGATAACTTATAAACAACGATTGCTTTTGAATAATTATCAAATTCATCCAAAGATAGACATGATTTTGAATAGTATCTAATATCATTGATATATATAACATTCGTTAACTTTATATTTTTCTTAAAATACCGTTATGATCACAGGTCATTATATTTTTACAATTATAAGATACAATTTTTGATTTCTTTTATTTTTGCAACTACTTTAGTCAACCCACTTAGTTTTCACACTTCCAAATTTTTATCAACTCTTTCTCCTTACCTAAGGGTTAGCAAATAAAAAAATAAAATTTGTAAAAATGTTTTTTTATGACTTTTTATGTTTTTGTTATCAATAAAGCAACAAAAAAACATAACCATTTGGTTATGTTTTTAAAACTTATTAAGCGTTTTTCATTTGTTCTGCAACTTCTGCTGCAAAATCAACTGTTTTAACTTCAATACCCTCTCCAACTTCAATTCTGAATGATTCAACTAATGAAAGTTGGTGTTCTTCTAAGTATTTAGCAACTGTTTTTGAATCTTCCATAACAAATGCTTGGAATAGTAAGATATTGTGTTCGTCGTATGCTTTACGCATTTTTCCACTTAACATATCTTGTCTTACTTTTTCAGGTAATTTGTCTCATTTTGGATTTGATTTAACTGATTCTAAAGCATCAGCTTCGATTTGTGCTTTTGTTTCAGCAGGTAATTGTTCAGGTGAATCATAAGCTGGGTTTAAAGCAGCAACATGCATTGCAACATTTCTTGCAACATCAGCGTTGCTTCCTTTTACTAAAACAGCACTTGCGATACGGTTGTTTGCGTGAGTATATGTAGCAACAACTTCACCTTCAGCTGGAGTAACTTTAACTACACGACGTAGAGTAATTTTTTCTCCGATTTTTGCAGTAGCATCTGTAACTCTTTGAGCGATTGTTTCTGAACCAATTTTTAGTTCTAAAACATCTTCTAATGTTGAAAATTCATTTGTTAATAATGCATTTTCGATATCTTTAACTAATGTTTGGAATAATTCGTTTTTAGCAACGAAGTCTGTTTCTGAGTTTAATTCAAATAAAACAGCATATTTGTCGTTTTTAACGGCTTTAACAATTCCTTCAGCAGCGATTCTACCTGATTTTTTAGCAGCTTTTGCTACCCCTTTATCTTGTAGCCATTCGATTGCTTTTTCAATGTCATTGTTTGTTTCTTCTAGAGCTTTTTTACAGTCTAGAAAACCTGAATTTGTACGTTCACGTAATTCTTTAATTAATTTTGTATCAGCAGCCATTATTCTCCTCTTTTTTCTTCTGGATTTCTCTTTACAAATCTTCTTGGTTGGTCAGCATTTTCTTTTTTAGCATCTTCAGGTAAAACGATAGCTTCATCTGGTTGGTATGCAAATAATGCTTTTTGTCCACGTCCTGTTGCAATAGCATCAGCTAGGATTGTTAAAATTAAAGTAATTGATTTAACTGAGTCATCGTTTGCTGGAATTCCGAAATCTACTACATCTGGATCAGCATTTGAGTCTAAAATAGCAAATACTTTAACACCTTTTTTCTTAGCTTCTTTAATTGCAATTTCGTCTGCTAAAGGAGAAGCAACGATCATAACATTTGGCATTTTTTTCATGTTACGGATACCATTTAGGTTTCTTTGAAGTTTAGCAATTCTTTTATCAAAGTTTAAACCTTCTTTTTTGGTGTAACCTTTGTATCCTTCAGCTTGTTTAGCTTCTAATTCACCTAATAAGTTAACACTTCTAAAGATTGTATCTGAGTTTGTTAGTGTTCCCCCTAATCAACGTTCTGATACGTATGGTGAGTTAACTCTTTTAGCTTGTTCTTCAACAGCTTGTTTAGCTTGTTTTTTAGTTCCGACAAAGATAAATTGTGCACCTTTTGATGCTGCTCTTTGAATCATTTTGTATGCGTATTCTAATGATTTTTGAGTTTTAGCAATGTCAATAACGTGAATTCCTTGTCTTTTTTGGTATAGATAAGGTTTCATTTTTGGGTTTCATGCACTTGCACGGTGTCCAAAGTATGTTCCTGCTTCTAATAATTTATTTCTTGAAACAATTTCTTGTGTTTTTGCTTCGTTTTGAACTTTTTGTTCAACGTTTTTGTTTTCCATAAATTTTTTCCTTTTTGTTTTGTTAGTCTTCCCAAAATTTCTAAACGATGGAATCATATACGACACAGCCATCGCAATCCGTTTTGGTGCTTGGTTAATATTAATAAATTTCAGTACTATTTAAACATAAATAGTACATAAAAATTCTACCATAAACTCACATTTTTTTTGATTATATTTTAGGTTACTTTCGTCCAAAAAACCTAAAATAAAAAATTTTTATAAATTGTAGATACCAAAAACTCTATTTTTTTAAAATTTTGGGCATTAATAAAAAAATACATGTTGATATTTTTAAAAACAAGTGTAAAATAAGAATGAAAAAATTAAAAAATGGGTAAATTTTAAGCGCTTTTTTGATTTTTTCCAAATTTACAAGGTTGTGTATATAAGTAAAAATTTTCAAAAAAAACTTTCATCAACCTAACGAGTAACTAATATTTATTTTTTTTAAAAACCGAGTATCAAAAATCTAATATTAAGTTATTTTAAAAATATGTTTTGCAATATTAATTAAGCTTAGTAAAGACAATAAATTTAGTAAAATACAAATAAGTAATTAAAGGAGAAAATATGGATAAATTACATGAATCAGTATTAAACCGTGCTTCAGTGCGTCAATTTAGCGATAAAGAAATTCCTGCTGAATTAAAACAAAAACTATATGATGCAATATTTTATGCACCAACATCAAGTAACTGATTTTCATCAAGTGCAATTATTGTTACTGATAAAGAATTATTAGAAAGAATTGGAAACTCAAACCGCTTTGCAAAAGCGGTTAAAACTGCAAAAATGTTTGTTGTTTTTGTTGCTGATTTCAACAGAATGAATCTAGCTAAAAAACAATTCCCAGATGTTGAATACAATTCACATAGTTCAGAAGGATTTTTAGTAGCTGCTGGAGATTGTTTTATTCAAGCAACAATGCTTCAAGATATGGCAATTAGTAATGGACTTGGAACTTGTTTTTTAGGTTTAGTTAGAACAATGGTTCCTGAACTAATCAAAGAATTAAACATTGAAGGTCAAGCTTACCCAGTGATTGGTTTAGCAATTGGTTACCCAGATGAAGAAATTCACACAAAACCCAAACTAAACAGAATCTTCGAAAATAGATATGATATTAATTTATTAGATAAAGAAGCTACACAATACTCAACAAAATTAGAAAATCACTTCATGAAACTAGCGCCAGACAAAAAAGCTTACTCATACTATGAAGCAATGATAAGATCAGCTTCTAACTATCGTATGAATACTGATTTAATTGAACAAATTTGAGAATTAGAATTAAAAAATAAATAACAAAAAAGCAACATTATTATTTTGTTGCTTTTTTTAAATAAACATTTTTTCAAGCAAAGCTTTTTTGATTGTTTCTTGCTTTTGTTGTTTAAGTTTATAAAGTTGAATCAGTCTATCAAGTTTTTGAAAGAATGAACCAATTTTTTGTTGCTCTTCCGATAATGGCAAATTAATTATAAATTCTGAAAGCATACCAATAACTATAAATGGTATATTTCCTTTTTTTATTTTGTTTGAAATATATCTGATGAAAAAAGTTTGCATGTAATAATAGATAAAATTTATGTTTTCTTTGAAATTTGTAATAACATAAGTTCTTTGATAAGCATCAAAAAAACCTTGTGTTTTATGCAAATATCCAACATTTGCCCCATTACCAGCAACAGTAATAGAAGCATTAGTGAAAGAATATTTGTTAGTTTTATATACTTCAGTTCCACTTGTATAAAAATTATATTTTCCAAATAAAGAACGATTACTTGCATTTAATTTTCCTGTAAATATATCTGAAATAAACTTAAGTTTTATATTTCTAAAAGTATTTGAATATCCTATAAATCTTATTTCGGGTATTTTTTTATTATTTTCAGGAAACATTTTTTGTAGTAAACAATTCTTTAGTGAATCCATTTTCTCAATCTTTTTTTCAGTATTTTTCAGTAAAATGTCAATATTTTGGAATAGTGAACCAATTTTTTGTTGCTCAGTTTTGTCTTCTAAAAACATTATTTTCATGTCTTTGATCATATCTATTCTAATAGAATCTACTGTTACCTTCGCAGATTTATTTTTAATTTCATAATAAAAGTTTTTACTAAATAAATAGTAAAAATAAATTCCTAATATTTTATTAAAATTGGTTATTTTGTAGCATCGTTGATGTATGTCAAATTTTCCATTTATATAATGGAAAACCTTACCAATTTCACCATCACCAATAGTAATAACCGCTTCTTCATTAAATAAGAATTTTTTACTTTTTAAAACCTTTGAAGATCTTATAAAAAAGGGATAGTCACCAAAGTAATCAGCGTCTTGAGTATTGCTTTTTCCATTTTGTACTCTACAAAAATCTTTGATTTGCCCTTTTATTATCTTATATTTAGCATTATTAAATCTTATTTCTGGTTTACTATTCATCCCTACTCCTATAATCTACAATTATAAAAAATATTGCATTGGTTTTGCTAAAAAGTCCTAGAAAATAAAAAAATGGTGGAGATGCGGGGAATTGAACCCCGGTCCACGCAAAAACTTACTCTTAAGTACTACAGTTTAGTTTATTTAAAAAATACGCCATAAAAACTATAAATAAACAAAAAATCCTTACAGCGACGGTTGGGTAAGTCAATAAAATAAATACCGCATTTATTTTATCCGAGTCCTGACAACAGTTTTTGGTATCGGACATACCAAAACTGACTATTCTGCGTTAATTAAGCAAATAATAGGTTTGATTGACGATTTAACATGAATGTTGAAACTTCCATGTCTTTTTCTTCACTAGTTTTTCCGGTCATTGAAAGCCTAGAAGCAATTATGGTCTGCCACACCACTGCACTTTGGAGCTGCTCTTGCCTGTCGAAGCCATTACACCCCCATTTTTTATAATAAAATTATAACAACATTTTTTTAAAAAAACTAGCGACAATGCTAGTTTTTAGTTATTGATAGTTTTTTAAAATTTTTTGAAGTTTTTTATCATTTTCTTCTTTAATCATTTTTTGACGTTTATCGTGAACTTTTAAGTGTTTTGCTAGTGCAATTTCAACTTTAATGTAATTATCTTTTCAATAAATTTGAGTAGGGATAAGTTGTAATGATAAACGTTCTTTTTTAGACATGATTTTATAAATTTCATTTTTATGTAAAAGCAGTTTACGTGAACGACTATAGTCGCCAGTAACATTCATGTATTGTGAAATATATAAATTATTTAAGATAATTTCATCATTTTTGATTGAACAAAATGAGTTATTTAAGTTAGCATTTTTAGCGCGTAATGATTTTACTTCTCAACCTAGAAGTGAAATACCACACTCATATTTTTCAAGAATTTCATACTCATAACGGGGGAATTTATTAGTAATGATTAATTTCATTATTTCGCCATTCAATCTTCTGGCAATAAAGCATTAATTTGTCCCTTTTGAGTATCAACTGAAGCAATAACAATTTCATATTCATTATCTGATTTAAATGAAAGGGTTGTTCCTTTAGCTTCAAGACTTGAAATTTGACTAACAATTTCACGACTAATATCTTCAAATCTTAAAAGAATTGAAGTTTTGTATTGTGACAATTCAAAAAAGATTCCAAATTTTTCACAACTGATCATTCGTACTTTAAATTTTTTACCAACAAATTGTTCAAAAAATTCAGCTTTTTTTAGATCAACGACGTCACGTTCAATTGTCATAGCAATTGTTTCGGATTCTGAATTAAGTGCTGAAATTTCGTTAATTTTTGCTTCAAGAGCAGCATTTTGTTCGTCAGTTAATTTTTGGTTTGTAAAAACAAAATTGCGGATTAAACGGTGTAAAAGTAAGTCGGGATAACGACGAATTGGACTGGTAAAGTGTGAATAACAATCACTTGCTAGTCCGAAGTGACCGATATTAACTTCAGAGTATTTAGCTTTTTGTAGTGAGCGTAAAAGGTGTGATTTAACAAAATCATCAAAGTGATTTTGAGCTTTAATTTTATCAATTACATTGGCAAAATCACGAGAAGTCGGTTCTTGTTTTAAATTAGCATTAATGTTTAAGAAGTTTAGAACCTGTTGAAGGTTAAAGATTTTTTCAGCATCGGGTTTGTCGTGAATACGGTAAATTGAAGGGATTTTCTTATCACGCATCATGGTAGCAATTGTTTCGTTGGCACGCACCATAAAATCTTCAATCATCATTTCTGATTGTCCAGATTTTTTAATGACGATATCAACAACTTTATCGCCTTCCATGATTACTTTAGATTCTTCAATTTCAAAATCAACATAACCTTCAGCATTTTTATTAGCTCTTATTAGTTGTGAAATTTCGTTAGCGATGTCTAAAAATTGTTCGGTTTCAGTGTCAAATGAGTGTTTTGATTGATAATATTCATTTACTTTTGAGTAAGTTAGACGGTAATTACTTTTAATAATTGATGGATAAACTTCATAAGAAATATTATGTCCTTGGGAATCTAAAAATAATTCGAGTGTCATAGCGCAACGTTCTTCATTTGGATTTAGTGAACAGATTCCATTTGAAAGTTCAAAAGGAAGCATTGGAATAACACGATCAGGAAGATAAATTGATGTCCCACGTTGTAAAGCTTCTTTATCAATGTCGTCATTTTCTTTTACATAATAACTAACATCAGCGATGTGAACTCATAATTTATAAGTTCCATCTGGATTTTTTTGACAACTAATAGCATCATCGTAGTCTTTAGTGTCATCACCGTCAATTGTGGTAGTAAATAATGAACGTAAGTCCTTTCGACCTTCGAAATCTTGAGGTTGAACACTTTGGGGAAGAGCTTTTGAAGAAATTAAAGTTTCTGCAGCAAATTCAATGTCGATGTTGTTTTGGGAAATGATTTTTTGTTCAATAACACGAGGATTATCAATTTTTCCTAAGTATTTTTCAAATTCAACATCAACTTTTGAACCATTAGCTTTTGGACTTAAAACTTTTGCTACAACTAATTCATCAGTTTTGTATTCAAAATCATTAGCAAGAGCACGTAAAAAATATTTTGCGCGATCTTTTTCGTCAAAGCCTTCAAAAAAGTAATGAGCAACATTAATCCCTTTAACGAATTTTCCAACAATATTTTTTTTGGTGTGTTCACGAACGTAATTAATGAACGCGCGATAAAGGGTTTTATTATCCTGCTCGTAGCTATAAATATCAGCATGAACTATATCTTTATCAAGAACATTATTTAGTTGAAATGGTAATAATAAAGCACTTTGAGTTTCACTAAAATCAATAAAACCAAGACGTTTATTTGTTAAAGAGATTGAATAAAAACCGCTTTCGACAAGTTGTAGAGCAAAATATTTTCCTTCACGATTTTTTTCGATATGATGCATGTTTTCACAACTAAAAATCAGTTTAGAAAGTTCTGTATTATATTCACGAGCAACTTTTAAAGCTTTAGCAATTTCAATAAATTCCAGTGGTTGTGGAGCTTTTTTTAAAACATCAACAATATCTTTTGCTTTTAAATTAAATGATGGAATTTTTTTCATTAGTGTAACACCACTCTAAGAACAATCGCAATAATTAACAGAGCAAATCCACTAATCATCATTGAGTATTTTAAAAATTTTTTAAAACCTCTTTCTTTTGAGACTTTGAACAAGTCTAAATCACCACTACCGACTAATGCCCCACTAAATCCATTTGAATCAGGAGACATTAAGAATGAAATAACGATAATGATAACACTAATAATTGAAATAACAACTAATAACGCTGTAACCATTTAGGCCTCCTATTTATTCAAACTTAAATAATATTCATCTAATTGTTCTTTAGTAACATCAGATGGTGAATTAGATAATAAATCTAATCCTTTTGCATTTTTTGGAAATGCAATCACATCACGAATTGATTGTGAGTTAGTTAGAATCATTAAAATTCTTTCTAAACCAAAAGCCATTCCACAGTGTGGTGGTAATCCATATTTAAAGGCTTTTAAGAAGAAGCCGAATTTTGATTCATATTCTTTTTTAGTCATTTTTAGTTCTTCAAACATTCTTGCTTGGAATTGTGGGTCATGAATTCTGACTGAACCTGAACCTAATTCAAAACCATTTAAAACAAGGTCATAAGAACGAGCTCTTACTTTATCTAATTCATTGGTTTCAAAGTATTTTAGGGTATTTAAATCAATCATTGTAAAAGCATGGTGGGCTGGTTCATAAGCATTTGTTTCTTCATTTAATTCAAACATTGGTCAGTTAACAATTCATAAGAAATTAAATTGTTTTGGATCAGCTAAGTTAAATAATTCATTTAATGTTGTTCTTGTTGCTCCCAATGCCTTGATAACATCTTTATATCTTCCGGCTGAAACTAATAAAAAGCTGTCAGTAATTTTAAATTCTTTGATAATTGCATTAATTAATGATTCATCAATTTGAGTCCCGAATGCAGAAGTTTTAATAATTTGGCTTGATTTAACTTCTACTAGTGCAAAGTCTTTTGCATTATTTTTTTGGGCAATTTCTTTTAAATATTTTTCATATTCAAAGAAATCTTGATTGAAATTAATAAATTTTACTGATTCAAATGTACTTGAAAGGTGACTTGCTTCGGTTAATAAGAATTCAAAACGAGTATCTGGTTTGTCGTTTCCATATTTATCCATTGATTCAAAAAAGTCCATACGTTTGAATGGGGTTTGTAATTCTAAACCAAGTTGTTTAAATAAGTATGAGTAGTATCTTTCAACAAGTAAGAATAAATCTTCTTCAGTAGCAAATGACATTTCAAAGTCGATTTGAGTAAATTCAGGTTGACGGTCTTTTCTTAAATCTTCATCACGGAAAACACGAGCGATTTGGAAATATTTTTCAAACCCTGCTCCCATTAAAAGTTGTTTGTATAGCTGTGGTGATTGTGGCAAGGCAAAGAATTTTCCTTTACGACGTGTTGGAACTAAAAAGTCTCTTGCTCCTTCGGGAGTTGATTTACATAAAACAGGTGTTTCAATTTCTAAAAAACCTTCTGAGTCAAAGAATTTACGAGTTTCAAGACTAACTTTATGTCTTAGTGCAAGATTTTCTTGCATTTTTTGACGTCTTAAATCTAGGAAACGATATTCTAAACGCAGGTCTTCATTAGCTTGAGTTGCCGCTTCATTAGTATTTACTTCAAATGGAATTTGACTTGCTGAGTTTAAAATTTCATAACTTGAAACTTGAATTTCAATTTCACCTGTTGCAAGCACTAAATTAGCTTCTAATCTTTTTGTAACAGTTCCTGTTACTTTTAAAACTGATTCTTTAGTTAATAAAGGATCTGAAACGTTATTAAAAACTAATTGGATTAACCCACTTCGATCACGGAAGTCTACAAAAAGTTGTTTTTTGAATTTTCTTTTATTAGCGATTCATCCATATAATGTTACTTCTTTATTAAGAAAGGAAGTATTTATGTCTGTATTATTTAATGTTTTCATTATTCCCCACTTTTAATCATTTGATTAATTTTATTTAATAATTGGTCGTAGTCAGTGTAAGTGTAATTTTGTTCACTAATAACTTTTTGGCCATCTTCTAAAATTTTAATTTTTATTTCGTTTGGTTGTTGATTCAATTCTTTAAAAATTAAAACTTTAGTTTGTAATTTTTGTGCTTTTTTAAACATTTTTTTAATGTTTAAAGTTTCATAAAATATTTCGACTGGCATTGTTGAAATGGCACGAAGATTTCAAGCTAGCGTTTGCATTTCAGCCTTTTCTTCATCATTTAAATAACAAATTAAGATTGATGGTTTAGATTTTAAGGCTTGAGTTTCTAAATCAAAAAGTTTAATTTCGACAAGACGCTCGGCTCCAAAAGCAAAACCGATTGAATCTACTTCTGAACCACCTAGTTGTTTAATCATTCCATCGTAACGCCCCCCAGCAAGAATTGTTGATTTGCTTCCTAGAGCTTGTGATGTGCTAACAAATTCAAAAACAACATCATTGTAATAATCTAATCCCCGCACTAAATTTTTATTAACTTGATAAGGAATGTTGTACTCTTGTAAGTATTTTAATAAACTATTAAATTCTTTAATTTCATCTTCAGAAAGAAAATCTCAAAGCTTTGGACAATTTTTAATAAAGTCAAGATCATTTTGATCTTTATCATCCAGAATTCTTAAAACATTTTGCTCTAAACGCTGTTTATTAATATCAGAAAGTTGACTAGCGTATGATGAAAGATATTCTTTTAAATGTTGAGTATATTTTTTACGACTTTCATTTGAACCAAGTGAATTAATCTCTAAGACAAAGTCATGAATATCAATTGATTTTAAAAAGTCACTAGCCAATTTAATAATTTCAAAGTTTGTTTCAGGACTACGTGGTGCTAGAAATTCAACCCCACCTTGACGAAATTCACGATAACGACCTTTTTGTGGACGCTCATAACGGTACATATTTCCGTAATAAAAGACTTTTAAATAGTCGGTGGGTTGTTGAATTAATTTGTTTTCAACAATAGCACGTATCGCGCTTGCAGTACCTTCTGGACGTAATGAAATCATTTTATCGCCACGGGTTTGGAATGAATACATTTCTTTCTTTACAATATCACTAAATTCACCCGATGAACGGCTAAATAATTCACTATATTCAATGATTGGTGTTTCTAAATATTTAAATCCATAAGAATTACACAAAAAACGAAAAGAATCAGTAATTTGTTGATAAATTACTGCTTCTTTACCATATATGTCTTTTGTACCTTTAACTTTTTGATACATAAAAACCTCTTATTTATCAAAATCATTAATTGAAACAAATTCTTGTTCTTCCACTTTTGAAGTTGATCAATAATGATTTTTGATTCTTTTTTCTTTATTTTGATATTTTTTAATTAATAAAACATTTCATAATATTTGCATTATTTTAATGTCAAGGAAGAAGTTAACACCTAAAATAATAATTAAACCAATAAATAAATTGATATTTATTTGTGTTTTTAGACTAACTACCAATAAGGCAATTAAGAAAATAATTAATGCAAATGATTGTGACCGAACTTTTTCTTTAAATACTTGTTTTGTAACTAAACTTAATTCGTGTTCGTGAAGAATAAAGTTTTTTAAAGCGGTGTCATGATGAGTTAATTCTTTAATACGCATTGCATCATTTAGATGTCCTTGAGTTGCAAACACTAATGTTACGAAGAAGATATATAAAATATTTTCGTCCATTTGTTGTTGGAATAAAACCATAAAAATTGTTACAAATGTAAGTGAAAGAATAACTTTTACAAAAAGAAGTAATGTGCTAATAATTCCACTACGAATTAAGGTGTAGAATGCTACAAGAATTAAAGCAACGAATATTGCAATAAATGAATAACCAAATAATTTTGCAAAACCAGCTTTTTGTCAAATGAACTCTTTAACATTATCAAAACCAAAACTTTGTATATCCAGAGTTTGAGAAGAAGAAATCTTAACTAAATATTGATATTGATTAATGTCTTGAGCATGAATAGAAATTAAGACATCAGGATATTTTAAAGCAAGATTATTTGCTACTTCTTGAGCTTTAGCTAATGAAAAATCATTTGCAATAAAGTAATTAAATGAGTTTTGTAAATCAGAAGAAATGTTTAATGATTTATTGAAATTTAAACCATTTTTAAATAACACAGCAATAAAAGCAATAATGATTAAAGTTATGATTGTTCAAAAAATAGTAACTTTGGCTTTTGGATTTAAATTAAATCATTTAATTTGTGGTTGTTTTGTAATTGAAAGCATTCAAGGTTTTATTGCAAATTGTTCAATTGAACCCAAATTATAAATGATTAAATCATTTATTCCGACAGCAAATATTGCAGCAACAACACTTGCTAAAAATATCAATGAAGCAAGAGTTGGAACACTTAATACTGATGCATATAATCCGATGATGGCAATTACTACAAAACTAAATAAAATATCTAATGATGAAAAGATTGATGATTTTTGGGCCTTAACCATAGCTTTAGCTGGATTCATTTTGTTAATAATTTCATTTTTAAATTTTGAAAGTGAATTATTAATAATAACAAAAGTTGAAAATAGAATCATTAATAAGCTAAACATCATTAATGGACTAATGATTGAACCTAGATTAATAGCAATGCTAAAAGTAATAATTAAAACTGAAATTAAACTAATAAATGCGATTGCTCCGATAATACGATAATTAATGATTAGATATAATCCAATAATTAAGAACAATACCGCAAAAACAATAGCAAAAATTGTTAAATTATTTTTATTTCCAAAAACATAATAACTACCAGCAAGTTCAAGTTTAAATGGTGAATAAGCAAAGTTAACTTTTGAACTTAATTCTTTATTTGAATAGTAATTAAAATCATTAAATAAATAAATTTTTCTTTCACCAAATTTAGCATTTTGGTATCAAGATGGTGAAGCAACAGTAACTAAATATTTAGAAGCATTAAGTCCATATTTTTTTAGGACAGGTTGTGCATATTTACCAGTTGGATTTGTTTGTGAAGGTTTTTCAATTAAAGTTGGGGTTCTTGAATTACCAACATAAGCAAAATTAACAGGGTTTTGATTAGCTGCATTCCATTCTTCAGAATATTGAGTTTTTGCAGTATTAACAAAATCTTGAATATTTAATCAGAAGTAGATTTGTTGGTTTTTATAATCTTCTTTTAAATCATTTCATTCTTTGTTACCTAATTCGCTTAACTTTAAAGTCACGCGATTTGAAGCTTGACCGGTATTTCAATTGGCTGGTGTATTTTCTAAAGGTAAAGCATAATCTGCTTCATTACCATTTAGAAGTTTTTCAAGTGTAGCATTTTCATTTGAACCGGCAAGAAAATAATGATTTTTGTAAAATAATGGTCTACCATTACCATCAGTAATTACAAGATAAGATTTTTTGACTAAATCATTAATAATTTCATTAGTTTTAGTTTCATTTGTATCACTGATGTTTAAAGCGATTGCATCATTTCCAAAACTTAAATTTACATCACTAAATACTTTACCATTTTGTAAATAGTTTTGAGTAGTTTTGTATGCTTGCGAATTTGATAGAGGTTGTTTTTCATCAAGGTTAGAATCAACTTCTTTTTTGATATTTAAAACAACTTTAGCTGAGTTAGAAAATTGTGATGATGTCTTTTTACCATCAAGGTTTAAACCTAAAAATACACTAATAACAACACTAATAACTAATAAAAGTGTTGAAAATATGGAAATTAATCATCTTTTTTTGTTTTGATTTTTTTTATTTTCTTCTGTATTCATATTCTAGAATTATAAACCAAAAGCCGTGTTTTTAAAACATTTAAACCAATGCTAAAAAAGTAAAATTATCCTCATTTTCATGAAGATAATTTCATTTAAATATATTGCCGAATATAATCAATACCTTTTTGAGTAATGACACGACCGCGGATTGTTTTAGCAATAAATTTATTCATAATTAAGTGCGATTCAACGTCGTTAATAATTGTTTGTTTGTTTTCATTTAGGATACTTGAAATCGCATCAAGGGAAGCTGGTTTGTTATCAAAAATTTTTAAAAGTATTTTTAAATACTCAATTTGTAAGTCACTTAAACCAAGATTGAAAATACCAATAAATTTAAAGGTATTTTTAACAACATTAATATCAATAGTTGTTTTATTTTCATAGATTGCAAAATCATTACTACGCTTAAGCAAATTATTGGCGATTCGCGGAGTAAGACGAGAGTTTCGGGCTATGGTTTTAATTGATTCATCATCAATATTTATATCGTATTTATGAGCATTGTTCCGAATAATTTGTTCGATTTCATTAAGGGAATAATTCTTAAGTCTAGCAATGAAACCGAATCGGTCTTTGAGTGGTTGAGAAAGGGATTCAAACTTTGTGGTAGCAGCAATAAGGGAAAAGGTTTTTAGTTGCAATCTCATAATTTTTTTATCACCATCAACTCCTAAAACAATGTCTATTTTGCCTTCTTCCATTGCGGAATATAACAACTCATAAAGATTTTTGTTAACACTATGAATTTCATCAATGAATATAATATCATTTTCATTTATCGATGAAAAAAGTGTTATTAAATCAGAGCGCTTTTCAAGCAATGGTCCTTGAACGTAGATAATATTACGGTTTGTTTCTGTTGCAATAATGTTGGCAAGTGTTGTTTTTCCAAGTCCTGGGGGTCCATAAAATAGTAAGTGGTCTATTGGGCGTTTTTCTGAATTGGCAGCATTAATCATAACCTTAAGAGTTTGTTTAATTAAATCTTGACCAATGAATTCAGAAAAGTTATTAACTCTAAACGTTAGCATCTAGGTTTTTTTTAGTGGAAATAATTTTAATCGCTTCTTCAACAGCTTTTTCTAAGTCTTGTTCTGGATTCACCGTTTCTAAAGCTTGTTTAATTTGAGCTTGTTTAAAACCTAATACTTTTAAGCTTTTTTCAATATTTTTCAAGTTTTCTGAAATTGAAATAGTATTGGTTAAACTTTCTTGGGTTGTTTCTCCATCATTTATCATCTTTCTTAAAAATTTTTCGTATTTAGATTGATATTCAAAAATTAATTGTCTTGCTGATCTTGTACTTAAATAAGGAATTCCAGTTAACCTTTCAATTTCACCGCCAGCAATATAGCGTAAAATATTTTCTCATCCTTCATTTAAAATAGCTAAGGCGGTTTTAGGCCCAATGCCTTGAATGGACAATAAATCTTCAAAAATAACTAATTCTTTAAAACTGTCAAAACCGTATGTTGTTTTGAAATGTTCTGTTTCGTATTCATGAATAAATACTTTCATGTTTTCATTTAATTTAAACCTTTCAACAAGGGGAACATATATCAACTCACCTTCCTTGTTGTTTTCTAAAATAATGTAGTTTTTGTTTACATGGACTATTTTTCCATATTTATAAATAAGCATTCTTTTTTTCACCTCCGACCTAAATTTAAACAAAAATAAAATTCTCTTTTTTGCTTTTGAAACAAAAATGAGAATTTTCGAAACTTTTTTGGGAAAAATAAAAAAAAATAGTCCGAAGACTATTAAGGTCAATTTCTTGAAATGGTACGCCCTAGAGGATTCGAACCTCTGACCCAATGGTTAAAAGCCATTTGCTCTACCTGCTGAGCTAAGGGCGCACATGGTGCCCAAGACTGGACTTGAACCAGCACGGTGTTGCCACCGAGGGATTTTAAGTCCCTTGCGTCTACCAATTTCGCCACCTGGGCATTTGTTAAATGCTTAAATATTATACATTAAAAAATAATTTTTCAAATTATTTTTTTTAATTTTTTTATCTTTTTCTTTATTGTGAAAAAGACTATTTTATTATACACAAAAAATTTATTCTTTTCAATCTTTTTTTATAAAAAAACTTGCAAATAAATTAGTACTTTTTTTAATTAGTTTTAATAATTTCTTCTTTTTTATATTTACATCTTTTCTGAAAAAATATATATTAGAAAATAAAAAGTCGCATTAGCGACTTGGTCAATTTCTTGAAATGGTGCCCGCGACTGGACTTGAACCAGCATGACTTGCGCCGGTTGATTTTGAGTCAACTGTGTCTACCATTTCACCACGCGGGCATAACAAAATTATTATAACTAAAAAGCAAGGTTTTTGATACAAAAAGTTTATAATTTACGTATGAATTTAGATAAAGTGTTTGAAATACAAAAAAAGTTAGATGCTAAATTCGCGGAAAATATTGATCCAAACGAAAGCAACTTGCAAACCAAAAAAATTATTGCTTTAATTGTGGAAATTTCAGAATTTGCAAATGAAGTGCAAGAATTTAAATACTGAAAAATGAACAAAAATATCGATAAAGCAAAAGTTTTAGAAGAATATGCTGATGGAATTCACTTCCTTTCTTCTTTAAGTATTGGTTTCGGTTTATGTGGTGAAGAATTTAATCCTAAAGTTGTTGCTAATACTTTTAGCAAGCAACTAGCAGTTGTTTTTGAAAAAGCAGGACAATTATTTTCTAGTGATTCAAAAGCATTGCTAAAAGAAGTTTTTGAACTATATTTAGGACTTGCAAAAATTCTTGATATCAATGAAGAAGTTATTATTGAAAGTTTCTTTCGTAAAAATGAAATAAATTTCCAAAGAATTAAAAACAATTACTAACCAACTGTTATATGTTGGTTTTTATTTTTTTCTTTAAAAGAGATAATAAAAAAGAACCTTGCGGTTCCTTCTGGTCAATTTCTTGAAATGGTGCGAACGAATGGACTTGAACCATCGACCTCACGATTATCAGTCGTGTGCTCTAACCAGCTGAGCTACGCTCGCATTACTAAGAAAGTATAACATACTTTCTTAAAAATATTAACGTTTTGAGAATTGTCTTGCACGACGCGCTTTACGTAAACCGAATTTTTTACGTTCTTTAACTCTAGCGTCACGTGTTAACATTCCTGCTTCTTTTAGTGCTGAACGGTATTCTGAATTAACTTCTAATAAAGCTCTTGCAATACCTAGTCTGATTGCTCCTGCTTGCCCACTTAATCCACCACCATTAACATTGGCAACAACATCAAATTTATTAACTGTGTCAGTTAAACCAAAAGGTTGTAGAGCATCTTTTAATAAAATGTCGCTATTTAAGTATTCTTTTGATTCTTTTGAGTTGATTAGGAATTTTCCTGTTCCTGGTAATAAGTAAACTCTTGCTACTGAACTTTTACGACGTCCTAATCCGTAGTATCTAACATCTGCCATAATTATTTAACCTCTAACATTTGTGGTTGTTGTGCTTCGTGTGGGTGATCGCTTCCTGCATAAACATATAGGTTGTTGAATTGTTTTCTACCTAATTTTGTGTGTGGTAACATACCTTTAACAGCTTTTTCAACTAATGCAGCAGGTTTTTTAGCTCTTAAGTTTTTAGCGTTAATTTCTTTTAGTCCTCCAGGATATCCTGAATAACTGTAGTACATTTTATCTTCTTCTTTTTTAGCAGTTAATAAAACTTTTTCAGCATTAATAATAATAACATTATCTCCCATGTCAACGTTTGGAGTAAATGTTGGTTTGTTTTTACCTCTTAGTATCGATGCAACTTGTGCGCTTAGACGTCCTAAAACTTGGTCTTTTGCATCAATAATGTATCATTTTTTATCAACTTCAAGGTGTTTAACGATTGTTGTTTGACGCATGTGCTTTCCTTTTCATAGATTGTATTTAATAAATTAATTAAATAATGCTTAAACATTATAACAGAAAAAAAGAAAATGTCTATAAAATTTCTTGAATTCTTGCAATAACATATAAACATGCTGTTTCAGCTCTTAAAATTGTTTTTGTAAGCTTAATAATATTAAAATTATTTTTTTGCGCTAAGGAAACTTCATTATCGCTAAAGCCACCTTCGGGACCAATCACAAATAAACTATCACTCGGATATAATAATTCATTTGTTGCGCTAGATTTTTCGTGAGCTAGATATTTATTTTTAAATTCTAGTGTTAATATTTTATCAAAATTTTCGCAATTGTGAAGTATTGGTTGTTTATTTCTGAAAGATTGTTGGCTCGCTTCGAAAATTATTTTTTCAAAACGATCAATTTTCCGATTATATTCTTCCATTTTCAGCTCTGAATATTGACTTACAAAAGGATAAAAATCAGTAACACCCATTTCAGTAGCTTTTTGTAAGACTAATTCAAAATTTTTTCATGTAATTAAGGGAACCGCTAAAGCGACACGATTTTTAAATTCATGATTTAAATCTAATTTATTAATAATAAATGCTTTTTTATCTTCATAGCGGCATTCGTAGAATTCTTCTTCAAAAACACAAATAAAGTTTTTATTAAATTGACGTGCAACTTTAAGGTGATGAATAGTTTGTTCTGAAAGTTCAAAATAATTTTCGTTTATTTTTTTATCAACAATAAAACGCATCATAATTATTTTTTATTAACATCCTTACTTCATTTTTCATAAGTATTATCTTTATTATTTTCAAGAATTTCAATAAGTTTTTTTCTTTCGCTTTCGCTCATTGTCGGAATAAAAGTTTTTACTTTAACAATCATTTTTCCATATTTATCTTGATTTAAGAATTTTATTCCTGCATCTTTAATAATAAAGGTGTCGTTATCTTGAGTTGTTTTTGGTATTTTTAATTCTTTTGGACCATATGGAGTTGGTACCATAATTGTTTCGCCGGCAATAATTGATTTAATTGATAAAGGAAGTTCTAAAATCAAGTCATTTTCAATACGACGATAGTATTTATGGCTTTGAACAGTGATATAAATTCGTAAATTTCCACTTTTTCCGCCATTTTTAGATGGAATTCCATAACCTTCAAGAACTAAAATTTGTCCACTTTGGATACCTGCTGGAATTTCAATTTCTTTCTTTTCAGTATTTTTGAGTGAACCATTACCTTTACATACTGAGCAGTGTTTTTGAATTTTTTTACCAGTTCCGGAACAATCAGGACAAGCTGTAACACTTTGGAAAAGACCGAATAGTGAAGAATGGGTTTTTCCTGAACCATCACAAGTTGAACAAGTTTTGAAATCCTCTTCTTTTTCAGCTCCTTTTCCTTTACATTGTTTACAAATTTCAATTTTATTAACTTTAATTTCAGTTTTTAAACCGAATAAAGCATCCATAAATGAAATTCTTAATTCTTGTTCTAAATCTGCACCTTGATTTTGACTTTCTTGTCTTGAACCGAAACCAAAGAAATCACCAAAACCATTAAATTCATCGAAACCTTTTGAAAAACCGCCAAAAAATTGTTTAAAAATATCAGCAGCATTACCGAAACCAGCACCACCCATTTGATCAAAAGCTTGGTGACCAAATTTATCATACTGTGCTCTTTTGTCAGGATCGCTTAAAATTTCATATGCTTCAGTTACTTCTTTGAATTTTTCTTCAGCATCAGCTTCTTTGTTACGGTCGGGATGATATTTCATCGCTAACTTACGATATGCTGATTTAATTTCTTTTTCGGTTGCGTTCTTGTTTATCTCAAGAACTTCATAATAATCACGTTTTTTATTTGTACTCATATTATCAATTTTAGCACAAAAAATAAAAGAGTGCTAATTTTGAAAAGTTTTTTGAAAAAGCCACGCTTTTAACGTGACTTTTTATCTATTATCTTTGTTGTAATATCTGAAACGGTTTTAATACTTAATAATTCTTCATCTGTAAAGAAAATATTGTATTCTTTTTCTAATTTTGTGACTGCTTGAATTAAATCAAGTGAGTCAATTCCAAGATTTTGGATTAATGATGTTGCATGAACTTTATTTTTTGTCATTTTCGATAATTCAGCAACAACTTTTGTTTCGATTTCTGTTTGCATAAGTGAAATTATACTTCATAAGTAATTTTAAAAGAATAATTTTTTAAAACTTTTGTACCTTCAAATTTTCATATAAATTTTATTTCCAATTGTTGTTTTGTCGGTTGAAAATACCCAACGTCTATGTCACCATAATTAACTGACAAGCGTTTAATTATATCTTGTATGATGTAAGCAATCATGTCATTATTAATAACAGGAACGTTATTTTCGACACGAATTAATGAATAATAATCACTAATTTGCACACTAGGGAAAATATTTTCTGACGTGATTAAATCTGAACTTTTTTCCGGTGTTTTTGGTTTTTTGGGAGATATTTGTGTTTTAGAATCATCAATTTTTTTAACGGTTTTGACTTTGTTTCAAGGTAAAAATGCGTATAACCCCGTTGCAACAATTGCAGCAATAACAATAGTCACAATAAAAGCTGCAATATTTCTTTTATTTTTAATTAATTTCGTCTTCAGGGTCACTTCTTAAATACTTTTTACTAAGCTCTACAAGTGTATCAAGAGTAAGTTCTTCTTTGTAAATTAAATAAAAATCTGCGTTTTTTATTTTTAATCAATTCATAGCATTATTACTTTCGATATCTTCTTCAATTTTAAGATTTATATATCCATAATCTTCATTTAAAAGTGGTTTTGAAAAATTTTGACGGTATGACAAAATAATATTTGTATGTAAAAAATTATCAAGATTTATTATTGTTGAAATTAATATGTCACCTCTGAAATTATATGGAATAACATAACCTTGTTTGCTATTGGAATTTATTCCCAATTTTGTTTTTTCACTATAATAATCATAAAAAGTGTCGCTTAAAATCACTATTTCGCCAATAACAGGTTCATTATTGATTTTTTGATTGCTAAAAATAGGGTTAAAACCAACCTCAACTTTTTCATTTTCTAAGTTGGGTAATAAAATAGTTTTAATATTTAAATTATTTATTTCTCCAGGTGTTATTTTTTTAATAAATTGCTGATCGGAAATTACTTGTCCAGTTAAAAAAAATATCGTTTTATTATGCTGTATTTGACTAAGTTTTGTAGGGATGAAGCCAATTCGTGCATATTGAATTTTGATCTCTTCGTGATAATTTTCATTAAAACTATCTGAATTTGTTATTTCATAATTAGAAGGATTTAAATGCAATGAAATTTTTTTAGGAATTTCAAAGTACATTCCTTCTTCTGGCACAATAAAATCTTTTTTAAGCTCTTCTTGTAAAAAATCAACATCAACTTTTCATAAAAGCTCGGTTTTTAGATTATTTTTTGAATACAAGTTGAACGAAATTGTGTTTAAAACCGTTATTTTATAGTTATTGATTGTTTTTTTAGCATCAATTTTTTGTCCTGAATAAAATTTAATTTTATTTAATACACTTCTCGATTCATAAACAGGCAAGGGATCGCCATTTATAATGATAACGAGTAAAAAATTTCTGGCGAAGGAATTATAATAATTAACCTCAAAATATAATTTTCCATCCGTCATGTTTTGAACAATGTCAAAATTTATTAGATCATGTTTTGATAATAAATCAGATTTTTTTGATGAAGAAATTTTTATATTTTTATTTTCCTTATACACTCTTGAATGTAAATAATTTTTTGCTTCTTGCGATAAGGGAATATTAATCATTACAGAAAAATTTAATAAATCTGTCAACAACGATTTTTACACGTCTGTAATATGTGCTTTTTGAACAATATTTCAAGAACCATTCTTTTTCATTATCGATATCCCAAAAATCATATAAGAATATATATTGTTCAACATCGTTTAAAGTTCTAAAAAAATGATCAAATATCATCAGATTTTTCTTATCTCTGTTGCTAGCGTTTTTCATTATTTCGCTGTGATGGTTCATCTTATATTTTGCACATTTTTCTCTGACAAATTGCTTTTTGTCTTTTAAAGTGTTTCCTGATGTTTTCTCCATAGGAAAATTCCTTTCTTTTTTCATATTTGAAAATATTTTTTTAATAAATACAATATTTTTCATCAAAAAAGAGTACTATTTAAAGAAATTTCACAACAAAGATTTAAAATTTTTATTATTTTTTTTAGTTGTGGATTTTTTGTCCACAAACATAAAATATTATCTTTTTATAATAAGTCAATGAAAAAATTAAATTTTTTTTAAAAATTCGCATTTTTTATACCTTTAGGTTAATTTTTTTTGCAAAAATAGAAAAAAACATCCTTGATAGGATGTTGTCATTTCGATCAGCTTGATATGGTGGCTCCGGCAGGAATCGAACCAGCGACACACGGAGCTTCAGTCCGTTGCTCTACCAACTGAGCTACAGAGCCACAATGGCGGTCCAGACGGGAATTGAACCCGCGATCTTCTCCGTGACAGGGAGACGTATTAAACCACTTTACCACTGGACCATATTTGGTTGCGGAGATAGGACTTGAACCTATGACCTTTGGGTTATGAGCCCAACGAGCTGCCGACTGCTCCACTCCGCTATGTAAGGCATCCGCTTGAAGCTATTAACTTACTTGCGAATAAATGGCGGGCAATGAGGGATTTGAACCCCCGCGGGCCGTGAAGCCCCTGGCAGTTTTCAAGACTGCTCCCTTCAGCCTCTTGGGTAATTGCCCATTGGTGGACCCAGCAGGACTCGAACCTGCGACCGACCGGTTATGAGCCGGTTGCTCTAACCAACTGAGCTATAGGTCCAAATCCTTTGTTGGGATGTTCCGTTTGGTGGCTCCGAAGAGAGTCGAACTCTTGACCTTCCGGGTATGAACCGGACGCTCTAACCAACTGAGCTACAGAGCCATAATGGTGGAGAGGAAGGGAGTCGAACCCTCTACCTCCTGCGTGCAAGGCAGGCGCTCTAGCCAGGTGAGCTACCCCCCCATACAAATGGTGAAGAAGACAGGATTCGAACCTGCGACCGCTTGAGCCCAAGTCAAGTGCTCTACCAAGCTGAGCTACTTCTCCATACCATTGCTTTTTAAATTGCTTTAATATTATAACATCATTTTAGAAAATTACAAATATTTTTTTAAATATTTTTTATTAATAATTTTCATCATTATCTCATGTAAACTCGTATCCTTCTATACGAACTGTGTCACCAGGTTTTACACCTAAGCGGAATAATTCTTCTCAAACACCAAGATTTTTAAGTTTACTATTAAATCTTAACAGATTATCATGAGAATTCAACGGTATACGTTGATAAATTTCTTCAATTTTTTTACCTTTAACTTCAAAGTGATCTAGATTTAGTCTTACTACTTCAAAATCATCTTCAGGAAGAGTAATGGTTACTTCTTTTTCAACTTTTTCAGAAAGAATTAAATCTTTTGATTCTTTAATTGCTTTTCAAAGTTTTTCTTTAATTAATGGAATAGTTTTTTCATCTTCCAAGAATGAATGTTCAATAATTGTTAAGTTTGGATATTTTTGTTTGAATTTTTCAAGGTTATCATTAAAATCATCTAAATCACTTTTATTAGCAACAATAACCTGGAATCTTTTTTCAAGATTTATATTGTATTTTGAAATTTCATTATTAATTTCTTCAAAATCTTTGATTGCATCTTTGTTATCGCTACCAAAGTCAATAACATGACATAAAACTTTACAACGTTCAATGTGTTTTAGGAATTGATGTCCTAAACCTTTTCCGTCACTTGCTCCTTCAATTAATCCTGGTAAATCAGTAATTACAAAGCTATTTTCGTGGAATTTTACTAATCCAAGCTGTGGTTTTAAAGTAGTAAATTCATATTCAGCGATTTTAGGTTTTGCATTTGATAGCGAAGCAAGTAATGTACTTTTTCCGGCACTAGGTTTTCCAACTAAACCAACATCAGCTAAAACTTTAAGATTTAAATTCAATTCTAAAATTTTAGTTTGTTCACCATTTTCTGACATTCTTGGAGCGGTATTAGAACTGGTTTTAAATTTAACATTACCACGTCCACCACGTCCACCTTTTGCAATCAGATAAGGTTTTTCTTCAATGATATCAACAACTAATTCATTTTTATTGAATACTACGGTTCCTAAAGGAACTTTTACATATGTATCTTTTCCGTTACGACCGTAGGCATTTTTTCTTTTTCCATTTTCGCCATCTTCGGCGCTAATTTTATTACGATAGTGAAAATTTAAGAGAGTATTTGTTCCGCTGTCACCAACAAAATAAATATCTCCACCTTTTCCACCGTCACCACCATCAGGTCCACCACGGTCCACGTGAGCTTCACGACGGAAAGAAATTAAACCATTTCCGCCGTTACCAGCTTTAATTCAAATTTTTGCTTCGTCTATAAATTTCATACTTAATATATTATCACAATTTTAAATATTCAATAATTAACGATCAAGCAGTAACTGAATTTCTTGATCATAAATTGGACCTTGATCAGTTCATGGGGTTTCTAAGATGATGCAAATATCATCAAAATCTGGATCAAAAACAAATTTTTGTAGAGTTTTTAAACCAATAAATCCCTTATCAATGTTAGCGTGGCGATCTTTATGAGAATTTAAATCATTTAATGAATCATTTAGATGGATAACTTTGATGTATTTTAATAAATCAAAGTCTTTTAGTTCTTGTTTAAAGTTTTCATATTCTTTAATGTTGTAGCCAGCGTCTCAAATATGACAAGTATCAAGGCACATTTGAATACGCAAATCGTTTAAAGCATCTAAAACATATTTCATATCTTGAAAATTAGTAAAAACTTCAGTACCTTTTCCTGACATTGTTTCTAGACAAATAACAACATCTTTAGTCATTTGTAAAATCATTTTTAAAGATTTAATCAATTGTTCAAGAGATTCTTCTTTAGTAAATTTAGTGTATGCACCTGGATGTAAAACTAAATATTTTGCACCTATATAGTTCATTCGTTCAATTTCTTCAACTAAAAAATTAATTGCAAATGTTGCTTTTTCAGGATTTGAAGGATTAACAATATAAGGGGCATGAACAATAATATCTTCAGGTTTGATGATATCTTGAAAATCTTGTTGATATTCTTTTAATTTAAATAATTCTTTTTTAACTCTTTTTGAGGTTTGTGGAGCACCTAAATAAATCATCATTGTGTTAGCTTTGTTAGCGATGGATTCTTTACATGCATCAACTAAATAATTAGGTGACTTAAAAGAAATGTGGCTTCCTAATTTAATCATTTTTAACTCCTTTTTTATTATTAAAATGTCTTTGCATATCAGTTAAGAAAGCTCCAGCAACAATCCCTGAAGGAATTGCAATGATTGCAATCCCCATTAAGGCGATAGCAATAACAATAGCTTTTGTTTCAGGTGCATGAGGAACAATATCACCATATCCAATTGTAGTAAGAGTAATTGTCATAAAGTAAAATGCATCAAAAAAGCTTTTTACATATCCTTTTGAAAGTGCTAAATAATCTGCATTTTTTTCATAATCAGCAATGTCTGGATGTTCTTTAATTCAATTATGTTGAATTTCAGTTAAATAGTTAGTTTCATTGTTTCAAATAACTAGTGAAAAAATTAAAATTAAGATAATAATCATTAAAAATACAGCAATCAATACTTGTTTTTGCTTTTTAAAAACTTCAATAATAATCCCAAAGGGAGCAAAAATTGATAATATAAAGAAAAAACGTACGAATCTTGCAACGTTTAAAGATTTAAAAAATTTAAAACCGTTTAAACTTTGCTCAGTTGCTCCAAAATAACGTATAACATGAACAGAACCGAAAATACAAATTAAAATGATAAGTCCTAAAAATGAAGTAGGGAAACCAAAAACGTTTTTAAAACGACTGTTTTTATGATTATTTTCACGATATTTAAAAGTAATATAGTGTAAAACATAATCAATGATAAAAACGAAAAAAGTAAATATTTGCGAAATTTCTTCAATAGTTTCGTATGTTTTTGCGAAACTGCTCGAAGGATTAATTAATGAAAATGCCGAAATTAAACAAGCAAAAGAAATAATAGTAGCATAGCAAAATTGTAAAATTCTAAGTCTTTTTCTTTCTTTTGAAAATTTAGAAGGAACTTGACGTACACTTCAAACAATAAAACTTAATTTTTCTAATGAATTATTTGGTTTATATTCAATTTCTTGTTTTCAATATCTCTTAATTTTTTTAATCATTATTTTATTATACTTGAGATTTGCATTTTACAAAAAAACCCCAAGGTTTAATCAATATTTCAGATTAAATCTTCGGGTCAAACGATGTATAAATTATTTTTATCTAAATATTTTTCACAAATTTTTTGCATTGAATAAATGAAACCTTTTTCAAGGGAATGACTAACATTAATGACGCTAACTTTTTCTTCACTATAAGCAACTAGATCACTTCATTTTGCATCGCTAGTGATAAAAAAGTCAGTTTCATTTTTAAGTTTAATTAATTCCCCAAAATATCCAGAACCTGGAAAAATTATTGCATTTGAAACTTGTTTTTGTGTATCAATAATATTAGTTTGGAGATTTTTAATTCCATTCATTCTTAGTAAATTAAAGATATTGCCAATTGCTTGTTTTTTAAAATCACACTTCAAAGCAAACTCGGATAATTGTTGATCTTCATTTGTGGGTTTAAAACCTAACATTTGTGCAATTCCTTTAGCACTAAAGAAATTACTTTTATCAAAAGCAGTATGAAAACTAAAAGTATTGATTTTATATTTTTTTAGTTGTTCATAAAGTTTTTGCTTATATGGAGTTAATTCAAAATCTTTATCTTTACCATAAAAAATAAATGGATGGTGGCTAATAATTAAATTAACATTTTTTGTTATTGCTTCATCCACCACTTTTTGTGTGATATCTAAGCAAACCAAAACATTTTTAAGTTTTTTTAAACCCCTTAGCGGGATTGAAAACCCAACTGGATCTCATGGTTCTGCTTTTGATAAATCAATATCACTTTGCAAATTTTTAATAAATTCTTTAATTAACATTTTATTCACTTTCAGTGTTATAAAAATCCTTTAATTTTTTGCGTTTTTGTGGATGTTTTAATTTTCTTAAAATTTTTGATTCGATTTGACGAACTCTTTCTTTTGAAATTCCCCGTTCAGCAGCAATTTCTTCAAGAGTATGAACTTTATATGGTTCACCGTTTTCATCTTTTCCAACACCATAACGTTTTCGAATTAAAATTTTATCATTTTCGTCTAGATGGTTTTCAATCATGTCATGAATAATTTCCGCTAATTCTTCTTTAGCTGAGTAGTCAACAGGACTAATTACGCTTTCATCCTTAACAAAATCACTAAAACTTGAGTTTTCTTCCTTACCGATTGATTTATCTAAAGAAATTGGATCGATATTAATTTTTCTGATATATCTAACTTTTTCAGCATCCATATCAGGTCCGTAACGTTTTGCAATTTCTTCATCAGTTGGTGTATTTCCACTCTCTTGTTGTAATTCACGTTCAATTTTGATAATTTTATTAATTGTTTCAACCATGTGCACTGGAACACGGATTGTTCTGGCTTGATCGGCAACTGCACGAGTAATCGCTTGTCTAATTCATCATGTTGCGTAAGTTGAAAATTTAAAACCTTTTGTGTGGTCATATTTATCAACTGCTTTTAAGATTCCGGCATTACCTTCACTTATTAAATCAATGAAAGAAAGTCCACGATTTTTATATTTTTTTGCATTATTAATAACTAAACGAAGGTTACGGTTAACTAATTGATCACGAGCTTTTTTTCACATTCTCTTATTACCAATTTCTTTACCTTTTACCATTTGTTCTGCTAATTTCTTTTCTTCTAAAGGAGTTAAAAGTTGACCGTATTTTCCGATTCAACGCATGTATCACTTAACAATATCATTTGTTTCTGAAAGGTTATTCGATAAGGCATCATCGTCATATTCTGAACCTTCATCATAAATATCATCTTCGTAATCTTTTAATAAATCTTCAATATTTTCTTCATCTTCTTCAAAATGGGTTGAGTTATCTGAGTTTGAGTATTTTGCTACATCTTCATCATATTCTTCTTCATCTTCATCAGTGATTATTTCATCGCTGTCAACTTTTTTAGTACTATCGTCATGAAATTCATCAAGATCTAATTCTTCTGAAACATCTTCATCTTCATCAAGATCTAAAAATTCATCTTCATCATCTAGTTCTAGATTATCTTTTGATTTTTTTGATGATTTTTTAGCTTTTTTTGTTTCCAATTGAAGTTCTTCGATATCTTCTTGACTAATTTCTTCGTTTAATTCTTCTTGGTCTTCATCTTGAAGAAGTCCAAGATTTCCTAATTTTTCAAAAACTTCTAAAGCTTCATCTTCTTCTAAATATAATTTATGTTTTTCTAAAAAGTTATAAACATCACCACTATTTAAAAGTGCTTTTTTGTTGCTTTTTTGTTTTTGAGCTAACTCAGTTTTTAAACCTTCAATTAGGTCATTAATACTTTTTTGTTCTTCTTTTTTTAAAGTCATATAACTCCTTTTAATTTTTTTGAATCAATTTAAGAATCTCTTCAAGTTGCTCAACTGTATTGATTTCACTGATATTATCAGTTCCTATCATGATTGCGGCATCTAAAGCATCTAATTTATTTAAAAGATTTTTCTTTTCTTCTTCATCAGTTTTTAGATCTTTTAAAATAATATCTCTTAAATTTAGACTCCCATCAACGATATTATTTTCAATCACATAGTCAGTCAATATCTTAATAATTCTAGAATAATCACTTTGTGAAAATTTATTAGTAAATGTGTATTCTAAAAATTTATTTTTTGATTTTAGGCGGTTTTTCAAGGATTGAATTAAGTAAGGTTGTTTTAAACAAGCTTTAATCACCATACCTTCATAGGCTTTTTTACCTAAAATAATTTTGTCAAATGATAAATTGTATTTATTTTCTTTATCGCGTTTAACAAATTGACGATTGTTATTAAAATTAAGGTAATGTTCATTCGAAACATTTATTGCATTGTTAAATGTTTGCTCTTTTTCAATCTTTTCAAGCGCTTCAGTTGAAACCTTCTTTTCGACAGAAATCTTTTCTTTTAATAAACTAAAATCAGTATCCGAAAGAAATTGTTTGAAACTTTCAAAAGCAAATAGAGCTTGTTTTTTAGCTTCAAGTGATGCATTGGCATCAACATTTCCAAAACAATAATCATAAATAAAATCTAGATAAGAAATTTTATAATTAATTACTCTTTTTAAGGCATTACCATTTTCCTGACTGAAATATAATTCATCAGGATCTTTACCTGTATCATTTTTTATAATGTTAACATTCAATCCAAAACGTTTTTTTGAGCTTAAAATAACTTTTAAATTCTTAACAGTTGCTTCTTTTCCAGCTCTGTCGCCATCAAAAAATAAATTAATTGTACAACCACGTATCATTTCTAAATGATTTGTAGTTAATGATGTTCCCATGATTGCCAAAGCGTTAATAATTTTTATTCTATAAAGAGCAATAACGTCAAATTGTCCTTCAACTAGGTAAATTTCTTTATCAATTGCTAAATTATTTTTAACATTTTGCCAATTAAAAAATAATGAATTTTTTTTAAAAACTGCGTTTTCTGAAGTATTTAAATACTTGACGTTTTCATCAGAAACCAATGAACGTCCACTGAATCCTACACAATTTAGATCTTTATCATAAATCGGAAACATTAAACGATCATTGAAAAAATTAATATCTTGACTAACTGAAGACACAATGGAAGCTTTAGAAATGTTTTCACTTAAAAAATGCTTAGAGATTAAATAGTCATAAATTTTTTCATCTTTTGGTGCATAACCAATATTGAAGTGATTAACAATACCTAAATCTTCTTCACTGCTTTCGATTTTTCTTTTTGAGATAATTGCAAGTAAATTTGAATTATTTAAACGCTTATTTTTAAAATATTGATATTGAAAAAAATTAAGAATTTCTTTATTAATTTCATACAACTCAACTGCTTCTTGTGAAACTGATGAGTGATATTGATTATAAAAAGAAGTATCAATATTTGTTTTTTTAGCAAGTTTATTTAAAGCTTCAAAAGGGGTTATATTTTCTTTAAGCTCTAAAAATTTAATTGCATTACCTGATTTTTGACATCCAAAGCACTTAAAAATTTGTTTTTGTTCACTAACAGTAAAAGAAGCAGTTTTTTCACTGTGAAACGGACAAGAACCTACATAGTTTGCTCCAGATTTTTTTAAATTAACAAATTCTGAAATAACATCAACAATATTAATTTTTTCTAAAACTTTTTGTCATATATTATTTTCTTGTTGCATATTCTTTAAAGTAATTTTCTAAATCTTTAATTAAGACTCTGTCTTGTTGCATTGTGTCACGATTTCTAACAGTAACTTTTTGATCTTCGATTGAATCATAATCGTATGTTACTGAGAAATAAGTTCCAATTGCATCTTGGCGACGATATCTTTTTCCGATTGAACCAGATTGTTCTCATGTTGTTCTTAGACCAGATTTTTTTAATTGTTGATAAACTTCTTTAGTTTGTTCACTTAGTTTATTAACTAATGGCATAACACATACTTGATAAGGTGAAAGTTCAAAGCTTGTTCTTAAAACAACTCTATCTTCGTTTTCAACTTTATCAACATCATAAGCATCAACCAAAATTGCTAATAATAAACGATCTAAACCAATCGAAGGTTCAATAACAAAAGGAATTGTTTTTGAACCATCATCATTGATGTAATAAAGATTTTCACCAGATGTGTTGATGTGTTGTGTTAAATCATAATTTCCACGATTTGCAATCCCCATCAATTCACCTCATCCAAATGGAAACATAAATTCAATATCACTTGTTCCTTTTGAATAGTGACTTAATTCTTCTTTTTCATGTGGTCTAATTCTGATTGACTTTTCTTTGATTCCGACTGAAAGAACAAAATCTTTACATTTGTTGATGTAGTAATTATAGAATTTTTCATCATCTTCTTCATGACAGAAAAATTCAAGCTCCATTTGTTCAAATTCTCTTGTTCTAAAAATGAAATCACGTGGTGTTATTTCATTACGGAAGCTTTTTCCGATTTGACCTATTCCAAAAGGTAATTTTGGACGCATTGTTCTTAAAACATTTTTAAAGTTTACAAAGATACCTTGTGCTGTTTCTGGTCTTAAATAAATTGCACTTGAAGAATCTTCAATAACTCCAGCTTGAGTTTTAAACATCAGATTAAATGAACGAATATTATTTCATTCACATTTTTGATTATCATAAACTGTTACTTTTTCTTTGATAATTGTTTCCATTTCTTCACGAGACATTTTTTCAACGTCCATTTCTGGAAATAAATCTTTAATAATGTGATCAGCACGATAACGTTTTTGATTTAATTTATTTTCAATTAAGAAATCACTAAAATTGTCTAAATGACCACTCGCTTTTCAAACCATTGGATTCATTAAAATTTTTGAATCAATTTGGAAATTATTTTCTTCTTGTGTAATGAAGTAATTAATTCATTTGTTTTTAATCACTGACATCATTGTAGTTGCTAAAGGACCATAGTCTCATGTATTAACAAGTCCTCCATAGATTTCTGAGTTTTGAAAAACAAAACCGTTTGTTTTTAAATGATTAATTATTTCTTGAATATTTTTATTTTCGTTCACAAAAACCCCCAATTTGCATAATATGTCAATTATACCACTTAATAACATAGTTATTA
>NZ_JAFFTD010000002.1 GCF_016924775.1 [Mycoplasma] gypis
AAATATTTCTTTATGAGTGAAGATTTTATTAAGTCATTAAAATCAATAACTTATGGAATAAGACAAGGTAAAAAAACCAGTTCGTCAGAAATAAAAGATTTTAAATTTTTCTATCCAATTGAAAAAGAACAACAAAAAATTGGTTCACTATTTCAAAATATTGATATTTTACTCAAAAACACTGAACAAAAGACTGAGAAAATGCGGTCAGTAAAGAATTTTTTACTGAAAAAAATGTTTCCTGAAAATAATAAAAAAATCCCAGAAATAAGATTTAAGGGATTTAATGAAGAATGAAAGAAAAGCAATATAGATGAAAATGCTTTTTATGTGTCTTCCACACTAATAAAAGAAAAACTTTCTTTTAAATCTTCTGTACCTGTTTATGATGCTAATGAAAAAATAGGATTTTATGATTCGTCTATTAGTGATACAAAATATATTTCATTCATAAAAGATGGTGCTGGAGCTGGTAGAACTAGAGTATTACCCGGAAAAACTAATATACTTGGAACAATGATTGCGATATTACCAAAAAAATCCGATATTTATTTCTTGAAAGAAATTATTGGATTAATAAATTTTAGTCGATTTATTTTAGGGACAACAATACCACATTTATACTACAAAGATTTTTGCTTTATTGATATAAAATTCCCTTCGCTATCCGAGCAGCAAAAAATTGGTTCATTCTTCCAAAAACTTGATAGATTGATTCAGCTTTATGAATCAAAAAAAGAAAAGCAAGAAGCAATCAAAAAAGCTTTACTTGAAAAAATGTTTATTTAAAGGCTTAACTTTTCAACTCTTTGTTTTATAATATTTTTATACACAAACATAGAGAGTTGCTGAGCTTAGCTGCTAAGAAGCATGCCAACCTACATAATGCAAGGTGGATAGCTAGGGGTTTAAACCTAACATGTTTATTCCTTATTTAAGCAACTCTCTTAATGCAAATTAGGAGAGTTTTATTTATGAAAAGATATTTTACTTCAGAAAGTGTTGGTGCAGGACATCCAGATAAGATGTGTGACCAAATTTCTGATGCAGTTTTAGATGCTATTTTAGCAAAAGATAAAGATGCAAGGGTAGCTTGCGAAGTATTTGCTACCAACCGTTTAATTGTTATTGGGGGAGAAATTACAACAAAGACATATGTGGACTTAGTTTCTATTGCCTGAAAAGTTGTTAAAAAACTAGGTTATAGTGAAAATGATTTTTCAATTATTAGTGCAATTAACTCACAAAGTCCAGATATTTCAATGGGAGTTGATAAAAAAGATTCAGAGTTAATAGGGGCAGGAGACCAAGGAATTATTTTTGGTTATGCATGTGATGAAACAGATGTTTATATGCCTTTAAGTATTGTTTTAGCTCATGAGTTAGTTAAGAGAGCTGAGTTACTACGTCGTGAAAATAAATTAAAACATGCAAAAAGTGATATGAAAAGCCAAGTTACCGTTGTTTATGAAGATAACAAAATTACTGTGGATAAAATTTTAATGTCTATTCAACACCGTGAAGATACTGACTTAATTAAATTTAAAAAAGATGTTAAAGAAAAAGTTGTAGATTATGTTTTAAGTCAATTTAACTTAAATAATGACTATGAATTTTTATTTAATCCAACAGGACGTTTTGTAATCGGTGGTCCAATCGGAGATACAGGGTTAACTGGAAGAAAAATTATTGTGGACACATATGGTGGAAAAGCTCATCACGGTGGTGGAGCTTTTTCAGGAAAGGATTACACAAAAATTGATCGTTCAGCAGCTTACATGGCAAGATATGTTGCCAAAAATATTGTTGCCGCAGGATTAGCAAAAGAATTTGAATTGCAACTTTCTTTTGCAATTGGTCTTCCTCATCCTCAGTCAATTTTTGTTAATTCCTTTAATACTTCAAAATTAAGTGATGAAGAATTTGTTAATATTATTAATAAACATTTTGATTTATCCACAAACGGAATCATTAAAACTTTAGATTTAAAAAATGCCAAGTACGAACCTAGTGCAACATTTGGTCATTTTGGACGTAAAGATCAGAATTTTAGTTGAGAAAAACTAGATAAAGTTGAAGACTTAAAACAATATTTAAAATAAGTCTTTAAAGTCAAATTATTACTGATAATGAGTAATAATTTGACTTTTTTTATTTTCTAATGAAGTATAAAAAGAATAAAAAATCTCGCCGAAGCGAGGTTAATTATTCTGAAGTTAATTCATTAACTTTTTCTTGAATTAATTTTAAACAAAGCTGAATTTGCATAGCATCAATTTGTCTTCAAAAACCGTGATTAACATTTGCAAATTCAATTAGTTTAATATTTTCATCTTTGGAAATTTTTCTTAAATCATCAATCATGATGTAAGCATCATCTAAACCAGATCACATCTCGTATTTATTTGTCTTTAAATAAAGCTCTTTAATTGTTGTTGATGTATAGTCATAATTTAAAATTTGATCTAAGGCTAAGTGTGTAAAACGGTATTTTTTAAGCATTACGCGGCAAGTTTCAAACAAAATATTTTTAGCTTGAGGTGTCATTGCTTTTAAATTCATTCTAGGCATTGGAATAGGTTTTTTGACATCATACATAAAGTGATATAACCATCCCGCTGAAAAAAAGTCAGATACATAGTTAAATGGTGATGTTAAAATCGCATATTTGGCAAGATTTTCGTTAACAAGATATAAACCACTTGCTGCACCTAAACTATGAGTAACAACCAAGCAACCTTCGTAACCAATTTGTTTTACAAACTCAGCGACTACTTTTTGATAGTACTCAATCGAAATTTGATAGTGGTGTGTAGATTTACCGCAACCAGGTAAATCTAACATTGCTATGTCATAGTCTCTTGGATATTTGATGAAGTCGCGTCACATTAATCACGTTGAGTTAAATCCATGAATAAACAAAACTTTCTTTTTATTATTGCTTTGTTCATAATAAGCATAAATTTGTTCACCAAAAATATTAAATATTTTTCTATTCTCCATAAATTGTTAAAACAATTTCTCCTATTGTTAAACCACCAAACATTTCTTTTAAATTTTCAAATTTTTCAAGAATTTTAGTAGTTTCTTTTTTATCATATTCGCTACCAATTAAAGCATCTCTTACAACATCATGATCAGTTAAAGCTAAAAAATCTCCTTCAAATACAATATTTTCAAAGCGATTTTCTTTAACTGAATATTTAACTTTTAAAATTCCTGAATCATATTTTGCTTCATTAGTTACTGAGAATGGGAATTGTTTTTTAAAAATTCAGTCTTTTGATTTTTTATATTCAGCAAGTTTTTTGATTTCTTGATCATATTTTGAAGGCAATTCTTCTAATTTTGAATCATATTTTTTTTCAAAGAAACCAATAAGACCGTTAATAAAATGATTAACTGACATTTTATTAGGCAGTGTATCGTTGATGTTTGTTACTCTTTGTCTTGCACTTTTAATACCTTTTGATTGCATTTTTAATTTTGAAGGAATTAAGTAATTACCTAATTTTTCAAGGTTTGCATCAAAGAGCAATGTTCCGTGATGAACAATTTTATCTTTTCAAATAAATTGAGCATTACCTGAGAATTTTAAATCATCAATAACTAAATCATTACGTCCCTTAAAGTAAGCATTAACTCCTAAAGATTTTAAAAATTCTAAAATGGGTTGTAAGAATTTTTCGTAATTTTGTCCTTCTGATTTTTTAGTGATGAAACTGAAATTAATATTTCCTAAGTCGTGATAAACAGCACCACCACCACTTAAACGACGGTATAATTCCACATTATTTTTTTCTAATTCATCAATTTTTACTTCTTCATAAACGTTTTGATTTCTTCCAATAATAACAGCATTTTCATGTTGATAAAAATAAACAATATCATCAGTTTGTTCTGGATCTTTAACAAGCATTTCTTCCATTGTTAAAGTATAAAAAGGTGAATGCTTTTTAGCTAAGTATATTTTCATAGTTTCTCCTAAAAATTTTTAATAATTTAAATTATATTCTCAAAATAAAAACCTTTTCCGAATTTGAAAAAGGTTGTGAATAAAAATTAAACAGTTTTTTCTAAGAACAATCCGATTCCGTTGTTATCGTTTGATTCGGTTACGAATGTTACTTGTTCTTTAATGATGTCACGTGCTTGTCCTAGTGCTGTTGAATATTTAGCAACTTTAAACATTGGCACATCATTGTTTTCATCACCAAAAACACATGTTTCATCAAGATTTACATAGCCATTGTCAACTAAGTATTGAAGTCCTGTACCCTTATCAATGTTTTTTGGAATGATATCTAAAATTGCTGAGTTTGATTGCAGTGGATAGCAGTCTTTTAATGCGTCAAGTTCTTTTCTAATCACTGATAAGTCACCAACAACTTCATCAGTAATACAGATAATTTTATAAACTTCATGGTCTTCTAATTTGAAAGTATTTAGATCAATTTCTTTTACTTCTCCACGATATTGTGGCTCTAGTAAATCGTTTGTTCTCTGAATGAATTGAATTCATTTACTTTCATCCATAAATTTTTTGTAATAAATTTTGTCTTGTGTATAAACTAAAGTGGTTGCTTTTTGTTCAATTAAAACATTGAAAGCTTTTTTTGCATCTTCAATTCCAATTTGATTTTTAGAAATAAAAGTTTTTGTTTTTCAATCATAAATTAAAGCACCATTACAGAATGAACATGGAAAATCAGGTTTGATTTGGTCCATAAATTGCAGTGATAAAAATGGTGTTCTTCCAGTGTTAATTGAGAATTTTTTTCCTTGTTTTTTTAAGTTGATAATTGTTTGTAAAGTTCTTGGATCTATTTGTTTTTGTGAGTTTAATAATGTTCCATCCAAGTCAAAAATAAAGTATTTTAGATTTTTTAAATTCATATAATTATTCTATTACATTATTTCTATAAGTGCTAAAATTTAAATATATTTTTTAATTAATATAAATATATAAATATTAATTATTAATATTAAAAATAATTATATACAAGGAGGTTATATGAGTAATAATTCAGATAATTGACTAAACACCGATTCGTCAAAAGGGTTAAGTTCTGAAGAAGTTAAAATTAGGCAAAATGAAGCGGGAAAAAACAAATTAAAAGAAGCCAAAGCAAAAAGTTGATTTGTTATTTACCTTGAACAATTCAAAGATTTAATGGTTATTTTATTGCTTGTTGCGACTTTAATTTCTTTCGGATTAGCTATTTACGAAGGTATTCACACAAGTTGAGTGTGAAACACAAGTTTAACTGTTTCTTTTATCGAACCCTTCATCATCTTATTTGTTGTAATGACAAATGCTATTGTTGGTATGATTCAAGAAATTAAATCCCAAAAAGCTGTCGAGGCTTTAAAAAATATGTCACCCCTGACTTCAAAAGTAATTCGTGATGGTCAATTGCGAAATATTAATTCTGAGGATTTAGTAGTTGGCGACATTATGATTATTGAATCAGGTGATATTGTGGGAGCAGACGGAATATTATTAGATTCACAAAATCTTTTCTGCATTGAATCATCACTAACGGGTGAATCAGTAGCTTCTGCTAAAGATTTCCGAGCTGAACACAATTTTGAATTGCCAATAGCTGATCAAGATTTTAAAGTATTTTCTTCTTCAGCTGTTTCAAATGGACGGGGAGTAGTTTTAGTAACTCAAATTGGAAACCAAACCGAAATTGGTAAGATTTCAAAAATGTTGAGTGAGCAAGAAAATCAATTAACACCACTGCAACTAAAAATCAACAAACTTGGAAAAATATTTGGAATTGGGGGAATTGTCTTATTTGCGGTTTCATTAATTATTCAATTCATTTTTCAAGCGATTGCTAACAAAAGTGGATTCAGTGAACCTTCATTTTGAAGTTCAAGTTTAGTTAACTCAATTTCACTTGCTGTTGCCGCAATTCCTGAAGGATTAGTTGCTTTTACAACAATTATTCTTTCTTTAAGCGTAAGAGCAATGGCAAAACAAAAAGCAATTGTTAAATCATTAATGGCTGTTGAAACATTAGGATCAACTGCTGTTATTTGTTCTGATAAAACCGGAACACTAACTCAAAATAAAATGACAGTTGTTGATTATTATGACGCAAGCACAAATAGCAAAATGACTGAAAGCCAAAATAATGATAAGTTTAAAATTCTTTCAACATTGTTTGCTTTATGTACTGATGCTAATTTAGCTTTCAAAGAAGATGGACAAATTGAAGAGGTTGGTGATCCAACTGAAACAGCTTTATTATATGCTGTTAAAAACATTACTTCACGTCACGCAAGTGAACTAAAAAACGATTATCAAAGAGTTAAGTCATTTCCATTTGACAGTGACAGAAAATTAATGTCAACCATAAATATCATTGAAGGTAAACACTTCTTAATTGTCAAGGGTGCACCAGAAATGATTTTCAATCTTGTTAATGATAAAAACGTTCAAGAGTATGAACAAATTAATAGCATGTGAGCTCAAAATGGTTTTAGAGTTTTAGGACTCGCAACCAGAAGATTAACTGATCAAGAAGTTGAAAATCTGGATATGTTAACTGAACAAAATTTAGAACACTCACTTGATTTTAAAGGTCTTGTTGCAATGATAGATCCACCAAGACAAAGTTCTAAAGAAGCAATTGCAAAATGTAAAAAAGCAGGAATAAAACCGGTTATGATTACAGGAGATAATCTTGTCACTGCAATTGCTATTGCAAAAGATTTAGGAATTTATAAAGACGGTGATTTAGCAATTACTGGTAAAGATTTAGAATCTCTAGGTGATGATGAATTATTTGAAAACATTGAAAGATATTCAGTTTTTGCTCGTGTAGCACCAAAGGATAAAATTCGAATTGTTAAAATGTGACAACAAAAAGATCAAGTTGTTGCTATGACAGGAGATGGTGTTAATGATGCTCCTGCCCTAAAAGCGAGTGATATTGGTTGTGCAATGGGCATTACCGGTACTGAAGTTTCAAAACAAGCCGCTGATTTAATTTTAGTTGACGATAATTTTGCTACTGTTGTTAACGCTGTTGAAAATGGTAGATCAATTTATCAAAGAATTCGAAACGTAATTCAAAACTTACTGATTACATCGATTGCAGAAATCGTTCTAGTTTTCTTTGGAATTTTAATTTTTAGAGCAATATTTAACACTAAAATAAATGAAATTTCAGCTGCTGATCCAAGTTTTGAATTCTTCATTCTTTCAGCAACTCAATTATTATGAATTAATTTATTTACTCATGGTTTTCCAGCAATCGCATTAGGTTTACAAGAAACTAAAGAAAATTACATGAATCAAAGACCATATTCAAAATTTGAATCAATCTTTGCACGTCAAATGGGTTGAAATACTCTTTGACAAGGAATTTTTATTGGAATATTATCTTTAGTGGGTTACTACCTTGGAGCAGCTTGAGTTTTATATGGCAATGTAGAAGGAATGCAACCACAAAGTTTTGTTAATGCAGGTTCAACAGTTGCCTTCTTAGTAATTGGAATCGGTGCAACATTTAATACTTTGAACTTAATGTCAACCAAGTCAGTATTTATTTCTAACCCACTTTACTATTGAAAAGTGTATGCTTCGGTAATCTTTTCAATTTTCTTCTTGTTATTAGTAACTTATGTAACACCAATCGCAACTGTATTTAATTTATTGCCAGAATTTGCTAAATACTCAACACTAAATGGTTATGCATATGGATTAATTGCAATAATTATACCTATATACTTTATTCACAAATTAATTACAAACTATATTCAAAATCAAAAAAATCAAAAAAATCAAATTACTGATTTTGTTTTAATAAAAAGACCAAAACCAGTGTTTAAATTCAAAAAATAAAAATAGAAAGGAGTAATATGTTTCGTGTTTGAAAAATACTTTCAACAAAGTATAAATGACTTTCACTATTAACTGTCTTAATGACAATAGGACAAGTTATTATTTTTCTTTTATTCCCTAACTTAATTGCGCAACTTATTGCTCAAGTTGGAGCTTATGCAGCTTCGGAAGGACATGATGTCAAAATAACTGTTGATATTATTCATGTGGTTTATCTTCAATATGATTCACCATATCAAGCAATAACTTCAGTCTCAATCATCTTTTTAGTCTCACTTTTTGTGGGAATGCTATTAGGTGTGGGTGCTTCATCACTTGCTAACGTTATTGCTGTTAATGCAGCGAAAAACTTAAGAGCAAACTTGTTCTATCATGTTCAAAGATTAAACGCTAAAAAAATTAATGAAATCTCACATTCAAAATTATTAACCTCATTTACTAGTGATATTGCAAGAATTCAAGAAGGTTCTCTAACAGCCTTAAGAACCATGATTCTTGGGCCAATCTATTTTATTGGTGGTTTGATTTTTGCCTTAATGACAAACTTAAAATTTTCGATTTCAATGGGTGTATTGGTGCCACTGCTTCTTGCTGTTGCAGTAATTGTGGCAATTAAAGGAATTCCATACTTTAAAAAACAACAACAAGGTTTGGATCAAATTAACCTTGAAAGCCAAGAAAATATTAATGGAATTAAAGTTATTAAATCATTCAATCTTGAAGCTAATCAAAAACAAAAATTTTTAAAAGCAAATGATTATTGATTGGGAATTTCAATCAAAGGTAATCTAATTCAAAATATCGCTATTCCTGTTGTTACACTGATTATTCAAATATGTACTGTAATAATTTTAGGAATTGCTGGTTCTAAATCAATTCGTCCTGACTTTCAAGCTGCTTTTCTTGCTGGACAAGAAGCACTTGAAAAAGAAGTACAAAATTATTTAAATTATTTAACATCAATTAATGCCTTTGTTGGTTATTTATGAACTGTTTCGAACGGTTTAATTATGTCAATTTTCGTTTCAGTATTCTTCTTTAGAAGTCAAGTTTCAGCTAAACGTATCTGAGCAATTATGGATTTAGAAAATGATTTAAAAACTAACGCAGACAATAAAAAACAAATCCAAGGTGGAAATATTATTTTTAAAGATGTTTATTTTAAATACTTTAATGATTCCCCCGAATATGTTTTACAAAATTTAAATTTTGAAATTCAAAATGGTCAAACAATTGGAATTATCGGACCAACTGGTTCAGGAAAAAGCTCAATAGCTCATGTTATTGCTCATGACTGAGATATTATTCAAGGTTCAATTGAAATTGACAATCAAAATATTCAAGAATATAATCAACAAAATATCAATAAAGCTATTAGTTATGTATATCAAAAGCCTTTCTTACTTTCAGGAACAATTAAAAGCAATATGCTTTTTGCTAATCCAGAAGCAACCGAAGAAGAAATTGAAAAAGCATTAAAAATAGCAGGAGCTCATGAATTTGTTTATAAATTTAGTGATAAATTAGACCACCCAATTAGTCAGGGTGCTACTAACTTAAGTGGTGGTCAACGTCAAAGACTTTTTATTGCTCAAGCTTTATTAAAAGATCCTAAAATTTTAATCTTTGATGACTCAACTTCAGCACTTGATAACAAGACTGATAAGTTGGTTAGAACAAATATTAAAAAATATTTTAATAATTTAACAACAATTATCATTTCACAAAAATTAAGTTCAATTATCGAATGTGACAAGATCCTTGTTATTGAGGATGGAAAAATAACCGGTTTTGATAGCCACGAAAACTTATTAAAAACTAATAAATATTATTCAGAAGTCGCTAAATCGCAGTTAGGAGATCAATAATGCCCAAATTTCATTTATCCAATCATAAGTCGGATAAAAAGATTAATTATTGACAAGAATTAAAAAAATTAATTAATTTCTTTGATCCGAAAAAAACCAAAATTTTCTTTATTTTTATTATTAGTTTTATTTCATGTTCAGCGGTAATCGGCGCAAACTATTTAACTGGTTATATCTTTGATAATTACTTTCATCCAGCTAAATTATTAAACTTTGATGAAAAAGGATTTATCCTGATGCTTATCTACTTAGTAATTTGTTATGCATTAGGACAATTATTTATTTTAATTACAAACTGATTTTCAGTAAAAATGGCTTTTCGAACAGCATCTCAAATGCGTCAAAAAGCTTATGATTCTTTAATGAAAATGCCACTTAGTTATTTTGAAAAGAAAAATAGTGGAAGACTAATGTCGACATTAAGTAATGACATTGACAACGTTGCTTATGGATTGCTTTCATTCATTTCGCAAACAATGCTGACACTTTGTTATACAGTTTTATGTTTGATTTTTGTCTTTATATACTCACCTTATTTAGGTTTAATAACATTAGGTTTATTACCTATTCTTTATTCATTTTTAATTATTTTCGTTAAAAAAGCAATGCCAATGTTTCGTAAACAACAAGATAGCCTATCAGCTGTTAATGGTTTTGTTGAAGAAATTATTAAAGGACAACATATTATTAATTCATTCAATCGTATTGAAGATGTCGATTTAAGATTTAAACAATATAATGATGATTTAGTAAAACCAGCAATGAAAGCGGGGATTTATTCAGGAATTACCTTCCCATATTCAAACTTTGCTTCAATGGCAATTCAAATGATAGCTATTGCAATTGGTTCAATTTTTGTTTTAAAAGGAATTAACGGAGGTAATGGATATTTAACAATTGGTTCTCTTTCAGTAATTAGAATCTATCTTGTTATGTTCACCAGTCAATTTATTCAAACAATGAATATTTTTACCACCATTCAAATGGGTATTGCTTCAAGTTCAAGAGTTCAAGAATTGCTTGAATTAAAACCAATAATTGACAATTCAAAATTAAACACCATAGGGAATATTAAGGGAGATGTAAAATTTGAAAATGTTGATTTTTCATATACTGACGACCCTAAAAATTTACAACTAAAACATGCAACATTTTGAGCTAAAAAAGGTCAAAGTATTGCTATAGTCGGCCCAACTGGAGCGGGTAAAACCACAATTGTTAACTTACTTTCAAAATTCTATCAACCATTAAGCGGAACAATTAAAATTGACGATATTGACATTTCAACAATTAGTGAAAGTTCATGAAGAGATAAAATTTCTGTTGTTTTACAAGATACATACTTATTCAAAGGAACTATTTTAGAAAATTTAAGATATGGAAATTTAGAAGCATCAAGAGAACAGATTATTAATGCTTCAAAAATGGCTCATGCTGATGAATTTATTATGAAATTGGAAAAAGGTTATGATACAGTAATCGACCAAAATGGTACAATCCTTTCACAAGGGGAAAGACAATTAATTGCAATAGCAAGAGCAATACTATCAAACAAAGATATTTTAATTTTAGATGAGGCTACATCTAATGTCGATGTTCACACTGAACAAAACATTCAAAAAGCTATGTTGAATTTAATGCAAGGTAAAACTTCATTTGTTATTGCTCACCGTCTTTCAACAATTGTTAATGCTACATGTATTTTAGTAATTAATAATGGTGAAATTATTGAAAAAGGTTCACATAAAGAATTGTTAGCACAAAAAGGTATGTATGAAAAAATGTACCACTCAAACTTTGAAGATAATGATTAGGAAGCAAAATGAAAAAAGATTTTAATTCATGATTAGATTTTTTTGCCAAAAACAAAAAAGCTTTATTTGAAATCAAGAAACACAGAACCGATACAATTGATTCAGAATTTTTTCAAGATATTAAACTAAATGAAGGGACATTTGTTGCTGAAGTTGGTTATGGATTCAATAAATTTAATGAAGCAACAGTGCGGGGAATAGCTCAAGCTTATGTATTCTATTTAAAAACCTTACACAAAAACCTTCACGAAGTTAAAGTGCTAATTGCAACCGATGGTTCTTCTAAAGAATTTAATAATTTCATGATTCAATTCGGTGAAGTATTAATGGCTTCAAATATTAAGGTTTATTTATTTGAACGTAATGTAAATGTTACTAATGATTTTTGTTTTTTCGCTTTACAAAAAGTTGAAGAAATTGATAATCTTATTTACTTTAGTAACTTTTCTCGCTCACATGAACAAAAAGCCCTTTATATTTATGAAAATAAAGTTAAACGTTTACCAAGCCAAAAAATCGATACAATTTATAATCTATATTTAAACGATGTTAATATTTTCTTTACAAGAACATTAAGCGACGATTTTAATTATTTAAAAATCGATATGTTAGTTTATGAATATGTTGATGAAATTTTAAAATTACAAGTACGTTCTTTTGACAATAAAAAATTAAAAGTTAGCGTTGTTTCTAACCCTTCAACCAATTATTTTGTTCAAAAAATTTTAGGGAAGATGGATTATAGCTATCGTTTCATCAAAAAAAATAATCATTCAGTCAATAAAAAATTATTTTTCAAAAAATTTGCTTTTATTCATTCACACGATAAAACCCAAAATTATATTTTTGAATTTACTGAAGAAGGTAAAAATTTAGTTGTTTACGAAAAAACTTTTGGTTCTTTCTATAAACGAATCGATAATAACGATCTATTCATGGCATATCTTGAATTTATTGGTAAAGAGATGAAAATGAACCAAAAAAATCTTCGTTATGAAAACATCTTTTTAAGTTTATTTTCGCGTAATAATTTATTTAAACTTGATGAAAAATATTTTAAAAATATGACCAAACGCATATTTTTAAGTGATCGCGATTATCGTATTGAAAAAAGTTACTTCATGAATATTGATGAAGATGGGCGTCTTTTTGTCAAAAAACCTTATATGATTCAAAATAATGGGTTGATGTCGTTTGTCATTATTTTAGAAATGTTAAATTATTTTAACACTCAGAAAAAAACTTTTTCACAAGTAAAACGTGACTTAGATAAGTTGTATGGTAACGAAAAATTAGATATTTATCATTATCCAATTTCGCGTCAACATTTAAAAGAGTTTTTAGAAATAATTCAAAATTTAAAACAAATTTCAGGACGTTTTGTTAATAATAATGAACCAATGACAACATATCGTTCATTTGAAAGCCAATATGTTTATAAAATTTATTTTGACAACAATGAATGACTCGGAATTAAATTTGACAAAATTAATGATGAAATTGTTGTTTATAATCTTGTTAAAAAACAAAAGCATGATGTGAAAAATGTGCGTAAATTTATCAAAAATTTAATCAAAAATTTAGACAAACAAACAAAATCATCAAAAGCAATGATTTTAAAATCAAAATTTCTAGCAAATCAAGATCATCAAAATTCTTCTGAAGATTTAAATTTAGAAGAAGAATAAAAAAAATAAACGAACCGTCAGCAAGTCGGTTCGTTTTTTGATAATTTTAAATAACTGATACAAGATCGTTAATTAAGATCTTTAAGGCCGAATCTAAACGATTTGGCAGAGGGTACAGGATTCGAACCTGTGACGAAGGGTTTGGAGTCCTTAGTTTTGCCACTAAACTAACCCTCTTAATTTTTAGCAATTTAAAAATTAATGTTTTTTGTATTCTGTTTAAAGAAAGGATGCTAAATATGGAGAAAATTATTTAGCAATTTTAAAGTAACACACATCTCCGTCTTGCATTAAATAGGTTTTACCTTCTAAACGCATTTTACCTTGTTCTTTGGCTTTTTGTTCACCACCATAAGCAATATAGTCATCATAAGCAATTACTTCAGCTTTAACAAATTTCTTTTCGAAATCAGTGTGTATTATCCCTGCACACTCAGCTGCATTTTGGCCATCAGTGAAAACCCACGCTCTTGCTTCGATTTCACCGGCAGTGAAATATGTTTTTTGTTTAAGAAGCGAAAATGTGTTTTGAACGAGAGTGTCTAAACCACTCTCATCTATATTATATTCTGATAAAAACATTTTTTTATCATCAAGATCTTCAAATTTTGAAATTTCATACTCTAATGACACACAAACTGGGATTAAAAGGTCGTTTGTAAGATTTAAATGTGCTTTTAATGCTTGAAAATGTTGGGCATTTTCAAGATTTCCAATTTCATCTTGTTTTAGATTAGCAACGTAGATGATTGGTTTTAAGGTTAAAAGTTGTCATGATTTAATGATTTTCTTTTCATCTTCATCAAGTTCTAATTCACGAGCACTTTTTTCTTCTTCAAGGTGTGACTTAATTTTTTTAGCAATTTCAAACTCTTTTTTTAGATCTTTATCACCTGAGTTTTGTGCTTTTTTGCCAATTCTATTAATTACATTTTCTACAGTTTGCAAATCAGCAAGAATTAATTCTAAATTAATAACTTTAACATCATCAATTGGATCTACTTTTCCGCTAACATGCATTATATTAGTATCTTCAAAACATCTGACAACATGAACAATAGCATCAACTTCGCGGATATTAGCTAAGAATTTATTTCCTAATCCTTCTCCCTTACTTGCTCCTTTTACAAGACCAGCAATATCAACAAATGTAAATGTTGCAGGAATTATATTTGTAGTTTTTGCTAATTTGGCAATTTCAACAAGACGAGGATCATTTAATTTAACAATTGCGATATTGGGCTCAATTGTTGTGAAAGCATAATTTTGTGCTTCCGCTTCATTTAAAGTCAAAGCATTAAATAAAGTACTTTTACCTACGTTAGGCAACCCGACAATTCCGGCTTTTAAACTCATTATTACTTCCTATTCTGCTTATAATAAGCTTTTTATATTCCAACATTAACTTAATTAGATAAGCTAATAACATTTTAAATTATATTTTAATTTGTGGTTTTCATAAAAATAAAAAACATGTATTATAATTATTTAATATCAAGTCGGTAGTTGCTCGAGTGGCTGAAGAGGTTTGTCTCGAAAACAAATAACGCAAAAAATGCGTTCAAGGGTTCAAATCCCTTACTACCGGCCATTTTTTATTATTCATTGATTAATTATTTATAATTATAAAAAAAACAAGACGGAGTTTTTATGAGTGAAAAAACATTTAGCATGGAGATTAAAGAAGAAATAATTAAACAAAAAATCACTTCTTCATTGGCAATTAATTTTATCAATGGTTTTTTATACACTCAAAAAGATTCAAAAGAGTGTTTATTAACAGTGCATAATAGTGAAATTTTTGATTTTATTATTCATATTCTGCAAAATCAAAATATTCAATTTACTAATCCTAAAAAAAATCAAATTCATTTTTTTGCAAATGAAGAATTTTTAAAAAAACCTTTTAAAAAACAAAGTGATTTTTTTGGAGCAATATTTTTAACAACAGGTAGTATTTCTGATGTTGATTCAACAACATATCATCTTGAAATCAAATTTTCAGATGAACAAAACGCACATGAAATAAGGGATATCATTAATGGCTATGGTTTAGATTTTAAAGTTTTAAAACGCCGTAACCACTATATTTTATATATTAAAAAAGTTGAAAATATCTGCGATTTCTTGAAAGCTATTAAAGCACCTCAGTCATATATGAAATTTGAAGAAACAAAAATTAATCGTGATTTTTCAAATTCAATTAATCGATTAACAAATTTTGATTATTATAATCAAGAAAAAATTGCCATTTCAAATATGAAATTTTTTGAAGAATATGATTTTATCTTAGAACATAAACTTGAACACGAATTTAGTGCCGAACAATTACTTTTTTTCAAAATAAAACGGGAAAATCCTGATTTAAGCTTATCTGAATTAGTGGAGAAATTAAGTAAAGAAAATTTAGTAAGATCTAAATCAACATTAAATTACTACTTGTCTAAATTGTCAAAAGTTTATAAAAAAAATCAACAGTAATATAATTTTTAAATAGAAAGGACAAAAATGTACGATTATGATTCTGATTTTAACAATGTTTCATACAATGTTCAAAAAACTGAAAAATCACTAATTTTTAACAAGTTACTTGGTCTTTCAGTGTTTTGATTTGGATTAGGAGCAATGTTTTGCTTTGTAATTGCTGGACTTTTACCCTTAAGCAAAGCTTTAATGGCTAAATTTCTTGCTTTTGACCCATCAACATTATTCATAATATTCATTGTAGCGGTTGTTTCTCAAATTATTATTTCATTCATTTTATCAATGTTAATGCCATTAAAAGGACCCCGCAAGTTAAATCCGATAGTTCATTCTGTTATGTATGGATTTTATATTGTAGTAAGCACAATAACATTGACATTTTTTACATTCTCATTACAAGCTTATACTAATTTAAATATAAATCAAGTAATGCTTGCTTTCTTAATTCCATTATTAGCAATTGCTATTATAGGGATTTTAGCTTATACGGGTGTTATTAAATTTGAAAAATATCTTTGAGTAGGTTCAATTTTATTTTTTGCATCATTAATTTTTATGATCATTTTGATGTTTACAACTTTTCGTGACTACAAGTTGTATTCAATATATGCAACTTTATTTGTACTAGCAAGTTTGATTTTTATTGGGGTACAATTTAGACAAATTAAAAGTTATTCTGATAACATCCAACAGCTAGATAACCGTGAAATATTAAATCTTTCAATTTATTTTGGTTTTTCATTATATGTTTACTACTATTCTTTAGTAATGGAATTATTAAGATTATTTTCAATTTTAAAAGATTAAAATTAAAAGCAACACTGTTGCTTTTTTATTATCTTTAAAAACATTGGTAAAATTTAAAAGGACAAGATATGACAATTAATGATTTAGATGTTGTTGTAGAACTACCGGGTGTATATTTTTGACTGGACAAAAATGGTGAAATTATATACATTGGTAAGGCTAAAAACTTAAAAAAACGGATGAAGCAATATTTTTTAGGCTCTTTAAATTCATATAAAACTTCGAAATTAGTCGAAGAGATTTTTAGTTTTGAATTTGTGACATTCAATAATGAAAAAGAAGCTCTTATTTACGAACAACTATCAATTGCAAAACATCGTCCTAAATATAATATTCTACTTTTAGATGATAAAAAATATCCTTACTTAAAAATTTCACTTACTAATAAAATTACAATTCAAAGAGTTTGAAAATATAAAAAAGAAGCTAATTCTATTTATTATGGACCGCTTCCAGTTGGCTATGGAGCCACCGATTTAAAAAAATATTTAGAAAGTAAAATTTTGTATCGCGATGGTTTTTTAATTGAAGAAGAAACACAAGAATATTGAAATAAATCTTTTGAAAAGATTAAAGAAATTTTACTTTTTAAAGATAAAAATTTTATTAATGAGTTAACTAATCAAATGAATTTAAGTGCAAAAAGCTTTCAATTTGAAGAAGCGTTAATGTATAAACGTCTTATTGAGACAGTAAGTAAAATTCAACAAAAACAACTAATTGAACTGCAAAATTATGAAAATGTTGATATTTTCTATTTTGAGACTTTTGGTGATTACATTGTAAGCGGTATTGCAACTTATCGTTTTGGAACACTTCTAAATTCACAAACTCAAGCCATAAATATTGTTTTTAGCGCTGAAGAAACAATTAATAGTTTCTTAAATATTTATTATTCAAAAAATGAAATTCCTAAATTGATTATTATGAATCAAGAATTGAGTCAAAGTCATTTTGATATTGTTTCAACAATTAAAACATCCTTTCCAACAAAAGGTCAATTTTTTGATATTTTACAAACCCTTAAAACAAATGTTGACAGTAAAAAAGACATTGAAATTCAAAAACTAAATAACTTTGAAACCAAAACAATCGCCAATATAAAAAAATTAGAAGATATATTAAATATTAATAATGCAAGTGATATTGTTATTTTTGATAACTCACATTTTTCGAATACAAACCCTGTTTGTGCAGTGTTAAGAATTTGAGAAGGGCAACTTTTTAAATCTCAAAATCGTCGCTTTAATCTTGAAGTAAAACAAGACCGTAAAGCAGATGTTGAATATATGAAACAAGCTGTTACTAAGTTTATTAGTCAAGAAAAAGACAAAAAACCTAGTCTAATAATAATTGATGGTGGTTTAGCTCATATTAACGAAGTAAAAAGAATTTTGAGAGTCCATGATTGAAATGTAGATTTGATTGGTCTTGTAAAAAATGATAACCATAAAACTGATCATATCGTTAACAGCGAGGGCAAAAAAATTCCGATAAAAGATAAGGATTTATATAATTTTTTAGCAAACATTCAAGAAGAAGTTGACCGAAATGCTAAAAGATTTCAAGCTAAAAAATCTCTTTCTAAAAGTTTGGAAACAAGCCTTGTTTCGATTGATGGAATTGGGTTTAAAACAGAAGAAAAATTACTAGAAAAGTTTGGTTCATATTCTGCAATTTATAATGCAAGCGAAGAAGAATTAAAGGAAGTTGTTAGTGAAAAAATTGCGAAAAAAATTAAGAATTTATTTAGTGTGTAAAAAAAGTTTATATTTTTTCATCAATTTTTATAAAAACATATTAAAATATAATTACATCGCTTAAAAACATGGACATTTTAAGCTATTGTGTTAAAATATAAACAAAATGGTCGCGTAGCTCAGCTGGATAGAGTACGTGCCTTCTAAGCATGTGGTCGTGGGTTCGAGTCCCGCCGCGATCGCCATTTTTTTTTACCGTTTTTTTGATAATAGTTACTCTTTGGCCTCGGCTAAAAAAGTCATTAATTTTTTTGTTAACGTTCTAAAAAAAGAATGTGTATTTTTTTATAAAAGAAATGTAATTGGATATGTACAAAGTTAGCTTATCCACCAATATTAATATTTTTTAAATCGCAAAAGTAATTATTTTTGCTCATAAAAATATAAAAAAAGTTAACAACAAAATTGTTAACTTCTGTTTATTTCAAAAAATGAAAAAATTTTTAAAAATTAAGCTTTTTTTGAAACACTAATGAAGTGATCTGAAAAGATTTTTATTCTTTTTATATAATTTTTCACACCTTCATTAGTTAAATAAATGTTATTTGCTTTAGGCAATTCTACTTCATTAATATATTTTGTCATTTTAATTTGTGATTCATCAGACATTGTATTTAAAGAATTTTGGTATTCTTGTTCAACAATATTTTTGTCAGCTCAAATATAGAAAGGGCGAAGAGAATTTGGTGTTTTAGGATCAATGTCTACTAAGACAAAACATGCCTGTGGTTGTTTTTCATTTAAGTGAGTTGAAAATCTTTCAAGTAAATATGTAATGACATTTGAATGCCCAAAATTACTTTTTTCATCCTTCATATTTCAAGTATCTCCAGGGTTTAAAATTTGATCATATATTTTAGTTGAACTAATGAAAAACATTTTGTCTTCGATGAAAGCGTCACCAAAAACTTGCTTATCAAAATCGGTAGGATTAATATTTAATTCTTCAAGTTCCAAATTGTCGTTTTTTTCAAAATCTTCTTTTGAATATATTTGAGTTCAGATAACAAACTCAGGATTTTTAAAAAGTAAAAGATTTGAAGTTTTTTTATTAAAAATTGGTACTAATGCACGATTTATTGTTGTCATTTTTGTCTCCTTAAACAAAAAACCACAAGACACGACACTTCTCGATATGGCTGCTATGTTTCCATCCTGACCAAGTTACAAGGTTATCATTCTTATGGCATAAATATCATAGCATAAAAACTACTAAAGCAGTGTAAAATTCTCGTCTTGAGCCATTTTGCTATTGTTTTCGTCTCAAACACTTACTTGAACTTCACCAATGTGTCTTTTTTCTAATAAAAACATTGAAATTCGACTTTGACCAATTCCACCACCGATGGTAAACGGAAGCTCATTGTCAATCAATTGTTTGTGGAAGGGGCTATTTTTTTGAATTTCTTCTGGCTTTAGATTATATTGTCTAATTAAAGCATCTCGATCGACTCTAATTCCCATACTGCTTAATTCTAAAGCATGTTGATTAATTTCATCTCAAACGATCAAATCACCGTTTAAATTTCAGTCATCATAATCTTTTGCACGCGCTGAATGAGGTTTTTGATCTGGTAAAATATCACCAATTTGATAAATAAATACTGATTTGTATTTTTTGGCGATTTCATTTTCTCTTTCATTAGCAGTTAGATTTGGATAAAGTTGGTATAAATCATAACTACTAATAAAATGAATATTATTAACAAGTTTTTTAGAAAGTTGTGGATATAAGTTATTAATATCGTTTTCAGTATCCTTCAAAACTTGGTAAATTTTAAAAACTATTTGTTTTAAAGTGTCAAGAGTTCTATCTTGTTTTTCAATAATTAGTTCTCAATCTCATTGATCAACATAAAAAGAGTGAGTATTGTCCAAATCTTCTTCTCTTCTTATGGCGTTCATATCAGTATAAATACCTTCTCAAGGTAAAAAATTATATTTTTTTAATGCAAATCTTTTTCATTTTGCAAGCGAGTGAACAACTTCAAGTTCTTTATCGAAACCTCTTGCCATAAAGCTTACGGCGCTTTCACCGTTAAGATTGTCATTAAGCCCACTTTCTTTTGTTAAAAATAAAGGAGCAGAAACTCTTGTTAAGTTAAGTTGTCTTTTAAGTTCGGTTGCAAAAAATTCTTTTAATTTTTCTATTGCGAATTGAGTTTGTTTTAAATCTAGTTTATTAATATATTTATTTTTCATAATAATTAAATTTTAATGTTTTTTTATTATTTTTAAAAATAAAAAAATTTTTATTTTATTAGCTATTTATATAGTTTTTTAGCTAAAAAAACTATTTTTTTTGTTATTTTGAAATAAATATACAAAAAAATAAATATAAAAACCTTTTTTTTGAATGATTTTTTTCATTTTTTAGCATTTTAAGGAGTTAAAATGGTATAAAAATTTAAAAAATTAACCTTTTTTGGTTTGTTTTTGAATATATTAAAAAATTTTTGTGTATTTTTTTAGAAAAATAGTAAAATTAATTAATATTTAAATTAACCAAAAAAGGGGGTTATGAAATGTTAAAAGAATATGCAAATTACAAATCAACAAAACAACCAACTCTTTATGCCGTTTATAAAGGTCAAGAAGTTGAAGATTTTGTTGTAAGAAAAAAACACCATATCACTGAAGATTTAGTAAATAATAAAAGATATTTTTATGTTGATGAAATTAAAACATATTATCAATTAACAGTTGCTGTTGATTCATTATTAGATAAAATTGTTGAATCAATTCAAGTAGATATTCAATCCTTTATTAATGATTATATTACTTTCGAGGATGTTTTAAGAGCGTTTCACTTAAGATACGCGTTAAAATTCGCAAAAATTTATAATGAAAAAAGCGAAAAAGACGAAGAAAAATTACCAAAAATTAAACTATTTCACGAGGATACTAAATATCGCAAATATTCAAAATATTTAGTTAATTTAGTGGAAAACATTACAGCGGTTCGTGATTTACAAATTACACCACCAAATGTTTGCAACAGCGAATGATTAGCTGATTTTATTGAAAAAGATTTCCGTTCATTACGTTGCTTAGAAGTTAATGTTTTAGGAAGTAAAGAAATTAATGAATATGGAATGGGATTAATGACAAGCGTTAATCGTGGTTCAACTTATCAACCTCGTGTAGTTGTAATTAATTACACTCCAAAGAAAAACAATAAAAAAAGAATTACATTAGTAGGAAAAGGAATTACTTTTGACACTGGTGGTGTTAACACTAAAGGATATTTCATGGAAGGAATGAAATATGATATGTCAGGTAGTGCAATTGTTGCTTATGTTTTAAAAACAATCGCACAACAAAAATTGAATATTAATGTTAGTGCTATTATGATGATTACTGATAATCGTACTAACGGAGATCCGTCTTTACCTGAAAGTGTTTATAAATCAATGTCAGGGAAAACAGTTGAAGTTGTTGATACAGATGCTGAAGGACGTTTAGTTTTAGCTGATGGAATCACATATGCAAAAGATGTACTAAAATCAAGTACTATTATTGACGTTGCAACTTTAACAGGAACAATTGTTAAAGCTCTTGGAAGTGTTTATAGTGGAATTTATTCGACAAGTGATAAAGAGTGAGAACTTTTTGAACAAGCTTCACAAAAATCAAAAGAAAAAGTTTGAAGAATGCCAATGCATGAAGATTTTCATAAATTTAATAAAGAATCAAAAGTTGCAGATTTAAATAATTATTCAAACAACGAGTTAAGTGATTGTAATACTGCTGCAATGTTTTTAAAAGAATTTGCCGGAGATGTGGATTTTATTCACTGTGATGTTGCTGGAACAGCTGATCGTAATTTAGTTCCGCAGGGTGAACTTCTTTATACATTAGTTGAATATATTAAATTGAAAGTAGGTCGTTAATGTTAGAAATTGTTAATAGTATTGCTAAACAAAGTTGAACTTTAGAAGCAAAATTTTATCCTAAGAAAAACCCTTTTGTCGATTTTTATATTCGTGAAGACGTTCAAAAGAAAATAGCTTATGTATACTTGCCAACTCAATCAACTATCAAACCAGAACAATATTTAAACTTCGCTAAATCATTACCAATTATTGCTAATCGTGAATATATTATCGATGTCGCTTCATTTAAAACTTCAAATATTAATCTTGAAGACTTAACTAAGATTTTTAGTTATGGAATCCAATATGGTTTATATAAAACATTTAGTTTAAAAACTGAACAACAAAATGAACTTCTAAACCACAAGTTATTAATTAAAAAACAAGAATTAATGCCAGTTGCTCAAAAATCAATTGAAATCGCTTTAGCACAAAATAAAGCTCGCTACTACCAAGCAATGGCTCCAAATATTGCTAATTCTGAATTTTTAGCAAATGAAATTGTAAAAAATTTCGCAGAACAAAACATTGAAAATGTAACAGTTTCAGTCTACGACAAAAAACAAATTCAAGACTTAAAAATGAATTTATTTTTAAGTGTAAATGAAGGTTCTAATCATGAAGCTAGATTAGTTGTTATTGATTACACATATGATGCGAATGACAAAAACAGAACTGTCTTAGTTGGTAAAGGAATTACTTTTGATGCGGGTGGATACCAAATTAAAACAAAAAAAGGTATGCCGGGCATGAAATACGATATGACAGGTAGTGTTGTTGCTGCATTTAGTGTCGAAGCTTTAGCGAAAATAAAAGCTAAACAAAACGTTAGTGCAGTTTTATTGCTAACTGACAACCGTGTTAATGCAAAAGCTACTGTTCCTGACAGTGTTTTTGTGTCAATGAATGGAAAAAGTGTCGAAGTTAATAACACCGATGCTGAAGGGCGTTTAGTTTTAGCTGATGGTTTAACTTTTGCGATTAGAAATTTAAAAGCAACAAAATTAATTGATATTGCCACCTTAACAGGAGCAATTCAGTCAGCTTTAGGTGACACATATTGTGGTGTTTTTGCGACTGATGATAACTTTTATAACCAAATGCTACAAGCTTCAAAAAATGCTTTTGAATTAATCTGAAGAATGCCAATGGATGAACAATATTCACTAGGTCTTAAAAAATCAAAAATTGCCGATTTATATAATTCTGATTTATCAGGTGATGCTGGATCATGTACAGCAGCAATGTTTTTAAACGAGTTTAGGGAAGACGTTGACTTAATTCATATAGACATTGCAGCTGTCGCTAAGAAAAATAATTATTCAAATGTTCCGATGATTCCAACATTGGTAGAAATGTTAAATGGAAAATAGTCAAACAAAAACAAACAGAATTAAGCAATGATTTCGTAAAGAGTTTAAATTAAGCATTTACGATATTGCTGTTTTTGGGCTTTTATTAGCTCTTTATTTTATTATCGAAACATTTGAAAGATATGTGTTTCCACATGCTTTAAAAATTTCAATTACCTATGCAGTATTTGTTGTTTTTGGAATTATTTTAGGCCCAATAAAAGGATCAATATTAGCTTTTTTATGTGACTTATTTACGCAGCTAATTTATGGAATTCAATTCTATATGTTTGCTTATGCAATTGTTCCGGTTTTAATCGCAATCACTTCCTGAGCTATTTTTAAATTAAAAGATTTAAAAAATGAAAAGTTATTGTGAATAATAGGTTTTGCAATTATTTTTGTTTTAACCATTGTTTTTATTGCCTTTTTAGCAACACAACAAAACAATATTCAATCAGGAATGAAAAGAAAAAATCCAAAATTAATCAGTATTAATATTGTTATGATTGTTTCGATTATTTCAATTTTATTTATTTGAACAATCGCGACAGGATCATTTTTTGTTGGATTCTTTAACAAGAATGTTAACAAAAAATCTTCAGCCAAAACATTATTTGTAATTTTAATTACTGTATTTCTAATTATTGTTTTATATCGTTGATTATGAGGACCTTTTGCATATATAACATTTATGAATCGTTATTTTGTAAAGTCAAATCCTTGATCATATGATGAATATTATTTCTATTTTATGATTCCAATTATGTTTAAAACTTTAATTGAAATTCCAATCTATACAATCATTTTATTTACATTAAAACATGCAATTGAATGAATGAAAAAACACTTTAAAAATCAAGCAAAAATGCGAAGATTTGAATAAACAACCGCTTAAGGTTGTTTTTTTTTGATAAGTTTTTAGGTTATTTATGGTTTCATTATAGAATTTATTTATGACAAATAATGACTCAAAAACGAAATTTATTGCAAGTTATCGCACTTTAATTCCTATTAAAAAAGAGTGATTAAATCACAAATACTTTGATAATGCAAAATTTGAACCAATTAATATAAGCACTTTTTATCTTAAAAATAGTTTAATCACAAATAAACTTTCATTTAATTTAAATTCCAAAAAGAGTTTATTTTCAGATATTTATTCTTATAAGGAAGAAAATCATAATGTTGCAACTAATTATTTAGTTGACTTTTCGATTATTAAAACTAAATTTAATGTTACTTTTTTAGAAGTTGAATCACATTTTAAACAGGATTGTGACTTTCACGAGATGTCTTGAAAAAACATCGAAAGTCTTGTAAAAGAAATATTTGATGTTAATATTGTTTCAAATGATTTAATGAAATTTTTAGCTCGAAAAGCAATTAATTATTTATATTTGTGGGAAGAGGTTTCCGAAGAACAAAAAATTGAACAATTATATAGTCAGGCAATTAATAAAACAATTAGCAACTATAATCAACATTGAAACAAAGAAAAACTTTTGCAAATTGATTCAAAAAATATCAAATTTTTATTCGGAGAAAAAACAATCACCTTTCTTTCACTTTATAAGGATGTTTATTTTAAATATCAAGGTGATTACTACGCAATTTTATTGCTTGCTTTTATTCAAAAAACAGTAAATGACCAAAACCTTGAAGAGCTGAACATAATCAGTGACATAACTGCACAATATAATGAATTTTGTAAATATAAAAATCAAGATAATACTTATCGCAAAAATAAAAAAATACTATCTATCAAGAAAAATAATAACAATAATTTAAATAAAGAAATAATTTCTGAAGATCCAGAGCAAAAAATAATCAAGAATTATCAAGAATTTATTGAAAAAAGTAATAGAGCCAAAACAAATATTTATTCATTAAACTTTGATATTGTTTCCGATGATGATTTGGAACAAGAATTTTATGAAGCAATTTGTAAAAAATTTAAAGTTAAGAAAACTTTATCAGAAATAGAAAAACTAATTAACGATCAAAACAATCTTTTTATTTCAATTAAGTCCGAATTTGAAGAAAGCAAAAGAGTTACTGATCTTAAAAAACAACTCTTTAGAATTGCTACTCAAAATCGAATGCAAATTTTTACTTTTCTAGCAACAATTGTAATTATCATTAGTACAGCTGCATCCATTTTTCAAGGAATTGGGACTTTTGCTCAATGGGGCACTGAGTATAAAACTTTAAAAATTGTTTCAGTTGTTTCGATTTTAGTTATTCTGGCTTTAGCATTTGTTTTTATCTTTGTTTTTACATTCTTGAAATCAAAAAACGATTTAAAGGATGACGCATATAATTTATATAAAGAAATTAAAACACAAAATTTAGGTGATAGTAATTTTTCAGGTTATCCAAGATGATTTACCAAAATGATTAAAAAATTTGAAAAACTTGACAAAAAAAACGAAAAGACTGACCAATAGTCAGTTTTTTTATGTTTTTATAATATTGTGTAAAATGAGAAACTATTTAAAAAATTAAAATATTTTTGTTTTAATTATTGAATTAATTTCCTTATTTTTTTTAACTTTTTTTTGCGAATTATAGCATAATTTATATTATGTTAAAAAAAATTAACGAAAACACCTTATATGCAATTTATACTAAAAAATTGATAAAATAAAAAGTTAATACAAAAGAATTTTTGAAATGCAATTTTTATAAATTTCTCGAAGAAAATAATATTAAATATTTAAGAGCAAATGTAACATCTTTATCTTTAAAAACTCAACCAAATAGAGTAAGAATAAGATCTGATGCATTCTTAAAATCTGCTGTAAATGAAGGGACTAAAGATTTATTCCTTGTTTCTTCTTATAAAAATATTAACAAAGACATAACACACATAATTTTGTTAAGTAATTGATTTTTAAAATATAGTCATAGTTTAGGTTCATCGAATAGTTTTTTAAATTTTAACTATGAAGATTTAGAAATGTTTTCGCAATATTCTGGATTTCAATATAAAAATTTTCAGACAAAAAACAGTCCGGAAACTAATAAATTCATTTTTTTAACTTTAAACGACAAGGATTTTTCGGAAGAATTATTTTATAACTATAAGAGCAGTTCTGAAAAAATTTTTGATGATTTATTATTAAATTTTTCAGAATCATCACAAACAAAAAAGAGTGATCCATCAATACCTTTATGAGTAAAAGAAAAACTTTTACGTGATTTTAATTTTTCTTGCGCGATTCATTCAGTTAATCCCAATAACTGTCGCACATCAATGAATTGACAAAAAACAAGAGAAAATTTAAAGGGAACAAATTTAAATGTACCTGTTGATTTTCATCATTTTGTACCAAGAAGTTTTTTCAAAAAAGAATTTTATAATAGTGATAAAAGTCAAATTTTGGACTGGAACAAAATTCACAATTTAATTAATGTAATTCCTTTATGTCAAATTTGTCATCAAAGTATTCATAATAGTGATAAAGAATTACAAAAGCAAACTTTTAATTTAATAATTGACACATATAAAACAAAAAATAATATTGAAAAATTTAATGATTCATCAGTTCAAAACATTATTATCAATGCATCAATATTAGCTGGTCTAATGCTTTTAGATATTGTCTTACTTTATGCAAATAATATTTTATATATGAAAATAATTTACTTTTCACACTTACATATTCGCAATGATATTTTTAAAGAAATATCACAAAAACATCCAAGAAGTCTTAAAAATATTTCATCTGCTGAGATAACCAGTATTCTTGAAAAAAACGGGAATATGTTAGCACAGTTTCAAATAATGTATTCAGTACTTTTTACTTTAATTCCAACTTTAATTGGTGTAATAATACTTTATTCATTTCTATCATGACAAATTCTTTTAGTTTTTATCGGTATTGCACTCATTCAAGTATTTTTAGGTTTTGTATATAACATCTTTTATAGCTCAGTACTTTCTAGGCAAGCTAAGAATAATTCAAGATTGCTTAATAAAGTCCAAGAAATTTTAAATGTTTTAACAACCTTTGTTTATGCTAATAAAAAAGAGTTATTAATTACACATTTTAATAAAGGTTTAAAAGAATACTATCACTTAGAAAATAAATTTAAAAATTATGATTCAACTTATACGTTTATTAAAAATGTTACAAGTTGATTATTTTTAGGAATTGTTTTAATTTGTTCAATTGTTTTCTATAAAAACAATTTTTTAACCTTAGCTGTTGTTATTTTTTCAATAATTCACTTCGTGCAAATTCAATCTTTTGTTGATCAATTAATAAAAATTAGTTTAAGTTTTGGACAAGTAAAACATATGGCAAAACAAACTAATGATTTCTTGAATAGTCTTCAAAATAAAGAATTATTAACTCTTGATTCTTTTACAAACATAAAACTTCAAAACATTAATTTAAAATATGATGATTCAAAACAAATATTTAAGGATTTCAATCTAGAAATTAATGCTAAAGACATGATTTTAGTTAGAGGTGAATCTGGAAAAGGCAAGTCGACATTGCTTGATATAATCATGAATATCAATCAAGAATACGAAGGGCAGGCAAGCATTAATAATATTGAATATAATTCGAGTTTATCACTAGAAAATCAGATTGAATTTGTTTCTAAAAATACAACTATAAACAAATTAAATGATGATATAGACAAAGCGATTGTTGAAGACGACATTTTAGATATTGAAAAACTTAACTTAATTAAAGAAGAATTTTTAATTGATTTTGACTTAAAACAAGACAATATTTCTGAAGGGCAAATGCAAAGATTAAAGCTAGCAAATGCTTTTTACAAAAATAAAGATATTTACATTTTAGATGAAGTTATCAGTAACATAGATCAAAAACACCGCGAACAAATTCTAAAAAATATATTGAAACAAAATAAAACTTTAATTATGGTTTCCCATCATATTACTAACCCACAACAATATAACTTTGACAAGATAATAACTTTATAAAAAGCAACAAAAGACTGAAACGTAATACACAAATATGGTTTTTTTATATAAAATAACGGCATATTTATTTGTTGCGTTTAAATTTATAACTTTAAACCAATATTTAAACTTTTTAAAAATAATGCCTAAATTTCAAGGTAGCAAAAAGACAAAATAAAAAGTTTATAATTAAATCTCAATTTTTTGTGTACTATTTTATACATAATAATTAAGAATATTATAATTATTTGTAACAAAGAGAAAAATATTCATCTGAACTTAAGTTAATCTTAAGCAAAAAGATTAAAAATCGACACTGAAAATATTCAGAAGATAATTTTCAAGCACATATAACAAGAATAACAAGATATAAAGAAAGGATAAGAAATATATTTAAATCCACAAATAATTTCATTCCTTTCTAAGCGCTTTCTGAAGAATGAATTACAAATGCTTAAAAGGTAAAGGACATCAGTTCTTGGATTGGAATTAGCGACATTACATCATCGATTTAAGCCTCTGCACAAAGATTTTGACAGCCATAAATAAATATCTTATGTTTACATGATTCGTTTTAAAAGAAAGAAAAATATACATAAACTTTTAAGAATGACGGACCTATTATAATATAAATGATTCAAACTAGATTGAACACATATAAAAAATAAGAAAAAATATTTGATGGATGCATAACGAAGCTAAAAATAAATAGATTCTGATATGAATAATGTTTAAAACTTCTTAAGAAATAAAAAAATAATTTAAAAACTAAGTTCCAGAAGAGTTACAAACAGTATTTTTTACTCATTTGTCGTATTTTTTATCTTTTTTCTTCTTCATATGATATTTAGCTGATAATAATAACTAAGACTTAAAAAAATTCAAAAAGAACTAATACTGAAATTCTTTTTCCAACAGTAATATTTCCATTATTAGTTTTGTTTTTCTTGTACTATGGTTTCATAAAAAATATCTTAATATCAATGTTAAAATCTATTAAACCTTACTTAGAGTAAAAAAGAACAAAAACTTATAAAAGCATATTTATTTGTTGCGTTTAAATTTATAACTTTAAGCAAATGTTTAGCTTTTTTAAAAGCTAGTTCAAAACCTCAATATAGTTAAAAAAGAAAGAAAAAAGTTGACAAGTTAATTGTCAACTTTTTATTAATCTCTATTAGGGAGATTTTTTAATTGTGGGAATAATAGAACTTCACGAATTGATTCGTTTTCAGTTAATAACATTACTAAACGGTCAATTCCAATTCCACATCCACCTGCAGGTGGCATTCCGTATTCTAAGGCTTCAACGAAATCTCAGTCAATTTCATTTGCTTCATCGTTTCCTGATTCTCTTTCTTCTAATTGTGATTCGAAACGTTGTAATTGATCAATAGGGTCAGTTAATTCGGTAAACATGTTAGCAAATTCTTTTTTGTTGATGAATAATTCAGCTCTTAATGTGAAACGAGGATCTTCTGGCATTTTTGCTGCTAAAGGACTGATTTCAATTGGGTGTCCTCAAACGAAAGTTGGTTGAATTAATGTTTCTTCAATGTATTTTTCGAATAATTCATTAATTACGTGTCCTAGTTTAAAGTATTTTTCAACTTTAACACCGTGTTTTTTAGCTAATTCAATTGCTTGTTCATCATTTAAAGTTCTAACATCAACACCAACTGCTTCGCTAACTGCATCAATCATGTTGATACGTTTGAAAGGAGCTTTGAAAGAAATGTTTTGTCCAGCAAAGTTAACTGTTTCAAATCCTAATTCATTTGCTAGGAAATTGAATAGCTCTTCACAACGGTGCATCATTCCTTCCATGTTTGAATGAGCTTCATAAAATTCGATTGAAGTAAATTCAGGGTTGTGAGTTGTGTCAACACCTTCATTACGGAAGATACGACCAATTTCATAAACTCTTTCAAGTCCACCAACTAAACATTTTTTAAGTGGTAGTTCAGTTGCAATTCTTAAGTAAAAGTCACTTGATAAAGCGTTGTAGTATGTTGTGAAAGGTTTAGCAGCTGCTCCACCTAGAATTGGTTGTAAAACAGGTGTATCAACTTCTAAATAACCATTAGAGTCAAAGTAACGACGTACTGAAGAAATAATTTTTGAACGAAGCATAAATGTTCTTTTTGTGTCTTTGTTAACTGTTAAGTCAACGTAACGACGACGATATCTTTCTTCTTGGTCAACAAGACCATGGAATTTGTCAGGAAGAGGTCTTAATGATTTTGTTAAAAGTTCAAATTTTGAAGCTTTAACCATTAATTCTCCTGTGTGGGTTTTAGACACAAATCCTTCAGCAAAAATAATGTCTCCTAAATCTAGTAGTTTTAATAATTCTGCTTGAGTTTCATCTAGTTGTTTTTTGTCTATATAAATTTGAATAGAATTTTCACGGTCATGTAGAACTAAAAAAGGTCCACGTTTTGCCATGATTCTACCATTTACTGAAAGTTTCTTAGCTTGAGACTCTAATTCTTCACGACTAAATTGTTCAAATTCATTGTGAATATCTTGAGCTGTGTGTGTAGCAGGAATAGCAAGACTGAAAGCTTTTTTATTGATTTTTTCTAATTCAGCAATTTTTTCGCGTCTTACAATTTCTTGTTCTGAAAATTTTCTTTCCATATTGTACCTTTCTAAATGTTTTGTATAAAAATATTAAAAAAAGAAACATTTCTTTTTTAATCTTAAATATTATAACTTTATTAAAATATAAAAAAATAAAAATATGCACCAAAAACAAGCAAAGATTATTTTTTGTTTAAAACTTCGTAAAACCTTTGCTTATTTTTTTCTTCAATTGTTAAGGCTTGGAATTTAAGAATGTAAAGAAATTCCTTTCTAAATTTTTTATCGATGAATTTAATATTTTGTTCAAAGAAATCTAATATGCATTTGTAACTTAAAACAGCATTAACTTTCTTATCATTTTCGTATTTAGAAAAATGAGATTTTTGACTTTCAGGACACAAAATAAACAAAAAAGTCTTCTTATTATTAAAATTTTGGAGATGTCTTTTGTATATATCTAATTGTGTTTGTTCTTTGTTATTTTTGTCGATACCATTAATTCCACTGAGGATTTTATTTTCAATGATAATTTCAATATTTGACCCTTGAATTACCATGTCTGCAATACCCTTTTTTTCTTTTTCTGCAACAAAAACGCTTTTATTTTTCTGAATTGTTAAATCCCCTAAAATCTCGTTAGTAGTTTCTTCCTTAATCATACTAACTATAAACTTTGTAAATTCTAACAGTAAATCATTATTTTTTTGAAGGATTTTTGTAATAAAGTTTGTGTACAACAACTCATCATTCATTTTTTCCACGAATTGAATTATACTTTCATAATTTCTTCCTTTGATTTTAGGGCTATTTTTAAGCTTTAGCATCTTATATTCATTTACTTCTCGTTCTTTTTCGATTTTGCTGATTTTACTTTCGTATCATTTCACAAAGTCTTTACCAAGATTTACAATATGATTATTTCTACCGAATAAAGTTTCGGAAAATTTCGAAACACTCTCTTGACACTTTTTATCATTTTCATCAGGTTTTATTGATTTACAAAAAAAGTCCTTATCCTGTTCAAAGCTATTATCATCTTTACGATTCGGTATTCAAACAAAAATATTTTCATTTCTAAAATCTAAATAGTTTTTTGATTCTATTAAATAACTAATTAATAAAGCATTGGAGCTGACTGATTTTTCTTCTTTATTTTCAAATTTAATATCTTTAAGTGCAATATTTTTAGGGCCATATTTAAACATCTTAATTTTTGTGTTATATTCTTGGATATCTTTTAATTTTCCGGGATTATTTATGATATTTTTTAATTGATAAATTTTTGGAAAAAGTGTTTTTTCAAAAACAAAAATTTTTTCAATGTCGTTATATTGTTCATTATCTTTATAAGGATCATTTTTATATTTTTTGTTTCCTACATTCCCCCATGAAGGAACAAAGATTGGGAATTTATTATCAATAAGCTTGTTTGGTAAAAAATCATTAATAACCTCAATACCAATATTTTCTTGGGTAAAACTTCCAGAAAAAGTCTTAAAAGCCAACCATTTTTTATTCATTTTTACTCCTTTTTTAAAAATTATAATCTTTTTAAGTTGTTGATAAAAATTATGCAAAATGCTTTTTGAAAATGAAAATGATTTTTTTATATTATCAAGCCAATAATGTATCTTAAAAGCCTTTATGTTCTTTAAAAAGGCTGTCTTGATTGTGCTATAATTGAAATGTTTTTATTATTTATATAATAATAAATTTCAAAATGTAAATTTTTAAAGGAGTAAAATGTTAGAAGTACAAAATTTAAGCAAAATTTTCAGTGATAAAAAGCTTTTTCAGAATGTGAATTTGAAATTTTTACCTGGAAATACATATGGAATTATCGGAGCAAACGGAGTTGGAAAATCAACCTTTTTAAAAATAATTTCAGGGCAAGAAGAACAAAGTTCGGGACAAGTTATTAAGCCTAAAACAGCTCGTCTTTCAGTATTGAGCCAAAATCAAAATGAATTTGATGATAAGAACGTTACTGAAGTTGTAATTATGGGTAATCAAGATTTATACAAAATTCAAGAAGAAAAGAATGCAATTTATATGAATCCAGAAGCAAGTATGGAAGATTATGAAAGAGCAAGCCATCTTGAAGAAAAATTTGGTGAAATGGGTGGTTGAACCGCTGAAAATGATGCTCAAACTCTGCTTTCAGGTTTAGGTATTGAAGAAGAAAAATGAAACCTACCAATGTCAAAATTAAAAGCTAACGAAAAAGTTAAGGTTTTAATTGCGAAAGCACTGTTTGGTAATCCAGATATTTTGGTAATGGATGAACCAACTAACCACCTTGACCTTAAAACAATCAAGTGACTTGAAAACTTTTTGATTGATTACGAAAATATTGTTATTGTTGTAAGTCACGACAACGATTTCCTAGATGCTGTTTGTACACATATTGTTGACATTGATTTCAATGAAGCAAGATTATTTACAGGAAACTACAGCTTCTGAAAACAATCAAGTCAATTAATTATGGAAATGCAAAAACAAGCAAATCTTAAAAAAGAAGAACAAGCTGCAAAACTTAAGGAATTTATTGCGCGTTTCAGTGCCAATGCTTCAAAATCTCGTCAAGCAACAAGTCGTAAAAAAGCTTTAGAAAAAATCGTTATTGATGAAATTAAACCATCATCAAGAAAATATCCATTCATTAATTTTGATTTAAATCGCGCACCAGGAAAGCAAATTTTAGAAGTTGAAAATTTAACTTATGTAAACGATAAAGGTGAAACATTATTTGAAAATGTAAGTTTCACTTTAAAACCGGGTGAAAAATTAGCAATAATCGGTGATGATGACCTTGCAAAAACAAAATTATTAGAAATTATTATGGGAATTGTAAAACCAACCAGCGGAACTGTTAACTGGGGTATTACTATAAAACCAAATTACTATCCAAATAACAATGATCAATATTTCCAAAACGATTTAACAATTATTGACTGAATTAGTCAATGACCTTTGTCAAACTCAACACAAGAAACTAAAGATAACTCTGACAGTAGAATGCGTTCATACTTAGGAAGAATGTTATTTTCAAATGATACTGTCTTTAAAAAAGTTAAAGTTACAAGTGGGGGAGAAAAAGCTAGATTAATGTTTTCAAAATTAATGCTTGAAGAATCAAACTTTTTAATCTTTGATCAACCTACTGACCACTTAGACTCAGAAAGCATTGACTCACTAATTGAAGCAATTCAAAAATATCGTTCAGGTGTAATTTTTACCACTTATAACCGTGGGTTAGTTAAAGAAGCTGCAAACGTTATTTTAGAAGTTAAAAATCACTCAAGCTACTTATTCTACGGAACACTAGAAGAATATGAAAATGAAATGGGGTACTAATGAAAATAGATAATCAATTATTGCAACAATTTAAACAACGTTTTGAAAGCGATAAAGTCGCAAATGTTATTAAAAATTCTGTTGCTAAAAACGGAATCAATCAAACAGCATTTAATAATGATGTTTTAAGAAAACATGATTTTGTTTTCAGTAATGAAGTAAAAACAGGTTCAATTACTAACCAAAAATCTTCAGGACGTTGCTGAATTTTCGCTTCTTTAAACATGGCAAGAATCAAAACTATTGAAAAAATGAATATTGAAGATTTTGAATTCAGTGAAAATTACTACTTATTCTGAGAAAAAATGGAAAAAGCAAATACATTTTTACAAAATATTATTAATCATGGTTTAGAACTAGATTATAGTGATCGTTTAATGCAAACATTTTTATCAGAACCAATTAGCGATGGTGGATACTATCAATGATGAATTACTCTTGCAAAAAAATATGGGGTTGTGCCAAAACAAGCAATGCCCGAAACTTTTCACTCAGAAGCTACTGATCAATTAAATAATATTCTTAATACAATAGCTTTAAAAGGGGCCTTAGAACTAAGAAAAGCACATAAAAATAATCAAGATAATAAATTACAACAAATCAAAGAAGAAACACTTTACAAAATTTATGATCTATGTGTCAAAGCTTTAGGAATGCCGCCAAAAGAATTTGATTTTGTTTACTATGACAAAGATAAAAAATTCCACCGTTTAGAAAATGAAACTCCACAAAGTTTCTATGAAAAATTTATTGGTGATGAATTAGAAAATAAAGTCACTTTAATTTCTGATCCTAGAGAAATTTATCCTTATGGAAAAGTTCTTGAAAGCAAATATATCAATACTGTATATGAAGAAAGAAAAAATTATTCTTTAAACGTACCAATGGAAGAACTAAAAAAAGCTACATTAAAATCACTTTTAGATAATAAAGGGGTTTGGTTTGGTAGCGATGTTAGTCAAATGAAAGACATTAAAACCGGAATTTTTGATGATAAACTTTATGATTATGACAATATTGCTTCAGAAATTTCTGATTTAAGTAAAAAACAAAAAGTTGAATTAGGTATTGTTGTTTTAAATCATGCCATGAACTTTGTTGGAGCTGATTTAAAAGACAATCAAGTTATTAACTGAAAAGTTGAAAACTCATGAGGTGATGAAAAAGGTAAAAAAGGAATGTTTTCAATGTCAGATAAATGATTTGAAGACTATGTTTTTGAAGCAGTTGTCGACAAACAATACATTGATTCAAAATACTTAAAAGGTTTAGAAGAAGAACCAATTTTATTAGAACCATGAGATCCAATGTTTTAAGGGGCAATTATGACAGTTACAAACGAGTTATTAAAAGAATTTAAAGAAAAATTTCAATCAAATAAAGAAAATTTAATTCTTACCAACGCAATTACAAAAAACGGAATTAAAAATTCAGTAATTAGCAATGAAGTTCTAAAAAAACACAATCATGTTTTTTCAAATGAAATTTCTTCAGGTGCTATTACCAATCAAAAATCTTCAGGTCGTTGCTGAATTTTTGCTTCTTTAAATATGGAAAGAATTGAAGCTGCAAAAAAATTAAATATTGAAGATATTGAATTTAGTCAAAGTTACTTACTTTTCTATGACAAGATTGAAAAATCTAACACATTTTTACAAAACATGATTGAATATGGTTTAGAGCTTGATGTTTATGATCCACTATTCTTAAAATTAATGGACGGACCAGCTGATGATGGTGGGTTCTGAGAATGATTTTTAGGATTAATTACTAAATATGGAATTGTGCCAAAACAAATCATGCCAGATACATTTGAAGCTTCGAACACTGCTTCATTAATGACATTACTAAACTTTAAACTAAAACAAGCAGCTGCAAAAATGCGTGCTGACTGAAAAGAATACAAAAATAAAGATTCTTTATTAAAAATTAAAAAAGAAACAATGTATGAAGTTTATTCACTTTGTGCAAAATCTTTAGGTATTCCGCCACAAACTTTTGATTTTAAATATTATGATAAAGACAAAAAATTTCAACAAATCTTAGATGTTACACCAAAAGAATTCTTTGATTTAGCAATTGGTGATTCATTAAAAAGCAAAGTTTGTTTAGTTAGTGATCCACGTCCAGAACACCCAGTTGGGAAAGTTTTAACTTCACGTTATTTCAGAAGTGTTTATGAAGCTGTTGGAAATAGTCAATTAAACGTTCCAATGGATGAATTAATTAAAGCAACAAAAGATTCGATTCTTGACGGTGTTGCGGTTCCTTTTGCATGTGATGTAGCACGTTTCCACGACCGTAAAATAGGAATCATGGATTCAGAACTTTACGATTATAAAAATACAATTTATGATATTGAAATGTCAAAAGCTGATCGTTTAAATTATCAACTTACATTACCTACACACTTAATGAATTTTACTGGTGTTGATATTGATTCAAACGGTAATATTCTAAAATGAAAAGTGGAAAATTCATGAGGTTCTGATATTGCGAATAAAGGATTTTTCTCAATTTCAAATCAATGATTTAAAGACTGAAATTTCCAATGTGTTGTTGACAGAAAATACATTGATCCAAAATACTTAAAAGGTCTAGAAGAAGAACCATTTGTGTTAGACCCTTCTGATCCTTTAGCTTATTTACATTAATTTTTTAACTAATTTAAAATTCAAATAATGTAAAAAAACATACATTCAAAGCCAAGCAATCATATTTTTGATATCGCTTGGTTTTTTATATTTCTAATATAAAAATTCCCATTTTTAAAAACATAAATATCATTTATAATTAATACTAATATGACAAATGAAAAAATAAGAAATTTTGCAATTATTGCCCATATTGATCACGGTAAAAGTACACTTGCAGACCGGATTTTAGAATTTACTGAAGCAATCGAAAAGCGTGATTTAGAAGAACAACATCTAGATACAATGGATTTAGAGCGTGAACGGGGAATAACAATTAAGTTAAATGCTGTCCAAATTCAGTACAAAAATTACATTTTTCACTTAATTGACACACCAGGACACGTTGACTTTACATATGAAGTTTCACGTTCTTTAGCTGCATGTGAAGGGGTTTTATTGCTTGTTGATGCAACACAAGGAATTGAAGCACAAACTCTTGCAAATGTTTACTTAGCTTTAGAACATAATCTAGAAATTATCCCAATTATTAACAAAATTGATTTACCTTCAGCCGATCCTGAAATGGTAAAAAAAGAAATTGAAAACGTCATTGGTATCGACGCAAGTAATGCAATTTTAGTTTCAGCTAAAACTGGATTAGGAATTGAAAATGTTATTCAAGCAATCATTGATAGAATTCCCGCTCCTAAAGAAGCAGATACAACAAAAGATTTAACTGCTTTAGTATTTGATTCTTACTTTGATCCCTATCGTGGGGTTGTATTGTTAGTTAGACTGTTTAACGGAGTTTTAAATGTAGGCGATGAAATTCTACTAATGCATAACGATAAAAGATTTTTTGTTACTGAATTAGGAATAAGAACACCAAAAGAAGTCAAAAGACAACAACTTCAAGCCGGAGAAGTAGGTTGAGTTGCAGCATCAATTCGTGATGCTAAGGATATTCAAGTTGGGGATACTGTAACATTAGCTAAAAAACCAGCCGCAACACCATTACCAGGTTATAAAAAATTAAAACCCGTTGTTTATACTGGATTTTACCCAGTAGACACTCGTGATTTTAATGATTTAAAGGATGCTTTAGAAAAAATTTCACTTTCTGATTCAAGTATTACTTATCAGCCAGAAACTTCAAAAGCTTTAGGATTTGGATTTAGAATTGGGTTTTTAGGAATGCTTCATATGGAAATATTGCAAGAAAGATTAGAACGCGAGTTTAATCTTGATATCATTGCAACAGCGCCCAGCGTTGAATTCTATGTTACCAAAACTGATGGTGAAACTTTAAATATTACTAACCCTTCATTGCTTCCTGATCGAAACTACATCGAGACTATTGAAGAACCATACATCAAAGCAAGTATTTTCTTACCCCAAGATTATTTAGGTCCGATTATGGAGCTATGTCAAAATAAACGGGGAAAATACATTGACCTTGAATATATTGATGATACACGTCGTCGTTTAATATATGAATTGCCTCTAAATGAAATTATTTTTGATTTCTTTGATTTAATGAAATCTTATTCAAAAGGTTATGCATCATTTGAATATGAATTCATCGGACTGAGAGAAAGTGACTTAGTTAAAGTTGATATTCTTCTAAACTCAGAAAAGATTGATGCTTTAGCGATGATTGTCCACAAAGACTCAGCATACGAAAGAAGTCGCGAACTTTGTGAAAAATTAAAAGATGTTATACCACGGCAAAACTTTGAAGTTCCAATCCAAGCTACAATTGGTGGTAAAATAATAGCAAGAGAAACTGTTAAAGCCTATCGCAAAGACGTTACAGCTAAGCTATATGGTGGAGACGTTACTCGTCGTCAAAAATTATTGAAAAAACAAAAAGCGGGAAAAAAACGGATGAAAGCAATTGGAAGTGTTGAAGTTCCACAAGAAGCCTTTCTTGCAATTTTAAAAACTGACACTTCAAAGAAATAGGGTAATATGTTAAAACCATTTTTTAATGAAAAAAATCAAGAAAAATCAGTCGAAAATAAAGATGTAAATATAACTCAAACATCAACATCTGGTGCAACACAAACATTAGAAATTCCGGTTCAAAAAACAGTCGAAACAAAATCATTTGTTTCATATAATCAAAAAACAATTGATAAAGAAGGAAAAATTCCAAATGGAATTATGAAGGTTTTTCGCAGTCAAAAACGTGTAAAAATCTTTAATATTACCGCAACATTAATACTTTTGATTGCTTCAGCAATATTGTTTACACTATTTGTGCTAAAACCAAGTTTAATAAATAAAGAAGTAACAAAAGCGCCAATTATTTGATATATTTTATTAACAATTTTTGATGCTTTAGTTTTATGAAAATTAATTAATGATTCAATTGAATTACATAGTTTAAAAATGTCAATTCGTGAATATCGTCATTCGATTGAACAAGGTACAAACGATGTTCCTTCCTTTGTATTATTGTTATATCGTAAACTTTCTTTAAACCAAGTAACTCAAAACTGAATTACAATTGCAACAGTCTTTTACTTGGGAGTATTTACATTGATCTTTTGAGCTTTAAAAGACCAACAATGAATTAAAAAAGATGGTGTTCAGTATACAGATGGTTCTGGAACTGTGTATCTTTTAGATTTTAAACGTTGAATTTCAGAGTCATTTCCAAATCCAGTTTTCTGAGTAACTATTTTTTGTGTTATTATTTTATGTATTGTCGTTCTTCATATTGTCTTTACTATTATGAGAAAAGCAAAACTTTCTTCAATCCAAAGCTTTATGGGTTCAGGTTCATTAGATTATAACCAAGTAGCTCAAGACAAACAATCAAGAAATCGTTTATTAGCAAAAATATTTTTCTTATCAATTTTAGTGATTTTAGTTATTCCATTTATTGTTTACTTTATTGCTAAAAGAATCGTAATCAGAAAAAAATAAGGAGTTTAAATGTCAACAGGTTGAGTAGTTGCAATCGCATTAATTTGTGCAACATTAGGAATACTAATTGGAGGGTTCGTTGGAGTTTATTTCACACAGAAAAAAATTAAAAGACAACTTGATGAAAATCCCCCAATCAATGAAAAAATGATTCGTGCAATGTTCTTACAAATGGGAAGAAAGCCATCAGAAGCACAAATCAAACAAGTTATGCGTTCAATGAAACAAGCAAAATAATAAAAAAAGTAACGCTTGTCGTTACTTTGTAAATAATAGTGAAAATTCAATTCACTATTATTTTTTTATAAATTCTAAGTCAAAATCTTCTTCAAGCATTTTTACTTCAACACCCATTGAACGAAGAATGTATTCACTAGCTTTATATTCATCACTATCGGGACGGTAAGCTTGCGCGAAAACAACTCTTTTAATTTTTGATTGAACAATTAGTTTTGCGCAATTGAAACAAGGTGAGTGAGTAATATAAATTGTTGAGCCTTTTTCAATTTTTGAATTAGTAATATTGGCATTAATGATTGCGTTTTGTTCAGCGTGAACAACATAAGTGTATTTTGAATTTAAAACATCATTTTGTTCTTGTGGACGTTCTCAAGAAAACATTTTATCATTATCACTTTGCTTTCTTTTGTTTCCTTCATAATTTGTGGGCATTCCATTGTAACCTAAACTGATAACATATTTATCATTATTTACAATACAAGCACCTACTTTTGTTGTAGGATCTTTGGAACGTAAAGCGCTTAATTTTGCAAGTGACATAAAGTAATAATCTCATTTAATGTCGCCACGTTTATTAAAAATATCGTTAATTTCTATTTCTGTCATAGTTAAAATTTTACCATATATAGCAAAATACAGCATCCGCAGATGCTGATTTTAATTATTCAGTGAAATAAGGGATATAACCTCGGTAAGACATTTATTAAATAAATCCAGCCAGGCTGTCTAGCCGAATCAGTACTATTATAACATAAAATCTTTAAAATTACTAATAAAGCTTTAAAAGGACTTTAAACCTTGTTGAATAACAATGTCATTTATTAAAGATTCTAAATTAGAATATTTGTTTTCTTCGCTTTCATTTAAAGAATTGTTAATTTTTTGTGAACTAGAAAAACCAAGTAATTTTGTGAATCAAACATTATTTTTATTTTCATACTGACAAATTACAAATGTTATGTCCAATTTTTCTTTTGCTTGATTATTAGCTAAAATATATTTTTCGTAAGACTCAAGAATCTTTTGAGTTTTCATACTGTCGTAATCATTTTTACTTTTAACTTCAATAAATAAATAATGGTTTCCAATAACGAAAACAAAATCAGGGAAAGATTTTCTAATTTGATAGTTGCTATCAATATAATCAAAACCAATTCCCATCTTAACTGGGTTTTTAAAAATCGGTATTGATTTTTCCACTCATTGATATTCCTTTGTCTGTTTTTTGCTGATTTCTAGTTTTGTGTTTTTTGTTAATATTTGTTTAAAGTTATCAATACCAATATTTTCTAAAAACTCTTTTTCAGGCAATGATTCAGCAATGAAAATATCATATTTCTTTGTTACTTCTTCAACTTCTTTTATAAAAGGTATATACTCTGGTTCAAATGCATTATTTTTAGAAACAATATTATTTTTTCAACAAAAACCAAAATATTTAGAAGTATTTAAAGGATTGTGTGAAGCATTTCGTATATCTAAAATATCAGTTATTCTCTCAGGGAGTGCGTAATTTTTATTAATTTTATAAAAATCAGTTTTATCTCCATTTAACATGTATTTTTTATAAACTTTTGTTAATTTGTCGCTGTAAAGTTTAAATAAAACATATTTTATTATTCCTGTGGTTAAAAAGCTATGTTTTAGTTGAAACTTATTAATTTCTCCATCTAATTCTAACGAAAGATTTTTATTTCAGTATACTTTTTCAAAATTTAGTTGTATTTCATTGTTGTATAAATAAAGCTCAATAGCATTTGTAACAATTTTTTTAATTAATTTATTCTCTGAATTTTGAATACTTTCTTCTTCAACAATTATTTTGTTAGTGTTTTCATATTCACTCAAAATTTTCTTAGCTTGTTGAATTATATTGGCTTCATTCTTTCATAAAACACTCTTAATTTCTTCCTTGTATTCAATTGAACCTTTAAAGTTATAAATTGTTTCTCTAGAAATATTTCCTTGTGGGAATAAAATGTTTTTGTATTCTTTTTTGACTTTAAAGTTAAAAAATGATTTTTCACTTAAAAGATTATTTGAATAAATGTAGTAGTGATATGAAGGGTTTGAATTGTTTCAATTTTCTTTAAAACCAGGATTAGGATTACGTTTAATTCTTCCAATTGTTTGAATATTTAAAGATTCAGAATTGACGTTTCTTAATTGTACTAACATACAAGCACGGGGAATATTTCAACCAACGGCTGGTCCAACTTTAAAAAGAATAACATCAATACTACTATTGGATTTAGAAATATCTTCTAAATTTGCAACATCCCTTTCATCTGAATTAACTTTTTCATCTGAAAAATAAATTGCATAGCTTAGCTTATTATCTTGCAATTTTTTAATGATTTTATTTTTAGCATCTTCGAATTCTTTTTCTCTACCCTTTGTTTTATTGTCAAATTGAATTAGCATTGCGGGATTTATTCTTTTTAGTCCCCATTTATCATGAGGATCTTTGTATTCTTCCTTGATTTGTTTAAATTTTTGAATTGCAACATCTAAAAAATCAAAACTATCAATTGAAGATAGTTCATAATTGTCATTTAAACCACTATTAAAAACAAGATTTTCTTTTAAAAGTTTTACTTCGTCGTTTTTTAAGTCTTCTTCAGTAATTTCAACAAAATTTTCGTTAATTTCTTTTGGTGTCGCTGTCATTTCAATGACAAAACTTGCTGCATTTTTTAATTTTGTGTCAGTTTTTAGTTTCTTTTCTGCATCATCTTTGTTTACTCTTGAATTCGCTCTGTGAGCTTCATCGCGAATGTACACTAATTTTAAGTCGCTTCTTGTTTTTAATTCTTCTAAAAAAGAATCCAGAATCTCTTGTTCAGTAAAAATTCTTGTAGCCCCAAAAGAACTAAGTCCCATAATTAGAACACTATCGTCCTTTGCATTAATAGAAGCACTAAAATCCTTTACCTTATTAGTACTAACTGAAGGTGATTCAATTAATTTAATTTCAATATTGTTATTATTTAAGTATTTTTTATATTTATTAAAACTATATAGAATTTGGTAAGGTAATCTCGCATCTGAAATAATCATATAAACAAAAACTAATTTTAGGTCAATTGGCTTACTTAAAAGCATTTTATCAATAACATTTGCAATCATAAATGTCTTACCACTACCAGTTGGAGCTTTAAACGTTAGAGCTGTTTTTTTATTATTATAAAAATCAAATGTTGAAACAATTTTTTCAACAGCGTTTGATTGTGTTTTAGTTAGTTCCATCCTTTTCTTCCTTTTTAAATGAGTAAAGATCTCTCATTTTTATTAATAATTCTTCTTTTGTGTAGTCTTCCATTAAAGACAGTTCTCTAAGTTCTTTTTCCAATAAATTTAAAGGCTCATCAAGATTTTTTTGATTGATATCTACCTTAAATTGTTGAGTTTCATAAACTTCAAAGTCTTTATGGTAAGGTTCATTTTTCTTTAATCAATCAAAATCGTTTTTTCCATCAGTTGAAACACCCTTAGAAATACGGTGTAATCTTTCATATGTTGTATCAAAAGCAATATTATTTTCATTATTTGTAACAATAGTAAATGTTCTGTTTCCACCGTCTTGTCTGTTCAGTTCTCACACCGCATGAGCTGTGGTTGCTGAACCTGAAAAAAAGTCTAAAATTTTCGCATTTTTATTTGTGTGTATTAGTAACAAATCTTTCAAAAAATCTAAGGATTTTGGAAATGGAAATTTATTATTATTTAATATAGTATTTAATAATGTTGTTCCAGAATTTGTACTATATGTGGACTTATACCAAACGGTTTTATTTTTTAATTGTTTTATGCTTCCATTTTCTAAAGTTGCCCTAATTTTTGTTTTGACACTATTATTATCAAGAATTATATTGGATGGATACATTAAAATTTCTTTATTATAAGTTTCAAAACCTCATCTTCATCTTTTGAAATTACCATTTTTATCTTTAGGCAAGAAAACCTTGTAATCTAGACTTTCGTATTTTTGAATTAAAGTCTCTAAGAACAAATCATTAAATTTTCCGTCAATATACAATGAATCAAACTCTTCTTGAGTGATAGAAAATAAACTATTATTTTTAGCCAAGATAGGATAAAACATATTAGGTCTATTTTCTCTATTGGACTCATTTCCTGTTTTTATAAATGAAATTTTTTTATATAAACCATTTTCATCGTTATATTTATACTCTTTATCTATAATATCTTCAGAAATTTCTAATCCATTAATTTTTAAATAATTATGATTTTTTGCATAAACTAGTAAATATTCATTAGCGGTTGCGAAATTTATTTCATCAGAACGACCACCTAAGTTATTAATAACAGAAATATTACTTATAAAATTTTCTTCTCCAAAAATTTCATCCATCAGAACTTTTAAATAAGCTTGTTCATTGTCATCGATACTAACAAAAATAACCCCATCATCTTTTAGGAGTTCTTTAGCCTTTAAAAGTCTATCGTTCATTAAGTTAAGTCAACCAGTTCTTGCGAATTTGTCACGATAAACAAATTTTCCAGAATTATTCTTTGTTTCCTTCTCATCAGAAAAAGAATTATTGCTATTACCTTCTTCTGAAGATTTTTCAGTATTATAGGGAGGATCGATATAGATTACATCATACTTAGATTCGAAGAATCTCTCTCTCTCTCTCTCTCTCTCTCTCTCTCTACTAATATTAAATTATTTAAAACATCGAAATTTTCTCCGATAATAAACATATTTTTATTTCTTTGTTTGGTTTGGTCTCCAATTGAAAGTTTTTCGTTTCTTTTTAATAAAGTAACATATTGGTTATCTATGATTGGTGTTGGTGAAACGTCAAATCTTAAACCAAGTTTTACTCTTTGTAAAAGTAATTGATAAACATTTTGCACTTCACGTTCATCAACTGAATTTAAAATGTGTCTTGTTAAAGTTTTTTGATCTTCATTAAAAACTGAATTTGAAATCTCATCCAGTTTATCAATGTACAACTGTCTTAAAGTTTTGTCTTTTGTGTTCATATATCCTCCGTTTATAACTATATAAATTTTATTAGATACTAAATAAAAAAATAAAAAATCTCGAAAAAATCGAGATCTAAAATTAGTAAATTAACTTTGCTGAAATTCTTGAGCGTTCAATATCAATGTCTAAAATTTCAATTTTTACTTTTTGACCTACTGAAAGAACTTCAGAAGGGTGTAAGATTTTTTTATCAGACATTTGTGAGATATGAACTAGTGCTGATTGTTTTATTCCGATATAAACAAACGCTCCAAAGTCAGTGATATTTTCAACATTACCTTCAAAAACATCACCCTTTTTAATTTGGTTAATATCTAAAACATCTTGACGCAGTAATAAACCTTCTTTTGAGTCACGAATGTCTTTTGTAGGGTTAATAAAAGCTTCTAAAATTAGCTCAATATCATATTTGTTTGAGTCTAATTTTTGCGCAAGTTCTTCTTTGTTAATTTTCTTTAAGTTTTCAGTATCAATATTATTTAAATCAATATTTAATTCTTTAACAATTTTGTCAGCTAGTTTATAGCTTTCAGGGTGAATTTGAGTACGATCATAAAAGTTTTTTGAGTCATGAATACGCATGAAACCAATTGCTTGTTCGTATGTTTTTGCTCCTAAACCCTTAACATCTTTTATTTGTTTACGATCAACAAATCTACCGTTTTCTTCACGGTGTAAAACAATGTTTGCAGCAGTTTTAGCGCTCAAACCACTGACATAAGTAAGGATTTCTTCAGTGGCTGTGTTAATATCCACACCCACTTGGTTAACAACTTTGTTAACTTTAAAGGTTAATGCTTCTGATAATTCTTTTTGATTTACATCATGTTGATATTGACCCACACCAATAGATTTAGGATCAATCTTTACTAACTCATTTAAAGGATCTTGGAACTTACGACCAATGTTAATTGCGCTACGCTCTTCAACACTTAAGTCAGGGAACTCTTTAATTGCTCCTTTTGATGCTGAATAAACACTAGCACCAACTTCAGAAACAATTGCTCAGTAAATGTTTTCTAGTTTAGCTTGTTTAATTAATTTAGCAATAAATGTTTCAGTTTCACGTGAAGCAGTACCGTTACCAATAACAACAATATCAACACTGTGTTTGTTAATTAATCTTAAAACAACGTCAGCTGATTCCTTAATTTGATTTTTAGGTGGGTTAGGATAAATTTTTTGAACTTCCAAAACTTGACCAGTTTTTGAAATCACCGCAATTTTGCATCCATTAACGTAAGCTGGATCTAAAGCAAGAATTGTCTTGTTTTTAACAGCGGGAGCAAGAAGCATATCTTCGAGATTTTTTGAAAATAGTTCAATTGCCGCTTTTTGAGCTTTATCAAAAAGATCACTTTTAATTTCTCTTTCGATTGAAGGCAAAATTAAACGGTCAAGAGCATCAAGGATTGATTCAGAAATAATTTTTCCGGTTGTTTTGATTTTGAAAAACTTATTATTTAAATCATATGTAATCTTTTTAAGATTATATTCAAAATCGTAAGAAACAATTTTTTCGTTTTCAGCTCTTTGAATTGCTAAAATTCGGTGATTTTGAATTGAACTAACTTTAATTTTGTAGTCATAAAAATCTTTATATGTTTCTTTTTCATCTTTTGCATTTTTCTTAATTTTTGTAACGATAAAACCGAAATTTAAAATTTGATTTTTAACATAATTTCTTGTATCAATATCTTGACTAATTCATTGCGAAATAATGTATTTAGCTTGTTCAATAGCAAATTCTTCGCTGCTAATTTTGTCGTTTAAATATTTTCTTGCTTCTTGATATGGATTAAACTTAGGATTTTGCTGTTCAAAAATTTCTTTCGCAAGTGGTTCTAAACCAAGAGCAATTGCTTCGGTAGCTTTAGTTTTTTTACCAACTTTAAATGGCTCATAAATGTTTTCAACTTCTTGTTTGGTTTCAGCAAGAAGAATTTTTTGTTTAATATCATCAGTTAAAAGTTGCTTTTCGGTCAAAATTTCAATAATTGCATCTTTACGTTTATTTAATTCGGTATTGTATTTGTAAAGTTTGTCAATTTCTTCAATTTGTTCTTCATCAAGTCCGCCGGTTACATTTTTACGATAACGGCTAATAAAAGGAACAGTTGCTCCTTCAGATAAAAAGTTCAGAACAACTTCAACTTGTTCTTCTTTTAGTTGCATTTTTTTTGCAACAAATTCAATGCTTAAATTCATGTTATTCCTTTGTTATTTTTTAAAAATTCTTGAAAATTTTTTAAGAGTTTCTAATTCTTGTTTTTCAACTTGTAAGTAACTAAAAGCAATTGCTCCTTTTCCTGTGTGAATTGAAATAGTTGGACAAAGTGGCATTAGTACAGCTTTGGATTGGTTGGTTTCTTCAAGAATTTTATTAATATAATTATCGATTTGATCGTTTGCCGCATTGTTAAAAACAAAGTAATAATCATCACCATTGTCGCTAAAAATTTCTTTTGCATTTTTTACAACCGATTTATCGAAAATACGTCCCTTCGAATATTTTTCTAGCTTTCCTTCTTCACTAAATTCAATAATTGGAACAATTTTTAGTAATTTAGCAACACTAGCTGCTGCTGGAGTTAATCTACCACCACGTACAAGGGCCTCATTTGTAAATGGAATTAATAAAGTTTTTGCTTGTGGTAAGTCAAAAATTTGCAGACTTTTTACAAAGTCATGACCTTGTTCTAACGTTTTTTGGAATTTAAAGATATCCAGACAAATTGCGTGTGAAATCTTTTTGGATTCAATTACATAAGCGCGCTTGTCAGGGTGGATTTCTTCAAGAATCATTTTTAGCGAAGAATATTGACTTGAAAGATTTTTACTGATTGGATAAATAATAATCTTGTCGTATTCAGGCCCTATTGAGCTTAAAACATCTATAACATCTTGAGGGCGTGAAGCTGATGTTTTTACACTAGAGTTGGTATTTTGAATATTTCAAATTGTTTGAGCATCAATATCTACACCATCTAGATATATTTTATTATCTATTTCAATTTGAATTGGAATATAAAATCATCCTAGCTCTTCGGCTTGTTTTTTAGTAAGCCCACAGCTAGAGTCCACAACATAAGCAATTTTCATTTTATACTCCTTTATTATCAATTAGTAATTTCACTATGTTAAAATATAATAATCATATTATATATAAATAATTTAAAGTGAGACAACAATGAAAGAAATAATTGAACAATTAAAAAACCGCGGAATTCTAAAAGATATTTCCAAAACTGAAAAACTAGATATTTTAGATAAAACTGCAGCTGTTTATACTGGTTTTGATCCAACAGCTCAATCACTTCACTTAGGTAACTATATTCACATCGTTAACTTATTACGTTTTAAAAATGCTGGATATCGTGCTATTGCTTTAGTTGGAGGAGCAACAGGAATGGTGGGAGACCCTTCTTTTCGCGATGATGAAAGAAAAGAAATGAGCAACAACACACTGTTAACTAATAAGCAACACATTAAAAATCAACTAGAAAGCTTTGGTTTAGAAGTGATTGACAACTATGATTTTTATAAAAATCTTGGTTTTTTAGATTTTTTAAAAAACAATGGAAAAATCATTAATGTTAATTATATGTTGGCTAAGGAATCAGTAAAACAGAGACTTAAAAACGGAATGTCATTTACTGAGTTTAGTTATCAATTGATTCAAGGATATGACTTCGAAACACTTTATAGAAATCAAAATGTTTGTGTTCAACTTGGTGGAAGTGATCAATGGGGAAATATTACAACAGGATTAGAAATAATTAAAACTTTACATGGTGATGATCATAAAGCTATTGGAATAACATGTAATTTATTAACTGATTCAAACGGTAAAAAAATTGGAAAATCATATGGTGGTGGAAGTTTATGGCTTGATGCAAATATGACAAGCCCCTATTCTTTATACCAATTTTTAATTAACCAAAGAGATGATGATGTTGAAAAACTGTTAAATTGATTAACTTTACTAGAACAAGATAAAATTAAAGAAATTGTTGCCAAATCTCAAGATGATAAAAAATCAAGACTTGCACAAAAAGAATTAGCGTTCCACACTGTTGAAATTATTCACTCAACTGAAATTGCTAAACAATGTCGTGAAATTTCACAAAAACTTTTTGAAAACGACATTTTAAATTTAACAAATGAAGATATTAAATTATTAGCAGGTTTCTTAAAAGTTGTTGAGTATAAAGGTGAAACTATCATTGATTTAATGGTTAATAATCAAATTGTAGGTTCAAGACGTGAGTTTCGTGAATTTTTAAATAATAAAGCCTTAAGTGTTGACACACAAACTATTGAAGATGAAAATCAATATATTTCTTTTAATCACTTTAATCAATCTTATGCATTTCTTAAAAAAGGTAAAAAAGAATTTATTTTGCTTATTAAAAAATAACCTATATAATATACAAACCTAAGCTCGATTGCTCAGGTTTTTATTACACTAAAAACAAGAAAATAAAGGGGAAAAATATGTTTAAAATTAAAAAATTACTTATATCATTGCCTGTGCTAGTTGCGGCGTCAACACCATTAATTGTACTTTCATGTGACAACTTTGGAGCATTTAAAGAAGATCAAGATAAATGAGCGAACAAAAACCTTAATAATGTTTTAGTATCTGATGCAAGCGAAAATAAAAACTTAATGGTATTATTTTCTAAAAAGGAAATGCCAGATTTATATTACGACATCAACGCTAAAAAAGTTTATTTTAAAGAAAACGAAGACAAAAAATATGTTTTTAATTTACAACTTAATGATGAAAATAAATTCTTTGTTGGTCTGTTAGGAATAGGAGATGATAATACCAAGCTAACAGTTGAACAAAATAAAAAACAAATCACAATTTCTTATAAAGCAGTTTTTGATAGCGAAAGCAAAAAAGCATATATTTCAAAAAATATATATTCATCATCAATAAATACTGAATCTATTCTAAAGAATTTAGTTAATGCTTGAGCCAAACAAACAAAAGATGCTCTTGTTGTTGTCGAAGAGAACAAAGATAGCTTGATTCAAGCTATTAAAAATAATAAAAAATTAGTTTTCTATCATAGAAAAGGTGGAATTGTTGTTGGACAAGAATTCCAACTAACTAGAGATGAAAAAGATTCAGAAGATAATCTTGTTATTAAATTTAAAGATGGTTTTGAACAACCAAGTCAAGATTATCAATTAGCTAATCCAATTAATCCAACTTTTGAAAACGGAAGATGAATTAACGCAAGACAAGATATTGAATACAGTGTTGAAGGTGATGATTTAATTTTAAGTTATATTCCTTTCTTATTTAGAATAGGTCATGCTCCTTTACTTGCTGATGCAGAATATACTTCAAGAATTCACATTGATAATTTAGAAAATTTATTGTCAGAATAATTTAAAAAAAGAGGGTTACAAACCTTCTTTTTTGTTTTTTTCAAAAGCAGAATAAAAATAATTGTTTGAAAAAAAACAATTTTGTAATAAGATTGCTTATATGTATAAATTATTAATCGTCGAATCTCCAAATAAAGAAAAAACAATTCAAAAATATTTAGGAGAAGAGTATAAAGTTATGGCTTCAAACGGTCATATTTTAAAATTATCAGTCTCAGGACAAGGACAATTAGGAATAAATTTAGAAACATGAGAACCTAAATATAATATTGAAACTAATAAAAAAGCAATTGTTAAAAAACTAAAAGAGGCAGCTAAGAAAGCTTCTGAAGTTTTAATTGCAACTGACCCTGATCGAGAAGGAGAAGCCATAGCTCAAAACCTTGTCGATTATTTAGACATTGCCGATAAATATAAAAGAGTAAGATATAATGAAATTACTAAAACTGCAATTCAAGAAGCAATTGCTAATCCTCAAGAAATCGATAATGATTTAGTTGCAGCTCAAAAAGCAAGAAGAATGCTTGATCGTATTATCGGTTTTAAATTATCAAAATTAATGAAACAAACTACTAAAAATGCACCAACAATACCTTCTGCAGGAAGGGTACAATCAATCGCACTGAAATTAGTTTGTGATAAAGAAAAAGAAATTGAAGCTTTTATTCCGGTTAAATATGAAACTGTCCAAGCTAAAATTGATGGAGACATTACAGCTGATTGTTACTTAAAGCCATCAGTTCTTGAAAAAAATACATGATTAACTCCTGAAATAGCAAGTAGTGTGTTAGATAATAAAACTAATACTTTAGAAGTAAAAGATTTTAAAGTTTCACAAAGACGCGATTCTGAAATTACACCATTTAAACAATCAGTACTATATAAGGAAGCAAAATATTCTTCAAAAATTGTTCAAGAAGCTGCTCAAAAGCTTTTTGAATATGGACTTATTACTTATCCAAGAACTGATTCAACAAGAATGTCGCAACGTTTTATTGAAACAGCTAAAGAATTTGTAGCTAATAAATATGGAAAAGAATTTGTGGCTGAAAATGTTAAAGGATTTAGTGGTCAACAAGACGCCCACGAAGCCATCAGACCAACTTCACTTGATTTAAGTCCTCAACAAGCTCGTGCAGAACATAATTTAAGTGCTCAACACGCTTATATATATGAATTAATTTATAACAAAACTTTAATGTCAATCATGAAACCGCCAGTTAGAGAATTTTATCAATATGATTTAGCTGATGGTGGATATGGTTATAAAATGTCTTTTTCAAAGATTATTTTTGATGGTTATTCATTAGTTAAAAAAGCTGAAGAAGATTCTAAAAAAATCCCAGTTTATGAAATCGGGCAAAAAATCCCAGTCTTTAAATATATTCACGAAAAGAAACAAACTCAACCACCAGCAAGATATACAGAAGGATCATTAATCCAAATGCTTGACGAAATTAAAGTGGGTCGCCCTTCAACATTTGCAACAACTATTAGTGTTATTAAAAAACGTCTTTTTGTTGAAAGACAAAAAAATAGTTTAGTACCTACTGAATTTGGAAAAGTTATTAATGAAAAATTGGTTGAGAATTTTAAAGAAATTATCAATGAGGAATATACTTCTGAAGTTGAAGCGGAATTAGATAAAATTGCCGAAGGAGATTTAGATTTTCGTAAAGTTATGGATGACTTCTGAACTGATTTTCAAAGAGTTTTTGAAACAGCTTCACAAAATATGACAGTTTCATCACTTGATAAACAATACGTTAATGAAAAATGTCCAAACTGTGATCGTGAATTACTTTATCGTTACAATAAATCTAATAAACAAAGATTCATAGGATGTGAAGGTTTCCCAAGCTGTAAATTTGTGAAACCTGATCCTGATGCAAAACCAAGAACTTGATACCGTAAAAAAGTAGCAAAAAATGAAGAAACAAACTAAATCACTTTCTATTGCATTGTGAAGTTTAGTCGGAATTTTATCTTTTGGTGCTTTAAGTGGAATAATTTATTTTACTTACTACAATGCAAAAGTAGTTCATGAAAAAAAATATAAAGTTTCTGAATTTTTAGAAGATTCAGAGAAAATTAGTTTTTCATCTAATACTTATTTAAATAGCCAGAACGCTCAAGAAATCGCACAAAAATACCAAGAATTAATTACTTTGTCAGAATCTGAATTAAAAAATTCCAATACAGACTCGATTCAACAAACGAAAAATGAATATATTTCAAAATTTATAAAGCCAAATTGAAATATTCGTCAAAAACAAAATATTGAGATTAATTATGATGATTTAAATTATGATGGTAACTATTTAATTATTAATTACACCCTAAGTCCTAAAGAAAATTTAAATACTAAACCAGTATCTAATCAAACTAAAGTATTTATTTGACAAGATTTTTTAAATTTTGGTCAAAACACAAAATTAGAAAAACTTTATTTTGATAATTATGATTCTTTAGTGCAAATAATTAATAAAACTACTGATAAAAACGATTATTATACATCTTCTGAATTTAGAGAATCAATTTTTAACTGATTTAAATCAATTGTTAATCAAGCAAGACCAAATTTATTTCCTACTGATCAATGAGATTTAGAACCATTTTTGGACGCTGAAAACAATTCGACAGCGATAACATATACAACAAAAGGTTCACGAAACTTATTAGTTATTGATTATTATTTTGTTTCAAAAGATAAAAGCCAAAAAACATTTGGTTCAAGATTTGAAAGAAAAATCACAAAAAGCTAAAACAAAAATCCAGCAGCGCTGGATTTTTGTTTTAATTATTCTGGGAATTTAGCGTTGTGGTAAACTTCTTGAACATCATCATCATCTTCTAAAGTATTTAAGAAGTTTTCGAATTTTTCAACTTTGTCTTCAGGTATATCAATTTCCATGTTTGGAACATAACTGATTTCAGCTGTTGTAAAGTTTTCGATATTAAATTTTTTTTCTAAAGCATTTTTTAAGTTGATAAAATCAGCTGGTTCTGAATAGATTACATATTGATCATCTTCAGAAATGAAATCAACAGCATTATTATCTAATGCAAACATCATTAAATCTTCTTCATTTAAATTATCGGCTTTGTCTAAAACTAGAACTCCACGTTCATCAAAGGTGTAAGGAATTTTACCATTACCCATTTGTCCATTAGCTTTATTAAAATAAAATTGAATGTTTGATGAAAGACGGTTAAAATTATCAGTTAGACAGCTTACAATAAAGTTTGTTCCACCAAAAGCTGTAGCTGTATAGATGTATGATTTGAAGTTAGAACCTTCTTTTGAACCACCAGCACCTTTTTGAATAGCTTTTTCGATGTTTGATTTTGGCATTGAACGTGCTTTAGCTTTTGCCACTGCCATTCTTAATGAAGGGTTTGCATCTGGATCTGGTCCACCTAAAGCGGCTGCTACCATGATTTCTTTAGAAAATTTTTGGAAAATTTTACTTCTTTTAGCATCTTGTGCTGCTTTATGGTGTTTTGTTGTAGCTCATTTTGAGTGTCCTGACATATTTTTCTCCTTTTTTAACACTAAATGTAAAATACTCTATAATTATATGAAATTTTATAAAATTTATATTACAAAATATTATCAGAAATAAATTATTAAATTAATATAAAAAATAACAATTAATTTAAGGAGTAAAATGAATAAGAAAAACAAATTAATTTCAGCGGCGATATTATCAACTTTAGCTGTACCTACATTCTTAACTTTTTTGTCAACAACAAATTATCAAGATTGAACAAAAAACATTAATTTTGCATACTCAGATTCTAAAAATTTAGAGTCAACTTATTTTATTAATTGGATGAAAAATTTAGATAATAACAAAACTATTTTTGATTTAAGTATTCCAGGTACACATGACACTGGGATGTTTTCTTGTCGTGGAATTGCATGTACTTTTGGTGGAGCTTGAGCAATAACACAGTCAAAAAATATTACTCAACAACTACAAATGGGAATTAGGTTCATGGATCTTCGTTTTGGTACAAACATGGAAGTAAGACATGGTGCTGTTTGAGGAGATGCCTTAAGTTTCGAAACAATTCTTAATCAAAGTGTAGAATTTTTAAAGCAAAATCCAAGTGAATTTCTTATTTTTAGAATTAAAGATGAGGGGGAAAGCATTGGAAAGAATCAAGAACAATGACATCGTGACTGGGGTAATCACTTTGAAAAAACACTATCAAACGAAAAATACCAAAACTATTTATTTCAAAATCCTGGAGGTTTATGGTGAGATAAATTAGATTTATCAGTTCGTAATTTACGGGGAAAAATCTTTGTTATTAACAATATGCACCACAACATTTCTACAAGTGCCAAACATGGTGCATTAAAATGATTTTTTTCCCAAACTTCACAAGATAATTACAATCCTGGAGGCGAGCAAAATAAAATAAATTTAATCAAACAATAATTCGCACGTTCAAATGATATAAATCGTCAAAAAGGTCTATATGTTAATTTTTTAAGTTATTCAGATGGTGTTCAACCTTCGAAAACCTCTAAAGGTATTAATCGCTTTGTTTTTAATTATTTAAACGAGAATAATCCTCATTTAGGAAATAGAAATCTTAACAATTTAGGTGTTGTTGCCATGGATTTTCCAGGAATTGGATTAGTTCAAGAAATTATTAGAACGAATTTTTATATAAGTGATTATCAAGTTCAAAAAGGTTTATTGGGTCCCATTGTTAACGATATTAAAGTTTCTAATCTCTATGATTTTGATAACGTAATTAACTTTAATCAAAATTTAAATAACTGATACTTAGATATTTATATTGATAATAAAAAAATTTCAACACAAACAATTAAAAATTCTAGTTTTACAACTTTAAAATCGCAAAAGTTTTTATTTAATCAAAAAGTAAAATTAGAGTTTTATAAAATGACACCAGCCAATAATTATTATCAAAGTCGAAAATATAATGTTATTACAAAGCAATTAGTAGTTCAACATGACAGAAACTATATTAATAACTTAAATGACTTAAAACAAAAATTAGAAAATTTAAAGAAACAAATCAACAATACTTCATATTTAAGTGGTGATATTACAACTTTTATTGATCAAAAACTTCTTAAAAAAATTAATATTTTAATCACAAACGGTGTCAAAACTGAAGCGAATGTTAATGAATATAATAAAATTAAAAAATTTTATGACAGTCAGTCTTCAAGCCTAATTGACTTTCAAAACAATTTAAGTAAATTCGAATTACAAAAATCAATTTTCAATCAAGAAAATTTAGTTTTTGAAGAGCAAAATGTCAAAAAGTTTTTACAAAAAAACGAAATATTAGCTGAGCGTTTTAAACGAATTTTAAGTAATGAAGAACTAGAAAGTATTGATTTAGAAGCTTTTCAAAAAATTTCAGAAACGCAAAAAAACATTCTTGATTTAATTTCAACAAATATTCAAAAATTTATTCTAAATAATCATGAATTTAATGAATTAATTTCTTCACTATTCTTTGGATATGAAAAATTGGCTGATTTTGACTCAATATTCAAAGCAAAAAAACAAGATTATATTCTTGCTTCAAACAGTGTTTTAACTCAACATTCAGTTCATGATATTGAAAACATTCTTACTCAAGTGCAAAAACAAAAAGCAGAAATTCAAGCAACTATTGAATTTGCAATAAACTTTTTAAAACAAATTAATCAACTATATAGAGAAGCCGACATTTTACAAACCCAAAACAATTATTTCTTTTTGAACTTAAATAAGATTTTAAATTCACAAGACCTGCAGCAAGGAAAATTATTTATTGCAAACTTTAGTAAGTTAATTTCTTTAAATGAAGAAATAAAACAAATACTGAAGCAAAATTCTGATTATTTAAATCAAAATGCAGTATTTAATGATTATGCAATACTTTCAGAATATAAAAATATAATTCAGCAACTTCAAGAAGCAACACAAACCAATACTCAAAATGGTACAAGTTTTGATTTTTTAAATTCCCTTATAAGAAAGATAAAAGAATTAAAACAAGATATAAATTTAATTAAAATAAACAAGTCATTACTGAGCAAAGACTGAAATTTTAATGATTTAATTAATCCAATTTTTTATGGAAATCAAAATTTAAGCAAGTATATAGAAAAACTTAATTTATTAAAACAAGAATTTCAAAATAAAGTTAAAAAGATTAAAACTTTAACTCAAAATAATGAAATTAGCACTTCTATTCAATGATTAACTACTCAACAAATATTGATAGATAATGACGTAAACTTGGCAAACACATTTATTCAAAAAATTAACTCTCATTTTAAAAATTCAGATATTTTAGAGACTCAAAAAGAGTATTTATACGCTCAAGTGTCAAGTCTTTTAATTTCTAAAAATACAAATCAACAGCAAAATTTTATTGATAGATTTAGTCAGCTTACCTTGTTAAACTCTAAATTAAAAGAAGCTATTAAACAAAGCGAAAAAATTAATTCAAAATTTTATGGTGAAAAAGATTTTGTGGGGCAAAATGTAAAACTTACAAAATATCAAGAAATTAAAAAATATAATGAATTAATAACAGAAATAAAAAATATCCTTACTCAAGATTCTAAAAGTGCAATAAATTTAGATATTTTGACTGATCTTTATAATAAAGTTCAAGAAGCTAAAACGGCAGTTATTGAACTAAATGTTTTTTTAGTTCAATTAAATTCAAAAATGAAAACAGTTTCAAATTTAGCTATTTTTCAAATTAATGAAGTTCAAAATTTAATTAAAGATTCAAATTCTTTAGAAAACTTAAAACAAGCTCAAAATACTTTAGAGAGTTTAATTGCAGAAGATGCTATTAATAATAGAATAAAGACATTTGATAGTTTTAGTACAACCCAAAAACAAGAAACACTTAAAAAACTTTTAAATTCAGCAACTGAAGAAGAGTATCAAAAAAATAAAGCAACTTTTAAAAAGTTTAATATTAAAAATAAAGAAGCAAATACAATACTTTCAAATACAAATATTTTTGTATCATCACTTTATTTAAATAGTAATGAAAATATAAAAAACAATTTTAAGAATTCTTATGACGAATTAAAAGAGTTTGTTGTTTCAGAATCACTGGATTTAAATCAATTAAAATCTGTGATTAAAAAATATCAAATGTATTATCAACAATTAGATGGTGATAATGAATTACGTGAAAATAAAGAACAATTATTATCTGAAGTTAATAAATTTCACAATTTGTCTGAATTAAACTTAGAATATAGTCAAATTATTAATTCCCTTGAAAGTATTGAAAAGCTAAATTCTTTAAAAAGCCCTATTGCACAAATCGTTAAAATTAATAATGAAATTAACTTTTTATTAGAAGGTTCAGTAATTGCACCAGAATTAAAAAAACAAATTATTGAGAAATTAAAGCAAGCATCATCATATGAAAAATTAGTTCAAATTAGAGAAGAAATTAATGAAAATATGAGTTTTGAAGAGTGTAAAGAACAACTGATTAATATTATTAAGAATAATGACCAAATTTTTAACTGATATAAAGAAGAACAACTTCAACAATTAAATAACATTAATAATAAAGACAAGTTAAAAGAATTTAATGATTTATATTTTAATAATTACCCAAGATTTACAGTTAATAATAGTCTTGAACCACTTAAAGCACTTTCGCAACACCAAAAACAACTTTTAACAACAAAATTAAAAGAAGTTCAAAAAACAAGCTATGAAGACTTAATTCAAAAAATGAAAGTATTAAACCAAAACATGCTTCAAGTTAAAAATCTTGTTAATGATTTTGAACAATTAAAAATTAGTCAAAATTTTCAAGATGCAGATTTAAGTATTCAAACTCAAGTTTCAGATATTCTAGAAGAATTAAAATCATTTAATTTAGATGATAATGATTTACTTTCAAAAGAAATTCAAAAATATAATAATGCTGTTACTTCCTTAAATGGAATTGAAAAACTTCAAAACCAAAAACAAAAAGCTGTTGAATTGATTGACAATGAATTAGATTTTGTTCACGCAAAAACATTCAAACAACAAATTTTAGAAAGCAGAAATATTGAACAAATAATCGAACAAAATAATCGAATTCAGGAATTTATTAAAGTAGCTAAACCTATCTATAAAAGAATTCATTCACTTCCTGAAAACCAAAAAGCCCAATTACTTGAACAATATAATAATGCCTTTACACTTGAACAACTGAATCAAATTAATTTTCCAGTCGTTGATAACTCGGCACAAAGTCCATCAAGACCCACCAGTCCTTCTAGTCCTTCGACTCCAACTAACGAGAAAAATCCAACAAAAAAAGTTAATAAATCTTTAATTGTTGCCTTAGCGGTTATTTTACCAATTGTTGCAATCGCCATAGCAGCAGGAGTATTTATTTTTAAAAAATTTAAAAAATAATTAATAGAGTCTAATTTCAAAAATTAGATTCTATTTTTTTAAAATGTCTTTAAAATTAAGGTTATGAAAATACAAAACATTACAATTGAAGAACTTTCGAAAAAATATGATATTAACAAATACAATTTACTTATTGAAGATTTAGTTAACTGATTAAAACAACAAGTTGCCAATGCTAATGCAAAAGGACTTGTTTTAGGTGTGAGTGGTGGAATTGATTCGGCAACACTGGCTTTTATCTGTAAAAAAGCAGTTAATGAAAACTTGCATCTATACAATATTAATATTCAAGAAGATTTAAATAAACCTTCAAAATCTGTTCATGATGCAAAATTAATTGAAAAAAAACTAGGTCACAAAATTGAATATATTGAATTAGGTAAAACTTTCCAAGAATTAAAAAAAGCCTTAAAAATTGATCAACAATTTACCGAAGCAAATATTAAAGCACGTCTAAGAATGACTTCTTTATACGCTTGCGCACAACAACATAACTGTCTTGTTGTTGGTACTGATAATTTAAATGAATATACATTGGGTTATTTTACTAAATATGGTGATGGCGGTTGTGATTTATTGCCAATCGCACAAATTAAAAAGAGCGATATCTATATAATGGCTAAAATTTTAGGTGTTCCGCAAGAGGTTATTACTAAACAACCAAGCGCAGATCTATGAGAAGACCAAAGTGATGAAAAAGAACTTGGTTTTAGCTATGATGATTTTGAATCATATTATGAAGATAAAAAATCAGTAGATTCAGAATTGGGTAGAAAAATACAAAAACAAATTGATAAAAACACTCATAAAATTACACCAATTCCAATTGGGCCAAAATTATCATAATGCGTTTAGAAAAATATCTTGCTGACTGTTTACAGTTAAGTCGCAGCCAGATTAAAAAAATGATTTCCCAAAAGCAAGTACAAGTCAATGGTATTTATGTTAAAAATAGTGTTAATGTAAATGCAAAAGATGAAATAAAAGTTAATGATGAAATTATTGAATATACTGAATTTCAATACTATATTCTTAACAAACCACAAGGTGTTGTCTGTGCCAATGAAGATGCAAAACACCCAACAATTTTTGATTTAATGAATTTAAATAAAAATAAATATTTTTCATTTGGTAGACTAGACAAAGACACTGAAGGATTACTGATTGTAAGCAACGATGGTAAATTACTTCATGAGTTATTGAATCCAAAAAAACATGTTAAAAAGACTTATTATCTTGAAGTAAATAAACCTATTAATGATGATATTAATGAAAAAATAAGTAGCGGAATTGACATCGGTGAAAAAAAACTCACTCTTCCCGCTGAATTTGTTTTTAAAGATAAGCAAAGTGGTTTTTTAACAATTTCTGAAGGTAAATTTCACCAAGTTAAAAGAATGATGGAGTTTTTTGATTTAAAAGTAACTTTTTTAAAAAGAACAAAATTTGGTAATTTAAAACTCCCTAGTGATTTAAATCCTGGTGAATTTCGATTATTAACTACTGAAGAAGTTGAAATTTTAAAAAAAACATCATTATAAAGTAATAAAAGACATTTAAAAAAAATTTAATTTGTTATAATTTTTGTGTTACTTGTTGTAACCGTTCCAAAAAGGTTTAAGCATAGCACCTTAAGGGCGAGCCATCAATTAAGGAGGACTATAATGTTCGCAATCATTGAAACTGGTGGAAAACAACTAATTGTTAAACCAGGTGAAACAATTTTCATTGAGAAAATTGAAGGAGAAGCTGGTGACAAAGTTACTTTTGACAAAGTTGTTGTTCTAGATGACAAAATCGGAGCACCATATGTTAAAGGAGCTTTAGTTACTGGAGTTATTGAAAAACAAGGTAAAGCTAAAAAAATCGTTGTATATCGTCACAATGCAAAATCTACTCACAAACGTAAATTAGGACACCGTCAACCATATACAAGAGTAAAAATCGAAGAGATTAAGGGGTAATTAAGAATGGCACATACAAAAGCGGGTGGATCTACCCATAACGGTCGTGATTCGGCTGGTAGAAGACTTGGTGCTAAATTAGCAGACGGACAATTTACATTAGCAGGTGGAATTATCTACCGTCAAAGAGGAACAAAAATCTTTGCCGGACACAACGTTGGAATGGGTAAAGACCACACTCTATATTCATTAGTAGATGGTATTGTTAAATACGAAACAAGACGTAACAGAAAATACGCTTCTGTGTACGAAGTTAAAGAAAACAACTAAAAGCTTTACTGAAAAATGTGCAAAGGCACATTTTTTTTAAAAATCTTTTTTATCTTTTTGTGTTTTTACTCAATATTTAATTGTTTTTTATTAAAAACAAGCACAAAAAGTTTATAATTTAACTGAAAAAAATAAATAGTAGTATTTTACAAGCACAAACCTATAATGTTTTTTCGATATTTTAAATCTCAGTATATCTGAAAAAATGTCAGTTTTTTTACAATCTTTTACGTGATTTTTTTAAAAAACTATGTATTAAAAGCATTACTTGTTTTGAAAAACCAGTTTTTAGACTATAATTACAAAATATTGTAAAATACAATACTATATTAGAAATAGCACATTTAACAAGATGTACTAAAATTTAAAATTAAATCCTATATTTAAGAAGGAGAATTATGAAAAAAAGTAAAAAAGTTTCAGTTATTACTGGTCTTTTAGCAACAGCAGCAGTTGCCGGTTCAGTGGCATTCGTTGCAGCAAGTTGTGATGATAAAGCTAGTCCTGAACAAAAAGCTTTCGTTGCAAAATACAACGAAGCAGGATCACTTTTACAAGATGTTAAAGATGACCAAAATGCATACAATGCATTATCAGCAGTAATCGCTGAAGCTTCTAAATTAAATGAAAAATCTGGTGCAACAGCACAAGAATACAAAGATTTAACAGCTAAACTTTCTGATGCTATTACAAAAGCAACAGTAGCAAAAGAAGCTCTAGCAAAAGAAGCGCAAAAATTAGTTGGAGAATATCCAGATAAATTAAAACAAGCTAAAGCTATTATCGATTCTAAAGATACTCCAGCAGACGTTAAAAATGAATTAAATTCAGTTTACAGTGCTCAAGACGCTGAATATAAAGCTTATTTAGAAGCTAAAAAAACAGATTCAAACGCAACATATCCATTTGAAGAAAAATCAAAAGACTTAACATACGCTATTTCTTTAGCAAACTTTAAATTAGCTAAAAAATCATTCGCAAATGTTGTTGAACAAGTTAAAGGTTATGTTGAAGGTTTAACACAAAGTCAATATTCAGCAGTAGTTACAAAACTACAAAAAGCTTCAGATGATCAATCAGCAGTAGTTGCTGGAATCAAAGTTGTTACAGAAGAACAAGCTAAAGAAGATAAAAATGTTAAAGCTGATACATTAAAACAAGTTGAATCTAAAACAAATGACGTTAAAGCTGCTACAGAATCTTTAAAAGAATCTCTACAAACAGCAAAAACCGAAAAAGCAAACATTGATGAACAAGCAAATAAAGCTAAAGAACAAGATTTATATACAGCTAATGCAGAATTAGCTAAAGTATTTATTGAAAAATATGAAAACAACGCAAAATATGAAAGTGTTGTTAACGCTTTAAAAGCTACATTACAATCAACAAAAGAAGCTGTATCAGCACAAGATGCTACATCAGTTCAAATTAACGGTGAAACAGCTAAATTAAAAGAAGCATTAAAAACAGCTGATGTTAATAGAGCAATGGTTGACTTAAATGAAGCTGTTAAAAACGCAAATGATTATTCAGCTGAATTAAGCAAAAAAACAGAAGCTGCTGAAAAAGCCGCTGAAATTAAAACAACTTTAGATGCTAAAGTAGCAGAAGCACAAAAAAGTGCAAACACAACATCTTCAAAAATTGAAGAAGCAACAAGAACATTATTAGCAGATTTAGAAAACGCTAAAAAACAATACAATTTAGCAAGATATCAAGTTGTTAAAGAGCAAGCTGAAGAATTAATTAAAACTGGACTAAAAACAGAAACTGCTAAAACTCAATTAAAAGAAAGAATTACAGTTACTGAATCATTTAACGAAACAAAAGATGCAAACTCAAGCACAATCGATCACTCAATCGAATTATTAATCCAATATATGGAACAAGCTAAACGTAAAGATGTTCAAGCTGATTATGATAAAGTTGCCGCTGCAGTAGACCAATTTGTAAGTGAACACTCAGATGCAAAATATGCAACAATTAACGAAGAACTTTCAGATAAAAAAGCAAATACTGATAAAAAAGTTAACGATGCTTATGAATCAACTGACAAATCAAAATTCAATGAATCATTACAAGCAATCAAGGATGCAACTAAAGAATTACAAGCAGCATTAGACAAAGCAAATGAAGATGTTAAATTCTTACCATATACAGAAGCAGTTGCTAAAGCATCAGAATGAATGTCAACAGCACCAGCTGAAAAAGCAAGTGCATTACTAGAAAAAGTAAAACAAATTTCATTAGAAGATCACATTTTTGCATCAGCAGATAATGATACAGAATACAATAAAGAAGCAACACCAGAAAATATTCAAGAAGCAGCAGATAAAATTGCTAAAGCTATTGAAGATGCTAACAAAGAACTTTACAAATCACTTTACGAAGCTTCTAAAGAAGCAGCAACAACATTTAAAAATTCAATGACAGATGAATCTGCTCAAACTAAATTAAATGATGCAATAACTGCTCAAGAACAAACAGTAGATCAGGAAGAAAAACAAACTGCAGCTAACTATAAAGCAGCAGCAGAAGCCTTGATTAAAGCTTTAGAAGTTGCTAAATTAGAAGAAGCAACAGCTAAATTCGACGCTAAAAAAACAGAAGTTGAAGCAAAATATGATGAATTTAACTCAGATCAAGAAGTTAAAAATTCATTAAAAGCAAAAGTTGACGCTTTAAACTTAATTGTTCACCCAGAACCAGCAGAAGAACAACAAGAAGCTTCTAAACCAACAGTAGAAGCAGTTGAACAAGCTACAAAAGATTTACAAACAGCATTAGACCAAGCAAATCTAGAAAAAGCTTTAAATGCTTACAATGAAAAAGTTAATGCAATTACAAAATGAGCATTTAACACAGAAAATGTTGCTGAAGACACAGCATCATTAGCTGACGCTAAAGAAGAAAAAGCTTCTTCAGAAGAATCAACACAACCTGCTACATCAGCTGAAAATACAGCATCAACTGACAGCGAAGCTGAACAACCACAAGCACAACCTGCAGCTGCATCTGAAAGTTCAGCAACAACCGAAGAAAATGGTTCATCAGAACCTGAAGCAGCTCCAGCAGCTGAAGAACAAAATAAAGGCGCACTTGCAGATGAAAAAACATACAAAACTTTAATCGCAAGAATTAATAGTGAATTACAAGATAAAAAACAAGAAGTTGTTAAAATTCTAAAAGATACTCAAAAAGAAAACTCTGCAAAAGTTGATGAGATAAATGCTAAAACTACAGAAGTTGAAGCTCTATTACCTGTATATAAAACAAGAAAAGCTTATGAAGACTTTCTACGCTCTTTAATTGCAGCTAAAAAACTAGCACAAGAATTAAGTCCAAAAGAAGGACAAGAATCTGCTGAAAATCCTTATGAATCAATTCTTACAGAATTGCAAAATAGTATTCAACAAGAAAATGAGTCAGTTAGAGCTGTTGAAAATCAAACAGAAGAAAATTTTAAAACAGCAAAAACTAACTTAGATGCCGCTGTTGTTAAGGCTAAATATCAAAAAGCTAAAAAAGACTATGATACATTAGTTGAAAAAGTTGACACTTTAATTAGCCAATTACCTGAACAATCATCAGGAAAAGCAAAATTATCTACAGCTAAACAAACAGCATCTGATAAAGTTACTCCTACTGAACAAGAAGCAACAGATTTCCAAACAGTTATTGATGCAACAAAAGAATTACAAAAATCTTATGATGAAGCTAATAAATTAAAAGATTTCTACACAGAAAAAGCAGTAGCTGACAATTACTCAAAAGATGATTTAAAAGATCCTAAATATAAAGACATCAAAAAAACTTTAGATGAAGCTGTTAAAGCACAAACACAAATTGCTGAAGGTGCTACATCTACACCAGAACAAGTTTCAGCAGCTACAGAAGCTGTTAAAGCTGCAGTTGAACAAGCTAAACAAGATAAAGCATTATTAGACGCTAAAGATGCTTACTTCAAAGATAAAGCAGAAGTTCAAAAACTTATTGCAAGTCTTCCAAATGAAACAAACTTAAACGTTTTAAAATCAGATTATCAAGCACAATTAGATAAAATAACTGAAGGCGAAGCAAACTTCCAAAACGAAAATTATCTATCACAAGATAAATTATTAAAAGCATTATTAGATAATATTAAAGAAAACTTAGTTGTTAAAGCATATACTTCAATTTCACAACTAAAAGATTTAATTAAGAGATTCTATGACGCTGACAATCGTTACATGACAGAAAACCAATTCTCAGAAAATTACAGAAGTCAAATTTCGGCATTTGCAAACGATGTTGTATACCCTCTATATGATAAATATGCTCCATTATATGGAAAAACAGATATCGATCCTCTAAGACAAATCGTTGCTCAAAACATGTTACAAAAAGTTGTTGACATTTACAATGACTTCTATGCATTCGGAGTTACATCAGATTATCACTACATCGCAAATAACTTTGATAACTTCAAACGTCTAAATGATTATGTAAATGAATGATACAAAATGAATCCTGCAGATGTTACAGCAGAAACTCCATTAGTAAAATTATTAGGTGTTTCAACAGATGAATTCTACTTCACAGGAAAACTAAATAGTGATTCAGAATATAAAGCAGACATGGAAGGAAAACCAGCAGGTTACCAATCATTAATTGCTCTAAAAGCAGAATCTCCATATAATTTAAATGGACACGAAAATGATCCACAATGATTATCAAAACAAATCGCAACAGCTCAAGAAAATCTATGAGTACGTGATGGATATATTAAATTATTCGGAGCAGAAGATAAAACAATTAACGATTTCTTAGCTTACCAAGATGCAACAAGAAACGTTGACTTATCAGATCAAACTCTTCCTGAATCAACAGTGTCAGAAATCTCAGCATTCCGTGCAATCTACTACACAATCATCAATGAAAATGTTCAATCATTAACATTAAATAAAAAATACATTAACCTATTTAAACAAGCTAATGTAGAAAAAATGGCAGCCTTCTTAGCAACAGCTACACAAGGACACCAAAACTCAGCTTCTCATGAAGAAGATTCAAATGAAAGAACACTTCAAAACTAATAAATAATTAAACAACCTCTTTTGAGGTTGTTTTTTGTTTTTTAAACAAAATTTTTAATCTAAAAGTGGTTGTAAGTTGTACTCTTTAATTATTTTTATTAGTTAGTTAATAAAAAAATTAAAGTGTTATAATTATCAAGATTAAAAAACAGAGAAAAAATATGCGAAAAATTGACAAAAAACTTTTTGAAAAATTTTGAAAAATTTTATTAATATTTCACATCTTTATTTTTGTTAGTCTAATAATGTTTTCTCTTATAAAACAAGACGGTTTTACATATTTATGAGGTTATATTGTTGGATTAACAAATTTTTTGTGTATTCTCACATACCATATTTTTCTTTGATATAAAGTTATTCAAAAAAGAAAAACAACACCCTTAAAAATAGTTTTATGAACATGGGTCGATATTCTAATAAGCCTACTATTTCTAGCTTATATTTTTTTAATCAACCATTTTTTAAACTCATCGCATTGAGTAGGTGCTAATAGAATGCTATATCCTGTTAATATATTTTTTTATTGTTTAGCTTTTATGCCGACAACAATAGCAGCTATCGCAGCGGGGATTATCTATTATAAAAAAATACAGAAAGGAGTTTAATGGACAAATTACTTGGACATTCTAGCGTAAGGGATGCTGAAGCTTGAGGTTCTAAAGAATTTGGTGAAAACCAGATTGTATCAATGATTGTTTTGGTAGTGATGATTTTTTGTCTCGCTTTAACAATTTTCTTTTTAGTTCGTCGTTCAAAAGAAAATGTTGCTCCGGTAAAAATGGTAATACTTGTTGAACAATATGTTTTATTTGTTGATGATTTAACAACACAATCGACAGAATCTAAATTAGATAAATTAGCGCCTTATTTTTTCAGCTTATTTACCTATCTTGCAATAGGTAATGCTATGGCTATCTTTGGCTTTGCGCCGCTTGCTACATCATTAACTTTTGTTTTAAGTATTACTTCTGTAACTTGAATAGGTACAGTATTGGTTGGAATTGTTTTCCAAAAATGAAATTACTGAAAAGAATGAATTAATCCTATGGACTGACCTGGTAAATTTTCACCTTTACTAAGTTTAAGCTTCCGTATGTTTGGTAACATTACCGGTGGTTCATTAATCATCATTTTAATACATGCATTATTTACATTTATTTGAACAAAAATTATTGGTGTAAATTATGACAGCCCCTTAGCTGATTTAAATTTAATTAGTGTATTAATAACACCTTGACTAAGTTTATACTTTGATATTTTTGATTCATTATTACAGGCTTTTGTTTTTGTTATTTTAACGATGAGTTATTGATCGTTTTCAGCAAAAGTTGAAGTTAAAAAACAAAAACAAAGAGAAATTATGCAAAAAATGAAAAATATGGTTACAAAAGAAAAACAAATTATTTAAAAAGGAGAAAAAACTATGACAGAAATTTTGACAAATGCATTTAACAGCTCAAACATTGATAAAAACGTTCAAGGTTCAGGGGTTGCTTATGGGCTTGCATTAGTAGGTGCAGGGATCTCAATGGTCGGAGCCGGAGGAGCTGGAATTGGGCAAGGTTATTTAATCGGTAAAACAGTTGAAGCAATCGGAAGAAATCCAGAAGCACGTGCAAAATTAAACACAACAATGTTCATCGGGGTTTCATTTACTGAAACTTGTGCTATTTATTGTCTTGTTATCGCTTTCTTAATTATTTTCGTTTAATATGAACTCATTAATTAACGAAGCAAATTCAGTATCAGTAACATTAGGAAATCAATTTAAAGCCTTTAGTTGATCTTGACCTTATTTTATTGTTACTATTGTTTCACTAGCGATAATAACTATTATTTTAACTTTTTTAGTTTACCGTCCTGTGAAAAAAATGCTTGCTAAACGTCAAGAATTTATTCAAAAAAATATTGACGAAACAGTAAAAGCTAAAGAAGATGCTTTACAACTTCAAAATAAAGCTAATGAATCTTTACTAGAAACATACAAACGTGTTGATAAAATGCTTAATGATGCTAGAGTTGATAGTGAAAAAATCATTGATGATAGTACAGAAGTTGCAAAAATTAAAGCACACTCTATGATTGAACAAGCGAATAACTCAATAACTAAAAGTTGAAGAGATTTCGAAAAACAACAAAAAACCATTATTGTTGAAAATGCTGTGGAAATAGCTAAAAAAATTCTCGGTCGTGAAATTAAAGACGAAGAAAGCAAAAAATATATTCAACAACTTTTAGATGAGGCTAAATAATGAATAATAGTGAAATTATTCATAATTATGCTTTAGCTATTTTCGAATTAGCAAAAGAAAATAATAAACTCGATGTTTGTTTTGTAGATTTTAAATTAATCGAAGAATCAATTATCGATAACCCACAATATTTAAAGATACTTAACGCATACTCAATTGAGGATTCACAAAAATTTCAAGTTATTGATGAAACTTTTAATGGTGCAGATTCACTAATTCTTAACTTTTTAAAAGTTATGACAAAAAACAAAGTTATTAAAAAACTAAAAAAAATTTTTGAGCAATTTGAATCTTTTTATTATGCTTTTAAAAACATTAAACATGGATATATTTACTCAACAAAACCATTAACTAATTTTGAAATTAATGATTTTGAGCAAGTATTTTCAAAAAAATACAATATGGAATTAGTTTTAACAAATAAAATTGATCCAAAATTAATTGGTGGATTAAGAATTGTCATTGACGACCAAGTTATTGATAATTCAATTTCTTCGCAATTAAATAAAATGAAAGAATTAATTTTAAAATAAAGGAGGCACATGTCATTAAAACCAAGTAGTTTGAGTTCGATTATTAAGAATCAAATTCAAAATTTTTCAAAACAAATAGAAACATCAGAAATTGGTGAAGTTGTTACAGTTGGTGACGGAATCGCTTTAGTTAGTGGTTTGGACAATGCCAAATTAGGAGAATTAGTTTCTTTTAGCGAAAATACATTCGGAATGGTTCTTAATCTAGAAGAAGAACTAGTCGGAGTTGTTATCATGGGTGATGATGAAAAAATCACTGAAGGTTCAGAAGTTAAAAGAACAAATAAAGTTATCTCAACTCCTGTTGGTAATGGACTATTAGGTCGTGTTGTTGATGCTCTTGCTAATCCAATTGATGGAAAAGGTCCAATAAGCGCAAATTACTACTCAGAAATCTTTAAAGTTGCGCCAGGAATTATGACGCGTCAAGAAGTTAACCAACCTCTTGAAACCGGAATTCTTGCTATTGATTCAATGGTTCCAATTGGAAAAGGACAACGTGAATTAATTATTGGAGACCGTCAAACAGGTAAAACTGCAATTGCTATTGATACAATTCTTAACCAAAAAGGTAAAGATGTTTTATGCATCTATGTAGCAATTGGACAAAAAAATTCAACTGTTAGTCAAGTTGTTGAAACTTTAAAAACATTTGATGCGTTAAAATACACAACAATTATTAACGCTAGTGCTTCAGAAGCGGCCCCATTGCAATACATTGCTCCATATACTGGAATCACTATTGCTGAAGAATGAATGGCACGTGGTAAAGATGTCTTAATCATTTATGACGATCTTTCGAAACATGCTGTTGCTTATCGGACACTATCACTTCTTTTACGTCGTCCACCTGGACGTGAAGCATACCCTGGAGATGTTTTCTATCTTCACTCACAATTACTTGAACGTTCTGCGCGTTTAAATAAAGAAAACGGAGGTGGATCATGTACTGCTCTACCAATCGTTGAAACTCAAGCTGGTGATATTTCAGCTTACATTCCAACTAACGTAATTTCAATTACTGATGGACAAATATTTACTAAAGAATCACTATTTAATTCAGGGCAAAGACCTGCTGTTGACGTGGGATTTAGTGTTAGTCGGGTAGGGGGGAGTGCACAAATTAAAGCAATTAAACAAATGTCAGGTTCTTTAAAACTTGAATTAGCACAATACAATGAAATGCTAGCTTTTGCACAATTTGGTTCAGATTTAGACGAAAATACTCGTTTAATTCTTGAACATGGAGCAAAAGTTTATGAATTCTTAAAACAACCTCAATACTCACCAATTGATCAAATTGATCAAGCATTAATTCTTTTTGCAATCAAAAAACGTTTAACTAACCCAATTCCTGTCGAATATATTGATGACTTTAAAGAAGAATTGATTTCATTTTCAAAACAAGATAAGGAAGCAATTTCAATTCGTGTTGCTTTAAGTTCTAAATTAGCTTTTGACGATGAAAATTCAAAACAATTAAAAGATATATTAGTAAACTTTATTAATAATATTTTCTTGAAAAAAATTCCTAATTATGATTCTAATGCTTATCCAAGTATTCCTGAATAGTCATGGCAGATTTATTAGCAATTAGACACAGAATTGAATCTGTATCAACAACCCAAAAAATAACCAAAGCAATGGAATTAGTTGCTACTGCAAAACTAGGAAAAACTAAAAATGATTTTAATCAAATAAAAGTCTATTATGATCGGGTAAAAAGTGTTTTTAATAATCTTTTAAAACACTCTGAAGATGTTGAATACATTCTAAACCGTAATTCAGACAAAAACATAAAACCTAAAAATCTTTATATCGTAATTGGTTCTGATTTAGGTCTTTGTGGAGCTTATAATGCAAATATAGTTAAGACCATTCGCGAAACTATTGACGAAAACTCATTATTAATCGTTTTGGGCTCAAAATTAGTTGCATCATTAGCTAATTACGACTCACAAACAATTCAAAAATTCTCAAAAATTGGTGATAAATTAGAATATTCATTAGCACAAATAATTTCTAAAAAAATCTATGATGTTATTCAAGAAGTGTATATTTCAACTGTAAATGTTGTTTATACTGAATACATTAACTCAATTACTACTGAAGTAAAAACAAAACAAATTTTTCCAATTGTTGCTGATAATATTGAAAAATCAGATGAAGGCACAGTTGACTTGTCGATGTACGAACCAAGTGCAACAAAAATTCTTGCTAATTCATTTATTATCTATTTTGAAGCAAGTATGTTTTTAGCAATGGCTAATGCAAAGTTAAGTGAAATGTCTTCGCGTCGGACAGCAATGGAAAATGCAACTGATAACGCTGATGAATTAATTAATACTCTACAACTAAACTATAACCGATCAAGACAAGCAAAAATCACTGAAGAAATTACTGAAATCATCAGTGGTTCACAATCATAGAAAGGAGACTTTATGGAAATTTCAAACGGACAAGAAAAACTAAATGTTGGAAAAATTGTCCAAATTCTTGGGCCGGTTGTTGACGTTCAATTTTCAGAAGGACAAATTCCTTATATTAATAATGCTTTAGTATTAAATTTTGAAGGAAAAAAATACGTTTTTGAAGTTGCTCAACAAATCGGAAATGACACTGTTAGAGCTGTTTCAATGGATCTTACTTTCGGTCTAAAAAGAGGGCTTGAAGTTATTGATACAGGGCGGCCAATTTCAGTTCCTGTTGGGGATAAAATTCTTTCAAGAATGTTTAACGTTCTTGGAGACCCAATTGACGGAAAAGAATTTGACACAACAGATATTAACTATTCACCAATTTATGCAACACCACCTTCATTTGAAGACCAAAAAACAACAATCGAAATTCTTGAAACAGGAATTAAAGTTATTGACTTATTAATGCCTTACGTTAAAGGGGGAAAAATTGGTCTATTTGGTGGAGCTGGAGTTGGTAAAACCGTTTTAATTCAAGAACTAATTAACAACATTGCAACTCAACACGGGGGAATTTCAGTTTTCGCTGGAGTTGGAGAACGTACTCGTGAAGGAAATGATCTTTACCACGAAATGGAAGCAAGTGGTGTTCTTGACAAAACAGCTTTAGTCTTCGGACAAATGAATGAGCCTCCTGGAGCCAGAATGCGTGTTGCGTTCACAGCTTTAACAATGGCTGAACACTTCCGCGACAAAGAAAATCAAGATGTTTTATTATTTATTGATAACATCTTTAGATTTACACAAGCTGGTTCTGAAGTTAGTGCCCTTTTAGGACGTATGCCAAGTGCTGTTGGATATCAACCAACACTAGCAAACGAAATGGGTTCATTACAAGAAAGAATTACTTCAACTAAACGGGGATCAATTACTTCAGTTCAAGCTGTTTATGTTCCCGCTGATGACTTAACTGACCCTGCTCCTGCAACAACATTCACTCACCTAGATGCTAAAACAGTTCTTGATCGTAATATTGCTGCATTGGGAATTTATCCTGCTATTGACCCACTTTCATCAGGATCTCGTTTACTTGATCCAAAAGTTATTGGTGTTGAACACTATAATGTTGCACGTGGAGTTCAAAATATTTTACAAAGATTCAAAGAATTACAAGACATTATTGCAATTCTAGGAATGGATGAACTATCTGAAGAAGATAAAAAAGTCGTTGCGCGGGCAAGAAGAATTAGAAACTTCTTATCACAACCATTCTTTGTTGCTGAAAAATTCTCAGGTTATGCTGGAAAATATATTAAATTAAGCGACACAATTCGTTCATTTAGAGAAATTCTTGATGGTAAACACGATAATCTACCTGAAGATGCTTTCTTATATGTTGGAACAATCGAAGAAGCTGTTGAAAAAGCAAATAAAATTAAATAATGACAGAAGCATATTTAACAATCACAACACCACACGGTAGTTTTTTAGAAACTAAAACTGATGTTGTAACTTTAAAAACTACTGAAGGTTACATTGGTATTCAAGCAAATTGTTTAGAATTTATGGCAGCGATTGTTAGTTCTAAACTTTACGTAAATTCGCAAAATAATAACCAAAAAATCTATTATGTTAATCAAGGTATTGTTCATTCAAAGGGTGACAGAATTGACATTATTGTTAATGATATCTCTGAACAACCATTAAATCTTGAACCAACATTTGTTCCCGATGAAAGTGTAAAAAAATACTGTTTCATCGAAGAGCTTAATATTAAGAAAGCTTTAAGTAAATCTTAATGATTGATAAGATATTTTATCTTAATAATATTTTTGGAATTTTTATTTACATAATCTCTGTTTTAATTAGTTATTTAATTATTTCCAAAATTGATTTAAAAAAAATCTTAAAACCGCAAAACGCTCATTGAGAATCTTTACTAACATTTTTTCTTAGTTTAGTTTGCGGTTTTATCCTTGGATTAAGTTTAAACAAAATTTATGATATTGTTGTGCTTTTATCACAAGGAAACAACAAATAACTACATTTTGTAGTTATTTTTTTTTTTTTTTTTTGTATTTTTTTTTTTTTTTTTGATTTTCCATAGAAAAAATTACTTTAAATATTAGAAAGGATAAAAAAGAATTTATTTTTACTATATTTTGTTTTGAAACACAATGGTAATTGAATAAAAATAAAGGAAGAATTTGAAAAACAAAGTATGATCAAAACAAGCGATTTAACCAAATTAGTTTCACAAAACAAACTAAATTATTTTGAATGAGTGAAATAAAGGTGGGTTAAAACAAAATTGTCAATTGCGAAAATTTGTTTTCTTTACTAATATTTTAACACCTTTCCGTTAAAAATCAAGTATTTTTTCAATACTTTTCAAAAAATAAATATTTTAAAAAAAATTAAGAAAAATTATTAACAATTTAAACAAAACAATAAATTTCTTAAATACAGTTTACTAATAACATAATAATTAAATATTTTCAGTTTATAGTAATCAAAAAACATATTTTTGTTTTTTTTAGTTTTAACGAATAGTAAAGTGAAGTTAATATAACATGAATTAAATTCTTAATTTATACCGTATAGGTATCATACCATAAAGGTTATCTCCAAAAAAGAAAGAAAAATATATTTAAAAGAAAGAAAAAAGGTTCTTACGAGAACAAGGCTAATTTAGTAATAAATCAGAACTAAAAAAATTTTTGATTTTTTGGACAATTTTTATATTTGAACTATGATTTCTGCTTTTTAAGGTATTTCCCCTTTTAAGGCAAGATAAGAAAGTCCAAAATCTACTAACCGTAGAAGACTTTTAATCTTGCTTTATATATCTATGATATATAAAGAATTTATAAAATTTATAGTCCATTTTTTGGACTTGTTTTTTTATTTGTACAATTACTGTCCAAAAAAGAGAGTTTTTAGAAAGTCTTTATATACTAGTATATAAAGAAGAATTATTTTAAATCGTATATTTTTGTCCAATTCAAGTTTTTTTTAAAAAAATAAACAATTAGTAGAATTTAAGAGATTTTGATGGTAAATCATTAGTTTTATCCGTTCAATTCCAAATCTACTAAATGCTTTTTTAATAAATCTTTTTACCACAAAACACACTATATGTTCCGTTAATGAACTACCTTTTTTCAAAGTATTCTTTTCAAAAATACCAGATTTATGAGAGTTTACATATCTCTTAAAGGAGATGATTTTCTTTTGCTTTTCAGCTGGAAGAAGCTTGAATTTTTCATCTTTTAATAGTAAATTGAAAGTATTTTTAAACTCTTGTTCATTACCTTTTTTGAGCATATTTTCAATTTTAGAGCTTCACAATTCACCATCTTCATCGCAATAAAAAGTATTAAAAACTTTTAAATTACCACCGTTTTTTCTCTTGAAAGCATCATTAAATTTATGGAAAAGATGGAACTTATCAAGGTGAAAATTAGCTTTTATTTCTTTTGCTAAGTTCTTAATTCATATCGCTCCGTCACCGTATAAATGAAGTTGATTATAACGAATTTTCTTTAATATTTCCTTTAATTTTTTGCTTGATTTTAGTACTATATTTTCATTATTTTTCTTTGTAAAAAGAAGAGTTATTTTATCAATTTTATTATCTTCAGAATAGCAAATTAAAGTAATACATCTTATCATTAATTGTTTATTAAAATTGCATGATTTTCGATTGTACGAAACGAAACAATCATCTGTCATTATGTCTATTTTTGCATATGATTTTCCGATAATATTATTTAATACCTTAATGTTTTTTTCTTCTAATTTTTCTTGTAATTTCTCTTTTTTAAGATGATATTTAATGTTTTGAATTGTCGGAAAATAACCAGAAAAAAGAGATATTTTAGAAGAATTTTCGAGATATTGAGCTTTTGCGATTTGCATAATTTCAAGACTAAACTTGTTTCTTTTAAGCTTCTTTAGATATTCATCATGGTAATAAATAAAACGATGTTTATTACCATTTTTATCTAAAAAATAGTACATTGTTATGTTGTATTGATAAACACCGTCTTCAAGAATAAGATTTCTTTTCATTGTTTTTTCAACTTTTCAGTGACTAAAAGTAGGATTAGATTTTCGTGTTATTATTCTAAAATATTCTTCTTTTTGATTTAATGCTTCGATAAAAAGCTGATTTTTTCTACTATAAATTTCATTTGTTTCCATACTTAAATTTTAAAATTAAGTACAAAAAAGTACAAAAAAATCACACTTTTTTTGTGTGATTTCATTATTTATAGTGTAAAAATTTGTTCATTTTCTTCTTCTAATGCTTCTTTGTTTTGTTTTATTTCTCGTTTCGATTCGGAATTTTCTAGTATATTTCGTTCAATCATTTTTGTTTCAAGTTCTTCTTTTAAATATTTTTCGTACATTTTATCTTGTTGTAGTTCAAATAAAAAATCTATGTATTGTTTAACCTTATCAGCTGGATTCGAAATGACTAAGTCAATTATCTTTTCGTGCTGATAATTGTTCTTTTCAAGCATTTCAGTATTAATTTCATATATATTTTTTGTGTTATATGTATCGGATATTTTTTTATTAAAACCATGGTAGTTTTTTTCTTTAGAATTTAAAAGTATTAAAGCTAATTCATCTTTTAATTCTGGAGAACTATTTACTTCATCGTGTATATCAAGTAAATCATTTGTATAAATTTGTTCAAAAAACTTATCTAAACTTAAATCATTTACATATCATTTTTTACCAACATCACTCAACTGTTGATATTCCTTAGCACCCTTAAACAAGAAATCAAGTTCCTTGCTTTTTGTTTTATTTACTAAATCAGTGTCCCTAAAAATGACATTACTTGTAATCATTTTACCGTTTACTAATCTTAGTTCTTGTAATGTAGTTAAAAAATTGTCACCTAAAATTTGCTCACAAAGTTTTTCCATTAGAAGCATACCATTTTCAGTTTTTAAATCACTTATATTTTCGGAATCATTTTTGAAAATTTTCTGAAAATCATTTTTATTCATCGCTTGAATATTACTTAAATCAACATAATTCGACTTATTAGTTTTTCAATTTCATATTTCAATTTCATTTTTTTGTGTTTTTCTTTTAACACCTTTTTTTACTGTACTTCTACAGTTTAAAAAATAAACATTATCACCATTTACAAATACAATAACTGGTCGAACATTGTGATAACTTTGATGTCCAACTATAATTTTCCCTTTATTATCATGCGAAACTAAATATATTTTTTGTTTTTTTGCAAACGGTGTTAAACCTCATTTAATTTTCATTTTATTGTCTCCTTTTTTTATACTCATATATTAAGTATAAAACTTTAAAAAAAATAAAAAAAGTCAAGAACAAAATTCTTGACTAAAAGCAAATTAAATTATTATCTAATGATAAAAATTTAAATGTGGTGGGTAATCAACTTTTTCTTTTATATAAAATCATTCTGTTCCGTTGTTGTTTAATCAACGCTTCGAACTTGTTTAATTTCTTAAACTTTATATAAAAGTGAACACTTCTTATACGAACTCCACCACCCTATCGGATAAGGTTATCCATTTAACTATTAATAGTTAACTATATTATAACATAAATTGGTTTAAAAAAGTTTATTTTTAAAAAAATATATCATAAAATGATTGTTTATATCATGAACTATTATACAGTTTTTTAAAATATATCTGGAAAATAGTTATTTTTTATTTTTTAAATATCATAAACTAATATTTTATGATATTTTCTGATATAAAAAATTATTTTTTAATTTCGTATTCTCTTAATACTAATTCTATAATTTGTGAACGATTAAGTTTTATACTTAAGCTGTCTTGGATTTGTTTTATTTTGGTAATCATTTGTGGACTAATAGTAATAGAAATTTGAACTTTTTTATCATCTTCAAATTTTAAACTTTCATTTTTATCTTCCTCTCTAGAAGTTCTCAATAATTTTTCTTGTAGTTTTGTATTTATATTAGACATAATATGCTCCTTTTAAATGTTTAAAGATTTATATAAATTAATAAAATCTTCTTTTAAGGGGTGATTTCTTTTACATGCTAAAAAAGGTTTAAAGTATAAAGTGTTAAACTTTTCTGGAATTGATGAATTCTTTATAAAAATGTCTGATACTTTTATGTTTGTTCATCTTTGCTGTATTTGTTTTCTTAATTCTTGGTGCAGTTTTGTTTTCATGTTTGTAAAAACGGGAACTAGTGTTTTGATATTTAAATTTTTATTAACTTTTTGTGCTTCTTTAATGAAATTAATGGTGTTATTAATACCAGAAAGTGATGTTCATCCAAATGAAAAGGGAATAATAACATGCTCAGTAGCTCATAATACACTTGATAGTAAGTTGTTTAATTTATTAGCTGTATCAACAATAATGTAATCATAGTATTCATCTTTTACTATTTGTTGAATTAATTCTGAAGGAATTAAAAAAGGAACTTTTAATTCAAGATTTTCTGATGCTTTTTCATCGAAAAATTCTAGTTCTTTAGAACATGTAATAATATCAATGTTTTCCTTATTAATAATTGCTTCTTTATAATTAATATTTTTAAATAAAACATCATTTAAAGTGTATTTAGCTTCTTCTATATCAAATTCTAATGCAATGTTATTTTGGGGATCGGTATCGATTATTAAAACTTTATAATCTAATTGCGATAAATATATTGCATGGTTACTTGCTAGTGTTGTTTTTAAAACACCACCCTTATTGTTTAAATAAGTAATAATTTTAGTTTTCATAATCATATTATATCATGTTATATCATTTTATAATATAATATATCATAAGAAAGAAAATAAAATATGTCTATATATAAGGTATTTTTTATATTCCTTAATATTATAAACAATCATTTAATGATATTTTATGATATTTTAAATCATAATTTACTTTGCTTATCTTTGCTTAAATAAATACATAAGAAAGTTTTGTTTTATTATGTTTTTTTGCGCTAAAGTGATTGTAAAACATAAAAAAATGTGCATTTGCTATAAACAAACGCACATATAAACAATATTAGTCTCAACAGTTTTTAAATTCTAACAGTATATAAAGGAATTAAAAATATAGACAAATAATTTTTTTGGATTTTGATATTTAAAAACGATAAAAATAATCATTCAAATTTGAGTTAAATACACTGTTAAAAAGTTTATGGTGTAACTTACACCTAAATGTATTATAACATAAAATTTTATAAATAAAATTTTAAATTGGTATTTTTTTCTTTTTAGGTGATATAATTAAAACATAGCAAGTATTAGTGAGGGACAAAAATGAAAAAAAATCACAAATTTTTATTTAAATCAATGTTATTCTTAGCTGGTGTTTCTTGTATATCTTTACCTTTTGTATCGATGTCATGCAAGAATACTGAAAAAGAAAAACAAGAATATAAAAAATCGTTTGTTAGTTTTTGAGAAAAACAAGTTGTTCAAGCATTTAATGAAAACAATTCTTTTTATGAACAAAACAAACAACAACTACAAAACAAAAAGCTAAAAGGTTATTTAGAACAATTAAAGTCAAAAATAGATAGTTATGTAAATGATTGAAACGAAATGAAAAACGAAGAATTGAAGTCGAAATCTAGTAATTTTAACTTTCAAAAAATAACTAACTTTTCTAATAATGTAAAAAATGTAACTGATAAATTCCAACAACTAGTAAACCTTTCAAAAGATATAGTAGATACTAGCGACTTTTATGAACAACACTATTCTAAACTCCTTAATAACGACTTAAAAAAATACTACAAAAGATTTTCAGAAGAAATTGAAAAATATATAAATAGTTTTTTTGAATATAAAGTAAATCAAACCAATGATGTTTCTTCATGAAGTAACAATTGAAACGACAAAGAAAGTATAAAAACTTTTTATAAAGATATTACTGAATGAACAAACGATTATAAAAGTGATAGTTGACTAGTGTTTGATACAAAAGACAGTTTTAATGCAGATAACTACAACAAAATTACCCCTTATATTGAAGTTGAGAAAAATAAATTTGGTATTTTCAAATTTGACTATGTAAATGAATATATGTTCAAAAAATTAGCTAATGTTTTAAACATAACTGATAAAGAACTTCGTCAAGATTTTACAGATGAAGAACTAAAACAAACCGAAGCTAATATGCACCTTTATTATGATATTGTTAAAAAATATATACCACAATTAATCAACAAAAACTGAAGTACTCAGCAAAAAGCACTTGCATTGTCAAAATTTTTAATGGTTAAAAATAATTACAATACAACAAATTACAAAAAAAATTACCACTTTTTAGGTATGAAAGAAAATGAATTTTCAGAATTTAACTGTCAAGGTATTAGCGAATTTTTATACATTGCTTTTGATATTTTAGGTTATCAAGATATTTATTTAAATAACCACTACTACAAAGTAAAAGACAACAGTTATTTAGAACACATTAATTTTTCAATTAAAGAAAATGATGTTGATTATGTTGTTGACACTACTTTTGGAGATAGAATGGACAACTGAGATAATAATTGAATTTGAAAAGATAACAATAATTGAAATTCTTATGAAACAAATAAACAGACTTTTAAAGAAAGTGTTTTTGCACCGAAAACACAATGAATGCAATTACACAATTTTTACTGAAAAAGTGATGTAACTAGAATTGAAAGAAAATAATACCACTTTATGTGGTATTTTTATTTACAATATTTAAAAGAAAAGCACGGTTATTAAACCGTACTAAAAATTTTGTTTTATCTTTCTCAACTTCAAACATTTTGCTCTGGACGTTTAGTATGACTTGCGTGACTTATTCCACCAGATGTAGCATCGGTGTGCTTGAATGTGTATTTTCAAAAATCACCGTCAATGTTTGTTAATGATATTGTATTACCCTTTATTGTCGGTATTATATTATCGTTTCAATTATAATGTGCTTTTTGTTTATAAGTAATTTTATAACCTTTTGTTATATCTTCTCTTGTGTTTTCATATAAAAATATTTCTTTATAAGCTTTTTTAATATTTGTAACCAATTCTTGCAGTTTATTTAATTCTAAATTTTTACCTAAAAGTTCATTAAATTTAGCTAAAACTTTTTCATTTACTAAATCTTTATTTAAGAAAGATAAAGTTTTATCATTAAACATTTTTGAATTACCGTTGTTTAATGTTTCAAAAGGACTTTGTATTAAATTATTATCACTATTGTTATAAACTCTTAGTCACTCATCATTTGAAAATTTAGAAAGTCCATATAAGTTTTTTAGATATTTTATGATATTTTCAGCAAAAGTATTATCCATTTCGTTCATTTTTGCAGAAAATTCTTTTACATTTTCTAATTCTGTTTTTATTTTACCGGTATTAACATTTGCTAATTTTAGTTGTTTGGTTAATTTATCAATTTCAGCATCTTTAGTTTTAATTTCACTGTCTTTAGATTTAATTTGTTCATTTAAACTACTAATTGTTTGTTCTTTTTCGTCAATTTCTTGTTCTAATCTTTGATTTTCTCTATTTTTTTCTTCAATTTCATTATCTTTTTGCGAGTTTTGTTCTTGTAACTGTTTAACTTGTTCTTTTAATTCTGTTACTTCTCTTTGTTTTTCATCGTACATGCTTTGTAATTGTTGAATTCTTGCATTTTTTGATTGTTCATTATCTTTATTATTTCTTTTAGCTTCTTCTAATTCTCTTTTTAATCTTTGAATTTCAGCTTCTTTACTACTTATTTCTTGATTTTTATTTCTTAAATCAGCTTCTAAGCTGCTTTTTTCTCTTTGAGCATCGCTTAATTGTTGTTCTAATGTTGCTTTTTGTTCTTTTGTTTCTTTTAATTGTTGTTCTAACGATGATTTTTGTGTTTCTAATTGTTTGATTTCTTCAACTTTTTGTTTAAAGTTGGTATCTAATTGTTCATAATTTGTATTTAATTCTTGATAATCTCTTTGTTTTTGTTCTAATTCACTATTTAAAGAACCAATTTGTTCTTCGTTTTGTCTTATTTGATTATCCTTAGTTTCAATTTCGTTATCCTTTTGTCTAATTTTTTCTCATAAGTTTTGAACAATTGAACCTTCTTTTGCATTTTTACCATCTTCACCAAAAACGAAGTCGATATCATCACTACCCACCAATTGCATTAATTTTTCTTTTGCTTGCTGAATTGTGTTGTCTTTTGTGTCATTATTTTGGTTAAGTTTTTCAATAAATTCTACAAAAATATCTTTGTTGTAAGAATTTGCATCATTATTAGCATTTTTAAAGTTATTAAACACATTTAATAATTTTTCGTTTTCTTCATTGTTTAAATTCTTGCTTTCATCAAAAAGTTTTGCAATCAATTCTTCATCTGTTAATTGTTTGTAATTATTAACAATACTTAGTTTTTCGTTAAGAACATTACCGTTATCCATGTTTTCTAACAATCACTTTTGTTCAGTTTTGTTTTCTAATTCTGGATATATTTTTTCATCATCAGTTGCTGATGCAATATTTTTTCAAACACTAAAATCATTTGCTTTATCGTTCATTAATTGAATTTCATATTTAATTCTTTCAATATATTTATTAATTAAATCTGCTTTTTGATTATTTAATAAATCAATTTCTTTTTGTTTTGCTTTATTATCTTTTTCTAGTTTATTAATACTATCTTGCTTTTGTTTAATTTCAGCTTCTTTTTCTTTAATTAAGTTTAAAGCTTTTTGATAATCCTTAGTTAAATTAGCTAATTTAAGTTCAAGTTGATTTTGAATTTTTTTATGTTCGTTATATTCTCTAATTAATTGAATTCTTAAATCTTGAACACGACTTTCTAATAAATTTTTTTGTTCATTTAAATCATCGTATTTGTTTTGTAAAGCATTGTAATTTTCATGTGCTTTTTGGATTTCTTCTTCTAATTCTTTTTGTTTTTGTCTTAACTCTTCAATTAGTTTAGCATCACGATTATTTTGCTCTAATGCTAATCTTAATTCCTCATCAACATCAGCTTTTGCTTTTAATAATTGTTCATGTTCTAATTGTAGTCTTGTTAAGTTGTCTTGAGTTTTTAATAAAGCTTCTGTTACACTATCGTTTTCACTTTTCAATTCAACAATTTTTGTATATTGTAAACTGTTTTTATAAATATATTTTTCTTTTGCTTGACAGTTTTTTACCAAAAGTGGTATTAAAACTGCGCAAGTCACACCAGCTCCTAGTGTTAATCCTAAAAATATTTTTTTAGCTTTTTTTGTTTCTTTTTGTTTATTTTCTTTATTTTTCATATTTTCTCCTTGTATTTTCTTTTTTTTATTTTTATAATTTTTTTTATGTATAAATTAACACAATTTTTTGTCGTTTCTACCCTTTCATTTTGAGTCCCATTAACAATAATTGTTTTTTTGTTTTTTTTAACAATATTTCTTAAAAAAATTAATTTTTATTGAGAAAAAGTTTTTAATCTTCTAAAAAAGAAAATAAAAAACTTTATTATTTGTAATCTTTTTTGATTATTTTTTTGTATTCTTATTTATATTTTTGAAAGTATTGTTGTTAAAAATTTTTCGAATAGTATTAAAGATTTTTACAATTTAATAATTGAAAAATTAATAGATACACTAAAAATGAAAATTATTACTATTTTAGTATTTAATTTTTTTTCATTATCAGTCACCGTTATTATGATTATTAAATGAATTGTTAATAAAAATATAGAGCATGAATTTTAGTAATTAAGCAAATTATTATAAGAATAAAAGTTGTGATTTGCACAATGTGAAGTAAACTTTTAAGACAAATTTTTTGTGTTTTATTATATTGAATATTTATTTGTTCGAATGCATCTAGTCCATTAATGAATAAAAATACAAACCATAGAAAAAAACAAAAAATATACAAAATTATGTTCAATGTATTTTCAAATAGATTAATATATGACATTAAAAGAACACTTGTTATGTTAATTGTTACAAAGCATGTTTTCTTTTCTAAAAACATAATTTTTGCTTTACTATCTTTTATTGTCCTAAACTGTTTAATTGACATAATTAAATAAACTGTTAAAAGCAATGTGTTCAACAAAAGCACTGATATTGTTATAAAAATTAACATCATTTTTAAACCTTTCTCGCTACTTTTCGTTTCCACAAAGCAACAAGTAAAACTGTTAAAGGTATTCCAAAAAACAAGAAAACACTAACGGTTATTAGTATTATTTTGTTTTGCTTTTGTTTAAATAAGAATTTTTTATTTTTTATTAAAGTACCATCTAATGATTCATTACCAGTTTTGTCGTTAATAAATTTATAATTTAGTTTGTTTTGAATTTTTAAGGTTATTACACCTTTTGAAAATCCCCTTACAGAATGAACTTTTAGTGTTGTTGAATTTAAATAACTTAATTTATAAGTTAATTCATCAATCGCATTATCCAATTCATTCCTTTTTATTAAGTAATGAATTCCATCTGTTAACTTTAATTTGTCTAAATTTTCTTCAATATATAAAACAATTTTGTTAAAAATGGATGAATAAGTATTTTCGGATAATGTTAAATCTTCCAATTTGATTGTAGAAAAATCAGTTTCTTCTTTTTGTAGCTCTATATCTTCTAAATCATCAATAACATTATTTATATTTTCAATAAAATTCTCTATTTGAAAGCTATATGAATTAATAGTTTTGTTTTTTATACTATTAATAACAATTGTTGTATTATTTATACCTTGTTGTGCAATCAGTTTTTTTACCTTAGAATTTATGTCTTCTTCGAAAACATAATTTTCTTTTTCAGTTAAATGATATTTTTCTAATAAAAAATCTTTTATATCAAAATAAATTTGTTGTCTTAAAACACTAGCTTTATTTTGCTTATATACTAGTTTTTGACTATTAATCAAGCTTAAGTCAAAGCTGTTATTTTCATCATTGTTTGCATCTTGTTTGAAAACATTTGCAACAACTTCGTTAAAAATTTTAATTTTTAATTTATTTTTGCTTTTTGAACCATTATTAACAATTAATAAAGCTTTCTTTGAATAATTCAAAAAGTTCATTGTCTTATCTAATTCTTCCGAATTGATTTCGTAGTGTTTGTTTTCTTTCAATCCTTTTTTATTTAAAACATATCTAACTTCATCAATAATTTTTTGTCTTAGTTTATTATTATTTTTTTCACTAAAAGTTAATGTAGGAACATTAACTAAATTTAAATCAATTTTAAAAATTGAATTTGTATTTACGTTCTCAATAATGTCGGATGCATTAGTGTTTTCAACATTAAAAGACAGTTTACCAATTACTTTGACATTATTAGGAATAACAACAATAGTTGTTTCTCTTTTTAAAACAATTTCATTAATTTTTTTATCAAAATTTTCGATAATTATTTCTCTATCAAGTTGTATGTTTTCATTATCAATTAATTGATTAATGTGATTGATAATCATTTGTTTTATTTCTTGTAAGTACTTTGAATTTAAAACTAATTTTTTACCAATAATATTATTTAAATCAAACTCTTTATCCACATAGCTTTTCGCATAGTTATAAACCTTTATAAAAGCTCTACCAGATTTATTACCTAATGCTTCTAAAACTAAAATACTGTATTTTTTATTTTCGTTATTGTCGGTAATAATTTGAATAAATTTTCTTTGTTCAACAACTTCATCAAGATTTTTAATTTGATAATCTTGATTAAGTACTAAATTATTGAATTCTTGACTTAAGTAGTTTTTAATAGATTTTTTGATTTCTTCAGCATCATTCAAACCATTAATGTTGAATTGTCTTTCTTTTGATAAAAATAAACTGTTTGAATTTTCAAGTTTTTCATTATTTACATCACTTGTATCAGTTTCACTTTCTTTATTTTCTTCTTCATTATTTGTTTCGAAAATATTTTTTGTGTCTGTTTCCTTTGATAAAAAGTTTTCTAAATAAAGAGTATAAGAATTAGTGGGTAAAATTGTCACACTATCTTCACCGATTAACAAAATATCTAAAAGATTTTTTCTGTATCTTAAACGATAGCTAAACAAATCTAAATCACTTTCTTTTTTAGTTTTAAAAAGTTCAGATTTTTTAATTTTTGTTATTTTTTTGAAAAAATCCTTCTCTTTGCTTGCTTTAGCTATTTTTAAGATTAACTCTTTGTTTAATTCAATATTTATTTCAGTTGTTGTCGACTGATTTTGAGTATTGAAATTTATTTTATAAATTAAGTCATTATTAACCAGTTTTAAATCTTGTCTATTTGTATCAAGCGAAACAAGAATTCTTATTGTGTTATCTAATTTGTCTATAACGAATTTTGAAATTTTAATGTACGAACTTCATTTGTCTTTTATCAAAAAATCTTCTTTAAATTTAGTGTAATCATTATTATATTTATTTAAAAATGCATTATAATTTGTGTTATTTAACTTGCTAAAATCAAATTTAGGAGAAATGTTTTTAATGTTCCAATAATGTTCTCTTATATGTTCTCTTTTAACATAGTCATATCAGTAATTTGCTATGTCTTCGTACTTTAATTCATTAATTTGATTTTCATCTAAATTTCTTTCATTGGTTAAATATTCTTTTAATAACACTCCGTAATAGCTTTTTCAAATATCTCCAAATCATTTTCTAGGTAAGGTATCTAAAATGCTATTTATTGAACTTTGTTTGTCTGTTATATAAACCAATTTAAAGTTATCAACACTTTTATTTATTTTTGAACAGAATAAATAAAGTCCCGACTTAGAAAAGTAAGATAAATCAGTTGTAGTGTTTTGCAATAATTTAAAGTAATCACCGTTTTCAAACGGTATTATTTTTAAATTTTCGCTTTCAGCATCAATTTTAAAAACTTTAAACTCATCAGTTGTGCTTAATAATTGTAATAGCGCACCACTACCTAGATTTATTGCTTCAGCAACTATTCCTTGTTTTTTAGTTTCATTTTCTGCAAAAGGTAAAAATAAAGTATTAGTAGATACTGGTATTTTTGTTGCTTTTGTTAACGGATATTCTTTTTTATATTTTTCTTGGTATCACTCAAGTTCTTTTGCTGTGTTTCTTGTAGAAAAATCAAGTCAAACTATCTTCTTTTTAGTACCCGTATTTTTATCTAATTCAGCATCATATAGTTCGTTTTTAACCTTTTTACCATTCTCGTCAATTATGTTATTACCATTTTCATCTTGTTTGTATTCTGTAATTAATAGCTTCTGTTGTTTGTTATTTTCTGGATTTCAAGCATAATATTTAAAATCTTCAACAGCTTGATATTGATTAATAATCAAAGTTATTCTGTAAGTGTATTTTAAATTATTATCACTTTTGAAAGTATCGTTAAATACTTTGACTTCAATTACATATTTATTAGTTTTGTTTTCGTTTTCGCTGTTTTCCTTTATTTGTTTAAAGTTTCGATTATCGGTTAAAATTTCATTAAATTCTTGATTTAATACTTCAATTTTTTTCCCATTAATAATCAAAGCTTCATTTTCTAAATCGCTTGTGTGAAAGCTTACACTTAAAGGAGTATGAACTTCATAAACACCAGCATCTCACAGTTTTAAATTACTGTCGAAACCTTTGTCTTTTTTAATAACTTGTGGTACGTCTTTTATTAATAGTGTGGAATTAGTGTACCCATCCACCCATAAACCATATTCAATTTTTAGTCTTTTGCTTAAATCTAAATTTCAATATTTTTGACTCAATTTCAAATTTATTGCAATGTTTTCTGCTACTAAAACATCACTAGAATTAAATTCAGTGTATAAATTTATGTAATTTAATGCATCTTGAACTCTAAATTTAAGTTTGAAATAAGGATTATTTATCGAATTGTTAATTTGTTTTATTTTTTCTTCTAAATAGTCAATATTGCTTTTGTAATTTTTTAGTGAATTTGACGTTAAAACACCGCCAATATCACTAGGGATTGACAAGGTATTGTCGTTTTCTAAATACTCCTTGACAATTGATATAAATTTGTTATATTCTCCAATAAATTTACTATTTTGATTGTTAATATTTATTAAATTTTCAATTTCTTTCTTTTTTTCTTTTCATATTTTTAATTGCGCTTTATTTACACCTACCGTTTCGTAGTATTCTTGTTCTTCTCAATAACCACCACCTAGTTCTCATCACTCTGATGAATGATAAATAGAATTAGTTTTTGTTATTGTTGTTCCTGAATATTCTTCGATTTTTTTGTCAGCTTCTTGTAATTTTGCATTCAATTCTTCTTGACTAAAAAGCTTTAAATTTAAAGTATGTCATTTTGTTTTTTTAAAATTAGTAACACTTTCATAACTTAAAAACATTGATGGAATAGTGATTAAAGGTAGTGTGGAAAGTCATAAGACTTTGCTTGTTTTATTCATTGTTTTCTTCATTGTTTTCTTCGTTAATCTTTGCATCAATATTTTTTTCAGTTATTGATTGTGTAGCATCTCAGAATTGTTTAATGTCATATTTTTCAAAATTTTCTTGTCTTCGAATTGCTTTTTTAACTTTGTTATTTTGTTCGTTAATGTCTTTGTCAATCGAAACTTTTATGTTTTCTCTTAAAAGTTCGAAAATGCTTTGTTCTTGTAAAATTTCATTTGCATAATGTAGATTTAAATCATCATAGTTAATTTTTTCGTTTTTATTTTGACTGATTAAAATGTTAATAATTGCATCAATTTTTTTATTTATTAATAAAAGTTCTAAACGATTGTTGAAAATTTCTGCATTAATATTTGCTTGAAATGGAGCTAAAGAGCTGAAAAATGCTTTTCTAAATGAATAAAACATATCATTTTTTATATCCTTTAAAACAGCTTGCTTATCCAGTTCTTCAAAATGACTTAGAACAACAGATTGTAAATAATTATTTAAGTTTTGTCCTTTTCTTTTAAAACTTCTTTTTATATTTTCGATATATTCTCTATTGTCATCATTATAAAAACGAATTGTTAATCTTTCTTCTTTGCTATTGCTCATTATATTTACCTATTTCTCCTTTATCGAAAAATAATTCTTTTTCTAAATCGTTATAGTAGATTTTTAATGGTATTTTGTGTTTTGTATTAAGTGAAAAAATACCATTTCCAATTTCAGCGTTTGCTAAAAATCTAATTTCACTCTGTGTTAAACCTCCATTTGCTTTAAAGTTTTGACTGATTAGCTCTATGTCATTTTGTCTTAGAGCTAAGAATAATAAGTATTGACAGTTGTTGAATATACCCATCGCTTTTTGGACACCATCTTTATTAATAAATAAATCACTTGTATTTTGTGTAGCTAAAATTAAACCAGTGTTGAATTTTCTTACTGTTTTAGTTAAGTCAAAAAGCATTTGAAGTGTTATGTCGTTATTAAAATATCTGTGCACTTCATCAATAATAATGAGAGTTTTTTTATCTTTGTTTTTGACAAAGTTATCGTAAATTTTGTCTTGTAAAAAGCTTAGTAAAATGAATATACCTAGCTTTTCACTACTATTATTTGAATTATTGAATAATTGAGAAGTATTAAAACAAACAAAATAGTTATCGAAATTTATATTTGTTTTACCGTTGTAAAGTAATCGATATTTACCGTGTTCACCGTAAAAATAAGTTAATATTTCTTGTAATTTTTCAAGCATTATGTATTCTTCTAAAAATACATTTTTATTAACTTTTTCTTTCTTTTCTTTGATATATTGAATCAAATCATCGATAGTCATTCAATCAAATGTTTTTAATTCTTCAATTGTTTGTAAGTTATAAACACCTTTTTGTAAATAAAGCTCATTTATTAGTTTAATTAACGCTCTAATTTCATTTTCTCTTAATTCACTTATTGCTAAAGTGAAGTAATTTTCTAATCATTCACGGTGTTTGTTAAAAATAATTTCCAAATTATTTTTTTGTTGCTTATCAATCAATTTAACAACAACTTGTAGGGGATTAAGTTTTGTAGTTCCACCACCAAAATTTATTTCATCAGCTCCAAAATATTTATTTATTTTTCCATATTCATTTTGGGTATCTAATAAATAAACTCTGTTGTTTTCTACCAAATTGTTTGCTAGTATCTTTTTAAGAACTGTACTTTTACCACTACCAGATGAACCGTTTATAAACATATTATGATTACTTCTGTTTTTGTCCTTTAAGTAAAATTGATTAAATATTATTTCTTCATCAGTACTTAAGCTTGTACCTAAAAATAGTGAATTACCATCATTTACTTTATCATTGTTGAAACTTCAACCTCATACAATATTTTTTGAAGTCATGATTAAATCATCATTAAAAACTTTGTTATATCTTAGAAAGATATTACCGAATATTTCAAACTGTCTAAAAATATAATTATTTAAGTAGAAATTATATTTTCTGTTTTCGATATATAAATCTTCATTGATTTTTTTTAGTTCTTTTTCGCTTTCAGCACAAGAAATTAAATATATTGACGCATTAAATAAATTGACACTTTTTTCTTGTACTTGCTCTAGTAAAAATTCAACATTTTCGATTTCGTTATTAGATAAATTAGACTTATAGTGACTTTTGGTATCTCTTGCGTTAATTTCTAAATTTTTTAATGCAGTATCAATAATTTTTTCTTGAGTATTAGAATTCACTTTACTTAAATTTAAAATAAATGTACTGTCGTTATTTAACAAAGTATCCAAATAACTTTCGCTTAGTGTCGATGGAACATCGTTAACCTTTAAAATTGATAAATATTTATCGTCACATTTAATAAAGTTTTTTGAAAATTTAACTTCATCAAACGAAAATATCTTTTTAAATTTTGAATTAGCATATACATAATCGTTATTGTTGAATCAAAAGTTTATAAATCTTTGTTTGAAATTTTTGCTTTTAACTTGTTTTTGAACTTCGTTTTCATCTTTTAATAATTCTTCAATTTCTTCTTCACTTAAATCTTTATAAATTAACTTACTTATTAATTTTAGAGTTGCTTTTTTGTCAAGAACCTCATTGCTTAAACCAGCATTATTTAATTCAGAGGAAATTAAATCAAGTTGATTGTCAATTCTATTGTCTTTTAATGTTGTTAATGAAATGTAATAGTTATCTACGAGTAAATCATTATTTAAAAAACCAATATCTTTGATTGTTTCAGCATAATAATCTTTGAAGTTTTGTGAATATTTTGATTTTTTAAAATTATTATTTTCAGTAATATTTTTGTCTATGAAATCGAAATTTTTATCATAGTTACTTTTTTGTTTTAATCGAATAAAACTGATTTTCCCATCTACTAATTCGATTATTCTTTGTATGTTATCAAGAAACCTTTTTATGTCAGTTTCTTCTTCATTCCAGATATTTTTACCACTAAATTTAATGATTTTTGTATATGATTTACCAACTACTTTGTTGTTTGCTATTAAACTACCGTTTTTAGAAAAACCACTATACGGTACAAGAAAATAAGTTTCTTGTTTTGTGTTTTTTTTGTATGTTTTAATGGAAATTAAGTATAAAAATTGTCTAAACACCAAAACATATAATCTACAGTTGTGTTTTGAGTTTTTTATTAATAATAAGTTGAATGCTATTACCAAACCGATAAATGAAAATAATTTATAAATTCCTTTTAAAGGTAAGATTAAACCAACCAAAATTGCAAGAACAGAAAGAACAAAACTAACTGATATGTCTAAAAGTGAAAAATCTCTAAAAATTATTATTTTATTCTGTTTTAAGTTTTTCGCTTGTTTCATCTTTTTTTACAATCTTTTTGCAAAACAATCTATAGCTTGTTTGTTTTCTTTGTATGTAATTTGTGTGATGGAAAAGTATAAAATCTTTAATAATAATCTTTGTTATTTTTTCTAAATTTTCAGTTAGTGTCCCACTTTTAGCACTTGGTGTTAATATCAAATCATAATCTTCTTTTGTAGATAACGTTTTTTTAATAAAAGGCTCGCTCATGTTTAAACCATTAAAGGTGAAGGTGTATTCATCGTATTTGCTTTGTTCAACTAATCCAGAAACCTTAATATTAAAATCCATTCAACCAGAAGTTGTATTTTTTATTTTTTGCGTAATATTAATGTTTGCTCCCCAGATTTTTGCTAAATCATAAGTAACATTTATTGTTTTTGTATCTTCAGATATTCCCAAACGTATTTTGTTATCGTTTCACATGCAAACAATTTCTTTTACTCCTTTTTTCCTTTTGTATCAGAACAAAACAAGTGGTAAGAAATTAAAATAGTCTCAAATATCCACATTATTTTTATTATTTAGTTTATTTATTTTTTTTATCTTTCTTTCAAGTTCTTTCGTAGATTTTATTTGTATTATCTTTGTTTTCATCATTTACTGTTCTCCTTTTGTAAAGTTGGAGATGGTGATTTTTGTTCCATCATTTTAAGTGCTTCTTGTAAGTCAGCGTTTTCCAATTTTTCCAGACTTGATTGAACCTTTTTATATTCCACTTTATTCATCAGTGGATTTTTTACATTTTCAACAAACGGAGTTTTTATTTTATTTCTATAAATAGAGTTATCACTTGCTTTTTGTTTTATTTGCGAAATATTATTATTGTATTGTTCTCTTGTTAGTCTTCCTTGTTTTCAATCTTCTTTATTTCTTCTTAATCTCTTTAGTTTTTCACGGTGATTTGAAGTCGATAAGTGTCCTAATCCTCATTTTGTCGCTTTCGCTCCAGCAAGAACTCCAGCACCCAATCCAAATAATGTTTTCATCTCACCCATACTTTCTCTAATACTTGCTTTTTCACCAATAAAACTTGCGAAAATTTCAGTAACTGTCATGTTACCTAAAGCACCACCGATTAAAAATAAACAAATCAATACAAATTTGTCAATACTACTTAAATTTGTTTGAACATTTACTCAGCTAATAGCTCTACCAACAAAAATAGCATATATTTGTATTCCGATTAAGAAACCAATAATAACTACTAATTTAGATACATACATTTTCATTCATTCTTTCATTCTTACACCGTTGTCAACAGAAGCAGTACTGAAAACTAAAGGTGAAATTATAAATAAAACAAATTGATGAAAAAGTTTTGTAATTATTAGCATTGAGGAGATTAATAAAGGTATTAAAGTCGCTCACGAAACGAACAATCCCTTAAATAGTAATAGAGAATTACCACCACTTTTTGTGTTGTAATAGTAATCATTAAATGGAACTTTGTATCCATCGTTTGATAAATCATTTCAGTGTTCTAAAGAAAAATTGTCATATAAATATTCCTTATCATATAAAGAAATTCAAATGTCTTTACCCAACTGTATTTCGTTACCACTAAAAATAGCTATTGAAATTAAATTTATAAATACATTTAAAAAGTAAAGAAGAAAAGGTAAACACAGCATTATAAAACCAAATAAAAAGGAGTATTTTAAAACACTTTTTACACTTTGTTTTTTAGACACATCTTTATTTGTGCTTGTTGCTCTTGTGATACCAATAATAAATGTGATAATTGTAAAAACTAAACAAATTGTTACCAATTTAAAGAAAAGTCAAGGTACATTAATATCACTAAAATTTTTGAACTCTAAACTACCAAACATTAAATAATTTGGTAATCCAAAAATAATAAGATAAAACAATCGTATTATTTTATCGATAATAATTAGTGGTAGTGCAACTAAAAAACTAAATGCTCCACTTCATACTGAGTAGAATAAATAATTAAATAATAGTTTCACTGTTAACCTTGTTGTGGTGAATTTCAGACACCGTTAATAACACCTTGAGCAAGTGGTATCATGATAGCAATTAAAATAATTATTGCTGGAACAATAGCGATAAGTAAAAGGTGTTTTAATTTCGATTTTGTATCTTCTGGATCATTTTTTTTCTTAGCGTCAGCTCAATCTTTGTACGAAAGAAAAAGCTTAATACCTCATCAAATACCAAAAAATAGTATAAATATCCCTATAACACCTCAGAGAATTGTGTTTAGCTGTTTAGCACCACTTCTTAAGTTATCAATAAGTGCTGAATTATCTTCATAATTAATTAATAAAAAATTATTCATTGTATCTCCTTAAATCTTGTAAAAAAACTGATTAAGTAATATCTTAATCAGCAAAAAAAGAATCAATTTGAGCAATTAATTCGTTGTATTCTCAGTTTGTAATTTTTCAATCTTTTTTTTGGATATAAGCATTAATGAAATCATCATAGTCGTTTTTTCTATTTTGTTCAAAATCAATCTTCTTTTCGTAAAAAAGAGTTTTGATTTCAAGATTTAAATTAATGCATCAGTTATATGTGCTTTCGAAATCACTTTTATTATTTTGTGACACTTCGTTTATTGCTTCATTAGGGAATAAATATAGTTTATTTTGTTGTTGTTCTTGATTAATAAAACCCAATAAATTGTTAATGTGTAAAAAATCGTTGTTTAACTGATTAATTACTTGCAATTCTGAAACAATAAGTTTATTCTTTTCTCAGTTATCAAAATTTTCTAATTGTAAAAACACTGTTAAAAAGTTTAAATATTCACTGTATAGCTTAGCTTGTTTCAAGGTAACAATTAAAGATAAATAAATATTTCTGAAAGTTCATCAAAATTCATCATATTTATTTTCAGAATTTAACTGTAAAAAGTTTTCTTTGACAAAAGAATCAGTTATTAAGTTAAATTTTTGAATTTCTTGTTTTTGTTCATCATCATCGGAATATTTAAAGTCTTTTTCATTTTCATTAAAAAAGTAATTATTAAAATTTTCTTTAAGAAACAATTTGTATTGATTGAAATGTTTGGGGGTATCCACTAAATTAAGAATACCTTTATTTTCATCATTTAATCAATCTTTTAAAAAGTTTACAAGTTTTAATATTTCTTCTTTTTTTGATTTAAATTTTAAAATATTTTCAATTCTTAAGCTTCTTATAATTTCTGAAACTTCTCCTAAATAGGGTACTTTAAAATAATTTAAAATGTTATCAATGTTTTCAAAATCTGTTTTGTAAACTAATTTCTTTTTTAAATAACTAAAATTATTATTCACATATTTTGATAAATCAATTATGCTAATATCTTTTACTTCTTCGTTATCTAAAAAATATTTTTGTTCATTAAATTCTAATAAAATTTGCTCTTTTTTATGATTTACTTTGTTTTTTTGTGCTTTGACAACTAAAGAGTTTTTATTATCTTGTTGTGTATCAACACCACAAGATAAAAATGAAAAAGGAACAGCACATAAAACACAAACTGAAAACATTTTTTTACTCAAATGTTTTATTCTTTTTTTACCGTTGGAAAATGTCTTCGTTATCTTCCAAAAAATTTTCGCTTTCATATTCTTTTTGATTTTCTTTTTTAGACATTTGTTTTTTATATTGATTATATTTTTGCATTCTATTAAATTTCAATGAGCAAAACTTTTCACTATTTGCTTTTTTTGAATATTCAATAGAGCTTTTTAGTTCTGACATGACATAGCTTTTGAATTCTAAAAAGTTTTTATCTTCGTATTCTTTTTTAAGTATGTTTGCAGAAAACTTTTGTATTCAATATTCTCATGTTTTTAGTTGTAATTGAAATAAGATTTGATTATAAATATTATGGAAATCACTTCTATTTATATCTTGCATACAAACTTTTTTTGTTTCTTTATAATTTTGCGAAATATTTGAATAAATAAAATCCTTAAATTCTCATTCATCATCTTCTACATTAACAGCAGTTTTCAGTTTTTGCATAAATTCTTCTCTACTGTCAGATGATAAAATATTTTCTAAAAAGATTTCGTTATTTCTAATGTTTAAGTTAGGAATAGTATTTTGTAATAAATTAATTCCTTTTTTTCTAATAAGATTAAGAATTTTTAATAGCTCTTGTTCATTTTGTGTGTTTGTCTGTGATAAATAATTGTCTTTCTTCGTTTTAAATGCAGAAATAACAGCGTATAAATCACTTATGAAAAACTCTAATCTATCAGACATGTCATTTAAATAATTGTCAACTTGTAATAATGTTTTATCCATATTGTTCTCCTTAAAATTCGAATACTTTATCTAGTTCTTTTTCTAAATGTGATTGCATATCTTGTTCATTCTTTTCTGTTTGTTTCTTTTCTTCTAATCATTTTTGTATTTCTGTTTTAGTTTTGATTTCTTTTTGTTCTTTTGTTTCTTTAATTTTTTCTTTCAACAGTTTGTCTTCATTTTTTAATTCTTTGATTAAATAATCTGTAAATGTTAAATTATTGTTTTTGTCTTCAATAAATTTTTTATTTATGAAATTTATCTCTTCAAGCATACTTTCTAAAAGCATTTCTTTAAAATTAAATTCATTGTCCCCTTTAAATTCCTTTTGATATTTTTTATATGTTGTAGAATTTTCACTATAAATTGCTTCCAACATTTTTAATTCAGTATCTTTATAAGAATTTAATTCTTCTTTAAAATTTAATTCAAAGTGATTTGGTGAAGTAAAGGTGTTTTTAGAATTTGTTAATGCATCAAGCATTGTTTTTCTTCTGAATTCAGCAAAACTTGGTACAACTTCTTTTAGTGCTTGTGATAATGCATTAACGATAAAAAAACTTTGTTTTTTAAATTCGTTTTCGTCGTTATTTAGTCTGCTTTCTTCTACTTTTGTAATTATTTTTTCAATATTTTTTAGTTCTCTTGATAATAAATAAGAATTTTTTAGTTCGTAATTAATTTGTTTTTTCATATATCTTCCTTTTTATATTTTTAATCTTTTAAATCTTCTAAATTGATTTCATACTCGTATTTGAAATCTCTTTTAATATTTTCGTTTTGCATTTCTTCAAGTGTTTCTATTTGTAAAAATGCTTTATCTTCGGTGTAAACTTCACCTTTTTTGTATTTGTATTCATCATCTGTTTCAATATATTTAAATGCATATTGTGGTAAAAGAGCTAAGGGACGATATCCAGTTTGAAAAACAATCATTAAATCTTTATCTTTGAAATAAATTTCACTTTCGCTTAAAAATTGTTCTTCTTGACTATTAATTGTTTTAGAAACGTTGTTTTTATTTTCAGTTATTGATACCTTTTGTGTTTCTTTTTTACCCAGTAAATTGCTAAAGCTTTTAATTGTATCCATATCATTTGTAGAAAGGAAATAAATGATTTTTGCTTGTTGTTTAATTACATTAGCTTTGTCTTGTCCGTGCTTTATTGTCAATTGACTGAAAGATTGTAGACAGATTAAATAAAATATTTGATAACTTCTATCAATACTCATTCACTTGTCTAAGTTTTCGATTTTTGGTATTGAATAAAATTCTTCAAGTATTCAGAAAAATTTTCTAGGTAATTTTTGCTTCTTAATGGTACTTGCGTAATCAATTGCTACTTGGTGTATTCTCTTGAGCAAAAGTCCTATTAATAAGTTGTTATCTACTTTAGAGTTGTTAAATTGAATGAATATTGCAAACGGTTGTTGTTCCATATCGTTAAATATTTTTTCCAGTTCAATATTGCTTTTCTTTGTTAGCTTATTAATGTTTGAATTCGAAGTGAATAAACTTAATGCATTTTGTGAGTTTGTTAAAATACCACCAATTGTTTCTTTTGGAATATCAATCAATCCCTTAAATTCAGTACTTAAGTTGTTTCAATATCCATTTTTACTCTGATTGTCTTTGATTATGTTATACACAATTGAATTTGAATTATTGAATGTTTCTTTAGTCATAAACTTATAAACATTTTGAAAATTAAAGTATTCTTCTTTAATTGTTGTTTCTTCTTCAACACTATAGTAAATTAGAAATTTTAAAATAACTCTAATTACCGTTTTACCCATACTTACTCATATACTGCTTTTTTCATTTTCATCTCACGAAATAGAGTTAACCATTTCTTCTATTGAGTTATCCACACTATCTCAATCACTGTTTTTTAATGAATATGTACCATCGCTATTTTGTGTTTTTTCATTATGAAAAATTTTTCAAATGTGAGTTAGTGGATTTCATAAAAATGAATTTTTATAATCATCTAAATTAAATACACGAATGTCATAGTTTGCATTTTCAAGCATTTGTCCAGTTCTTTTTAATATATCCCCTTTGGGATCAGTTATAACAAAACAAGGTTTAAGGTTATCGCTTAATAATGTTGCATGATGGATATTTGGAATAATAATTTTTTCCGTTTTTCCACTACCGATATCTCCATAAATAATTCCATGAGTATCTTTAATATTTGAACAAATATACTTATTTTCTATTCTTGAATACTCTAAAACAAAATTGTTAGAATTTTCACCATTAAATTCTTTTTTAAATTTGTTTTTTTCACCTTCTTTTGTTTTTTCGTTTCACAATCAGCGATTATACTTGTCATCATTTTGTTTATCAATGTGAACTTTTTTCTTAAATCATTTCTCAAAATCTTTATGAAAAAATCAAATCATCAAGCTGATTGTTGTTAAAAAATTAATTCCTAAAGCTATAAAAGTGTATTTGTCCAAAGCAATATAGAAATTTATTATGTCGTTTCAAAAGTTACTTTTATGTGATATCCAGAGTGTAATAATGTTATTTTGTTTAATTATTAGTAAAAATAATGCAAAAAAGAATCCTAAAAAAACTGGTATAAATAAGAAAAAAAATAAATATTTGAATATTCGATTTAATTTAATTGTTATTCCTTATCTATCAAAGCTAAATTCTTTTAAAGCATTAACATAGCTATATCTTGTACCATAGAGATTTAGTAACTCTCTTTGAGTTTGTCTAATCGCTTGCTTACTTGGTAAATATTCTTTATTAAAAATATTATTTTCTTTTGTAATTAAAGAATTAATATCATCTAAAATAAAATTATCACCATAATCATATTCATCATTTTCTTCATTATAACCAAAATAATCATGTGCATCGAAAATGACATTTTTTAAACCAGCTTTGTATTGTTTATCATTTAAATAAATAATAATATCTTTATCACTAAAACTACTTGCTCCCATAATTTGCTCCTTAAATTTCTAAATATGTAAACTTTTTACAAATAATATTTTTTATTTTTTTGTTCAAATTTTGATGGTATGTGTTATTTAAATTTTGTTTATATTCAGCAACGATATTAAGCTTTTGATTTTTAAGAAAATCGACATCTGTACTTAAGAATGTGTTTTTTTCACTTTGAATTCTTAAATACAGTACTTCATAAATAAACTTTTCAATAAATCAACTACTCTTAGGGTAAGAAGCGAAATTGAATATAAATAAGCAATCTACATCATTAAGCAATTTGACTATATTTTGATTATCAAAATTTGAAAAACCATGATTATATACAAAGTTATATAAGTCGTTGTAGTTTAGAACTGCAACTTTTTTATTTTGCTTTGCATAAATAACTGATATATATTTTCAGAAACCTTGTACTTCAAATTCTTTATCCGTTTTAATAAAAAGATTTATGTTTTTATTGTTTCTAAATACTTTTTTAACCATTTCTTTCTCTTCTTTTTTATCCAAAAAAAGAGACATTATATCTTCTTTAAAATCTTTCATTTTTAAAGATTTTTCTAAACTTTTTTCGCTTAAAAAATCTTGAAGTTGTTTATCAAAAACACTAATTCTTGTCAATATAAAATTATTGTTTACTAAACTTTTTCGAAATCAATCTTCATTACTAAAATCAATATCTAAAAAACCATTCCCATTAACAAACAACTGTCATTTAGGATTTTCTTTATGAATTTCTACAAAATTTTTATATTTCATTAACAGAGATAATCCAGCATCAATTTGATTTTCATTTAAGTTTAAGTCGTTGACAATTTTTTGAATTAATTCATTTTTTAGTATTTCAGTTTTCTTTTGAATCCTAAATTCATTACTTGTTTTTTTAAAATAAGTCTTTATGTCTACAAAATCGTTTTGTTTTACCATGCTTACTTCTTTGTGTAATTATTCTTGCTTTTGCGCTTTATATTTTTGATAAAATATCAAATATTTTTTAGTTAAATACATAAAACCTAGTAATTCTTCATCAATTATTTGAAATTTACTGTTTTTGTATCTTAAAAAAGTTGTTGGTACTTTAATTCTTGTTCGTATTTTTCAGTATTCCGTGATTAAATCTGAATATTTAGTATTAATCCCAAATGTTAAAAGTTCATTATTTAATGCTTTATCTCACTTATCGACTAAAAAAATTTGTTTTTTTGCATCTGTTATATCAAATCTAAAAATGTTTTCGTGTTCGCTTATTTCACTTGCTAGTTTTCTTGGACTTGTATTTCATATATCTAGTCAATGAACTAGTGACTGATATTTCATAATAGGAGTTTCATTTCTAATATTTTTATCTTCAAATGCTTTTTCAAAAAGTTCATCAATAAATTCTTTTTCTATTTTATGAATATTTAATAATGAGTTATATAACTCATCTTTTTTACTTTTTATTTCAAACATTTTTTATTATCAACAGTTTATTAATTTTTATTCCAGTTTCTCAGTTGCTATTTTTTCAACTTCTCTCAAAGCAATATCGAGAATTTTTTCTAATTTACTTCTATCTTCTTTTAATAGAATTCAAAATAAATCTTGAAATGTTCCTATTTCCGAGTAACTTTTACCTTTTTTTGTAATTTGATAATAGTTTTCATCAATAAAATTTTTATCTTTTACGATTTTTGCGAATAAGAATCTATTTTCAGCTTCAAAAGACTTTTCAAAAACATCTTGTTCAACAACTTCTTTTAATTGTGCACCACTATAAATTGCATTTTTGAATTCCAAATATTCTCATAATTGTCCATTATAAATTTCTTCGTTAAACTTTTTCTGATTATTTATATATTCATTACATTTTATAAATAAATAAAAATTGTAATTTGGATTTTTTAGGTTAGCTTCTTGAAATTGAACATAATTTTTGTCATCTATACCCAAGTTTTTTAGAAACGTAAACAATCCCAAAACTGTTTTGTATTCTTGTTTATTAAGATTTTCAATATAGTCTACAGTTTCTTTATTCATTCTTTGTAGTTCTTTCATCTTTTTGTTTAAAAACTAAGTACTTCTTTCTTTTCTTCTTTTTGCTCTTCTTTTTGCTCTTCTAAAATTTCTTTTACTTGCTGTTTTGTTACTCTTTTAATATCATTTTTCACATAATTTGTAATTAAATATCATGTCAAATCAAAGTTTGTGTGAGCTATCTTTTCAAAACCATTTCAATATCCGTTAATTTGGTAAAAATTATCTTTTCTAAAATTTAAATCATTTTTAATTGCATAAGCAAGGTAAATGTTTCCATCCATTCCGTGTCTTTGCAAGTTTTCATCTGCTTTTTGATAAAGTTCTGAACCGGTGTATATGTCTTCATCATTTAAAAAATCTTCTATTTCATCATCAAATATTTCTTCGTTGAATTTATTATAATCATCTAAATATTCCTTACACTTGATTAGTTCGAAAATTAAATCCGTACAATCTTCTTGGTAATAAAAATCTTTATAAGCATCTGATAAATAAGTTACATCGTTTAATAATCAATCGAATAAATCTTCTTTCTGTTCTCTATTCATTTTGCTAATTTCTTCAATTGTTTGTTTATTTAATTCATCATATTTTTTCATTTTTCATCCTTAATTAAATTTTTTTGTCCTTATTTTTTTATTTCTTAAAAACTGATTTTTTTTGTTTTCCAGTTCAAGAATTCATAATAATTCCTTTATCAATTTGTCTTGCAAATTATTTCCTAGTCCACCTATTCAATAATTACTTAAGATTACATCATCATCGTTTGAATTTATATTTTCTTGATTTTGTTCAACGATTGCTTTTAAGATTGTGTTTCCAATTGCTCTTTCAAATTCATCAGCTTCTTTATCCACAGCATCTTGTTTAAGAGTTTTTATGTTATTACTATCTCTTGGTTTAATTTCCAATTCATTACCGAATTTTATATAGTCCGAAAAATCTTCTTTAAGTTTTTCATTTGTAGAAGATAAAGCTAAAAAGATATCGCTTGTCATTTTTTTAATTTCATCACTTTGTCTTTGGTAACTGATATCTTTTTTACCTTTTAATTCTTTTCAAATTAATTTGGATTGTGTATCTATGATTATTTTGCTTTTATTATTTTGCAAAGCATTTATTAAAGATTGTTTTACAATATTTTTTTGTTTTCAAACATTAGCTTTGTCATCATTTAGCTTTAAATATTCATCATTGTTAGAAATATTTTCATAAAAGTATTCACGAAACTTTTTCATTGTTTCTTTATCGAAATTACCTTTTTTGCGAAAACTCGTTCCATTATCAAATGTTTTTTCTTCTTCTCAAAAAGCTAAATGTAAGTGCGGCTGATTTGTGTTTGCGTGAATTGCTCAAAAACCTTTAATGCTTTCGAAATTTATTCCGTTACTTTTAAGAAGTTTTTGCATTCCGGAATTAACTAAATTTTGATATTGTCTAGTATCCACAAAATTATTGTTTAAAGCTAATTCTCCAGCACTAATAACCATTTCTCAAATATGTTGTTTATCCGTTATTTTTTCCATTTGTTTTTTTGCTTCTGATATATCAACATTGATTTGATTTGAGAACAATTTACACAAACCACTAAACTTAGGAGATTTATTTCGTTTAGTTTGCTGATTTCACCAAATTGTTTTAGAACTCAAATTTTTATGTTCATTAATCTTGTTTACGAGATTTTCATTTTTGCTCTGGACTAAAACAGCATTTTCCCTTGTTATGTAATCAATGAATTTTCCACTTTGATAAAACGATGCATTATGTATATCTTGTACTTCTTTCGTTCTAAAACCCTTTGAACCAAAACCATAATGTAGACTTAAAAAAACCGAGTTGTTATCTTTCATAAATTCTCCAAAAGAAACAAAAAAGCAATTGCTTTCGCAACTGCTTTAGTCAACCCACTTAATTTTCACACTTCCATTATTTTACACTTTTTGATGAATGCTATCCACGAGAATTTTCAACTCTTAACCAGCCGCCATTTCTTGTGTTTTTTGAAGGTGATTTAAATCTTTTGAAAACCAAAAACAAAATTACTCTTACTGGCAATTACTATGATCTAACTATTAAAAATCTCATTGATAAAACAACACCTAATTTATTAAAAAATGAAACTTGTTTAGTAATTAGTTATTTAGGTCAGATAGAAAAACAAATTTTTGATTTTTTTAATCGTAATAACTTAAAAATAATTATTATTGCTTCATTTGGGATAGAAACCCTTAAAAAAGAAATGAAAATCAATAAATTTAATAATAATGTATTAATTCTTAGCGAATTTCCAAATAGTGTTACTAAAAACACTCCCCTTACTTTATTACAAAAAAATCGTCTCGTATCCGCTTTAAGTGAAAAATTAGTTTTTTACGCAGTTGATAAATTTAAACATTTCAATTCTTTAATTGATTTATTCTTAGATGAGGGTAAAGAAATATACGCATTTCCTAATATTGACAATAATATTAATAATTACAATAATAATTTAATAAATCAAGGTGCTAAAATTGTCACCTCTTTTGATTTTTATTAAAAATAACAAGAATAAAAAAATTAAAATAATGCAAAAAATACTATTTTTGTACTTTATTTACAATATTTAAAATGTACAAAAACAAAAACTTATTTTTTTGATGTAAAACACTATTTTTTTAGCCTTTTTATGTTGTTTTGTATTTTTTTTGATAATAAAAATTTTTATATTAAAATAATATGTGAATGGACAAATAGTTATATTTAAATATTTGTTTTTTATTTATAATTATTTATACATATTAAAAAAAGAGAAAAGGACAAAACATGAGCAAAAAACAAAGATTATTTCTTTCTTTAGGGATTCTAAGTGCTCCAATTTTAGCTATCCCATTCGTTGCAGCAAGTTGTGGCGAAACAAATAAAGAAGAACCAAAAACTCCTGTTAACGGTGGAAGTGATGGTTCAACCACAGGTGGCAATACAACAAATACAGGTGGTAATTCAACAACCACAGGTGGTAATACATCATCTACTACAAGTTCAGGTACTCAAAATTCATCATCTGAACTTCTTGCAAAAATTGACAAGAGAATGCCAGTTAATGCATCACTAGCTGAATTGATAAAATCAAAACAAGCTATCGTTATTACAGATGCTGGACACATTGATGACAAATCATTTAACCAATCAGCATGAGAAGGACTAAAAACATTTGCAAAAGATTCATCTGTAGCTGAAAATGAAATCAACAATTATAAAATTGAACCTTCATCAGAATCTGATTATGACAAATACTACTCAAACTTATTACAAAGAAATGAAGTTAAATATTGAATTACAGTAGGATTTAAACACGAATCTCCTATTAAAGAATTCTTCAGCGAAGAAGAAAATAGACAAAAATTAATCAATAGTGATAAAGTTATTATCGCAATTGATTACGATGCATCAGCTCCTTTAAGCAACGATGTACAAGGATTACCACAAGGACACGCTATTTCTTTATTATTCAATACAAAAGAATCAGGATATGTAGCTGGTAAATCAGCTGCTGAATATGTTTCTACAGTTATGGAACCAAATGAAGTTTCAAAACGTCTATTAAATTCATTTGGTGGGGGAGCTTTCCCAGGTGTTACTGATTTTATTGAAGGATATTTAAAAGGTATTAATGACTGAAATAAAGCAAATCCTGACAAAAAAGTAAAACACAAAGTAAGCTCAGATGCTTCAAAAATTAACTTATCAACAGGATTCAATAGAGATAACCAAATGGCAACAAATGTTACAAAAGAAGTTGCAACAGATCCAAAACCATTAGTTATTCTTCCAGTTGCTGGACCTGCTACATTAGATGTTTCAGAAAAAGTTCGTGATAGACAATTAATTATTGGGGTTGACGTTGACCAAGTTAACTCAGTTATCCAAGCTAAAGACAAATTCTTTACATCAATTACAAAAGAAATTGGACAAGCTTTATATGATATTTTACGTGGTCTATACACAAACGATGCACAATTCTTATATGGATTCCAACTAGGAACAAAATCAATTTCACATAAAGGTAGTCTAAAAGAAGGATGAACAGGACTAGCAAAAGCACATCTATCAGGTGACGAAACAGCTAGAGCACAAGCTATTTTAGACAAAAATATTGCTGAATTCAAAGGATTTTCAGAAGACAAAGTTGGATACATTAATTCTGATAAAGCACTTGAAAACGGACAAGTAATTAATGATATAGTTACAAGATTAAACAAACTAGTTGAAGAAATTAACAAATAATTAAAATGTACGCCGTAGAATTCGAAAACGTAACAAAAGAATTCCCAGGCATTATAGCAAATAAAGACGTAAGCTTTAAGGTTAAAAAAGGTACTATCCATGCTTTAATTGGCGAAAATGGTGCCGGTAAATCTACGCTTATGTCTATTTTATTCGGACTTTATTCACCTACAAGAGGTGCAATAAAAATTAATGAAAAATATGTTAACATTAAAGATCCGAATCACGCAAATGACCTAGGAATTGGAATGGTTCACCAACACTTTAAACTTGTTGGTATTTATTCTAATCTGCAAAATATAGTTTTAGGTTCTGAATTCTCTAAACATGGGTTCTTAGACCTTGATTTAGCATCAGAAAAAATCAAAACTATTCAAGAACAATTTAATTTAAAGTTTAATCTAAATGATAAAAGTGGTAAGTCTTCAGTTCCGGTTCAACAAAAAGTTGAAATTATGAAGATGTTATATCGTGACAACGATATTCTAATTTTTGATGAACCAACTGCTGTTTTAACTGATGAAGAAATTCATGGTTTATTAGAAACAATGAAATTGTTTAAAAAACAAGGGAAAACAATCATTTTTATTACCCACAAACTAAAAGAAATTAAGGAAGTAGCTGATACAGCAACCGTTTTAAGACATGGAAAAGTAATTTTAAACTGTAATGTTGCCGAAACATCTATTGAACAAATGGCACACGCTATGGTTGGTGACAACTTAGTAGCGGCACAAAATTCAAATCACTCATTCGATGAAGAATTAGTTTTAGATATTCAAAATGTATCAACAGGTGGTAAAAAACCACTTACAGATATCAATTTAAAAGTTCACAAAGGTGAAATTTTAGCAATTGCCGGAGTAGCTGGTAATGGGCAAACTCAAGTTGAGTATTTAGTCAGCGGTTTATTAAAAGCTAAAAAAGGTAAAATCCTTATGAAAGCTCGTAATAAACAAAATAATCTAGAAATGATGGATGTTACAAACTTAAATGTTGGAAAACGTTCAAAATTAAATCTCTCATACATTCCTACAGACCGTCACAAACACGGTTTAGTTCTTGACTATTCAATTAATATGAATACTGTTTTAAGAAGACTTTGAGACAAAACTTATTCAAAATTTTTAGTATTTAAAGATAAAGCTATTAAAAAGCAAACTCTTGATATTATTGAAAAATTTGATGTGCGTGGTGCTCGGAATGGAATTTCTCAATCACGTTCACTTTCAGGTGGAAACCAACAAAAATTTATCGTTGGACGTGAAATTATGCATGATCACGAATTAATCGTCGTTATGCAACCTACTCGTGGTCTTGATGTTGGAGCAATCAAGAACATTCATGAAAAATTAATCGAAGAAAAAAATAAAGGTAAAGGAATTTTATTAATTTCTTACGAATTAGACGAAGTATTATCATTAGCTGATACAATCGCAGTTATTAATAATGGAAAAATTATTAACGTTTCACCAGCTGATAAAATAACCAGACAAGAAATTGGTATGTTCATGTCTGATTCAGTATCAACTGAACAAAAAGGAAAGGAATTAAATGACAAATAGTATTAAAAAAGCCACTGAGTCAATGCGTTCTTTTTCTTCTAAAGCATCAGAATTTATTAAAATGGGGCAAACTAAATCATCAGCAAGAAAAGTTGCTTCTTCAATATGAGCAATTATTTTTGGGATTGCAATTAGTTCAATTTTTATTGCTTCATTAGGGGTAAATCCTTCAGTATTTTTTAAAGCCTTAATCGATGGAGCTTTTGCAGAATATAACAAAAATAAATTAATTCTTTATTTTTCAATATTTTTAATTGGTTCACTCGGAGTTGGATTAGGATTTAAATCCGGTTACTTCAATATTGGTATTCCTGGTCAAATGTTGGCTGCGGGTACAACTTCATTTAGTATCTTAATTGCGACCAAGAATTTCAGAAACATTAGTGGTGGACTTCTTGTTGGATTAATGCTACTTTCAATTTTAGTAGGAGCATTTTTAGGAATGTTTGCCGGTTTCATGAAAGCCTATTTTGGTGTTCATGAAGTTATTTCAACAATTCTTTTAAACTGAATTGTTATTTATGTAACAACATATGTTTTTAAAATTGATAATGCTGTTTTTTACAACCTAGAAGAATCAAGAAAATTCTTACTAGATACCAATGATGGAACTAAAACAATTCGTTTAGCTAAAGAATTACAAGAAATCTTTACCTACTTTGCATTAGCATTTGGAATTGCAACAGTTTTAGTTTTATGATTTATTTTTGCAAAAACCTCATTGGGTTACAAAATTAAAATGGTTGGGATGTCAAAAACAAATGCTGAATACATTGGTACAAACCAAAAAGTTGTAACAATGTCAATTTTAACAATTTCAGGAGGACTGGCAGGGCTTGCTGGTTTCCTATACTACGTTATCTTAAACCGTAACGTTGTTGACTATTCAAACCCTCTTTCATTAGGATTTGACACAATCGCAATTTCATTACTTGCATTAAACGCACCAGTTGGAATTGTTTTCACTTCAATGTTTTATGCAGTGCTAAAACAAGGTTCATTCAACCTATGAACAGTAAATGTTAACACTGAAAACATGAGTATGGTTACTGGTTTAATCATCCTATTTGCGGCTTTATCAGTTCTATTCTTACATTTTAAACCAATTTATTTTGTTAAAAAGACAATCTTATTGATTAAAGATTCTGAATGAAGACAAACATTTAAAGATTACGTTATAAGCCGTAAAGAAATAATTGCTTCTTCAAATCAAAAAATTGCAGAAGCTAAAAAACACAAAAAATCTGTTAAAAAACAATATAAAGAATTAACTAAACTACACAAAAAAGAAGTTGACGAATTATTAAAACAAAATATTAAAAATTATTCAAGTGAACAAAAAAATGAATACTTTTTAAGATTAAGCTCTTTAAATAGAGATTACAAACAAAAAGTTGAACAAATTCAGTACTTCGAATACAAAAATCAAAAATTAATGAAAGAAGGAATTCTTTCAACAAAACGTAAAGAGTTCTTTACATATTCAAACAAAAGATATGAAGTTTTAAACCACAAATTATGATTAGATATTAAAAACACTAGTCCAAAAACAAAAAAAATATTTAAAAATGTTGCACTAGCTTCATTATTATTAATTGGATTTGTTTTTGTTGTAGTTGGGAAAGTTGTTTTATCAACTCCAACATTAGCCTTACCAGGGTTAGCAATTTTTGGATTAATTATTATTCTTTTAGCTTTAATTATGTTAGTTTGAATTAACATTTTTCCAACAGAACGAAAGGAGAATAAATAATGACACTTTCATTACAATTAGTTCAATTATTCTTACTTTCATTTTGTATTTTGTCACTTGCATCAGTAGGTGGGATGTTTTCAGAAAGAGTTGGAATTGTTAATATCGGAATTAACGGGATGATGATTATCGGAGCAACAGTTTACGTTATCTTCGGTAGTTACTTCGGGCAAAAACCACCAATAGTAGCGCAATTTATTTTAATTCTTGTTTCTGCTCTTGGTGGAGGTCTCTTTTCTTTGATTCACGCCTTTGCGACAATCAAATTAAAAGCTGATCATACAATTTCAGGGTTCGCAATTAATATGCTTGCATTTGGGATTGCCTTAGTTTTATTAACTATTTATGGTGGTGGTTCAGCTAAAAACGTACCTTTCTTTGTTAAAGAAGTTGCTTTAGATAGTGAAGTATCATCTTGAAAAAATCTTTTATCTTTAAGAAACATTCTTACTGTTATCATTCTTGTTTTAGCTTTTGTAGCATTAAAATGAACAAGATGAGGACTTAGATTAAAATCAATCGGGGAAAACCCACAAGCAGCAGACGTTGCTGGAGTTAATGTTAACTCATATAAATGACAAGGTGTATTTATTAGTGGTTTATTAGCAGGAATTGCCGGAGGGTTCTTTGTGCAATATTCGCCAACATCATTCAAAGGTGAAGTACAAGGTTTAGGATATCTAGCTCTAGCAATTATGATTATGGGTCAATGAATAGTACAATGAATCGTTTTAAGCGCCGTTGTATTTTCATTATTAAGATCCGCTTCATTCGTGCTACCTGTTTTCCAACCAGATACACTAGGAAAATTCACTGATTTATTCTATACAATCCCTTATTTCATTACATTTATAATGATGATTTTAATGAAGGGAAGAGGCTTTGCGCCGGCAGCGGCTGGATTTGCATATGACAAATCAAAACGTTAAAAAGTAGGCCAAAATTAGGCCTATTTTTTTATTATTTTTTACGTCTTTAAATGTTAAAATTAAACTGGTACAAGATACCTGAAAATTTACAATAAAAGGAGAAAAAGATGACACCACACATTAACGCCAAAGATGGTGATATTGCAAAATTAGTTTTAATGCCAGGAGATCCATTAAGAGCTAAATATATCGCTGAAAAATATTTAGAAAACCCACGCTTGGTTTCTGATGTTAGAAATGTTTTAATGTTTACAGGTAAATACCATGGACACGATGTAAGTGTTTGTGCCTCAGGTATGGGTATTCCTTCAATAGGGATTTACGCATATGAATTATTTAATTTTTATAATGTTGATACAATCGTAAGAATCGGTTCAAGTGGAGCTTACGTTGAAGACCTAAAACTTTATGACTTAGTTTTAGCGAAAAGTTGTTACGGAGAAAATACATCATTCCGTAAAGCTTTTACAGGTTCAGAAGAACACATTGCTTACCCAACTAAATCTCTAAACGATTTAATTGTTAAAAAAGCAAATGAACTTCAAATTCCATTAAGAGAAGAACACATTCATTCAGAAGATGCTTTCTATACAAACGAAAGTGCTCAAGAAAGAATGCAACGTTCACAAGGTGGAGTTTGTGTTGAAATGGAAAGTTACGGATTATTCAGTGTTGCTGAAAAATTAAATAAAAAAGCAGCATGTATTTTAACAATTAGTGATAACCTTGTTACACATGAATATACAACAGCTGAAGAACGTGAAAAAGCATTCAACAAAATGATGGAATTAGCTCTTTCATTAGCAGGAGAATAATATGAGAATGGTTGATTTAATTGAATTAAAGGCAACAAACCATCAATTAACAAAAGAACAAATTCAATTTATTATCGAAAACTACACAAATAATAATATTCCTGACTACCAAATGTCTAGCTTCTTAATGGCGATTAGATTAAATGGAATGTCAGATGCTGAAATTGCTTATTTAACTGAAGCAATGATGCACTCAGGTAAAGTTCTTGATTGAAGTTATTTAAATACCGAAATTGTTGATAAACACTCAACTGGAGGTGTTGGAGATAAAACCAGTCTAGTGCTTATGCCTCTTTTAGCTTCATTAGGACTAACAGTTGCTAAAATGAGCGGTCGTGGATTAGCTCAAACTGGGGGAACTATTGATAAACTAGAAACAATTTCTGGTTTTAAAGTAAATTTAAGCGATGAAGAATTCAAACACAACGTTAAAGAAAATAAAATCGCTTTAGTAGGACAAGATGAAAAACTTGTTCCTGCTGACAAAAAAATCTATGCTTTACGTGATGTTACTGCAACAGTTCAATCAATTCCTTTAATTGCTTCAAGTATCATGTCAAAAAAACTTGCAACAGGATCAAACGTTATTTTATTAGATGTTAAATGCGGTTCAGGAGCTTTCATGAAAAATGTTGAACAAGCTCAAGAACTTGCAAAACAAATGATTAGTATCGGAAAAAATTTAGGTCGTAAAGTAATGGTAGAAATAACTAACATGCAACAACCTTTAGGTAGAGCAATCGGAAACAAAAACGAAGTTTTAGAGGCTATTGAAACCCTAAAAGGACATGGACCTGAAAACTTTACTAAGTTAATATATTCATCAGCAAGTGCATTTTTAGTTGAAACAAATAAAGCAAAAGACGAACAAGAAGCATTTGCAATGATAGATGAAACAATAAAATCAAATAAAGCTTATGATAAATTTAAAGAATGAATCGCCGCTCAAGGTGGAAATGTTTCAGAATTAGAACAAAAAGACTGATTTAAACCAAAATACACATACGAACTAAAATCACAACAAGAAGGATATTTAGAAATTCTTAGTGCCCTTGATTTTGGTCTTGTAGCAATGAAACTTGGAGCCGGAAGAAAAACTAAAGAAGATAAAATTGACTTCGAAGCCGGAATTTATCTAAATAAAATTACTAACGAATATGTAAAACAAGGTGAAACTTTATTTACATTAACTTCATCAAATCCAATTGAGCAAAGCGTAATTTTAGAATTAGAAAAAACCTTTAAATTTAATTCAGAACCAATTGAAAATCCAATTGTGTTAGCGAAAATGCGTTAGGAGAATAAATGAATTACAATCGAATGGTTGACCACACCTTATTGAAACCAGAGGCTACTCAAAAAGATATTGATAAATTAATTTCTGAAGCAATTGAATACGATTTTAAAAGTGTTTGCATTAATCCAACATGAATTAAACATGCCAAAGAAAAATTAGCTGGGTCTAACACAATTGTTTGCACAGTTGTAGGATTCCCATTAGGAGCAATGGTAACTCAAGCTAAAGTTCATGAAACAAAACTAGCAATTTCTCACGGTGCTGATGAAGTTGACATGGTTATAAATATTGGTCGTTTTAAACAAGGCCAATATGATTATGTTTTAAATGAAATTAAAGCTATTAAAGAAGAATGCAAAGGCAAAGTTTTAAAAGTTATTATTGAAACCGCTTTATTAACCAACCAAGAAATTCAAAAAGCAACTGAAATCGTTTTACAATCAGGAGCAGATTTTGTTAAGACTTCGACCGGTTTTTCTTACCGTGGAGCAAATTTTGAAGATATTGAAATTATGAAGAGCGTTGTTGGTGATAAAATAGAAATTAAAGCAGCTGGTGGAATTAAGACATATCAAGATATGGAAAAAATGTATCAATTAGGTGCAACTCGTTTTGGAATGTCAAAATCAGTTGAAGTTTTTAAAAGTAAAAATTAATTTAGAAAGAAGCCAAAATGATTAAAATCTTTGATCACCCCCTTATTAAAACAAAACTAACTACAATGCGTAATAAATACACAAGCCATGATGTATTTCGAAAAAATTTAAATGAAATAGCATCACTAATGGTTTTTGAAATTATGCGTGATTACCAACCAAAAGAAATTGAAGTAATCACACCAACCGATACAAAAACAACAGGATATACCTTAGATAGAGAAATCGTAATCGTCCCTATTTTAAGAGCTGGACTAGGAATGGTTGAAGGGATTTTAAGTTTAGTCCCACAAGCCAGAGTTGGTCACATCGGACTTTATCGTGATGAAAAAACTTTTGAAGCTAAAAAGTATTTTTATAAAATTCCTGATGTTTCAAAAGACAGTGAAATTTTAGTTGTTGATCCAATGCTTGCTACCGGAACAAGTGCTTATGATGCGATCAAAGAACTAAAAGATGACGGTTTTAAAAATATTAAGCTTGTTTGTTTAGTTGGTGTACAAGAAGGAATTGACAAGATCAAAGAAACTTTCCCAGAAGTTGATATTTTCTTAGCATGTAAAGATGATTATTTAAATGAAAAAAAATATATCATCCCTGGATTAGGAGATGCAGGAGATCGACTTTTTGGAACAAAATAATTTTTAGTTGAGCGCTGCTCAACTTTCTTTTATTATAGGCGCGAAATAATTTAGCACTTTTTTAATAGGAGTGCTAAAAATTTGATATAATTAACGCAAACAAAACTAATTATTATCGAAAGGACACAAATGAAAAATTTAATAATCGGAGTAAGAAATGATCTTATTGTTCCCGGAACATTAAAAGATCTCAAAATTGGTAAAGCAAATAGTTTGACAATTTTAGCTGATGCTGAATCCAAACAAGAAAATATTGTTGTTGCTTCATTAAAACCATATGCTTTTTCAAAAAGTCAATTAACTCTTGACGATTATTTTCCTTATGCAACTATTGCAAAAATTGAAAATATTAAAAATCCTGAAAAAAAGGTAAAAACCGTTCATTTTGCAGGTTGAAAAAAAGTAAAATTAATTGCATTACATAATTTTGAAGCCGGAAATGATGAAAATGGTGATCCAATTATTATTAACAATGCTTTAGCTGAATGAGAAGAAATTAAAGAATATGTTTCTGATGTTGATTTAGCAGCAAAACTAATGCGTAAATTAGCTGAAACATTAAATAACTTCGCAAATCACAGCCTAGGAAAAAATGACGCTCTGGAAGGTCTGGATGATTTAATTTTATCTAATGAAGTTAATGTTATGTATTCATTTGATATGTTCTTTAGCAACTTAGATATTTTAGATTTTGAAAGTAGATATGAAATCTATGCTGAAAATGACTATGTTGAAAAAATTCAAAAATTAATCAATAGTATTTTAAAACTACATCGTTTAAATCAAATTGATAAAGAAGTTGATAAAACTTTACGTAATGAATTAGATGATCAACAAAAAGATTTTTTAATTCGTGAAAGAATGCGTATCTTACAAAAACAACTTGGAGAAGATGAACAAGATACAGAATATGAAAAAACAATTGAAAGCAGTGAATTAAAATTACTAATTCCTGAATCAGTTAAAAAAGCTATCGCTAAAGAAAAATCAAGATTAAAAAATATGATGCCTTCAAGTCCTGAAGCAAATATTGCTAAAAATTACATTGAACTTTTACAACTTCTACCTTGAAGAAAAGTTAAAAGTGAAAATCTTGATATTATTAATGCAAAAAAAATTCTTGATGCTCACCACTATGGGATCAAAGAACCAAAAGAAAGAATTATTGAATTTATTTCTGTTTTAAATCATCGAAAACTACAAGATGAAAATAACCGCGATTTTGTTAATATTCCTAACGATAAAGAACATTTAATTGATAAAAACTTATTTGTTTCAAAAGATGGAAGAGTTAACGAAGCGGTTCAACCAATGCCAATTTTAACTTTAATTGGGCCACCAGGGGTAGGAAAAACTACTTTAGTTCGTTCAATTGCTGAAGCTTTAGAACGCCCTTACGTAAAAATTAGCTTAGGTGGTGTTAAAGATGAATCAGAAATTAGAGGACACCGTCGTACATATGTTGGGGCAATGCCTGGAAAAATTATTGCTGCAATTAAAAAAGCAGGCGTATCAAACCCTGTGGTTTTATTGGATGAAATTGATAAAATGTCATCTGATTTTCGTGGTGACCCAACTTCGGCTTTACTGGAAGTTTTAGATCCTGAACAAAATGTTAACTTCCAAGATCATTATTTAGATATTGAATATGATCTTTCAAAAGTTTTATTCATTGCAACAGCTAACTACTTTGATCGTATTCCTGAAGCTTTAGTTGATCGTGTGGAATTAATTGAAATTAATTCATACACATCCCTTGAAAAGTTACAAATTGCAAAACGTCATTTAATTGAAAAAATTTTGCAACAAAACTCTTTAAAACCTTCACAATTCCAAATTAGTGATGAAGTTTTAGACTATATCATTAAAAATTACACCCGTGAAAGCGGAGTTCGTGAACTAAGCCGTTTACTAGATAAAATCGGTCGTAAAATTGTTGTAAAAATTTTAAGCAAAGAAGTTGCTGATGATTTTGTAATTACCACTAAAGAAGTAACAGATTTCTTAGGACCAATCAAATTTGAAGAATCTGAAAATGATGGTGAACCACAAATTGGTTCCGTTAACGGTCTTGCTTGAACATCATACGGTGGTTCAACATTAGCAATCGAAGTAACCACATTTCCAGGCAAAGAAGGACTAAAATTAACAGGTTCACTAAAAGAAGTAATGCAAGAATCAGCACAAATTGCTTTAGGTTATGTTCGTTCACATGCAAAAGAATTTAATATTGATTTTGATTTTGAAAACATAAGTATTCACATTCACGTTCCAGAAGGAGCTGTGCCAAAAGATGGACCAAGTGCGGGAGTAACTTTTACAACTGCAATTATTTCAGCACTTTCAAATCGACCTGTATCGAATACAATTGCAATGACTGGAGAAATAACTTTACGTGGAAAAGTTTTACCAATTGGTGGACTAAAAGAAAAATCATTGGCAGCGATGAAGTTTGGAATTAAAACAATCTTTATTCCAAAACAAAATGAAAAAGATTTAGTTAATATTCCACAAGAAGTTAAAGATGCTGTAGAATTCCATCCAGTTGATAAATATACTCAAATTTATGACTATATTTTCAAAAAATAATTTTTAACCAATAACGTTTTGTTATTGGTTTTTTCTTTAATTTTTTAACTTTTAATAAAAAGCTATCAAAATTCCAAATTTCAATATTCGAATATCATTATTTTTTTGTGCAAATAATTTTTTGAAAAAATATCATTTATTTTTTTATTTTTAAAAACTAAATAAAAAAATAATTTAAAAAAATAAAATAATAAAAAATATATAAAAAAATTAAAATAACAAAAAATATTGTATAATTTTTCTTTTAAATAGAAAGATTGCTTACATTTAATTAAAATGCAATATATTAAATATCATATTTATTTTAAAAAACAAGAAAATAATTTATTTTTTTAGTTTTTTTAGTATTTTTATTATAATTCTTTTATAAATATAAATATTTTTACACAGATTATTCCTCCTAAATGATTATTTGTAATAACTAAATTTAATAAAGAAAAAGTTGGGGATAAAAACCTCAATATTATTTATATTTTTCTATTAACTTTTCAAACAATAAACGTTGTATTTTTTAAATGCAACCTTTTAGTTTTTAACACACTTAAGGAGTTTTATGGAACAGAAAAAGAATCGTGCTTATAAAGCTTTAGGATCAGTCAGTTTTATTGCTGGATTGCTTGGTTTTGGAGCTGCTGGATGATTAATAGGATTACACCAAACAAATAAAGAAATAAAAAAAGAAGTTTATGTTTTTAGTGAACTAAATACAGCTTTTGAAAATTTAGATAGTTTCTTAGAAAGTGAAGATTCTAATATTTTAACTAAAGAACAAAAAGCTAATTTAGAACACATTAATCAATACGCAAAACAATTACTAGATAATCCTTCTTCATCAATCGAGCAAATGCTAAAACAACGTAATATAATTAAGCTTGAATTAGCAAAAGCTAAGTTATTATCATCTAATGATGAAAACTTTGACAAAAATCTACAAGATTATATAAGTTTAGTTAAAGAAAATGATTTATTTACTGATGCAAGTAATTTCTTAGCTAACAAAGATTTTTCAACTGGTAACAAGCAACAAAAATTACAAGAGCTATTTAACGAAATTGATCCTTTAATTCAAACTCAAAATGATTTATCGTTAGATTTAGAAACAAAGGCTTGAACCCTACATGAAAATATTCTTAGAAATCGCACACCATATGAAAATATTAATCAAAAAGCAGCTGTTTTAGAATTATTTAATAACACAATTAATTTGATTAATCAATCATCATATTCACGTGACTTATTAATTGAAACTCAAAATAGTTTAAACGAAGAACTAAGTGCCATTTCAAAAGAACAAGATAAAATTCAAGCTCAACAAGGCAATTTCTTAAAATTTGTAAAAAACCTTCAAAATGAAATTCAAGGTGCTCAAGTTAGTCAGCAAACTAAACAAAAAGCATTAGATAAGATTAATGAATTAATAAAACAAGCTCAATCATCAGAAATTAAATATGCAGCAACCAAAGTAGACGAAATTAATTATTTAACTTCTGTAGCAAGCAATATTTTAAAAAATATTGATAAATTTGATCTACCTGAAGAAGATATTCAAAATCAAATAAGCCAAAAAATCGAAGAAATAAACTCACAAAGCTATCCTGAACAAATAGCTGATTTTAGCCGTTTAATGATTGACAAAATTAACACTAATAAAGAACAAAAACCATCTGATAAGTTACAAGAGCTAGAAGGATTAGAAAATATTGTCAATACTTTAAACAATATCAAAACAAATATTTTAAAAAATCTTGATTTATATGAACAACAAGATTTAATAACTCTTGATTACAAACAAGAAATTTTAAGTAATTTTAATTTACTTTTAGTAAATAATGAAAGCGAACAACAACCTGCTAAAAATGCTTCAGAAGTTTTACAAGAAGCAACCAAAATTTTTAACAATGTTAACAACACAGCTTTAGTTGCAAAAATGTATAAAAAATCACTGTCAGAAGTTTTAGAACAAGTTCAATGAGATCTTGAAGATGGATTTGGTGTTGATAAACTAGTACTTTCACAAGATAGTCAAAAATTAGATGATTTAATTAATAATAAAAAATCTGTTGCTGAATTAAATCAAGGGTTCCAAGAAATTTCAGAAAGATTACGTCAAACCAATAAACAAGAATTAAAACGTTATATTGACTGAGCTAATGCTATTATTAATTCGGATGATGCAAAAATTAGTCAAAAAACAAAAGTAAAACTAAGTTCGTTAAATTTAAAATCACAAAAATTTGTTGTACAAGACTCAACAGCAACTCGTGATGAATTGCAATATTTCATCAAGCAATATCGTGTTGCATACATACAATCACAAATGGATGAATCACTTGCAAATGCTGATTCAGTTGCCCAAAAAGCATTAGAAGATATTTCTAAGGCTTTTCCAAAAGGATCAAAAAAGTCACCTTACAATTCAGATCTTGAAAATGATATTAATAATTTAAAAAATAAAGCCCAAATTATTGCTTTAGATCCAAAACTTTCAAAAGAAGAAAAAGAATCACAACTAAAAGCTCTTGAAAACAAAATGAAAGCAATAGCAGCGCAAGCTGAAGGTTTTTCACAATTGGAAAAAACCGTTAATGACGCTAATTTAGCCTTAGAAACTTCTGACGGAGATAAAGATGAAATTTCAGCTTTAGATAGTCAAATATCTCGTATTAATGAATTAAAAAAACAAGCAGCGCAAGCATTAAATGACCCTGAAAATTCAAATCCACAACAAATTCAAGATGAGCTTAAAAAAGCAATTGAAGAATTTAAAGATGCACAAGCTAAATATCAATCAACAGCAGGATTTGATGATGTATTTAAAAAAATTAATAATACATTCGCACCTGATATGAAGGATAATGAACCTACACCAACACAACAAAAACTTTTAGATAAACTTTCAGAACTAAAATCTATTGTTGCTGATCCTTCATTGCCTAAAGCACAACGCGATGAAGCTCGTCGTCAAATGCGTGAATTAGCTGAAAGTGTTGAAATTTCACGTGAACTTGAAATTGCAAACAATAACCTAAAAACTCTAATCGATCTTGCAAATGAGCAAGACTATGGAAACTACAGACCAAATGATGCAATTAATCATTCAAAAAATGTTAATAACGATATAAACACATACTTACAAAATATTAATAGTAACGGAATTTCAAAAGTTAGTGAATATCAAGAAAAACTAAATAAAGTTAATAAAGAACGTAATGATCTACTTTACGAAATTTCAGCCGCTTTATTACGTAAGGCTGTTGCGCAACTTCAAATTGAAAAATATGATGGACCAAATATTGAAAAACAACCTTATGCTTCAGTAAACAATAATATTGATAATATCGTTAACGATGCAAATCGTATTTTAAATCTAAGTTATGAACAAAGATTAAAATCAACCGATATTGACACAAAAGAAGCTGCTATTCGTAAGCAAACAGCATTGGCACACCGTTCAAAACTTGCTTTAGAACAATTAGATACTCTTAATGAAAAACAAAATCCAGAAGCATATTCAAATCTAAGAGATGTCATCAGTGAAAATTTAATTATTCTTAATGATTCTGACTCAAATATTGACACAAAAATTAAGTTAATTACTGATGAAATGGAAAAAACACAAGCTCGTAATGAAACTCATGAATCTTTACTAAAATTAAAAGATATTTACACAGATCACGATCGTTTGCGTGATATTTTAAACACACAGATTGAAAACTTTGATAATAGATATGTTGAATTTGAAAGACAAATTAATGAACGTTATATTTCGATTCCACAATTAAGATTATTAAAATTCCAAATCGAAAACTACAATGAGTCTCAAAAGGAACTACGTGTAAAAACAATCAAAGAATATGATAATGCTGTTGCTTATATCGAAAGCCTAAAACAAGTATTAGCACAAAATAAAACAGAAATGAATGTTACTGACTCTCATTTTAGTGATGCAGTTTTTAGAAAATTTGATGTTGATAAAGACAAATTCCAAGATGGGCGTTATCCAACTTTAACAAGTGATATTCTTGCTTATCGTCCAAAAATTTCACTGGCATGATATCAAGATTTATACACCAAAAAATCAAATGAAACAAAAGCAAAAATTCAATCTACCCACAGACTGCAAAACTTTGCTAATTTAAGTGATGAACTTGTTGCTAAAAATCTAAAAGCTGTAGAAGAATTCGACAAAAAAATCGCTTTAATTAATAATCCAAGCGATATTAATGTTGTTAAAAATTACATTGATAGATTAAGAAATCTAGATTTATTTATTAATCAACAAAACGATGTAGTTGATTACATGAATGATAAAAAAGATGACGAAATTAACCAAATTAGTGTTAACAACTTAAAAACTGCTTTAGAAGAATCAAAATTTGATGCTGAAGAAGATGAAGATTACGCTTTAATATCTTCTGAAGATATTCGTATAAAACGTGTTAACTTATACGATGAATATATTAATAACGTAAGCTTACAAGAAGCCAAAGATTACCAAAAATCAAAAATTGACGAATATCGTAGTGAAATCAATGAAAAACTTGATGCTTTAACTACTGAAGATGATTTACTAAAAGAAAAAATTAATAATTTCCTTGATGGATTAAAGATAGAAGTTCAAGAAGTTTCGAAAAAAAGTGAAATCTTTGCAATTAATTCAAAATTAGATAGTTTTAAGGATAAAGAATCAACTGTAATCAATTTAGCTAAGGCGGTTAAAAAAGCGCAAGTTCTTGAAACAACTGAAAATCAAAAAGATAATCTTTCAAATGGTGAAACAACACTTCTTGAAATGATTCAAGCAGAAATTAATGCATCGCAAGATATGTATATTGCTAGCGAAGAAACTGATTTAAGTAAAAAAACAGAAGATATTAACTTATTAATTGAACAATATAATTTATTAGTTGATACTCAAAACGGTTTAAATGAAATTAAAGAATTATTAAATCCAGTTGAATATCCTGCTGGTAATGTTGAAAACAGAAACACAGATTCAAAAACAAAATTTGAAGCTTATTTAACTAATTTACAAAATAAATTAGATCAAAACCCACAAGATAAAATTATTGTTTCAACAGTTAAATCATTGCTTGGAAAAGTTAAAGAATTAATTAACAAACAAAAACTAGAAATTCAAAGACAAGCTGAAATTTTAGCTGATGAAAGTTTTAAAAATGTTTCATACACACCCGAAAATGAAACAACTGATTATGGTTTTGAAAAGGATGCTAAAAATTACGCTGATGTTATTATGGATTCAGTTCCAGAATTAGAAGATAGTCTTGACAAAATTGAAAATGATTTAATTCCTAACTTAGAGAAAAAATCTTTCCAAACTAAAGGTTTCTATGAAAAACGTAAACATTCTTTAGAGGTTTTATTAAAAGATGACTCACAAGGGCAACAAGGATACAAAATTCAACAAAAAAATAAGATTTCTTCTTCTGAGCAAAGTTCTATTCTTCCAATCTATGAAAAACTTTGAATTGCAAACAATATTTTTTACCATGATTTAGCAAACAATATTAAAGATGCAAACTCACAAGAAAACTTTAATAATGATATTGCACAAGCAACACTTATCAATAATGTTTTTGCTGATTATATGGAAATTGCTCAAAGAGTTTCATTAGGTAAACAAAAAATTGAATCATTATCTTCAGAATCAGAATCAGTAAGAAACAATAAATATGTTCAAGCTTCAGTTGAAAAATTAAATCAAGAAATTGAACAAGATGAAGCATACTATTACACTCAAAAGAATAAAAATAGATTAGTTTTCGCTAAAAACGCTTTAGATAATTACCGTAATAGAATTGAATTAGCAGTTAAAGTTGCAAAATTAACTGAACAATTAAATGCAATTTCTACTAATGTTAATGATGATGGCTTTTTAACTGTAGAAGACAAAATTCCGTTACAAGCTATTATTGATTATCCATTTAAAGATTTAGAAGCTAACCCACAAAAAGAAGTTGAAGCTGAATACATTAAATATATGGATATATACTTAGATGGAAATTCAATTCAAGGTTTCCAAAAATCACTTGAAGACTCAATTATCTTAAGAAGAGCTGAAAATAGTGCCAAAAAATTTGTTAATTCTTATAAAGAACACAAAAATGATTTTGACAACTATGAAATAACTGAAATGATTGAACTTTATGGTCAATTAGAATCTAAATTAGCTGAAGCAAATGCAGCACTAAGTGATTTAAATCATGATGAACCATTAAAGATTCAATTAAATAAAGCAATTACAAATGGAAATGATGGAATTGTTGATCGTTTATTAAAAGTTAAAAACGAACAAATTTCACAGATATATATTCGCAATATCTTACTTGATAAATTAATGCAATCAAACTATCCTGACGATAATTACTCACCACGTTTAAGCGATTATAAATCAGTAGGGGTTACACCTTTACAAACAAGTGTTGAAACTCCAGAAGAAATTGTTGATTTAAATCAAAAAATGAAAGTTGCAACTGAAAAATACAATGAGCAATATCAAGCAATTTGAACTTGAGAAAAGAATCGTTATGATTCATATAAAGAAAAATTCCAACCTTACTATGAATTATTAATGCAAGATTCTGATGAGTTGAATGCAAGTCTAAAAAGAGATATTTCAGGAATTAGCCAGGCATTATTAAATAAATTTAGCGAAATTACTTTAGCTACTGGAAAAGATAGTGATTATGGTAAAGCTAATGAGTACATTAAAGAATCACAATCAAACCCTGAGGAGTTCCAAAAACAATTAATTTCTAACGCAAAAGAAATTATTGGTGCAGTAATTAAAGCTGGAACTGACTTAAAAAGTTTATTCCAAAGAATTGTTTCTACTTCTGTTTCAAAACTACTTGTTGATAAAAGTCAATTCAAACGTTTCTTAGACCAATTCCAAGTTTCAGAAAATCATAGTTTTAACATTAGAGAAGTTCTAAAAGAAATTTCAGCGTTAGATCAACTTCAAGAAAAAATTAATGATTTTAATGAACAAGCAACTCAATTAGGTTCTTTACAAAACAGTGATATTCAAAACGTAAGTAGCGAAGCGACATTGACATTTGATACACCTACTTCTCAAAAAGAGGATATTACACAAGAAAGACAAACATACTTTAATCATTACAAAACATTTGTTGAATCAATTTCAAAAACTCGTCTAAAATTAAATGAATTAATTTATGGTTCAAACGCAGTTAATAATGAAGAAGAAACACAAACAACAAGTGATGATAATAATAATTTAAGATTTATTTTAAATAAATTCATTAACGGTAATGATACATACACAGGAAGAGCAGATTTTACTAAATTTAGTGAAAACTTATTAAAAAATTCTAATGATGATGTTGATGTTGTGTTTAAACAAGCTAAATTTAATTATGATAAATTAGGTTCATTATCGAAATTATTGGTTTCAGAATTAGATAAACTTGTTGTATCAAAAACAAATGTTTCAACTGAATACATTAACTTGGTAAAAGCATATGAACAAGCATTTGCAATTAATAAATGATTCAATACCACAACTAATACTGATTTACTATTTACATATTTAGGCAATGCTGACAATGGAACATATCGTTATGCACAGATAAAACCTTTAAATTCCGCTTCTGCTGAGTCATTCCAAGACGAAATTGAAAGCGAAAGAAATCAAACAGAAATTACTTTTAACTCTGTTACATATAAAGCAAAAGAAATTACAAACAATGAAGCTTTATTAAAGATGTTTGAAGACTTTAACATTATTAAAGGTCAATACGCAACAAAATATAAAACTGACAACATTAAGGTTTATGCAATCAGAAGCAACACAGAAGATTCAAAATTTAGCAAACTTCAATTACAATCAGATACAACAATTAAGAAAGCTTATATAAACTTATTGTTTGTTTACACAAAACCTGAAAATTTAAATGTTCAAAATACCGCATTTAGTAATGTTCAAACATTTGGAATCAAATATGATTCAGTTCCAATTACATTTAAAACATTTGACAACTTAAAATTAGATAAAACCTTATTTGGTCCTAATAATCTATTTGATCCAGCACCAGGTGCCGATAATTCTAATGTTATTCCATTATTTAAAGACAACTGAGCAGGATGAAAAAATACATCTGCACCAGTTAACTTTATGGGTTCTTTCATTAAATACACAATGGGTATTTTACAAGAACAAAATAAAGATTATTTTACTGAAAATATTGATGAAGATATTGACACAAAAACACCAACTCTGTCAGATAGTAGTGAAAAATTCAGAATCAAATTAAAAATGAAAGAAAATGCTGAATATAAAGGTTACAAACAAGTTGGAAATGAAATTTACTGAAAAACACAAAACCCTAACTTCGTTTCATATAAAGGGATAGAATTCCAAAGTGGTGGCGCATATTTAAATTCTCAATTTGAATATTCAAGAGCTATGGGATCAATGAAAAATCCTAAAGCATATCCATTTGTAAAAGATTATCTAAATACAGAAGCATACATTTATAGAAATGCTAGCGATTCAAAACGTGAAAATGATAAAGGTAAAGTAATGTTATTCTTACCAATTAATATTGTTGTTCCAGTGCAAAAAGATAACGGTGAATATGCAGCAATGGTAATTAACTGAAGATGATTAACTCGTTTTGATGAGTCATACACTGAAAAACCTCAAGATATTTATATCAGTAATGAAGATTTATTACGTAATGTTTATTTCTTTGAACCAAAACCTGGTAACACTGAAAATCCACAAGTAAATAATGCTCAAAATTTAGCTAAATATGTAGCTTCAAAAATTAAATATCGTGAATTTGTTAAATATACTTTTGATAATATAAAACCTGAATCAGGATTATGAACAGCAGATCCACTGGTAAAAAGAAACGATGTTGGTAAAGAAGATAACTATCGCGGTGGAATTGGACATCAAGATTTTATTGATGCATTAGATAAACTAGATATATCAATCAAACTACACTAGAAAAGGAAAATTATGGCAAATAATAAAAAAATGTTAAAAGCGGCAATTATTGCGAATGCTATTTTAGCGACTGGATTAATTGGAACGGCGACAGCAGTAGCTTCGCTGCATACTTCAACTAACTCAAATATTGAGCAAAACCTATATGATAATTTTGAAATTACCCATAATTTATATAAAAAATATCAACAAAATCCTGGTTTGCCTAGTGAAGTTTTAGAACAATTAAAAAATACTAATGATTCATGAAAAGAAGAAACTTTAACACTAGAAGAAAAAATTAAGTTAATCCAAGAAGCACAAAATAGTGTTTTTGACTCAATTATCAATAATTTAGATTCAATTAATTTTAATGATTCTAAACAAGAACAAGTTTTTTGAAAAGATATTTTAAATAATCAATTCAAAAGAATTCGTGAACTTGATTTAATTAATCAATTTTTACATATTCCAGGAATGGATATCGAAAAGTTTACTAAAGATTCATCTTCAATGACAAATGAACAAAAAGCAGAATTTTTAAAAACATTTAAAGAAAACTTAAATTCATTTTTAAAACAAGAAGATGATGGGCTAAAACCATATTTAGAAAAATATGAACATTATAAAAACTATTTAAATGAAATTCCATTCCCTAGTTTAAAACAACAACTGCAAGATAAACTAAATGCAATTTATGAAGACATAATTGCTGAACACTTCCGTTTTAATGATCTTGACATTCAAATGCAACACATTGAACTTCTATCAGCAAAGATTAATAAAACAATTGAAGATTCTAAAGAAAAACAAGATTTAATTAATGATTATCTTGCAAAAACTAAACCTTATAAAAGTTCTGAAGCTTTAGGTGCTGATAAAAAACAAGAAGTTAAAGAGTTTTTAGCTTTAGTTGATAAAAACTTACATGATGTAAAAAATATTCAGGATATTGAAAATATTGCTGCAAATGTCCAAAGTTTTTACGAACAATTAACAGATAACCAAAGATCAGAAACAGAATTAAAAGAAGCATCAAAAGGTTTAAAAAACAAGATCAATGACTTTAATTCAATATTGGAATCAATTAAAGAAGAATTAAATACAAAAATTACTGATATTAACCAATCATATTCAAAAGATGATATTATCAGTAAAAAATCTGAGTTATTTAATGATTTTTACTTAGCACAAAGCATGAACAAAGTTGTTAATGACTGAAATAACGCTTTGAATGACGGTTTTAATAATGGTTTTGTTACTTTCGAAGAAAAACAAAATTGAGAAGATAAAATTTCTGAAATTATCAACGCAAATATTCCGTTGCAAGAAAAAAACAAACAACTTTATGAATTAAGTGAACAAAATAAAGACGAACTATTTGCGCGCCAAATGAACGCAAATGAAATTAATCGTATCCGTGCACAAGTTCAAGAAACTTTAAATAGTAAATATATTACCGATGAAGTTAAAACTCTTGGAACTGATCTTGAAAATCGCATTAAGAATCTTTATTTAACTAAAAATATTTCAAGCGAATATTTAGCTTTAATTAAAAAAGATATTGAAGAAAAACAACGTCAATTATTAAAAGCTCACTTAAAAAATATTGAAATTCAGTCAAAAGATTTCTTAAATAAACTATATGAATTCGGAGATGATGCTAAGGGAATTACAAATCGTTTAGAAAATTTAAATAAAATTTCTAACTTGTATGTTGAAGATTTTAACCCAGTTACATCAGCACAATTAGATTATCAAATTAGACAATACAACATGGCGTTGCAAGATGCAAGTGATGGTCTAAAAGCAGCACAAACTAAAAAACAAACTAACTTTACAGCAGAATTTTTAGATGCTGCATTTCAACATGAAGATGGTTCAGATTTTACTGAAAATGAAAAAACAAGAATTAATGCTTATCGTAAGCTTAAAGGTAAGTTAGATAAACTTTTAGAAAAAATAAACAATGGTGATAGCGACGAAAATACAACAAACGAAATTGCTGAAATAAGTGCTAAATTGCAAAATATGGTCGATACAGCACAAGCGATGAAGCAATTAAGTGACCAAGATGAAGAAGCTAAAAAAGTTAATGAAGTTGCAAATAATTCAAAATTTGCTGATCAAATGGCACCTATAACAGCTAAAATAGATCAATTAAGAGACAATGTTAACAAACTTTTTGCTAATCCTGATGCAACAAAAGCACAAATTGAAGAAGCCCAAAGAGAGTTAGAAGAAGCAACTAAAAATGCTAAAAAAACATTACAAAATCTTGAATTAAATGACAAATTAGCAAAATTAAAAGCTGAAATTATGGAAAATTTCGGTGATTCAAAATCACCTGCAGCACAAGCGGCTTGAGCAAAATACAATGAGTTAAAAGAAAAAACACTCCAAGAATTAAGTAGTGAAGAAATTGAATCACTTAGTTCAGATATTTTAAAAGCTACTGATGTTGTTGGGTCATTATTTAATCTTGAAATTGAAAAACAACGTTTAATTGATACTATTAATGATGTAAATTCTGACCAATATCATGCAAGCAGAGTTAAGAATGAAACTGATAGTTCAAATAATCAAATTAGAATGGCTGATAAATTCATTAAACAAATGAATACACCAAGAATAATTCCTAATTTAAAAGAATTGAATAATCAAAGAAGATATCTACAACAAAAACAAGATGATTTAAGAATTGCTTATCAACAAGATAAAATTGTTTACTTAAACAATGAAATTCAAAAAGCAACTCGTATTGGTGATAATCTTTCTGATGCTGTTAAACACCATAATGAAGCTTTAAATAAAATTAATACTTTTGCACAACTTCAAAAAGATGAAAGAAAAATTGCTAAAGTTACTAATGTAGCTAATAATTTTGAAAAATTTGTAACTCTTGCAAAACAATTAGACAAACTAGTAAAAATTCACGGTGAGTATGATAATCCGACAGATTCACTTGTCGCTATTTATGTTGCAAACGTTATTGCTAAAAATGAATTGCTAAGCACTGATGATGCTGTACAAATTAATAAAAAAAATGATAATGTTAAAAAAGCTATTGAAATAGCCAGAGTTAAAAAAATATTTAATGATAAATTTAATAGCTTACAAAAACAATTAGTTGAAAATCAAAACTGAAAAATTTATCAATCGCTAAATACAAAAATTACAGAACTATCAACTCAAAAAGATAATGTAATTTCTGATTCTGAATCAAATATTGACAAAATTCAAGCAAACCAGGAAGATATTCTTGTAAAAGCTCAAGAATTATTAGACCAAAAAAATCAAGCTCTTGCTGAATTTGAAGATAATATTATTAAAACAAATGATAAAAAATCAGAAATTGAAAAAACTATTAGAAATTTCCAAAAACTTCATTCTGAAGCAAATTTTGATAAATTTGAAGAAATTAAGACAAGTTATACTAATGATTTAGAGTTAAATCGTCGTGATCAAATTGGAAATGAAGAAATTATCAAATATCGTAACGATATGGAAGTGGCTTTTTACAAAGATTTAGCGTGATACCAACTTCAGAATTTACGCAATAAAGTAAATAATCCTGAATTTGGGTCTTCACAAGAACATCAAGATATTAAAAAATGAACAAATGATTTTGTTGATGAAATGCAGTTAAAAGTTAATTCAGCAGATGATGCTAAAATGATTAAATCATTAATGACAAAAATTTCAAGTGAAGTTAATTTAGGTGATGTTCAAAAGAACACTGCAGATTATATCTCTAAGATTGAAGCTAACCCAACAAGAAATCAAGATCAAATAAATTCAGTAAATGTATTGAAAAATGTACTGAAATCTTCAGCACCAAAACTGGAAAATGAATATTCTGATTTAGAACAATTACATGAACAACTTCAAGCAGAATACGAAAATGAAGTTGATGTTGAAACTCTTCGTCAAAATGTTATTGATGAAATTGGAAATAGAGATGCTCAGACTGGTACAAGAACAGGAATCAGACAGCTTTTAAATGAAAAACTAAACCAACAAGTTGGAGGATTCGATAAAGAAGCTGATACAGAAATTAATAAAGCATTAACAAAATTAAAAGAAGATGTTGTTCGTGCCATAACTAAAAACGAAGTTTTAGAAGTTTTGAAAAAAGTAACAATTATCAAAAATAACTCAGATGATATTGTTGCACTTGCAAATAAAGTTTATTTAGCAAACAGAATTAAATCTGACAGCAACACAACCGAATCGCTAGTTATTAAAAAAGCGTTAACTGATTTAGATAATTTAATTAAAGAATCAAGAATAAACTATGCTAATCCAAAATCAGAAACAATTTATCAAGAATTAATTGAAAAAATTACTTTCCAAATGGAAAAAGTTCAAAAATTAGTTGAATTAAACTCTAAACTTCAAGAAATTAAAGAAAAAATTAATAATACTGATTTCTTTAATTATGAAGGCGTTAATGGCCTAAAAATGCAAGAAAACGGAATCGAATGAGTAAAAACATTTGAAACTACTGCAAGTAAAGAAAACATTACATTAGAAGAATTGGATAATTTAATTCACAATACTCAAAGCGTCAAAGAAACAGTTGAACTACAAAAAAAAGTTTCAGACCAAATAAAAGATTGAAAAGATCTTCAAGAAACTTGAAATTTAACTGACCAAAAGTTATTAATAAAATCTCTTTGAGAAAGCGCTCCTTCAAACAATTCTCAGCGAAATCTTTTAAATTTACAAGCGGATTCATGACTACAAGAAGTGCTAGATAATAAAGAAAAATTAGCTGACAAGTTAACAAAATCTAAAGAATTAAATACAAAACGTAAGCAAAACAATGATAAAGTTAAACTTTTAAATCAAACCACTTATGAACCTAACCAAAGTACTCTAGAACAAAAAATTAATGTTTTGGTAAATGATTTGTATGAAAAAAATAAATCAACCGAATCTATTGATGATGCTAATGAATTAAGTAATAAATTAGATATTCTTGTTGATACAATTGACAAACTAAAAGAACTTGCTTCGATTACTAAAAAACTTGATGATTTAAATAATGCAACTCATAAAGATGATTCTAAAAGTAGAACTTATAAAGAAAAACAAAAAGTGCAAGATTTAATTAATGAAAATATTGAAATGTATATTCAATATCAAAACAGCGATAAACTTCAACAACAAATTGACGAAACTAATTATGAATATGATCGTTTATTAATTCTAACTAAATACGAGTGAGTACTTGCTAAGTTTCTTTCAAATACTGTTTTAGAAAAAGAAGATCGTCAACAAATTCTTCACTTAATGGAAAAATTTGAACAAGATTTTGATGCAAATGTTTTAAATTATGATGAATTAAATACAAAATATTTTGCTGATTTAGAATCAACACAATCTCGTTCACGTCGTTCAACAAGACGTGTAACAAGAAGTGCTGATGAAAATCAGGATTTAATTAAAACAGCATTAGAAAATTCAAATGAATTACGTCGTTATACAAATGAAGCGCAAAATTACGTAAATGTTCAAAATACAAACCTTGATAGTCCTGAAGTAAGCGCTCAATACAATGTTTTAAAACAATTAATTACACGTTCTAATGAAGTTTTAATAGCGATTCCAAACGTTGAAAGCGATAAGGTTCAAACTACCGAATCACTAAAAGAAGCTATTGAAAGATTAGTGCAATTAAAACGTGATCAAATTCAACAACAATTAGAATTTGATAAAAGATTAAAACAATATGTTGAAAACAATAAGGAAAGTATTGCTAATGGTGATTCTGAAAATGTTTTTGTCGAAAGATTTGAAGAAAATGCAATTCAAAAATTAGAAGAAGCAGAAGCGAAGAAAGATGATTTATCTTATTCACAGGTTAATGATTATTTACAAAAAGCGATTGATGCAGTAAGAAATCAAATTTTTAAAGCTTATAATGCTACTTTAGCAAAAGTTACAGAAGTCGAATTACTTGTACAAGATTATATTTTGGATTTTTCACAAGATTCACAAACAGTAAGACTTGGTTCAAACGTTAATGAAATAAAATACCAAAGACTTGTTACTTTCGCTAATAAAATTCAGGAAGCAAAACAAGCAAATTACACTGTAATTAATAGCTATGATACAAAATTAGATAGTTTAATTGAAATTTTAACCTCGGGTACAAGCGGAATTTTAAATACATTCATTTCAGATATTCAACAAGAATTCAATAATAAAATGGATGATACAGATGGAAGCCTTGGTTTCTATAAAAAACTTTTCATTACTCTTCAACCATTATTAAATAATGTTGAAAATTCAAATAAAAACTACTATCAATATATAGCAAATGAACAACTTCAGGAAGAATTAGAAGCACTTGAAAATAAATATAATTCATTGCTTCCAAAATATAAAGAAGAAATAAAAAATACAAGAATTTCAAGTATTCTTGCAAATTTTGCAACAATAATGAATGAACTAAACCATCAATTCTTTGCCTTTCAAGCAAATATAAAACAACAATTAATCGTAATGACTGATAAAAATCCATTAATTGAATTATTTGCTGATTTATATAGTGCAATAAGACTTGACACTGAATCAGCATACACTGATGAAATTAAAGCTGCATATCAAGAGTATTTAGCTCAATATCGTGAAAAAATTAACAAACTTATCAATAACCAAGAATCATTATTTGATTCAAGTGTTTGAGATAAACAAAGTACTTTTGATGCTGAAATTTTTGAAGCTTTACATTTAGGGTCAGCTTATAAAAATTGAATTTATTCTGATGAAAATAAAGAACGTTTATTTAAACAACTAGATGAAAATCCTGAATCAGAAAATCCTTTGCCAAAACAAGAATTTGGACAAGCTCAACCTTTTGAACATAAATACCAAGTAGCAATTTCTAAAGATAGCACAACAAGAGAAAAATTCTTGGAAGCATTTAATGAAATTAATTCATCAAACAATAGCGAATTGCTTGATATTACAAACGCTGATTCATTACTTGAATTATTTGATCAATTTGCTTACACCAAAAAGGATATTCAAAATTCTTCACAACTAGCTTCTGTATTTTCACAATCGACTTTCAGAGTAAAAATTAAAAAATTCTCTGATAGTGGATGATTTGATTTAATTAATCAAACCCAAGATGATGTGGATCGTAAATCATTAAATGTCAAAGTTCAGTATATTTATCAACCAAGCAATACTAATATTGAGCCAATGATTGTTAACAAAACACTTACCTTAACATTTAAAACATTGGATAAAATTCAAATTCAAAATGGTAATTCTTCAATTTTCTTTGATGGTGAGGATAAGGTTGGAATAAAAGCTAAAGTTTTAGTTTTTAATGTTGAAGAAGCAGGCTGAATTTCAGATCCAAAATTACCAAAAAACAAAAAAATTGAAGATTATATGAAAGAAAAAGCATACAACATTTTCAAAAAAGTTGTTTTTGAAGGTAATCCTGATGTCGATAGATCTCCAGAAAGAAATTCAAGAGAAAGTTTATTAGTTGATGCAAATAGTAATAATTCTAACTTTAAATTCTTGATTAATACTCAAGAATCACTAGGATTAACATTTAATATTTCACTATTTACGCCAGTTGAAAAACAAAAACTAAGAATCATTCCTGATGATAGATATAAACAAATAGGATTCTTACAGGTTCTTGCCGGGAAATCAGTTGGTTTCCCAACAAGAGGTTGAGAATCACCTAATTTCACTCCACAACAATACGATAATCGTTGATGAGGTTCATGAGGAAAGAAATTCGGTGTTCTTCCTAATTCTAACTGATGAGAGGTTACACCTGATTCAATTAAACCAGTAGTAACTATGAATGCTTATAAATTTACTTTTGATTATGATAAAAACACTAAAAATTTATACATTTATAATAGTTGAGTAGAAAATGCAGCTTATGTACATCGTCCTTCAAATGTTATGAAAAATGAAATTACTAAGTTTTCAAATAATATGAATGTTAAAGAAGAATATCGTCAATGAGCGAAAGAAATTCTGAAAACATTTGAATCTAATCCAAATTATTTCTTAACTTCAGATGAATTTAGAGACTTTTATGCATACTTTTCAGCACAACAAGATAAATTAATGCGTTTAAACCCTAACTCAAGATTATTACTTCCTTCATCAAGTAGTGATGCTCCTGCTTCGTTCCCTATTTGACCTCTTAATGGGGGACAAGCACCGGTTAGGCCTGTTGATGGAAATTTAAGCAAACCACAAAATTCAATATTAATACCAGTTATGCCAACAGAATTTTCAAGTAGATATTCAGAAAGTGAAATTGTTAAAGCTTCAGCACGTCAAAGTTTATACAGTGCATCAATCAATGAATTTTGATTTAAAATAAGAAAATAGGAGAAACAATGCAAGAAAAAATTAATGAGCAATTAGAAGAAGTTAAAAAAGAAGCAATCACAAAAATTGAATCTCACAAATATTCACGGCTTAAAAAAGATGAAAAGAAAGACTACATTAAGCAAATTAGCGAAGCCGAAACAAAACAAAAGGTGAATGAAATTTGAACTTTAGCTAAAGAATTAAATGAACAAAGAAAAAATAAAAAACGTAAAATTGCTACAATTTTGTTTATCATTTTACTAGTCATTTTTCTAATTTTAATTGCAGTAGCAGTTTCATACATCGCTGATTTTTACATATATCGTAATAGTGACAAAAATGGATTGCTATGAACTGTTCAACAACGTGCACACGGTTTATTAGGAATATTTTAATAATTAAAAACAGGGAAACCTGTTTTTTTTATATATTTTTTTAACTATTAATAAATGAAAAAAATATAAATTAAAAAAGAAGTGGAAGTTATAGTAAAAAATGTTATAATAATTAACGCATTAAAGCAAAAAAGAAGATACATTTCTCACCTAGGAAATAATTAATCCGGGTTGCTACTATATGTTAATATATCGTGTAGTATGAGAAGTGGTCTAAAAACCCACTTTTTTATTAAAGGAGACACTTATTCAAGCAAACGAAAGTCAAAAAGACAAAAAACCAAAATCAGAACATGTTTTAAACGAACAAATACCATACAAAAAAGTTTTTGTTATTGGTGCAGACGGGGAAAAATTAGGAGTTATGGATCGTAACCAAGCAATTAGCGTTGCTAAAGAAGAAAAAAAAGATCTTGTTTTAATTTCAATCGCCGATAATAAACCAATTGCAAAAATTTTGGATTACGGAAAATTTAAATACGAAAAGAAGAAAAAAAATAAATTAGCAAAAGAAAAACAATCAGTAACTGTTAACCGTGAAGTTCGTTTAACAGCTATGATTGGTGATCACGATTTACAAACAAAAGCCCGTAAATCACGTGAATTTCTTCTAAACGGTGATCGTGTTAAGGTTTCTTTAAAATTCCGTGGAAGAGAAGCGACAAGACCTGAAATTGGTGAAGAAGTTTTAATGAAGTTTTATCAAGCAGTCGAAGACATAGCTAAAATCTCAAAAGAACCAACATTAGTAAATGACAGATTTTTAGATATGTATTTAGAAAGAGATAAGAAAAAAGTGAAAACAGTTGACAATTCAAAAGGAGACAGCGATGCCAAAGATGAAAACTAAAAGAGCGTTAGCGAAACGTATCAAAATTACTGGTAGTGGTAAAGTAAAACGTGGAAATGCTTATCGTTCACACCTAGCTCAAAATAAAACAACAAAACAAAAAAGACATTCTCGTAAATCTTCAATGATTTCAAAATCAGATTACAAAAGAATTAAAGAGCTAATATAGAAAGGATAATGTAATGCGTGTAAAAGGCGGAACAGTTACAAGAGCTAGAAGACAAAAATGAATTAAATTAGCAAAAGGTTACTGAGGACACAAATCAATCGGTTACAAAGTTGCTAAACAAGCTGTTGTTAAATCATGAACATATGCTTTTAGAGATAGAAAACAAGTTAAAAGAGAATTCAGAAAATTATGAATTGCTCGTATTAATGCAGCTTCAAGACCTCTAGGAATGACATATTCACGTTTAATTAACGGACTTAAAAAAGCAAACATTCAAGTTAACCGTAAAATGCTTTCTGAATTAGCTATTAATTATCCAGAAACATTTGCTAAAATCGTTGAACAAGCTAAATCGGCTTTAAAATAATTATTAAACCTCAAGAGGTTTTTTATTAGATTTTTTTGATTATAAAAAAAGAAGCAAAATCTTTTGCTTCTTTTTTTCGGTCATTAAAAGATATGGTACACCGTACAGGGCTTGAACCTGTGACCCGAAGATTAAGAGTCTCCTGCTCTACCAACTGAGCTAACGATGCATACGTAAAAATATTATAATACTTTTTTTAAAAAACAATTTATTTATTTCAAAAAACAAAATTATTGATTATTGTCAATTAAATTAAAGTTATATTTATTTTTTTCATCGTTTTACGTATATAATATTATATATTTTATAAAAAAATCTATATATTATTAACCAAATAAGGAGTATTATGTCGCAAAGTAAAAAAGTAAAGATTGTTGGTTCCTTGGCAATAGGATTAACAGCAGCAACGGTAGGTTCAACCATTTATTATTTGGTAAAATCGTGTGCTGATGATAATGCTAATTTATTAAAGTTAGAAAGAAAAATTCAAGATGCTAATGATTTTATTCATTCTTTAAAATCTAAAGAATTAGTAGAAGATTCAAAAGAGCTTGAAGATTTAATTAATCAAATTAATTTAAAGAAAGACAGTTATAACAAAAAGCAAATAGAACAAGCTATTAAAGATATTGATAACAAAATTAATGAATTAAAAAATAAAACTGCAAATGATAAAGCAAGTAAATTAGATTTATTGAATAAAGAAATTGAAAATGCTTTAAAAACAGTTGAAAATTTAAACGCATCCCATTACTCTAATCAAGCAGCAGAATTAAAAAAAATAATAGATTCAATCCAAAACAAAAAATTAAACGCCGAAACAAAAGAATTAGAACAGTTATTAAAATCGCTTACTCAATTAAATGAAGTTGACAAAGATTTAATCGATAAATATAATGCAACAAAAAATATTCTTGGTGATTTATTAAATAAATCAAATCTTCTTATTAAACAAGTTAATGTTTCCGACATAAAAGATCAAGGAGAAAATTTAGAAAACTTAATAAAAGATTTAGATTTAGAAAAATTAACACAACAAGAACTTGAGAATAAAATTCCTTCAATCACACTAGAGTATAATGATTTAAAATCTAAGTATGATGATTATGTAATAAAATTGAAAGCAGCTCGTAGTGCAGAACAATTAATCGAAAATAAAGTTGTTGATTTCATAAATCAAAATAAAGTTGCATTCCCTAACATTGTAAAAGAATTGGAAAATGCGAAAAATAATGTTTTAATCTCAAAGAATGAGAACAAAATTTCTTCTTTAAACAAAATTTCTAAACAACTTAAAGATTTACTAGAAAAAGCTGATAGTGATAAAATTAAAAAACAAATTGAAATTTTAAAATTAAGTACAGAAATTCAAAAAGCCCACGAAAATATAAAAGAGTTAAAAAAACATTCAAAAAATAAAGAAGCAAATACTTTAGAAGAAATCTTGAATTCAATTTCGACAGATAATAATTCAAAAACAATTGAACAGTTAAAGCAAGAGGTTGATAAACTTTCAAAGGCAAATAAAAATGTAATAAATTCTCTTGAACAATTTATGAGTGAAAAAGAAAATATTAAAAACAAATTGAGTAATCTATTAAATGAAGTTAAAAACTTTTTAGAAAATAATAAAAAAAATAATCAAACATCTTATGTAAATAATGATTTATATCCAGTTTATAATGAAACGATAGATAAACTAAATTCTGAGAATATAGATGAATTAAAAAAAACATTAGATAAATTAACAAATTATTATAAAAAAGCTAAAAAAGAAGTTGAAAATAAAGAATCAAATATCCAAAAATTAAAAAATTCAATTCAAAAAGCTAATGAATTAATCGAAGAACTAAATAAAAATGAAATTGATTCAAACGAACTTAAACAACTTGTCGAACAATCTAATAACACACCTAACATGACTTCTAGTCAAGTTAGTGATTTAAACAAGAAAATTTTGATTGAAATTAACAAAAAACAAAAAGAATTAGATAATAAAAAAATGATTTATTTAAAATCACTTGAAGACATTAAAAATGCTTTGAGAGATTTTCGAAATCTAAGTGCTTCATATCAAGACATTAAAGATGAAGCAAAAAACATTTTAGATTCAATTCCAAATACCGACAATATGGGTGCGAAAGAAACTGAAGAATTGGTCGAAACTTTAAAAAATAAAATCAAAGAATTAAATAATAAAAAAGAAGCGAAAGAAGAAATATTAAATCACTTAGAAGATTTAAAAAGTAAAGCTGAAAGAATAAAAAAAGAATTAGAAGATAATAGCCAGAACAGTTCCGCAAATGAACTTGGTAAAAAAATAATTTCTTCGGATGACCCCAAATTAAACGGTAAAACTGTTGATCAAATTAGAAAAGAATTTGAAAAACCTCTTGAAAGACAAATTGAAGAAGCTGAGCATGATCTGAGAGTTTATAATAAAGATACTGAAAAAGCTAAAATTGATTTAAAAAATCGTATTGAAGAAGCAAAAAAATTATTAGAAGAATTGAAGAAAAACCCTGAAAAATATCAAAATATTATTGATAAATTACAACAGGCTATTCCAACCGATTACGAAAATGATAATTTTGGACAATTAGACAAAAAATGAAAAGATCTTTCAAAAGCAATTTACGATGCTCAAGATACTAAAGAATTAAAAGATGAAGCAATTAATAATCTTGCAATCGCAAAGCAAAAAGCTAAAAATTTAATTTTACAATTGCAAGAAAATAATTTAGATAAATCATATTTAGAAGAAAAACTAAACGCATCTAATATTGATTTAGGTAATTTGAAGGCTAAAGAAATTCAAAAATTAGCAACAATACTTTCTGAACAAAATTCTATTGAACAAAAAAATATTAATGATGCTATTAATGCTAAAAAAGATCAATTGACATCAAAAATTTCAGAGTTTGAAAGTCAAATTAAAAAATATGGTTATAAATACCAAAACATTATTAATTCTGCAAAAGATGAAATTTTAAAAGTAAAGGAAAGTTTTGCAAATGTAACTAATGTTAACGAACTTGACAAATTAATTGAAAAAATTGATAACGCAAGAAAAGATGCACAATCTGAATATGAATCTAAAAAAGTTATATGAGACAGAATAGATTTAATCACAAAACAAGGTGAAGAAATTAAAAATAAAATAATATCAAAACCTGAATATAAAAAATATCTAGACCCTTTAAAAATATCACTTACAAAATCGCAATCAACATCTGAAAATACAATGAATAATCAAGAATTGCAGAATAACATTGAAAAACCTTTGCAAAATTCAATTACTTCTATTTATGAAAAGATTAAAACAGACTTAACAGTACTAAAAGAAAAATTTGATATATTGTCATTAGAATTGAGTAAAAGTCCTAGATACTCACAAATACTTTCAACCTTGCAAGAGGCTGATCCTTCCGATTTTTCAAATGATGATATTTTTACTTTATTGAATAAAATGGATAAATTAAGCAAGGCTATTCAAAAAGCTGAAGAATTGAAAATAGAAAAAGATAAACAATTATTAAGTGATAAATATGATGAAATAGAAATATTTAATAATTCATTAGTTTCAAAAGAAGAAAATTACGAAAAATTAAAGAAATATACACAAAACTTGCTAGATAATAATCCAAAAATGCCACAAGCAACATATGATCAAGATGCAGAAGTTTTAAGTAATTACGAAAATTTAAACATTAAAGATAAGTTGGAATCTTGAAAAGCAGTTATTGCTGCTCAAGTAGATGCTCAAAAAGAAATTCAAAATATTCAAAACAATGAATCTTGACAAGACCCTGAAATTGCAAATATGTTGACCGAGTCTTTAAAATTAACTGAAGATTTAAGTTTATTAACTAAAGATAAACTTGATTCGCTGTTAAAAAATATCCAAAATGCAAAAGTTCTAGCTGAAACTGAATGGCAAAAAGCAAGAAGAAAACGTGCAGGATTAAAGCAAACATTAGAAGATAAAATTTCAGCATTAAGTAAACAAATTGCTGACTATGGAAAAAGATATCAAAATGTTAATGATGCTGCTCAAGCAGTAATAAATAACGTAAATAATGAAAAAGATAATGCAGTAACAGACGCTCAAATTCAAGAATTGATTGATAAAATAGATCGTGCTGCAGAAACAGCAACAAGTGATTATAATTCTAAAAAATCAATTTGAGATAGCATCGACTTAAAGATTAAAGAAGCTGAAACAGTTTTAAAATTATTTGAAAATAAAAATGATTATAGTGAGTTTAAAACTCAATTAGATAATGTAATTCAAAAAGCCAAAAGTAACGAACCTGATTCAATGACTTCCGAAATTTTAAATAGTAATATTTATTACCCTCTAAATACTAATTTAGATAATATTAAAAAAAGCATTACTGAAATTTTGAAAGAAAATATTAAAAATTACGATTATTGAAAAAATGAATTAAATAAAAATCCTGAAAGATATAGCGAAATTATTGAAAAAATTAATAATAGTAATCCAGGTAATTATCAAAATGATAATACTAAAACTTTAATAATAAAAAATGAAAAATTAAAAGATTTATTTGAAACTATAAGAACCGATAAAATTGCAAAAGACAAGCAATTATTATCTGAAATTTGAGATGAAACAAATAAAATACTTGATAATTTAAATGGTAAAAGCGAATACACACAACTTCAAAGTTATTTAAATTCATTGTTGCAAAATAATCAAAAGATGCCAGATGCAACATTTGCTCAAGATGAAGAAGTGTTAACCGCTTATGAAAATATTTCTGCTGTTCAAGACAAAATAAAAAATTGAAAAGCTTTAGCTAAAAATAGAAAAGATGCACAAAATGAAATAGAAAAAGTAGAATCGTGGCAAGATTCTCAAATCAAAAACGACTTAGAAACCGTTTTAAATAAAGCTAAAGATTTATCAGAAAAAACAGCTGACGAAATTTCTGAAATCAATAAACAAGTTTTAAACGCTTTAGAAACCGCTAAGCGAAACTGAACAGAAGCAATTGCCCAACGACAATCTCTTAAAGAAAAAAATAATCAACAGATTAAAAAAATAAACGAATTAAAAGATAAATTAGGGGAAAACAATCCCCTAAAACAGACTATTGAAACTGTAATTAGAGAAAACGAAAATTTACTATCAAACAATTCAAAAACAAATAAAGAAATAACAAAACAAAATGAAGTATTGCAAAAATTTATTGATAATTTTGAAAAATACAATACTTATATTATGAAATACAATGAAGCAAAAGAATTAGAAACCACATTAGAATCAAAACCATATTACAATTCACAAAAATTAACAGAATATAAACAATTTTTAGAAACTGCAAAGACCAATGTGGTTGATAAAATTATTGAAGGCGAAAGCATTGATGATTTTGAAGATAAATTGCAAAGTCTAAATCAAAATTACAATAACATGAAAGCAGAAAAGGAAAGAATTGATAGAGAAAGATTAGAATTAATTGAAAATTACAAACAAAAAGTTTCTGATATTAATTCATTAATAGACGAAATGAAGAGAAAACCAACTCCAGAAGATTTTGAATCACCAATTCAAAATATGGAATCAGGATTAGAAATAAATAGCATTAATGAAAGCACAACAGATAATTCTATCATTTCCACAAATACTGAAAAATTACAAAAAGTTTACAAAGATGCAAAAGACTTTCTTGATAATTGGGCTTTAATGAAACAAAATATTGCTGATTTCCTAGATGGTGAAGTGAAACAAAAATTAGAAAATTCAATAAATACATTAAATTCACTTAAATCAATGCATTTTAAAGATTTAAAATTAAACGATGTAAGACTTAATGTTGATTCTGAGATAGATCCAGTTATTAGTAAATATCAAAACAGTTTAAATAAATTGAATTCGAAAAGACTGTATTCAACTTCATTAAAAGAACTATACAATCTTTCAGTTTCAACCAATAAAGATTGAAATGATGGTATTGATTTATTGAAACAAATTAAAAAGCCACTTTATGATCAAGCTGATGAATACTATCATAAATTTGGATGATTAGGTTATTATGGTACATCTCCTACAAAATATGATTTAACTAGCGCATATTTTAAAGATGGAGACAGATCTGTATTCTGATTTACCGGTGATTTAATAAATGGAAATAATCAAATAGTGATGCAAATTAAGAGTTCTATTGATAATAATATTCCAAAACTAGATGTTGAATTTGAAGAGAAAGATCAAGATTGAACAGATTTATTTTCTATTGATAAAACAAAACTGAAATGAAAATCATTTGATGATTTATACGTACAAAAAATAAAAGAAGTTTTTGAAAATATTACATCTTCATTAAGAGTAATCAACAAGTATCAAGAACCGACTGAAGAAGAAAATAGAATGTATACATTTAATATTGAAAAAAATGCATATCTGTTATGAGCTTACGGTAAAGTTTGAAATTCTATTTATGGAAAAATAAGAGTATTACCAGAAGCTATTCAGAAAGAATATAACAATTTTAGAGATGCTATTAATAAATGATACTGAAAAAATCAAGAATTTGATTGAGCAAAAGTTTCAATTATTCCTAATATTGATGGGTCCCCTACAAGATCTTCATTCTTAAACACTCAAGATTTTGCGTGAGAAAATTTAGGCAAATATGCATATGCATTGGAAAAAGCATACAGAGAACACAATGAAGAAATTAAGCCAGTGTGATTCCCATTCCCAAAAGAATAAACCTTTAATTAATTATTATGTTTATCTTCAAACAAAGAGCGAAACGTTTTAATGTTTCGCTTTTTGTTTGATTTTTTTGGCTATTCAATAATGGGAAGAGAAATTATTGAGAGTAACTAAATTCATTTTAAGAAGATGCATTGCTAAATATTATTTATTGTTTAATTTTAAAGGCTATTCTTCATCGTTATTAATTAAACAAAAAGTAATTAAATTCAGCTGTTTGATATTTTAATGGTACTCCTGAATTTATTGTTGATATAATTACCGTATTCATCCATTACTCCTATTCCTGAGTTTCAGGATTGTAATAGGTTAGCAAATATTCTCATTTACTACTAAACCCCATAATAGTTGGTTTTATTAATAAATATAGCCATTTTGTTTTCAGTATGGAAACCCGTTAAAAAAGTACAGAAACACTATTTGCATTAAATTTATTAATTTGCATGTTTTGGTCGTATTCTAAATAAAGATATTCTCAAATAATTAGTTTAATGTTTTCAATTTTCATATAACTGAGTAGTTTGAATTTTACCTTCATACTTAGTTTTTTGACTCATGCTTGAAATACTAAAACTATATACTGTTAAATCAACAAACTATTTTTGTCATGTGTGGTATTAAAAATATGATTCTTACCGGTTCAAATTACTTTCCCTTTACCTTGAGTTACATATAAACCACCTCAATAACAAAACCATTTTCAATATCGTTTTGGAATTAATTTCCAGCTCTTGTTAAAATAAAATTGCTTTGATCATCGGTATTTGTATAACTTTTTTCGTCATTATTAAAATCTATAACATGATTGTTAGTTATTAAAAGATATTACCCCATCTTTCTTAGAAAAAATATTTCCTATCATCATTGTTGATCCACAATTTATTGCCGTTGAACGCGATATTAAATCTTTAATTTGTTTATTTTAAACATTTTTTGCATTAATTAATATATTATTAAAACAATAATCGTCGTGAAGTTTATAAATTATATTTTGGCTAGGGTTATAATAAAAAAGATCATTTTTATCATAATTGGTTAATTATAAAATTGGATTATTTTCTTGGTTGAAAATAAAATTTTTATAACTCAATATTGTATTTGCTTGTCAATACTCATTTTCAATATTCTTTTATATTGAAACCTTAAATCAACCGCATATTTATCGACATAAATTGATTTAGATTCATTAAATTGTCCTCAATCATTAAATTCATAATCTTTTTGTCTATTAACAAGGAGCTCATCGACAATATTTTTTGTTAATATTTTATATTTTTCTTGGTTTAAGAAATCTTAAACAATTGTTATCATCACTCCTGAATGTTAAAACAAAAATAATTGTTATCGAATTTCTATTTTTTCTTTCAACAGTTTGTGTTGCTTCAAAACTAAATTCATTTTTATTTTCTAAATTAGAGTAATTAATGTTAAAAAAAAGACCACTTTTAGGATCAGTAAGCCTATCGATTCTTTTTGCGTCTAAAACAATTATTCCTGCTCATAACCTTAGTTGAATTTGCACATTTTTGTTATTTGTATTTAACAAAGTATCTTTAATGTATTTATGTTTTAAAATTCAAGAAGCTTCTCTATCATTGATGTTTCATAAGCTATCTAGATAATTTAATTCAATTTTTCGATTTCTTAAAATTTGATCATTTTCTTTAAAAATTTTAATTAAATTTTTATTTTTAACATTTAAATTAGTAATTAAATCGGAATCTGAATAGCTTTGTTGGTTTTTTTCTTTTCTAAAAGCTTTAATTTTTATATCAAGTATTACCTTCGATTGTTTTATCTCCGTTTCGATATTTAAAACGAGTAAAAATTGAACCTTCTTGATCGTTTGGTAGTTTTACTTTGCTAATTTTAAAATTATTATTATTTCTTAAAATAAAATACCCATTATTAATTATTTCTCTTGTATTGATAGTTAATTTGTGATTATTTTGATTATAACCGTAAAATAATTTGAACTCTATAGGACTCAGTACATTTTCAATACCATTTTCATTGACAAGAGTAAAGAATTCAGTTGGACCTTGAATTTGATTTTGATTTCAAAATCATCATAAGTTATTAAATTTAACATAACTTCTGGATATAGTTGTTCCAAAATCTCATTTCTGAAATTTGAAAGCATAATTTTTTGAGTTGTTTTAAATCTAATTTCCGGATTATTCTTATTAATGAAACCAAGCTTAAATGACATTGAGTATCCTTTTCTGCGAGTGGGTTTAAATTCAACATCATAGTAATACAAAAAGAAAGAATCTATTAGTGGTTTTAAATTTAAATTATTATTTGGATCATTTGATAAACTACCATCAGATGGTGTTTCAGTTGGCTGTGCTGAAGAATTTTCGAAGCCATTTGTATTAAATCCTTCGACCTTTTCATTTTTTATTGATTCTGATTTTAGTCTTAAAACAAAGTTTATCTTATCAAAAGATTTTCCTTGCTTTATTATTTGTGGGGAAATTATTTTTTTCCTTTTGAAAGACGATAGTCAAAATTAGAACCATTAATTTTTGAAACTAATTCTTGTATTTGTTTTTCGCTATCATTTTTGGTTTGATAATTAAAATCATCATCAGTGAATCATTCATTATTATTAATAGGTTTAATATCTTCTTTTGTAAATGGTTTAAAGTAATTTAAATATATAAAGAAACGATTAGCGGTATTCTTAATCAGTTTATCTTTGTGGTATATTTCAAGATTCAATCTTACTCAACCTTGTAAATTATTAAAAGTTGTTTTTTCTTTATTTATTTTCAGTGAAAAGTTGTTTTTTGAAGGTAATTCAAAAATATTATTAAAAACTTTTTGTCAATCTTGAGCAAGATAATTTGTTTGATTATGGCTCTCATTTTTTATTTTCATTTTTAATCAAATATTAGATTCTGAAGTATGGTTTCTTTCGTTTGTTTGTGTGCTTAGGATATCATTATAAAGACTTTGAAAATCTAAAGAATTTTTTAGATATTGTTCAAAGTTATTAGGGGCGAAAGCAACATTTAAAATTACTTCATCATCATTTCTGCCTTGAGAATTCTTTACTTTGAAATTAGCTTTAATTATTTGTAGCCTTTCATTTATTTCAAAACTTTGCACTAATTTTCAGCCATTATATTTATCATTGAATTTTGCAAGGTTTCTTAAAATTTTTTTAATTTGTGATTCTTTTGACTTTTTATCAAGTTGTTCTCAACTTCTTGCTTCAAAAGTTTTTTTATTTTTTTGATTTTGTAGAAATTGTTGTTTTAGAAATTTTTCGAGAGATCCATATGGAAATTGCGACTTATAATATTCTGAATTTTTAAAACCGTCACTGAATCCAAAACCAACCTTAGTAATTAATCTTGTTTTTCTTCAGTAATAATTTCAATTTCTTTTGTTTTAATATCAAACGTTTTTATTAATTTATTTTTTCATTAATTTTTTTATCTGGTAACTGAAATAATCACCTAATTTAAAAGTAAAATATCCACCAATTTTTGTAGTTTTTTGTTAAAAATCTTTTTTAGATATTTGATTAATATTTTTAAAGTAAAGTGAATCAGGATTATAATTAAAATATTTTCCAAACGATGATAAATCTATTGCTGAAATTTTTTCGTTTAAATCATTTTTAAATTCTAAAGATTTTTCGAATGAAACAAGTTGATTATTTTCTGGGTTTATTAATACTTCAAGGTTAAAAACGAGTTTATTAATATTCTCGTCATCAAGATTTATTGAAAGCAATTGTGTTTTATTTGCTGTATTATTAACAAAATTAGTATAAATTTCGTAATTATTTTCATTAATAGACGCTGAATAAAGTAGGTGATCAAGACCAGCTGAATCAATATTTTTATTAAAAGAAAGCAAGGTGTTTTTAATCATATGTTTCTTGAAGTTTAGATTAGGGTTTTTGAATTGAATTGTATATTTTTTTAACTTCCGACACTAATGTTTGTTTGTTTGTTAACTTCTTTTTCAATTCTTCTTTACTGTTAGTATTGTTAGAAGAGTTTATTTTTTGATTCGTTTTTTGTTTTCATTGTTTTAAAACAGCGTTACCATCTAAAATTTCATTTCAATTTAAACTAAAAGACATAATAATATCTAAATCAGATTTTAAATTTTTAATAGATTCAAATATATTGTTATTTAACTTATTATCAATAATATGATTATTAATGTCATTTTTTAAGGTTTAAAATTTTTGTTGATTTTGCTTTGAAGAATTAATGAATTCATGACTAATAAAGAGATTATTAATATTTAAAAGTCTATTTCTTAGTAAATTTATATTGTTGAATAATTCATCTGCCTGCTGTTTTGCTGTTTTTAAATATTCTGCTGTATTAATTCTATCCTGTAACTTTTGTTTAATAAGTGTAAATGTTGAATTGATTACAAAAGATTTAAATTCATCAATAAAATCATTTTTACTTTTTTAAAAATTATTTTTTGCAACTTTTTGTTGATATTCTTAAATAAAGTTTTTAATTTTTTGGATTTTATTTAAAACATCAGAAAATGATATTTGGTTAAAATGTTCATCTATTTCAGCTATGATGTTTTGAATTCTTTGTTGATAACTATTTTTTAAGTTTTATTTTCTTCGGAAACTCTTTAATTTTGAAAATCTAAAAATTCTGAATTAATTAAGTTTTTTTGTGAGTTTACATTTTGCAATTTTGTTTGCGAGACTTTGAAATTGCTTTCAGCATCACTAATAAATCTTATTGCTTTTTGTAGATTTTGGTTAAATTCTTCTTCGTTTCAAGTTTGATTGAAAGTATTTTGTGTAATAAAACAAGAAATCTCTTGCATTAAATTGTCAAAATTTATATTATTACTTTCAATTATTTTTATTTTTCAATTGACTTAATTGGTTAATTTGACTTTGATATTGTTTTTCTCACTGTTTTCTTTGTGAATTTTAGAATCTATTTTAACTTTTTCATCTTTTATTTGTTTAAAAATACGATCATTTTCATTAATTCTTTGGATGATTTGATTGCTGGCCAGAGTGCTATTTAGCTTTTTTAGATTCTTCAATTATTTTGTCTAAAGAAATTTTTAAAGAATTATAATCATTATCATTTTTAATGATTTCGTAAAAAGATTCCATTATTTTTATTTGACTAGTAAGTTTTTTAAATTCTTGTTCTACATCATTATCGATAACCTCTTTTTGGTTTGTAAAATCTTTGATAGCAAGATTAATATTATTGATTTCTAAAGAAATATTTTTAAAAAATTGTGTTTGTTTTAAATACCTGTTTTTTAAGTTTTTCTTTAACTCATTTAAAGCAAAATATTTCTGACTATTTGTTAAATTCAGTAATTCGTTTAATTTTGATACTAGATATTTTAATTATTCAGTAATTTTACTTGTTCTTACTTTTGAACTTCAATTGCAAGATTATATTTTTTCTTTAAGGCATTAAAAATTGATTTTTAATTTTAATTCATCAAAATTATCTAAATCTTGTTCATTAATATTCGTATTTAAATCTTGGGCAATATTTTCTAGATTTTGTGATATTAAATCATTTTTTAAGATTAAAATATTTTGCAATTTTTCTTTTATTAAAATAATTAATTCATTTTTGTTTTTTCTTTCTTCATTACTTTTACCTTGCATTCTTTATTAGCTGTGAAGCTGTAATTGAAGCAGCAATAATTATTGAACCTGCAGCAAGAGAACTTATTGTGATAATTTTTCTTTTTTTTGCTTTTTTCCATTAATTAACCTCCATAAGGGTTAATAAAATAACTTTCTTAAATATATAAAGTTGGAAAAAATTAGACTCTGAAATTTTTAGAAGGTTCGCTTTTCGTTTTGAACCGCTGTACCTAAAGTATAACTCCAAAAAAGAAAAGTCAAGCACATTTTCTTATTTTTTTTCGTATTTTTTTTTAACTTTTTTTTTAACTTTATTTTTTAATCTTTTTTTATTTTCCAACACTTCCTTATATATATAATCTACAAAAAAACCAAAATTATAAAAAATGCATTTTATTAAAAGAGTATAAAAAAAGCCCTCAGTATTTTGAGGGTTTTAGCTTATTTTATTTTTTTAATTATTCAAAAACATAAAAATTTAATAAATAGCGTTTTTTTAACATAATATATTAACAATGAATTTTTTGAATTTAATCATATCACACAAATAATTTTATTAAATTAAAATTTAAAAATTTGGACATTCTTTTCAACAATTTTTTTCGGAATATTACCTACATACAAAAAAGTTCAGAGAAAATATAAAAATTCTTGTATTTTGTAGATGTATATATATTATACTACAAAACTAAAAAAAATAAAGTTAAAAAAATAATTAAAAATATTTTAATAAAAAAAGCAATTTTTTTGCAACACTTTAAAAGTGCATGATATAATAATATTATAAGTAAAAAGATACTTAATATTCCTCATTAACATATAACTTCAACGAATAAAGTTTTTATGATTGTAATTTGGCATAAGTTACCTTCAAATTCCTTTTATATTAAAAAAAATAATAATAATGTAAAGAATTTTTATTTCATATTTTTATTAGAGTATAAAAAATATTCTTAATTGCAGAGCTTAATGATACGGCTCTGTTTTTTTATTTACATTTATTTGGTTTTTTTATTTAGCGGAGTTATAGTTTACTTGCTTATAAAGATAAATACAAAAAAATAAACGTTTCTGGCCACTTATACAAGTGTAAAATAAAAAGAAACTTCGGGACACTAGCTGCAAACGTTAGTTGCCTCTTTTTTTTATTATTTTGGTTAAAAAATATATAATAATTATGTAAATGTATTTACAAGGTTACAACGTTAAAAAATTATTTTTTTTCGCTAGCTTGGTTTAGTTGCTGGAGTATGGCAGACGTTGTATTTAACCTTTTTACCATACTGAATAAGGTTTTAACCAAGGGGAGGCAGTTGCCTCTTTTTTTATTTTCTTTTTTTTATTAGGGTGGTTATCTGTTTGCTTTAATATTTTTTATTTTGATTATAACGAGCGTTTTTATTTTGGTGGGAGTTTGTTAGGTGGTGAGGTGCTTTGTTTGTTGTGGTGTTTTTAAATGGCTATTGCTTGCATTTTTTTTGCTTGTGATTGTTAAAGGTAGGGGGGGTATTAAAAAAATACTAGTGCTGGCGTTCAGCCCACCGATTACCTTTCAGCGTGTTTTTTCTAAAATTTGAACAATTAGGGTGGTAAATTTCAGCACTGTTTTTTTTATTTTTTTATGAGTTATTTAATATTATTTTTTTGTGTAATTTTGTTTTTTGATACTATGTTCAAAATTATTAAAGTATATTAAGTAAAATTATAATTTTTTTTGTATAATTTTATAAAAAACCCCTTTAATATATTTTTATAATTTTTAAAACTTGACTTTTTTAGACTAATATATATAATATATATATTAAAAAAATTATTAAAGTATATAAGAAAATAAGACATATAAAAACTAGTGTTCAAAAAATTAGTTATAAAAATATAGTAAAATAGATTTGGGAAAAGGAGTTTTAAAAATATCAAATTTCCACAATACTTTAATAACTTTTTAAAAAATGGAGAAATTAAAACAATGGACATAACAAAATTAACAATTAAAACAATAAAACAAGAATATAAACTCACCGAAATAGAACTATTTAATAACTTCACAAAATTAGCGATTCAAAATAAAATAAATTTTTATGATGATTTTAATAAAACAACGGCAAGAATAGAAAGACAAAGAAGAAAACTAAAAACGATTAACGATTTCACAGAAACACTCGATTGGGAAATTATGTTCGTAAGTTGCTTATATGTCGAACGAGATAAAAAACCAAATTGAAAAAATAAGGAGCTAGCAGCATCGCAATTATTTAAGCTTATTTTTAAAACAGAATTTTTTAGCTACATACATTTTTATTTATTTAAAAATATTTACACCTTAATGTTCAGAAATAAAAACACCCTAGAACATAAATTGCGATTTAGCGGAGGTATTTGGAATTTTTTGATTTGATATTTTGGGGAAATTAGTCCGAGAAGATTAGCAAACTTTATAAAAGAAAATGCCGGAACTAAAACCAAATATCCCGACATAAGCTCGCTTTTAGAATTAATTTATATTTTATTTTCTTGCCTTGATAATTACGAGATTGAAAAATTTATAAGCTCACTTTATAAAGATTTAGAATATTTTAGATGCCGAGAATTTAGTATGGACCGAAGCTTATATTATGTTTGTAAATTAGTATTTCAATTTATTAACCAAATGGCAACGAAAATAAAAACCGAAAGGAGTAAATAAAAAATAAAAATGGTCGAAGATTTTAAAAATAAAAAAGAAATAAAAAAGATAAAAAAAATATATATGCAACAAAACCCCGAACAGGAAGAAAATATTGCGCTTAACATTGTCATGTATTCAATTGACAACCTCATAAGCTTAATAAAAGCGCATAGCCAAATAAAAAACGATTGGGAGTACAAAATTAAACCCGAGCGAATAAAGTCCCTTAAAGAGCGTAAAAACTACCTTTTAAGCGAAATAAAGTATTCAACAAACCAACTCCAACAAGAAAAAGCAACCATCACCCCCGCTTTTTTAAAAACTATCGACGAAGATAGCCCCCAAGGTTTGTATTTTTATACTAGTGTAAAAAACTGAGTTGAAAAGTCATATAAGAACATAGAAAGAATGCAAAGCGAACTAAATAAGGTAAATAGCGAACTGCTAAAAATTAGCAACGACAATAATATTTTTTTAATTGATGAAACGGGAAAGCTAATAAATAAAAATTTTAACTTTTCAAAAGCTTACGGCGATATTCTTAACCTGTTACAAGCAAACTTAAGTATTCAGTTAACTAAACAAAAAATAAAAAACCTAATTGAAGAAGATAACGAAGAAGAAGATGACGACGAATTATAACCACCCAGAACTTAAAAAAGCTAAACAATGGGCAAACAACAACTACGACGCCACTAACGACGAACCAACGCAATATGCACTTAAGGTAATCAATAACGAAATAGTAACTTCGGAAATGATTTTTTTACAATGCCTTAGACATATACTGTTTTTGTATAAGTTTCATAACGAACCAGAATTCCCGTTTGCTTATACTTTGCAAAATTACGAAAAAATAAAAAACTTTACTAAAAAAATAATTATCCCCCAAACTAATAAGCCGTTTATTTTTGCCGAGTTTCGGAAATTTATGACCGGTTTCGTGTTTGGATGAGTTTTTAAAAATAACCCCGAACAATATATAACAAATGAAGTATTCGATGTCGAAGCCAGAAAGCAATGGAAGTCAAGTTATTGGGCTATGATAGCCTTAGCAACAACTCGAGGAATTTTGCACGATGGTAATAGTGAAGTGTATTTTTGTGGAGCAACTCGAGAAAGTAGTAGAATACCTTATGACATTGCCCTCAATTACATATTCAAAAGTCCTAAAATTAAAAAGAAATTTTTGAAATATAACACAATTAGAATATTAAGTACCAAACGGGGACAAATTAAAGCGATACCTTTTGACACCGCCGCCCTTGAAGGAAAGAATCCGTCGCTTGTTGTTTTAACCGAATACCACCTGCACAAAGACGACACCATGCAAAAGTCGGCAAAATACGCAAAAAATAACAGTCGTAAAAATTTATTAATTATCTACGATACCACCAAAGGGACAAACATTGACTCCGTTTGCTACCGTAGGGAAAAAGATTATAAAGAATTCCTAAGACGGCAAATATTAAACCCTGAAAAAGTGGACGAAAATTATAATATTTTTTTATTTGCCGCCGAACTTGATGAAGAAGACATAAAAGATTGACAAAACCCAAAAAATTGAATTAAAGCCAACCCTGGTCTGGGTGTAACAGTTAGCCTTGAAGACTTGCAAAAGGAATATGCGCAAATAACAACAGTTTCAGCTGCAAACGAATTCAAAGTTAAAAGGTTAGGAATTTGAGTAAATAATGAAAGTGCCTTTTTTACGATTAACGACATTTTACAAAGTCAACAAAAAAACGCCGACTTCGTTAAAAAGCTAGCTTTAGAAGATTTTAGGGACTTTAACTGCTTAATGGGAGTCGACTTATCATCAACAAACGACACCACAGCCGTGGTGTTAAATTGAGAAATACCTCAGCCAGACGGCGAACCACTTTGAGTATTTAAGGGACACGGTTTTATTCCTCAAAAAAGCGTCGCAACTAAAGAAGTAAAAGACGGGGCGTTTTATCGTGATTGAGCTAAAAACAAATTTTTAACAATTACCGAAGGCGATGTTATTAATTATGGCGATGTTATAAATAAAATTATTGAATATAAACAAAAATACCAACCCTCACAATTGTTATATGATCCGTGGCAATTTTATATGATAAAACGGCACTTATTAGACAATAATATTTTTTATGAAGATCAGACAAAACAAGTTAAACAAGGGGTATATTTATCACCTTTTTTTCGCCAATTTGAAATAAAACTAAAAAAACAAAAAATATATATAATGGACGATAATAAATTAATGTTTTCACATATTCTTAATGTAGCAACCAAGGAAACAAACCAAGGAAATATTTTTATAAAAAAAATTGCACAAAATAAAAGAATCGACCAGTTTATTGCTATGTTAGTTTCAGCAAGTGCTCGAGATGTTCAAGCATCGCAAACCGTAAAGGACAATTATTACAAAATAATAGAATAATAAAATTTATAAAATATACTTATTTTAGTCACTTAAGTGACTTTTTTTGCCTAGATTTAAGAACCTAAAAAATATTTAAAAAAATAACGGTTTAAGAATCAAAAGGCACAAGCATAGCCTGAAAGCTATGTTTTTTTATTATTTTTTTATTTTTATTTACTTTTTTTATTTTTTTGTTATAATATTTATAACAAAAGTCAGAGAAAATATATAAAAACACCATAATAGGACCAGAAGGTGAAAAAAGATGGCTAATATTTTCTCAAGATTTTGAAAACCAAAAAGATTAAGGGGTGAAAGTTCTAATGACTTTTACTCTAATTTTAGTATTCCCCTAAATTGATCGCAGCAAAGCGCGTTAATTCGTTCACTTGAACCCAGCGAGCTAATGACTTACGGTATTATTGTCAGAGCAATTCAGCTAATCGCTAACGATATCGGAAAAGTAAACTTCAGACATGTAAAAGAAAATAAAGGGCAAAAACAATTTATTAATTCAGAAATTGTCCAAATTTTAAACCAAAAACCAAACCCCTATTTAACCCCGTGAGAGTTTCGAAAAATAATAATATGAAACTTATTTTTATATGGTTATTGCCCTTTATTTATTCAAAAAGATGAAAAAAATAACCCTAGTGCAATAATACCCATTTTCCCACCCTTTATTGCAAGAGATGAAAAAAACGGTGGTTATATTTTTAGCGACGACAAGGACAAACCCATCAAAATTGACGACAGTGTAATTATTTGAATCGACTACGAGATAATACCAGGATTCGAACGCATTACCCTTTCAACACTTTTTAAGTCAACGCTTACAAAAATAAAAGAAAACGAACTTTCAACCCTTAACGCCATCAAGAACGACATAAGCTATTCGGTATATATCAAAATTAGGGACGCAACAAGCAAGGAACAAAGACAACAAGCGGAAAAAGCGTTACGTGAAATGATTGAAAAACAAAAACGGGATGGCTCTTTTGCTATCGTGCTAGATGAACGATGAGAATTTGGAAAAGCAAGCGAAATAATTAATATGCGCCCTGACTTTCAAACCCGTAACGCACTAGGGCGAGAATTTGCAGCCGTGCTTGGAATACCACCCCAAAAATTAGGAATCGACGACCCGAATAAATACAACTCAAGCGCTGAGTTAAATAAGTCATATGTTGACAACTCATTAAAACCGTTATTGTTAAACATTTGTCAGCGATTAAGTTATTCACTTTTAGAACCAACAAGAGAATATATAACATATAAGCAGCTCGATCTGCTTAGCGTTGATATAAAAAGTATTCAAGAATTTGCAAGCTCGGCAATAAATAACGGTTATGCGACACCAAATGAAATAAGAAACTTAATCGGCTTAGACGCTCACCCAGATGGCGACAAGTTATTAATTAATTCAACCCTTGTCGAGATAAACCAACCCAACCCACCGAAAGGAGAAACAAATGCAAACAAACCAAAACCAGCAAAACGACAACAATAGCCCAAAAACACGTTTGTATAGCTATTCTAGTGGCTTAGTGGTACGAAACACAAACGAAGAAAATAAAACACCAAAAAGAGCAATTGAGCTAAGTGTTAAGTTAGATTCATGATCCCCCGTTTATAAAAATTTAAACGGACAAAAATACAGGGAAAAAATTGCCCCTGATTGTTTCGACTATAACGAACCATTAGAAAGACAAAAAATTAATTCATACCTAGACCACAAGATTGGAATAGAACACCTACTTGCATCAACAGCAAACAACACTTTAAAAATTCACAAGGAAGCGAATACTATTTTTGCAACTTTTGAAGTTAATGAACAAGACGCAATGCAAAGCAAGGTTGCCAATTTAATCGAATCAGGCGTAGTAAAGTCAAATTCGTTTATTTTTGAACCAGTCGAAACAAGCAAAAACATCAACAAAGACAAGCAAACAAGCGAAGATGTTGACTTTGAATTAATTTATAAAAAAGCTAGACTAATAAGCATTGATCCAGTATATTCCGGCTTTTACCCGCAAGACGAGTGCCGTGTATTTACTAGAGAATTAAAACCATATGCAGAGGAGTTTGCAAACCCAACCGAAGAAGATAAAAACGAACAAACCCAAACCAAAGGAGAAGACGAAATGAATAAAGAACAAATTGAAAAAATGTTGCAAGATGCACTAAAAGAATATAAAGAAAAAGAACAAGCAAATATTCAAACAAAACAACAACCACTTCAAGAAGTACAAACAAAAAACGAAGATACTGAAAAATTACAAAACTTAGAACAAAAGGTTAAAGAACTGGAAGCGCAACAATTAACAAAAAGAGCATTCGAATCTTTAACACATGCAAAAACCCAATTGAACCTTGAACAATTAAAAACAAAAGCAAAAAACGGAACTATTCAAAAAGATGAAATAAGCGAACTAATGAAGCAACAATATTACGCACTTACACCAGCTCAAAAAACTGAAGCACGTTTAATTAATTCAGTTATTTTTGATGCTTTTGAAAAAAGAGTATTAGACGGGACAACAAGCGAAAAAGGACTGGCACTAATCGAAACACACACCATGCCCGGAGTGTTAACAGAGTGACAAGCACAATTTCCAGAATTTACCGAACTTGCTAAAAAATACCCACTTACCGGACTTGATACACTTGTAAAAAACTTTTACGTGTCAGATCATAAACAAATAACAGAAATTGCTGAAGCGGCAGACTCTACAGCACTAGGTGGAAAAACTTTCAAGGTAACACTTTCGCCAAAAAGACATTCAATTAAGATTTCACAAAATAACGCCCTAACACACGGACAAGAACTTTGAGACGCTCAAACCCAAAACGCTAAGGATCAAATTATTAGGGACTTACGTAAAAACTTTTATGCCGGAATTTTTGCACACGCAGATCAAGCAATGGAACAAAGTACATATACAGGAGGTGTAACACTAGAAGCTAAAGTAGAAACAGCAGAAGTTGGAAAATTTACATTTAGCGACTTAGATGCAGTAATTACTAGAATCGTAGCAGAATACGGAGAAGGCGCACTTTCAGGCTTTGTATTCGCAACACATCCTGACATTCTTTCAGAGATGGAAAGAAGTTATATAAATAATACTCAATCAAGTTTTATAAATTTACTATATAACCCACAAACAAGAACTTACAGAGGATTACCCATTTTACTTTCACAAGAGTTTCCAACCAAGAAAATTGCTAAACAAGCAAAAGTTGGATTGCTATTCAAAAAAGAGGCAGTATGTGCTTACGGTTTAACTTTCATGATAGCAGATGATCCATATACAGACTTATCAAAAGACATCACCAACCGTTACGTTTCAACCCGTGGGGAAATTAAGCTAATCGACCCGTTTGTAAATTCACGTTATATTTTTGTAAAAAATAATTAAAAGAAAGGAGCAAGAGCAATAAATATTTATTGTTCTTTTTTTCTATGTTTGAGCAAACACAAGAACAAATATATTATTCTGAAATATTAGACGACTGAGCACAAGATGCAAAAATATCACTTGCAATTATCGATGAGTTTAGGGACACACTTTTAAGGGAATATATAGAAATTGCGCACCGTAATATATTAACTCAGTACTGTGGTTATAAACTAGCGGTTAACGAAATACCAAACCTAGAAGACCCAGTGGCGTTTTGCTTACAGGTTAAACAAGCAACAATTCACCTCGCAGCTACTTTTTTAGAGAACCCAGATATTACCTTACAAAATGCCCAAGGAATTGTTGACAAACGCATGATTTACAGAATTTTAGGGGACAAGGTACGTTATGAGTAGACAAATACACTTTAATAGTCGAAATTATAAAGAACCCTTTATTTTGTTAAAAATTAAAAAAAACACAAATTTAGGAATTGTTGAAAGTAAACAAATTTATTCGCGTGTAATTTTTGCGTCAATCATGAAAGACAACACTTTAATAGCCTCAACTTTTGAAAGAACAGAGCGCGAACGGTTAAGTATTAAATTTTTACAGTCGCAAGACTGAACACCGGAAATAAATGACCTTGTATATCGCGCCAAACGACTTTATACAATTGTTTCAGTGGACACTGACTTATTCAATCGACAAGAACAAAAAATAATTGCCGAGTATCTTGGAACTTTGGAAGAAAATGAAGAAATAAAAGAATATATTCAAGCGCTACCCCTAAACAACAACGAAATAGAAAAAGAGGTGTCGGTACTTAACCAAATAAAGCACCTACTCGACCAAAAAGCGAAAGTAACAGAAGTAACAGAATTAAAAAACAACTTAGAAGAAAAAATAAGCACCCTAGAAAAACAAAAACAAAACGAAGCGACAGCCTTAAAGCTTGAAGCAGTTACGAGTCTTTTAAACGATTATCAATTAAAAGCACAAGCACTAACCGAAAGACGCGTTAATGAGCTAATAACCTCAAAAATAGCAACAAAGGTAGAAACAAGCAATGTATATAATCGTGAAGAAATTGAGCAAAAGCTTAGTCAATATGCACAAGCAAGCGCACTCCAAAACTTAGCGCCTAAAACAGAATTGCAAAGCTTAGAAGAAAAAAAAGTCAATAAAGTTGATATATTTTCAAAAACTGAAATAACCCAAGCGTTAGACAAAAAAGCAAATGTTGATGAAGTTTATAAAAAAACAGAACTAGATTCAAAATTAGAAGCAAAAGCAGACAAAACTGCAACCGTAACAGCAGAAGAATTTAGAAGATACAAAGAAACACACGAACAGGCACATTCCGGAGAATTGCCAGAAACAACCCACAAAATTGAACAGCTGCAAACACAAGTTCAGGAAGTAGAACGAACAAATAACCAAACTAACCAAAAAACTCAAGAATTAGAACAACTAAATACAACAATAAGCCAAAAAATTCAAGAGCTTGAAACATTTAAAGAATTAATCGATTCAAAAATTAAACAACTAGAACAAGCAGATAAAAATATGGACAAAAATGTAAGGGGAACAAAACAAGCGGCTGCTCAAACTCTACAACAAATAAACTTTCACACTAGTGAAATAAAGGGACTAAAAGAAAAGATGAAAAAAATGGACCCGTTAGTTGAAAAAGTCGAGGAATTAAAACAAATAACAACAGTCAAAGACAAAACAACCCAAAACGAGCAAAGCGCATCAAGAAACACCCAAGAAATTGACAAGATAAACAAAAAAATAAAGCCATATAGCGAAGACTGAGACAGAATACAAAAATATATATTAAAGCCACTTTATTCGGACAATATTTCAAACACAATGCCAAAAAATAACGTGCAAGTATATTTTTACAATGAAGGAGACATTGAAAAACCTAAAGAGTTATTAACTAAAATTTTTGGTCTTTTATATTATTTTGTTGATTCTTTTGATTTAGAAAAATCAAATATTGACAAACTTAGAAAGCTAATAAAGTAATGATAGAATTAGACGCCCAATTATTACTTAATCACAAAGAAATTGAAGAGCTTAAAAAAATTGCTTTGGACCCTAAGTTTGCAACATATCTTCACAATAAAGCACACGATATAAAAAGAGAAGTAATACCAAAATTACCTTATAACACTAGTCGTTACCGTGATAACGTTAAACACATGAAGGACAGCCTTAAGGTAGCAAAACCAAAAATAAAAAACATAAAAATAGCTGAACAAAAAGCGAAGGGATGAACTGTGGTTATGTCTTTTCAAAATACAAAAAGGTACCCTTATATTGTTCTTGCCGGCTTTAGAAGAAACATAAGCTTAGCAAACAGAAGACTAAAAAAATTTAATGGAATACCAGAGCAAAAAATATATTTTACATATTCAAACCCACAGATGGAACCGTATTTATTAAACAAGACAATAAAAAGACACGCGCCTGAAATGGTTAAGGAATTAGAGCAAATATTAGCAAAAGGAGTCGAGGAGATAGATGCAAAAAACGAACTACAACAAAGCGCACCTAATGAGCTTAGATATTTATAACTTTTTAAAAGAAATAAAAAAAATTAATGTGCCGCCCTTTTGGTTTGAAATGCTAGATGAACAAACAAACCACGCACTTTTGTTTAGTATTCAGGAGTTAAATAACTTTAATTACATTTACATAAATGACAATTTATGACGTTTCAATTTTAAAATATCGCTTTACAGCGACAAAATTAATCGTATACAGCAGTTGCAACTGTTAACCCTAATATATAACGGTTTAAAAGAATACACGCCACAGAGCGAAAATATGACAATTGTAGCAAGAGCAATAAACAACGAAATAATAAACGAAACAAATAAAGAAATTTCAAGGGAATTCGACAATTTTATATTCGATTTAACCTCTCAAACTTATTCAATAAGTTTCGAACTAATTATTAAAAAAGGAGCAACACATGATTAAAACAAATAACGGGAATAAGTTATATATAGCAACTTACCCAGAACCATCAACAACCCCCGAAACAGCAGATTACAAATTATTAAATTTTGTAACTGACTTCAAATTCAACTACTCAGTTAAAAAAGAGGACCGAACCTATTTTCATAACAACGGGCTAACAACCTCACTAATTACAGGGGGAAGCCAGTCACTTAGTGTCAGTGTCGACTATGATGCAGACGATCAACTTCACCAATACTTAGTTTATTTACTAACAAACGACCCAACTAAGTCAAACAATCAATTCATCAAAATAGAATTTAACGATGAAATAAAACGAACAACATCAGCGGTATCGCTAAACGAAAAAGGGCTAATTTTAAAAGGTAAAGCAGTTTTATTATTTAAAAATTCAATACCAAACGGCTCAGCAAATGAAATTATTAAGCTTCAATTCGATATATTACCCCAAGACAATAAATGAGACATAACTAAAGCTTAATTTATGAGTCTTTTAAATTGTGACGATATTTTAAATATCAACGAAAAAGATATATTTATTTTTCACGGGCAAGAATTCGAAATTGATACCAGTTTTTTAAGTGTTATAAATTTTCAAAAATACACAGAAACTAAAGATTTAAACAATATTTTAAACACATCAGCAGAAGCTAACGAACAATTTTTAAAAATATTTTTCGCTAAACCTGAACAATTTATTCAGTTTTTTGAACTACTTAAAAAATACCCAGTTAAACACATACAGCAAATAATTGAGCAGTTATTTACATTTTGATACCAACAAACAATTCCTTACATTGAGCAAAACGAAACCGAAAAAAAGTAACAGAAGTCTACCTTGATTATGTCGAGGACTTAGACACTATAGTAGCAAACTTTAGGCAAGTTTATAACCTTGAACCCTTGCAAGTTTTACGGCTTAAATTTAAATTGTTTATAACATATTTAGCAAATTTACCAGCAACGTCAACGCTTAGCCAAATAATGCAAATAAGAGGACTACCGGACTCAGAAATTGAAGACGACAAAATATTAAAACTAAAGCAAAAAATAAGACTAAAAAAACAAACCCCACAACCATCGCAAGAAGCACTTGGCTTATTTGTTGAATCAATTATTAGCAAAGGAGGAAAATAATGGCAATCGGGAAAGTAACACTAAGCGCGCAACTAAATACCAAGAGTTTAGACAAAGCACTTTCAAACATGCAAAGAAAAATAAAAAGTTCTGTTACAAATGTTAAAAACATTTTTTTAGCGGCAAGATTGGGAAGCTTTCTATTTAGTGGAGCAGAAGCAAGCATTCAAGAATTTATGGCAAAAATGAGATTAAAGGCAAACCTTAAGGAATTAGGATTCGAAGACAAAGCGCAAGCAATTCAAGGACTGTCGGACAACTTTGAAAAATTAGGGTATTCAGCAGATACTGCAAACGATGCATTTGCACAATTTATAGCCACAGGAAAAGCGACAACCTTACAAAGCATTGGAATATATTTAGATAAAAATACCAAAGCAACGCTAAGCGCCTCAACAGCCCAACAACGTCTTAATTTTTTAATTCGTGACGGAAATAAATATTTAAAACAACAACAAGACGCAATGCCTCAAAACATTAAAACAATGATTGAGTTAAAGAAGTCAGCAGAGGACACTAAGAAAGCATTGGGACAATCTTTTATGCGAGTTTTAAATAATATTGTTCAAGGTTTTGGGGGAGTTGAAGGAGCTATGAAGACAGCAATTGTTTCTTTTACAGCTTATAAGATTGCTACAATTATCGGAAACGTTGGAATTGGTATATCTAAAGCAATAGCTCAAGGGGGAGTATTTGCAGCCCCCGTTGCAATAGCAATGGGAATCAGTTCACTTGCGGCAATTTTGGGACTTGTAGGAGCGTCAGCGGTGGCTATTAATTCGATAAATTCAGCACAACAAAACCCAGAAAACACAACCACCAACCAACCAATTCAAAAAATTGAGATATCGGTAAAAAATGACCGTTACGGGCAAGAAGTCGTAGAAAGTGGGGGAAATGCTAGAAAATTACAAACCTCGTTCGGGAGTTCTAATTAAAAAATGGAACTTAACGGCTTTCAAAAAAATTTAGTTTTAACCATAAACGGAGACAGCCAGTGGGCATTCGGGGGCGTTGTTTCTTTTGACTTTCATGCTTTTAACTTTTCAAAAATTACAATTAATAACGTAATTCATAAAAGCGTATTGCAAAATAATAAACATTTAGATGTAACGGAGTTTTTGACAAAAATTGACAACTATTCAATTGCAACACTTTCTTCAAATGGTCGTGTATTTTTTACCGGAATAATAACCTCAATTGGACGCATCAGCTTAAAACCTAATACCCTAAAGGACTTTAGTATTGAAATAAGCGACATAAGACTTTGACTAAGTAAAAAAACCCCTAACAATATTCAATTCGTGGACGTTACCCCAACCGAAGCACTTAACTTATTCATTAAGGGACTAAACGAGAAAAAAATAAAATTGGGAAGTGTTAATTTTACAGATAATACAAAAATTGTCGCATATGATACAGCAAATAAAAACGCTTATAGCATTTTAAAAGAGGTAATTGCAAACCAAACGCGAAGCTTTTTATATTTTTCATCTAATAATTCAGGCGATGTATTAATTAATTTTATGTCGCAACAAAATTACGAAAATAAGAAAAAAACAGCCAAGGTATTAAATGCAATAACACCCCAAACGGTTAACCATTTAAAAATTACCGATATTCGTTTGGACAAGAATGCAGACAGTTATGCGAATCGCTTATATTTTGAAAGTGAAAATATTATTTATAACCAACCAGCAACAGAAACTTTTATACTACAAGGTTCGCAAGATGAGTATATTTTGAAAAATACAATTGGAAAACATAACCCCAACCCGTTACTTAACTTTTTTTATGAAACAACAAATAACCAAAAACCCACCCCCCTTATTGTTTTAGATGCTAACCAAAAAGCTCAAGGACTTGATTGCCATTTTTATTATGAACCTAATAGCAACAAAATAAAGAAGTCAAAAAATTGAGATGTTGCTAATGCTTTTGTTTCTTTTTCTTATTACCCAAAAGGAAGATTCGGGGTTATATTAGAAAACACTCAAGAAATTGACAAAATAAAACAGCTTACAAACTTTGGCGGAGATGTGTTTTTATATGATAAATATAACGACTATTCAAATTATGATGATTTATATAAATTTACTAACAGTGAACTTTTAAAAGTTTCAACATTCGCTAATACCCTAGAAATTGACACAAATAAAGCCAGTTGAAATATTAGCGATGTAATATATCTAAACTATTCAATTCAGGCAGATGGCTTTTATATTTGTATTGGTTACCGTGGAACATACAACCAAGCATCAGATGAACTAAAAATAACATATATTTTTAAAAATTCGATTAATGCAGATACCTTATTAAATTTTTATGATTCACAAGCATTTAGAGACAAACCATTATTCGCAAATAAACAAACTTTTACGAAGAGCATTGAAACAAGTGCAGATGGTAATATATGACACATAAAAACTCTTAACAATCAACCAACCCACCAGCCAACGCTAGTAACTAACTCAATAAAACTAAATACCAAATTGCCTTATTTATTCAATTTTAACAGTCAAAAAATGAAACTAAAAAGTAGACAAAAAAATAAAACCATTATAACAATCAAATAAAAAAAAGAGCCCTAAAGCCCTTTAACAAAAAAGCGTTTTTATTTTCTTAATTTTAATAATTTGTATGTTGCAAACGAAGACAATAAAACAGCATGAAACATAATAAAACTGATTGAAATAATAAAGATAAGTTCATATATTTTTCATTGTTGTTTAAGTAATAAAAGATTTGAAACAGTTAAACTTTGCTCATCAGTGAGTTCATAATCGATTGGATGCAGTGCTTGATACAAAGCATTCCCCGAACCGTTTAATTCACTCATATATTTAAGCCCTCAGCCGTTATTGTTGTTTAGTCATCCTTGTTTTGAAAAATTAATCTCTTCTAACGCAATTTTTTCAAGTTCGGGATGTTCTTTGTTTTTATAAACAACGTCTTTTTCATGAAGTCCAAAACCAAGCAAGAAGCAACAAGTTATTAAAATGCTAATACCTAAGCAAATAAAAGCAATTCAAAAAATTTTATTTTTATTCATAATATCACAATTATAAACCCAAACCAAAGGAGCGAACAATGAAAAAACCATGATTCAGCACATATGAAGAATTTATAGCCCAAAAGCTACCAACAAAACCCCAAGTACGAGCGTTTTTTAATTACATCATAAACCCAAGTGCCGAAACTTTCGACAATAAAACAAAAAAAACAGCTTTAGAAATTGACAAAAATAACAAAATATTCGAAGTTTACCAAGCTAGAGACATAGAAAAATTAAAAAATTTTAATAATAAGCAAATTTTTAAAGAAGAATTTACGAAATGAGCAAAACTTTACATAAAAAAAACAATTCTAAAGCCTGAAAATGATGCAAGTTATTTATTAGCTCAGAAATTTTTAACAGATAGCGAAGAAATATTGCAACAAATTGAACAACAAAAAAATAATATTGTTTTTAAACAGTATTTTAATAATTCGCTTGTTTTAGTTACAAATTTTAAAATTAGCTCAAGCTATCAGCTACCACAAACAAATATAAATGTACCTTTTAAACAAGAATTTAGCGAGATTACAATAATAAAAAACCCAGTTGGAAATAAAGAAATACAAATATTTAAATTTTTCAATTTATCAAGTTCGCCCGAATTGTTTAAAACCGTTTTAAAAGCTAAAACCAACGAACTTGGCTATTTGTGAATGTTTACTAGTGAAGGTATTTTATTAAAGATTAACAAGCTATTCGAAGAACAACCAGTAGCCGAATTGCTTTCATATTTTGACATTTACGAAGCTACAAAAAACAACGATAAAAGCGAAGACACCGTACCTCCAGCAAGTTTTATAAAAATGGTAGATTTTAGCGAAACAACAACTGAAAAAAATAAAATTGATTTAATTATCTATACCAAAGCTAACGACTTTTATTATATGAAATTTGTTATGAATCTAAACCCCGAAGCAAGTGCAGTAATTTATAAATCAGCCGTGAGATTAGGCGAACAAACTCCCACCCATTACAGCTATGGATTTGAAATGTCAAACGTTAACAATATCGCAGTAAATAATTTTATAAAAAACATTAATAAAAAAAGTCGGGAATTTTGTAATTTATTCATAACCAACTCAGGAAGAAGTAAAACCCAACAAACTCAAAAAAATAAATTTGAGCAGTCATGAATTAATAAAAAATATAACAGCACTGACTGAGTGTCGCTAAGTACCAAAAAAAGCGAGTGAACACAATACACCGTTTTAAATGATTCAAGAATAAAAAGCAAAGATGTAAAGACATTTAAATTTAACTTATTAGAAGATCCAAATTTTAAAATAATTTATGACACTTATAAAAAAAATAATTTAAAAGAACGTTGAGAATTTAGCAAGGATTTAAAACTTGACTTATATTTATATACTTTAACTAATAAGAGAAAAACACCAACATTCGACAAAGAAGAGATGGGAACAAAACCTTATTGAAAACAAGTAACAGAACAACACCCAAATAGCTACACAATAAATTATTGAAACCAACAAAAATACAAAAACAAAACATTCACTTTTACAATCGATAAAACAAAAATAAAAAGCCTTTTAGAACAATCGGAACCAGTGCTTTATTTTGATGCCGAAATTTTGGAAAAACCAAGTCAAAAAAGTCAAAGCGATGAACTAAGAAGACAAAACGATGAGTTACTTTCACATATGTTTTCAACTAGTGGAATAACAGAAAGCGAAAAATATAAACGTTTGCAATTGATTCTTAAAACTGAACAAGGCAATACAGAATTAGCAAGAAGCGAACAAAATATGTTTTTTACTGATGATGATTATAAATATAACCAGCAAAGAACTCAGTGAGGATGAGTGTTTAGATTTTCAGAAGCAAAAATATTATTCGACGGAATCAGCTTTGAAGAAGATACCCAAAACAGAGAACTAGACAACTCAGCGCTTAAAATAGTCATAAGAGAAGATGAAAACAATAAAAACGGACTTCGCTTTGATGTTGAAAATAAAAAGGAAAATACATACGATTCCAGAGCCGGCTTTTTCGTTAATTCTGATTATGTTGTCCCGTTAAAAGTACGAGAAAGAACAGAAAGCGCACCAACTTGACGGCTTTATTCTTTCAATAGTTCGTTTAATGCTTTGTATAACGAAGATGGGACAATTAAGCAAATAATACAAAATAAACAACCATTCGAAATATTTAGTCAAGACGATGAATTTTATTTATACAAGATTGATAACGAAAACAACAGCGCAAGTATTTTATTAGCAATAACACCAGAATGAAATTTAGTAAATTTAATTACTCAAAATTTAGACACAACGGAGTATGATTATATTAGTTTTAGTCAATACCTACCAGCAGAAATAACTGGTGAAATTGATTGTAAAAATAATCCATACCCCATTCAATGAATGGAACAAAACCATGCGCGTTTATTAATAAAAACAAAGCAAAATAAATATTATTATCTAACTACAAAAAACGACGCTCGACCCTTTTCAACAAATAATTATCCTTATTTATATAAAAAACTTGCAAATTCTGACACATTAAGCGAAACATTCACACCGGCAACGATGGACGCTTATGAGATGCAAACAATCGATGGAATCGACACAAGTTACGAAGAGTATAAACAAATGCTTGAAACTTTAGGCAATAGAGCCACAGAAGAACAAAAAAGGTTATTAAGTACCAGCTTTAAACCAAGAAACGTAGCAAGCGCAAATATAAGCAATGTAGCACAAAATGGAAGCGAAGTAACATTCACTTCGATAATTGACGCAAACACCCTAAAAACATATAAACAAGATACCATTCCACAAGATTGAAAAATTTACGACAATAATAAAAACGAGCTTTTTAGCTTTCAAAAAGAATTTTTTAAGACTAACCACGAAACTATTTTATTAAATTATAAAATTAACTTTAATTTTTGAGATGGTAGGGAAAACGACTGAACAAGAAACGAACAAAAGTCGCAACAGTTTGCAGGAATTTATAGCAATTTAGCAAACGCAAACAATTTTATAATTGAATACCTTGTTTTTACAACCACAGACAACGCAACACATACCACCAAAAAAAGAAAATATAAAATTGAGCCTGATGATTGCGAAATTAATGGAAATGCGTTATGACTAACAGTCTCTTTCGCTCATGATTTTGGAAATGAAACAAGTGGTTCAATAACATATTCAGACTTTTATTTTACAAACGAAGAGGAGACAACCAGATGAAACTTAACAGACTGAGAACCTTTCACAATTACAAACGCAGAACAAACTGTAATAAAAGATTTTGCGCTTTGCTTAGATTTTTAAAAATTAAAAAGGAATGTAAAAAATGTCAGCTATTAAAAAAATAACCTTTGAAAACAAGCAACAAACTAATACAGTTTTTAACGTACCTTTAACACAACAAATAACAGCCACAGACATCAACCAAATAAAAGACGTTGTAAATACTTCAGCCGACAAAATTAACGAGCTAGAAAGCACGCAACAACGACAAGCAAGCGACTTAAGAAGTGCTAAAAGTGATATTTTAGACATCAGTAGAAAAGCTAACCAAAACGAACAAAAAATAAGAGAACTAGAAACATCACACCCAACAACCTCAAGTGCCTCAATAAATGAAAGTCGTGTTAATGAATTAATTATTCAAAAAGTTACACCAATTCAAAGCGTCTCAAACGAAGCAAGACAAAAAGCAACCCAGAACGCAAGCGATATACAAAATATTAAGGGACAATTGACAAACTTACAACGACAACCACAAGGGGCTACAAAAATTCCAACGTTTAAGCTAAAAAAATACCCAACGTCATCGTTACAATTAACCGAAGCGAATTATTGAGAACCTTTTAAAACCTCAATAAATAAAAAAATATCTTATCCAAGTGTTTCTCTTGGATCTACTAATGTCGTAATTAGGTATGTTTTAAGTTTAAGAATTAAAAACGCAAATAAGGATCACTGATTATCAGCCTCGAATTTATTGTGATTCTTTTCGCCTGTAAAAGGAAATATGATGTTTTCAAATAGTGACGAAAACGAAAACTATCACCAAACTGTCGTTTGCTATTTTGATAACTCAACTTCAACCGCTTATCTCCTTGACTTTGCGCTTAACCCCGAAAGCGATGGAATCGCGATAACAATGCAGGCAAATTCTTTATATGATGGGAGATTTTTTAAAAAGACAATCGACATTGAATATAACTGAGCTGTTGAATATTTAAGCTACTCATAGAAAGGAGGCAAGATGATTTTATTTATAACAATGCTTATATTGCAATGCATTCAAGCAAGCGACCAAAGTATTGCACACCTTATTCCCAACATTGAAGAGCGTATTGACTTTGATGCATTTAAACAGGTACTTAACCTTAACCAGTTCGAAGCTCTTGGACGTGGTGGAACATTTGTGTTTAAAATAGCAATTGCAGTCGAAGCGTTTTTGGAACTTTGAGTCCTGATTTTTAAAATTTTACCCCGTTACATTGCAATAGCATGAAAGAACAAAAAAACTAAAACAATAAACGAAGTGGAAACACTTAAAGCAATAAAAACAAAAATAGAAAACAATATTAAATTAACTCGAAAGGAACAAAATTTTTATGAAAAAAGAATCAAACAAAACAAACAAAAAACAAAATAAAAAAATATTTTTAACTTTATTACTTTCATCACTAGCAGTTGTCACTGTTGCAACACCAACAATCTCAGCTTCTTGTGGTACACCCTTTAAAAAATTAAGGGGGAAAATTAACGGAAAAATTCAAGATATCAAAAACAAAGTTCACAAAAATAACGAAACTAACCCCCAACCAGCTCAACCACAACCCGAAACACAACCTAAACAAAAATAACAATAAAGGAGAATAATAAACGTGCTTAAATGATTGCAAACCCTTGACCGAACCAAACGATTAACGATTTATATAATGTCGATTATTTTGGGACTGCTTGCCTTTTGTTTAATTATTGCATCAATTGTAAACGATGGAATTAATAGTTTTGCAAAGTCTTTTTATTTTCAAGAACAAAAACTTGTCGAAGATGATAGATGAAAAGAATTTATGAGTTATGCAAAAGAAAAACAACTACCAAGCGAAGTAATCGAAAAAATACGTGACGTGTTTGGCGATGGTTTATATATAACAATTGAAAGACAAAACGCAATGGGCTTTGGTTTCTTTATATCTACGATGGTTTTAATTTTGGTAATTTGTATTATTATAGTTAGTTCAATAACATATATTTCAATTCCATTATTAAAATATCAAACCCACACAGCATATCGTGAAAATATGATGACTGAAGAACAGTTTGCGAAGTTTCTAGATTTATACGATGAAATTGAAAAAAACGGATTCAAACACAAACGCCAAGCATTGCAATTAATTGACGAAGAATTAAACAAAAAAGAAGAAGAACAGGGAGAATATTAAAATATGTCTAATTTTTTAGATGAATTAGAAAAGCAACATAAACCATTAAAAAAGCGAACTAAAAAAATATTGATATTTTTGGGAGTGTTCGCAGTCATCTTTTTAATAAGCACAATTTTATTATTTACACCCTTTAAAAAAGAAAGTACTTTTGAACTTATCATAAAAGAATTTAAACAACAACAATATGACTCAATATTAATATCTAAATTGGTAGCCGGTTTTTTTACATGGGTTTTTATCGTTTGAACTTTAAGCCTAAGAATTGCCCAAAGCATTTTATTTTACAAATATAGAAAAATAGTAAATAACGAAATTGAAAAAATTGACAGCGTAAGCACTGAACAAACAGGAAAGGAACTCCACATGAGCAAATTAAACGCACAAACAAAAAAACAAGCAAGAGACGAGAATTTTATAGCTAATTTATTAAATACATGCATAGCACTGCAAAAACCACTTATAGGCTCTGCAACTATGGATGTAAGGGAAATTTTAAATAACCCGCAATATAACTCAAAGCAAAAAAAGTTATTAATATCGCAGCTATTAAAAAATAACGGAATAGATCCAAAGAATAAAAAAATTTTAGAAGTAATTACAAAACTTTAACATGTTACATAGCCCAAAAAAATAGGGCTATTTTATTTTTTTTATTTTTTTTACTATACTTTTATGATTTTTCGTATTATAATATTAGTGCATGAATAAAATACTAAAATAACAAAACACACAAATAAAAAAATAAAGTAAAAAAATATAAAAAAGGACTTTTTATGATTGAAGAATATTTAGACTATTTGCATAGTGTCGGTAGAAGTTCAAAAACACTAGAATTATATAAAATAGTACTGACTCTTTTTGAGGTTGATAAATTACCAGCATCGCAAATTGCTCAAAACATACTAGACACTAAAATTCAAGTAAATACAAAAAAAGTATATAAAACAATAATAAAATCATATTTTAAATTTTTCAATAAAACTAAAGAAGCACAACTTTTTGAACGTCTTAGTGTTGGACAAGTGCATAGAAAACTGCACACAGTTATAAACCAACATGACATTTTAACAATTACCAAATTAAAAGAAAACGACAAACCAAACCAACGAGCGATTAAAATATTATGCTTGTTTCTTTTTGAAACTGGTATACGAATTTCAGAACTTAGCAAATTAAAACAAGTCGGAAACAATTTATTTGTTGTTGGTGGTAAAGGTAATAAAACACGGCAAATATTTTATAACTTACAAACATATGAATTATTTAAAAAAGTTTATAAAACAAAAATATCAAAGCTAAAAAAACCTGATGACTGAATTAGATACAACATTCATAAATATATTCGCCCTGACATCAGTCCTCACTCGCTTCGCCGTTCATTTGCTACACATTTAATTTATAACAATGCTCCAATTTCTACTGTGTCTTGACTTATGGGACATGCTTCGTCAGTTACAACACTACAATATATTCACCCCACACTTGAACAAAATAAAAACATTTATGAAGATATTATGTTAAAACACAAATAAAAAAACACCTTGTGTTGGTGTTTAAGTGTTTAATTATGCAACTTCGAAAACCTCATAAGCAGATGAATTGTTAATTACTCGTCTTATTTCGATATCTTTAAAAAACGCCAATACCTCAGCTTTAAAATTCTGTAGGTTTAAAGGTTTATACTGAAAGTCTTCACAAAAAATTTTATAATCAGAATAAACGCTTTTAATAGCTCGACCACTCAGAAAGCGACCATCTTCGGTAGTAATAAAGCCATTAATTGGACCGTTTTGAAAAAATGAAATGACGTTTGAATTTTGTTCCTTGTAGTTTTGCAATAAGTTTTTAACACTTTCTGAATTACTAAAAGTGTTATTATGTTTTAAACGTTTCAAACCTTCCAACGCAAGATGAAACAAAGCATTCATGTTATCGGGTGTTTTTAAGTCGTCTAAAATATTTTTATTATCTTTATCACCTTCAAACCTAACCACAAATGGAACAATTATAAACCTACGAAAGTAACCATCGCTTTTTTCCTGTGTTGTCGGTAGTTTATTAGTCGCAAAAATTAACTTCGCTTTATTTTTAAAAGTAAAAGAATTTTTCCCCTTGAATTCAGCCATAACAGTGTCTCCTGTAACCAGCTTTTTAAGCATTGAAGGATCCTTTATATGTTCGGTACTAATATCAGCTCCCAAATTTACAAGCTTGTCAAGTAATAAACTAGTTGAAAAACGTTTATCAAAGTCCTCAAGGCTTAAATTGACACAGTTATCCACTCCAAAAAAGTAGCGTAATAAGTCAATAAAAGTCGACTTCCCGTTTCTTGCGCTTGGTCCATATAAAAGCAGTGCTTTTTGGTATCGGGTGTCCTGAGTTAAACAATAACCCACGAACTCAAATAATATTTTTTGCAAGTTTTCATCGTTTGCAGTAATGTCTTTAAAAAATTTTTTAATTGCATCAAATTTGCAAAACAAAGGGTCGTAAAATACATTAATTTTATTTATGACAAAATAATTGGGGCTAAATTCTAAAAATTTGAAATTTTGAACGTCATATAACCCGTTTTGCAAAGCGATAATATTTTCTTCTGGTTGTCTTTTGGGTACTAATAAGCTAACTTTTAAGGTTTCCAAAATTTGGTTTACTTGTGGTATTTCTAGGGTTTGTTCTTCCTTGATAATTAGCCCTTTTATTTCATTGTCTCCCCGCACGTAAGTATTATTATTAAAATCATAATAATATAATTGCTCTGAGTATTTAACTAATAAATACTTTTTTATAAAAAAATCACAAAATGCATTATTTAAAACCCTACCCTTATCAGAAAAATAATTCCGTTCCCTGAAACTTTCAAAGTATTCATCAAAGCCACTAAATAACGAATTTAAAGAATTAGCATCCATTGGGGTAGCAAATAAAATGTTATTAATAATTGTAAAAAGGTTATAAATTTGTTTTTTAGTAAAGCCAGCACGCACTAGTACTTTAATACGCTCAAAAAGGTTATTCCGTCTACTTCCTTGTGCTAAGTTGATTGGGGTGGGTAAATCTTTAAGCGGGTCGCCTTCGATTGGTGTTAGTTCCATTGGTAATATATCAACTTTGTTATTAAAACGTAATCAGTTACGAATTTTATTATTTTTCTTAATAACCACATATGAGGTTGCATTAGCACTTTTTATATCAGCTCTAATTCCACAAGGTAAAACAACATCAGTATAATTTTTTATGCCGTTGGGTGGACATTTAAATCAAAAGTGAAATCCTCTAGTTGTCTCCATGATACTGGTTTCTCAGCCGTAACTGTCAACTAATTGCAACATTTTTTTATATGCTTCGGGGTGATCTTTGTTATCGATGTCAACAACACAATAATTGTTTTCCAGTATTAAACCTAAATTGGCTTCGCTTTGACATTCTGAAAACGGTAGTCGGTTAATTGGGTTTTTTATTGATGCTTTTGGGGTTTTGTCTTCATTTAGTACTACGAATCTACTGTTTTCAAAAAATGCAAACACATCTTGAACATTTTTATATTTTTCAATTGTTAATGCTTTATTGCTTTGGGTGTCCATTGTTTGTCTCCTTTTAATTGTTTTTTAAATAACAATTTTTGCAAACTTCATAATTTTTTATTTTTCGGATGGTTGTTTCATTTTCTAAACTATTCCCACAAAATTGACAGCTTAAGCTCTGACCAGGGTAGCTAAAAGCTAATTTTTTTATTTGGTGAGTTGTTTGTGTTTTTTCATATAATGCAATACGTTGTAAAATTAAATATTCATAATACTTTAAATCAACGCAATTTATAAACTCATTAAAAAAATCGCTATTGTTTTGTATTTTTATAAGGTTAGTTATTTTATTTCGTTCCGAGCTTAGGGGTATTTTTATTTTCGTGTTGTTTTTTGCTACTTTAAAAATAGGTCCATCGCTTGGCAATTTTGAAAAATAAAAACGTAGGGTGTTAAAATCTTCTATTGCTTTGTTTTGGTATCAAAAATATTTATAATCACTGCCAAGGGTTGCAACTTGCATAAATAAACTAACATAAAACGGGTTTAAATATTTTTTTATTGTTTCCATCGGTTCAATATTAAAAAGTAAATAGTTAACGCAAGCGATATCGATGATATTGAGCGAATTATTTAAACTCTTCGAGTCTCCCCTAAAACCATCTAAAAAAATAAAGTTATTAATATTTTTTACTTGTGCACCTTTGCTTATTATTTCGTTTGCAGTAGTTAATGCAACATAATTATTCACGTCCTTTTGAACTAAGGTTTTCAGGGTGGTTATTTTTGTTTTTAGTTTGGTGACTTTTTCAAATGTTTCAATTACTTTTTTAAATTTGGTTTTGTTGTTTTGCTCGACTTGTATAAATATACCGTCAGTATTAGTTTGTAAAATGTTAGCAAAGTTTTTAACCATTAAAACTAACATAAAAATAATTAGTTGTCCTGTGTTTGCGATTGCTTGTCTTTGTTTAGGGTTAAACATTTTTAAATAACTAAGTTCCATTGCTCCAAAGACACGAACTAAAATATTTTTTAAATAAAGACGCTTTATTTCGTCGCTAGTCGAGTTTCTTAACTGAATAATATATTTAATTGTTTTAGCTATTTCAAGCTCTTGTGGTGTATTTATGAACGTATTAGCGATAATATTGGCATAGTTGCTTACTATATCAACGCTATAAATTTCAGAATCATAAATTTTTATATTGTTTTGAGCTTGATGCAATCCCCCTTTTGAAAAGGTAAAGATATTATTATTTAAATTAATGTCAAAAAAATAACCTTCGTCACTTGCTAAATTTCTGTCGACATAATAAACAAAGTTTTCGAATTTTTCAATAATAAAATAATAAGAATTAAAAAACTGTTTATATATTTTTTTTATAAAGTCAGGCGCATTATATTTATAAGTTTTATAAGTTACCGGAGTCGGTGCTTTTTTACCTTCTCAGAACACGCCATCAATTAAACGGGTGTCGGTGTATTTTAAATAATTATTATTTAATTTATAATCTTGAATAACTTGCAAACGTGCTTTATAAAGATCGATATATTTAAAAAATAAAATTCTTAAATTTTGTAAGTTTGTTTTTATTATTTTTTTAATGGTGTTTTTATTGTTTTGACTTAATTGGGTATATGTTGTTAATTTTGGTAAAACTTCTAAGCCTAAAAACGCAAAGTATTTATTTAAAGTAATTTTTGGACTAGGTAAATAGTTAGCCATATCTACTTCAAAATATTTTTTTGTTGTTTTTATTAAGTTACTAAAGTCGTTATTTATTAGCTTGTTTGCTAATTTAAAAACTTCTAAAAAAGTGGCGTTATTAATAATTAAGTCTAATAATAAAAAATCATATTTTGAACCATTGTAACTAATTAAAAAATTAGCATTAATATTTTCGGCTACAAATGTTTTTATTTTGTTTTGATTAGTAAAAAAATAAATTTCGTTATTCTCTACATCGCAAAAACTGACAATATAACAATTTTTTAATACTTCAATTTTAAGCAAGTAAGTTTTTATATTTTGAGACATATTTTTAAGTTTTAAAGGTTTTTAGTCTTAATGTAGTCAATTTTTTGAATTAGTTGTTTTACTTTGGTATTTTCGAATATATTAAGTATTTCGACTATATTGCGTTCTACGGCTTCGAATTGTTCGCATAAGTATTCTCAAGCAATTGTAAGCGCTTCGTTAGTGTGTTCGAATGTTTGTTCTATTTCTAAGACTTCAAATAAAATTTTATAAAGACTTTGTGAACTACTGCTTAATTTTGTATGTATTTCACTTTTTAGTTTTGTTCAAAGTGTGTCAATATTTTTTATTTTTTCGCTTAAATCGTAAATAAGTGTTTTTTCCTGTGTGCTTAATTGTTTAATTTTTTCCATTGTTTCTGTCCTTGTGTGTGTGGTTTCGGTGGTTATAAATTTCTGTTTCTTTGTCTGATAAAACTTTTTCAGCATATTCTTTCGCTTCTTGTTCTGTAGCGAACGCAATGGGTTCATCGAACTCCATATAATCGTCTTTGATGCAAACAGCTCAATAGTCATAAAAACATTCTTTATTGTCGTTATAATAAACTTTTTGAATTCTTATAAGTTTATCGATGTTTTTAACAATATATTCGTATCTTTCAGGATATATATCTAGTTCCACGGTTCCATCTTCTGAAATGTATGTATTCTCTTCAATGTCTGGCAGTTGTCACTTAACTCAGTCGCTAATTGCTTCCCTTACTTCTTCAATGGTTTGGAATTCTCCTTCTAAATCCCAATCTTCTCAATCATCGTAGTCGCCGTCTCAATAAGTAAGTGCATAAAGTCTATAAAAATATAATTTATTATCTTTTTTCATCTGGCTTTTTCCTTTGTATTATTATTTTTTGAAATAATGTTTTTCCGTTAATTTTTAGTTTTTTGTTTTTAGTTTCGATAATATTAAAATCTTTTAAAATTTCACTTATTTGTTTTTTAAAAAAGTAAGCAACTGTTATTCCCATAAGTCCGTAATAGTTTTTATATTTAGTTTCTAGGTGTCGCGACTTTTTGACGTGTAAAATGTTGTTATAAGGCGCATCAAAAAACTCGTCTGGTTCTTGTAGTTCATCAGTATAAGTTAAATGCATTTTTTTCCATTTTTCTAAATCATATTCGAGGTTATGTCTTCAAGCAACTAACCCATTCATATTTAGTTTTTGTATTCCCTCTTCCTGACGGTTCGCAAAATTTACAAAGGGTGCTTTTGTTATGGTATAACCTAAATTGAAACTATTTTTATAAAAATAATCGTCACGAACAAAAGAATATTGACAAGCAAGGTTCAGGGCAATTATTAAAAATTTTTTATTGTATTTTTTTAATAGTAAATAAAACTCCTTAAAAAGTGAAAACGGTGGGTTGGTAATAACCAAGTCGCAAGCTTTAAAAAATTGTTCCATTTCTGAATTTCTAAAGTCTCCGTTTCCTTGCAGTGGGGTTTTAGTCATTTGGTTAATATCTTCATCGTTTCCCCCTTCGTACTCACATACATAAGCTTGTTTATTTGTATCATGTTCCAAATATGTCGCAATTAATTTTTTAAGTCCTAAACGCTTAAAATTCTTATGAAAATAATTTCAAAATTGTGAGTTGGTTTGCTCTTGTTTTAATTGAATGTCTTGGTGCCAAAATAGCTCAAAAGGTGTGTCACAAGGTAAATATATAACCTTGTCTTTAAGTTCGTGCTCTCAGTGTTGCATCTCGTCTGCAATTAAGCTATAAGGGGTATATACTTCATCGTTGGGGTTTGTTTTAAGTTGTACAATTTTCGAGTTTGTATGTCGCTTTTTTTCTATTTCAGTAAGTGAATCTAATATTTGTGCTTCGTGTTTTGTTAATGTTTCCAAGTCTTAAAATTCAAAAATTTCGTTAGGATCATCACTAATATTATTTATGTCGTCAAGGCTATTTACTCAACTTTGCGCGCTGTTTGGTTGTGGTTGTGATTGCACATATGTTTGTTGGTTTGGTTGTGGTTGTGTTGAAAAGTTTGGTGCAAGTGCTTTTATTTGTTTTGGCTGTGTTGGTAGTGCTTTAATGTAATAATTAAAATAATTTGGGTTATTTTTTTGTGTTGAAACGGTGATTATTACGCCCCTTCCCTTAATTTCATCCAATGCTTTTATAAGTGTTTCTTTACTGGTATAAATTTTTCCGAGTCCTGATATTAACGAGTCAAACTGGTCGCGGTCAATAAGTACTTTCTTAGGGTTTGGGTAGCTTGAGTCTAATACATAAGTTCTTGCAATTTTTTTATATTTAAATTCTTCGGGTTGTTGAATGATGTAATTAATTTTTACAACTTCGTATCCCCCTTTATCATCATAACCAACATAAGCTGTGTCAATAATTGCTTTATATTCTCCCTCTTTTAGTTTTATAGAATTTTGAGCAATTTCTTTTGCTCTTTGGTTTCAATCTTGTGGGTAGTTAATAGACATATTTATTTTTCTCCTTGATTTTGTGTTATTTGTTTTTTTTCTTTTTTTATACGGTCATAAATTTCTTTAATTTGTTGGGGTTTTGCTTTGTTTCCAAAAAACGATATTGCAGTCAGAAACTTAGCATCTTCTGTTATTTTCTTAAGTGGGTTTTTAGGCAATGTATATATTAGGGATCTTTTTCTAGTTTTTTTAGATTCTTCGCTTTTTAGCTCAATAATATATTCGCCATTATCTTCGTAAATAGTGCCGATATGCTGCATATTACTCCTTTCAGTTAGCGTATTTTTTAAATGTTTGTAAGGTAAAATTTTGAGACTTTTTCAATTTGTCGTAAATCTTGGGTTCGATTGAATGTGTTGTTGTTAAGTAAAAATAAAATACTTCTTTTGTTTGTCCTATTCTGTGCACTCTTTTAAGTGACTGCTTATATAATTCCCCTGAGGTAGGTGGTGAAAAATACACCTGATGATTGCTAAAATGTTGCATTCCATCAACTCCCCTTGCTCCACTTTGAAAATGCACTAAAAATATAAAACGCTCTTTGCTTTCTTTTGCTTGGGCTAGTTCATTAGCTTCGCCGTTTAAAACAAAATACTTTATATTTAAGCGTTTCAATATTTCCTTAATATAAAATACTTCAGCTTTATAGTTGTAGAATACGACAATGTTTTGTTTCGGTAATTGTTTAATTATTTGCAATAGCTTTTTATATTTTGAATTGTCTACAATTAAATAGTTGCCCTCGTTTGTTTTTATTACTCCACTGGCTAACATTCTGAGACTGTGCATCATCTCTATTGTGCTATTTGCCTGTATAATGTCTTCGCCAACTTTTAAAACCTTATGTCGTAAAAAGCTCCTGTATTCTTGTCCGACTTGACTAGGTAATATATTAGTGTGTGTTTGGGGTAATTTAAAAGCTTCATCTGAATCAATTACAAATGCTCGCGATCATAATAGACTTTTTAAATACTCGATATTTTTATAGCCGATAACCTGAGGGTTTTTATAATTTCAAGGTTGACGGGGGTTTGGTATTGTTATACAAAAATGTTGTAAAAAGTCTTTATATGTAAACAGGGGATCAAAAACGCCAATCAGATACAACTGCAAATATAAATTTTCAAATGAGTTCGATAATGGATCACCGGTTAAAAATAGTAATTTTTTAAAATAAGGCGAATATTTTAGCATTGTCTGAGATATTTTTGAATAAGGATCCTTGAGAGCTTGCGACTCGTCGAAAATGAGGTTTATTTTTTTATTTATTTTTACAATTTGTTTTTTTGTTCAACTTCTAAAATTGTCATAAGTTAATAAATAAAGTTTATTATTTTCAAGCTCTATTGGTATCTGTTTAATCTTTGCAATTCCTTTATAAAAAACAACATCAAGGTCCAACGTTTGGGCTGTTTTCATTCAGCCGTCTACAGTATTAGGGTCGACAATTGCAAGGGTTGGGAGGTTATTATTTTGGTTTTGTTGCTGGTCGTATAATCAATATAATGAAGCTAATGTTTTACCTGTTCCCATTCCCATTTGAAAAATATAGCGGTCGTATTTTTGTGCTTCTTTTACTGCATCTTTTTGGTGTTTAAATAATTCCAAATCTTCTAGCATGGTTTTAGCTCTTTTCGTGTTTATAATTGTGTTTTAAAATACTCAAGCTGTTTTTTTGACAAGTGTTTAAGCTTTGCGTGGTTCCCTTTTAAAATATCGTTAATTATTTCGTTTCAGTTTCATTGATCGCAAAAAAGGTAAATTATATTATTCTGGTGTTTTAAGGCTGTTGCAATTTGTATTTTTGTCGGTTTATTTCTAAATAAGTCCGTTTTTAATTCCAGTGCATAACATATATATTTATTAAAAATTAACAAATCAGCAAGTCCTGCCCCTTGAAAGGCATTCGCAAATATTTTTATGTAAGATATGTTATTTTTTTGTAATAGTGTTTTTATTTTGGTTTCTAGTTGTTTTTCTGTCATGTTATTTTTATTCTTTTTAATTGTGTTGCTGGTAGTCTTAAAAAATTCAGTTTTAAAAGTTTAAATATTTCATCGTTTCTTGCAATATCTAAATAATTAGTTGTCGAAGTATGTAAAAATAAATATTTGCACTTTTTATTATTTAGTCCGTCGTTAAGTCACTTTATAAATTGCAATGCCTGAAACCTTGAAAAATGTCCGATATTTGAATATTGTGTTCGTTCTTTTTTTGTGTTAACTTCTTCGCGGTCGTCGTGGTTTATTTCCATCATACAAAGGCTTAAATTATTAAAGTCGTTTTTATTAACAAGTGAGTAGTTAAATGAGCCACAATCAGTAAAAAACAATATTTTAAAATTATTTAATTTATTTATAAAAATATATCCGTTGTTTGCTGTTGCATTGTGGTTAACCTCAAAGACTTTTATTTTAATTTTTGTATCTTCGTAAGTTTGTCCGTGTTCTAGGAGTATAACTCTAAAGCGTAGCAAGTTATATAAGTCCTTGTATGTAGGTTTATTTGTGTGTTTAAAAAATTCTAAAATTTTGGGGTTTATTATTATTTTGGCTCTGGGGTTATATATTAAAAACTTTTTTAAGCTTCTGACATGGTCGATGTGTTCGTGACTAATAAATAAATACTCCACGTTTAAAATATCGCTTAAATACTTGTTATATTGCGTACTAAACACATTTATTCCAATGTCAAAACAAAAAATGTTATTTGCTTCGTCTTTTAATAAATACATTGAACCTTCAGAACTTGAGCCAAAAGATGTAACAAACATATAAATTATTTAACTTTGGTTGCTATTATTTGTAAGTTATTAAATTTATGTCCTAAATTAATACGGTTATTTGCATCCAACCGTTCAGCATTGTCAATAATTAAAAAGCTTTTTAAGTTATAAAATTTTTGTAACATTTGACAAATTTGTATATTTATCTCAATTTGACTAGCTGTATTTAGTTGCTCCAATGGTATAAAATTTTTTGAAATCTCAAAGTCGGTTTTTTCTTCCTGTGTTTTTGAATCGATTGTTCAAGTTTTAACACTAAAGTCCAAACCAAGTTTTTTTATTACATCATTTAAATAAATATTTATACATAAATTTATGTCATCTAATACTTGCATTTTTTGACTGATACTTAATATTTTGTCTTGTTGTGCTTGTTTTTGTGTTTCTAATTCTTCGACTAATTTAGATGCAACAAAATACAGGGCTCTATCTTCTTTTTTATCGAAATACGGTTGGGGGTTATTATTGTATTTTTGTGCTATATATTGCTCAATAAAAGGTTGTAAGCTACCTAAGAATCCCCCAAAGTCTAGGTTGGTAGTTATTTTGCTTAATTGTTTTTTTAGGGGTTTACGTGCTTCGAGAATATTAGCGTTATTATGTAAAAAATAATTTAAAGCATTTACAATTTTGTCAGTTTGTGCTGATGCTTGTGGGTATTTGTTAAAGTATATTTTTTTTAACTCTTCAACATCGAAAAAAGGTGACTGAATAAATGCTTCAATTATTGCTCTGTTTTTTTCTAGCGAGCTAAGTTGTACAAAGTTATCCACGTTCGAAAATAAATAAAACGCTTTAATATTTGGAATAATTTGTTGCAATATTGCAGAATACTCTGCACGGGTATTTTTTGAACATAATGGTAGGGGGTTATTTATATCGCTAATGTCGTAAATTTGATATATTAGTCGTTGCTGATTAGTTAACTTATATTTTTTATTATCTACCTCAATTATTAAGCTAATAAACGGCATTTTGTTTGCTTCTAAAACATTTTGCAATTCTAGGGGTTTATTTTTGGTATTCTTAGCAATAAACATATATGTAATTGCGTCTAAAATTGTGCTTTTTCCTGCTCCGTTTGGTAGTTCTAAAAAAAGCTCGTTAAGGTTTTGGTTATCTGTTAAGGTTTTCTTAAATTCTTTTACTCCCTTAACGTTTTCAATTTGCACTTCTAACAATTTCAGTGTTTTAATATTTTGACTCATTTACAACCTTTCAACTTATGTTATTCGCTCTATATCTTTGTCCATCTATTTCGATGCTGTTGACTTGTTCGTTATTAAAAGCAAAACATTTCCCGTTATTGATTCAATCAACAAATATATAACGGTTATATATTTCGGGATCTTTAATAACTAAGCCACGCATATAAGTCGGTTGCTTGTATTGTTTAAACCAAACACACACACTTCGGCGATTAACAAAAAAAGAGGCGTTTATTTTTTTAGGTTTATTATTTTCCATTTTGTTTTAAATAACTATTCAAAAAATTCTCAATGCTTGTATTTTGTTTTTTTATTAAACGTTTTTTTCAACTGTTTGAGGTTTGTGCAATATTGAAGTCGTAATTGACTTTATTTTGTTCGTAGTGCTTTAAAAACACGCTTTTAGACATTTCAGGACTGTAATTTTTTAATAAAAAACCTAGGTGGGTTTTTTGGTGCTTAATAAGTGAGTTATATAATTTTTTAATTTCTAATATATAACCTTGTTGAACTTTTGGTGTGTTATCGAGTGTAATTGTCTTTACTTCGTCCAAAGCTTTAATATTTCGAATAATTGCTCGAATATAGTTGTTAAGCTTTTGGGGGTTTAATTCTTTGCAGCTGGTATTGCTGTAATTGTTTGGCTTGTTGTTTTTGTTTTGTGTTAAATTCTTGTATTTGTTTGTTTCATATTTGTTTTTTGTATTTTTCATATATAAAGAAGTTTCTCCGTTTTGAATTTTTAAGAGATAATTCCAAAAAATATAAAAAAGTGTTTAAAATTCTGTTATTTGTATAGTTTTCTTCAGTTGGTAGGGTATTAATAAATTCCCCTAAAACTTTGTGTAATTCTTCCCGTTTTTTTCATGCTTCGACGTCTGGTATTTGTTTATTTTTAGGCAAAAGCTGTATAAAAATAAGGGTATTTTTTTGTGTATAAATTTTTATTATTTTTTTAATGTGCTTAATTTTTAAATTGTAATTATTAACAACATATTCCCCGAATAAGGGATTGTTGAATTTAAAAGCCTTATAAAAGTCCCTTTGAATTTGGGTATAAATTAGTTGCTTGCTTCAAAAATATAAACTTTCTAAAAAATACTGTGGCTGGTTATTTTTTTCCATCGTTTCACTTTGTTAAGTTTCTGTATTTTGCTCATCTGCAAAGATTGTCGAAACAATTTGTTACGGTGTCTTCAACGTCAAAACCTCACGCTTCGGCTATTTTTTTGTTTTTAATAGTTTTTACAAACTCAAGCGCTTCTTCTTTTCGTCATTTATTTACTGCATCTTCTAAATAGTTGATTAGCTTTTGTCTTGTGTTGTTATCTTCTTCGTTTCTAATAAGTTTTTTAATTTCAGAAATTTTTTCATTTAGTTCGTCTTCGAATCATCAGGGTAATAAGTGTTTTTTTTCTTCTAAGTGTTTTAACATTCTGTCGCTTGTTGCAAGGTTTCTAATAAAATAAACACTTTCATAAATGATTAGTTGTTTTTTACCTAGTGTTATTTTTTCCATTAGTTAACTCCCTTTTTGCACGCTTGAGCTAAAACTGTTTTTGCTCATTTACTTAATGTGCTAAGTTCGTCGCCAATGTATTCAAGAATTACGCGGTTTCAAATGCTAGCAACTTCTGGAGACTCTATGTCTCATAAAAAGTCATATACTTCTTTGCTATCTCAGTTATATAACTGTTCTTTTAAAAAAAATATTATGTCTCTTTTATAGCTTTGTGATTCTATTCCTCTAATTACGCTTTTTATTTGGTTAATTTCTTCGTTTACAACTTCTTCGAATCAAAACGGCACTAATCTATTTTTTTGCAAATGTTCTAACATTTCGCTGCTTTGTGATGCTGCTAATATGTTATAAAAGTGGTTTGCAATTTTTTGCATTTCTTCAGAGCTGTATTTTTTTAAAGTTAACATTATTTAGCTCCTAAAAAGTGAGTTTGTAAAATGTTTTTTAATTGCTCGAATGCTATGTTTTGAAGTTTTTGTTGCTTTTTGTAATTTATTGAGGTTTTTAAATTTCTTTTTAAAGCGTCACTAATGTTTTGCATTTCACTATTTTGTATTATTTTTTTTAAATAAAAGTAGCTACTTATTTTTACATCTAAAGCAAATAAATAAAATTGGTATTTTTTAATAGTATCGTTAATTTCGGCGTCTATTTTTTTTATCTGGCTTTTATATTGTGAGGGTTTAAAAACAAACTTAAATATTTGTTTTTTTAATATTATTTTTTGAATAGTTTTGTCAATTATGTTATTAACTTGTTGAATTTCGTTCATATCTGTGTTACCTTTTGTTTTTTTTGAATTTTTAAACTTTATAATATAACACGTATGATAAATTGACAATTTCCTTATAACTCTCGTGAATGGTTGAAACTTCGCGACTCTCATTTAAAACGCCAGCCGTGGTGTGTTGTTTGTTTTTCGACTTTTAATTTACAAGTCGACCACATTGTGGAACATCGTAATCGCATCGACTATTTTTTAAATGAGAATAATCTCCAAACCTTGTGCGCTCGTTGTCACGGTTTAAAGTCTGCAAGATTTCGCCAACTTAAGAATTTACCAAATCTAATCAATAAAAAAATTATTATAAATTTAGGTGTTGAATCCGGCATCATGATCGAGGAAGATTATTTTTTTTATAACGCTTTTAATAATTTCGAGGGTTATGAAAATGTATATATTTTTAATTTTAAAAACGATTTTTTAGATTTTAAAACTTTCGATCTTCTTTGTGAGTTTTTTAAAAACTTTTTTATATTTTTTAAATTTCGTACCGATAATTTCAACAACAAAGACTTAAAAGAATTTTTTGGCTCAGTTGTGTTATATTAGTTTTTTTTATTTTTTGAATTATTACAGCGTTTCTTAGCGTTTTTGTCCTTTTAAAAAGTAACTATATAACAGAGCTTTTTTTCTAATTTCGTACTTTATATATATATAATTATAGCTAATAATTATTTTATAAATCAAAATAAAAAATACAATTAGTGACACTTTTCTTGATTTTTAAACTTTGTTTTTGTAGCTAATAATTATTTTATAAATCAAAATAAAAAATACAATTAGTGACACTTTTCTTGATTTTTAAACTTTGTTTTTCATAAAAAGATAAATATTCTTTTTAGCATTTAAATTATGATAATTGTTTAAAGACAATAAAAACAAGTTTTTAAATTCTTGTATAATTAAAAGAATATTGTTTTAATTTAATATTTATAAAAGAAAGGGTTTTATGGCAAAAATTGTAGTAGGAATGAGTGGTGGTGTTGATTCCAGTGTTGCCGCATATTTATTAAAAAAACAAGGTCATGAAGTAATTGGTTTGTTCATGCGTAATTGAGATAGTTTCTTAAATAATGATTTTTTAGGAAATGATAAAATTTCGCAAGATATTTGCCCTCAAGAACAAGACTACTTAGATGCAAGTGAAGTTGCTAAAAAACTTGACATTCCTTTATACAGAGTAGATTTTGTTAAAGAATATTGAGACAATGTTTTTTCATATTTGATTAATGAGTACAAAAAAGGAAGAACACCTAATCCCGATATTTTTTGCAACAAATATATTAAATTTGCACATTTTTTAGATTATGCTATTCAAAAATTGGGTGCAGATATGATTGCAATGGGTCATTATGCAAAATCAGAAGGTGATCAGTTATTTAGAGCAAAAGATGAAAATAAAGATCAAACTTATTTCTTGGCACAACTATCTAACTTTCAAATTTCAAAAAGTCTCTTTCCACTCGCGGAATACGAAAAACCACAAATTAGACAAATAGCTCAAGAATTAGGATTAATTACAGCTGATAAAAAAGATTCAACCGGAATTTGTTTTATCGGAGAAAGAAAATTTTCAGTTTTTTTGGAAAATTATATTCCTGCCCAACCCGGTGATATTGTGGATATAGCTACTAAAAAAGTAGTAGGTAAACACAAGGGGGCTATGTATTACACAATAGGACAAAGAAAAGGATTAAATTTAGGTGGCTTCGAAAAACCATATTTCGTTGTAGGACACAACATTAAAAATAAAATAATATTCGTTGCTAATGATGACAATAGCGATTATTTAAAAAGCGATGAAATGATAGCTACGGATTTTAATCAAATTGCTCACGAATGAAACCCCAAAAATTTAACTGCAAAATTTAGATATCGTCAAAAAGATATACCATGTCAAATGACAATTTTGGATAATAATAAAATTAAAGTTACATATGACGAAACTGAAGCTGTTACACCAGGACAACAAATTGTTATATATGATGGACAAAAGGTTGTAGGTGGGGCAATAATAGATAAAATTTATTATAAAAATAAATTAAAAACTTTTTTATATGAGGATTAATATGTTAACAAGTAAACAAATAAGAAAATTATGATTAGATTTTTTTGAATCTAAACAACACTTAGTAGTTGAATCAAAAAGTTTAATTCCAGTAAATGACCCTTCACTACTTTGAATTAATAGTGGAGTTGCAACTCTTAAAGATTTTTTTAGTGGTAAAAAAACTCCACCACACCCAAGAATTACAAACTCACAAAAATCAATTCGTACAAATGATATTGAAAATGTTGGCATTACAACTCGCCACCACACATTTTTTGAAATGCTAGGAAATTTTAGTATTGGTGATTATTTTAAACCTGAAGCTATTGAATTTGCTTATGAATTTATTTTTGGTGTTTTGAAATTTCCGAAAGAAAAAATATATATTACATATTATGAAGAAGATTTAGATACTTTTAATAAATGAACTTCATTAGGTATTGAACCTTCACACATGGTTAAAGGAACACGTGATACTAATTTCTGAGATGTTGGTCAAGGACCTTGTGGACCAGATACTGAAATTTTTTATGATCGTGGACCAAAATATGATTCAAGAGGACTTGAATTAATTAAAGATGACATCGAAAATGATCGTTTTATTGAAATTTGAAATATTGTTTTCAGCCAATTTAATAATGACGGTGAAAACAATTACACTGAATTAAAATACAAAAACATTGATACTGGAGCTGGTCTTGAAAGAATTTGTTCAATTATTCAAGATGTTCCAACAAACTTCGATACTGATTTATTTCAAACAATTATTCATGAGATTGAAAAATATACTGATTATCGTTATGATATTAACAACTACTTTACAAAAGAAAAAACTCAACAAGATATTAATACTCAATTTAAAATCATTGCTGATCACATGCGTGCTAGTGTAAATGCTATTAATGATGGTGTAAAACCTTCAAACGTCGGACGTGGTTATATTATTCGTCGTTTAATTCGTCGTAGTTACCGTTCAGGATTAAAACTAAAAATTCAAGGTAAAGCTTTTTTATATAAACTTGTTCAGTCTGTTAAAGATTCTTTAATTTATGACATTGATGTAAAAAATGTTGAAAAAATTATTAAAGATGAAGAATTACTATTTTCAAAAACTATTAATCAAGGTGAAAAACTTCTTGAAAAAGAAATTGAAAAAAATGGTTCAATTTCAACTGATATTGCCTTTAAAATGTTTGATACATATGGTTTCCCAATTGAATTAACTAGTGAAATTCTTGCTGAAAAAAATATTAAGATTGATATTAATGAATTTAATCAATACTTAGAACAACACCGTCAAAAATCACGTTCACAAGTTGCTTCAGGAATGGAAAAAGTTATTTCTTCGCTTGATTTAGTTGAAGGTTTAATTTCAACATTTACAGGTTATGAAGAAACAACCCATAAAGGTTCAAAAATTCTTTATTTATTAAATGATTATGAAGAAATTGAACAAAGCGATTCAGATGACGATTATTCATATGTAATTTTAGACAAAACCCCATTTTATGCAACAAGTGGTGGACAATTCCATGACTATGGAAAAATGATTCAAAATGATAATGAAATAGAAATTATTGATGTATTTAAAGATAAACACTGAAATCACATTCATAAAGTAAAAGGAAAAATTCAAAAAGATGCTTTAGTTGATTGTTATGTAGATCAGCCAAAACGTGAAGGCTACATGCGTGGACACTCATCTACACATATTCTATTCTCAGCATTAAGAGAAATTTTCAAAGGTGAAAAAATTGAACAATTAGGTTCAAGCATCATGCCTGAATACTTTACATTTGACTTCCCAGCAGATAAAAAACCTTCAAAAGAACAAATTAAATTAATCGAAGAAAAAATGCATCAATATATAAAAATGGACGTTAATCGTGAATACAAAATCATGAGCGTTAAAGAAGCTGAAGATTTTGGTGCTTATATGACAATTGAAGAAAGTGATTACCACGATCAAAATGCAGTAAGAGTTGTTGTTTTTGATGGTATTACTAAAGATTTATGTGGTGGAACACACGTTGAACACACAGGATTTATCGAAGATTTTAAAATTGTCTCTGTTGAAAGCAAAGGTACAGGAATTTACCGTTTAAGAGTTGTAACATCAAATAAATTAGTTTCACAATATTTTGATGAAGAAATTTCAAAACAAGTCGAATTATTGAACACACTTATTACTAAAAATCAATCATTAAACGAAAGCTATGTATTTAATATTGCAAAAAATAATGCTAAAAACAATATTGAAAAAGAACAATATTTAGATGAATTAAATGAAAACGAACAACAACTTCGTGAAGATTTCAAAGAATTATATAAACAAAAACAAAACCAAAGTTTAGACTTAAATCACATTGAAATTAAAAATATTAACTCAAAAGACTATATTTTAGTATCAATTGATGATATGTCACAAACCAAAAAAGTTGCTGTGGAATTACGGGAAAAATTTGCATCAGCTTTAGTGGTTGCATATACAATTAGCGAAGGAAAGGTTTTTGTTGTAGTTGCTTCAAAAACATATCCATCGAATGTAATATTGAAAACAGTTCTTGAAAAATACAATGGAAAAGGTGGGGGTAATGCAATCGTTAGTCAAGGAAGCTTTGCTTTAGAAAACGATCAAGACTTGCAAAATTACTTCCTAGAAGTTATTAAAAATGCGTAAATTAGCCCTGGATCTTGGAACAAGAACTTGCGGTTTTGCAATAACCGATCCGGATTGTATAATTGCAACGGGTTTAGAAAATTTTCGATTTGAAGAAAATGATTTTGATCAAGTAATTTTAAAAATTAAAAATTATCAAAATCAATATAAAAATATAGATGCGATTATCTTAGGATACCCATTGCGTTTTAATAATCAAAAGAGTGAGCGAACAGTAATGGTAGAAGAATTCAAGGAAAAAATAGAAAAAGAAATTCAATTACCAGTAACTTTAGTTAATGAACACTCATCGACAATAGGAGCAGAATCAATTTTAATTGATGCTGGTTATTCAAGAAAAAAACGCAAAGGTCATAAAGATAAATTAGCAGCTCAACTCATTCTTGAAGATTTTTTAAATTATTATTTCAAAAAATAATTCAAAACTCACTAAAGCAATTATTTATTTAAATTAAAAAAATAGATAATTGCTTTTTGTTTAAATACAGAAAAAGGTAAAATTTAATAATATGAAGATAAATTTAAACGACCCAAACAGAAAAATTAAAGTTTTCTTAGAAGATAAAGAGCAAGAAATGCTTGTTCTTTATGAATATAGCGAAAATGGTGATGATTATTTAGTTGCATTAGATTTAAGCAATGATGAATGTATCGCTTTCAAAAAAGACCGTGAAACACTTTCTCCTCTTGAAGAAGATGAGTTAAAAATCATTCAACAAATTCACGAAGAATTTATGGAAGAAGTAGAATTTGAAGAATAATTTAATCGTTAGCTATGCCTATAGCATTAGTGAAAAAATTCAAAATTGACAACCCTGAAAAACAGGTTTGTTAATTTCGCTTTTTGTTGTGATGATTATTGGTATTATTGGTTTTATTGTTTTTCGTAAAAGAGTTAAAAAATTAAAAGAAAAATATGAACTTGAAAATGAAAACAAAATCTTTTTAGAAGCAAGTGAACAAAATCCTAATTTTTCAACAATTTTTACTGAATTAGAAAAGAAAACTAAAAATTCAAAGGCTAATAAATTTTTTACAGCATTTGTAGTAAATTCTTATTTAATTAATAAATTTAAAAGCGCTTATATTGATGATAAAGTTGATAATTATTTTGCACTAAATATTGCAATGAATTCTGAAAAATCAACAATTACATATCAAGACTATCAAAATTTAAGAGAAATAAAAACAACACCAAATGCCATAAAAGTAGCGGCTCTTGATAAAAAACAAGACATGCTTGTACTTTTAAACCCTCATTCTGAAGAAGGAATTAAAGACTTAAAACAAAATTTAATCTACTTAGAAGATAGGGGAATGTGTATTTTCGTTTATAATAAATACAATAAAAAAGAAGTTAAAAAAATTACTGACTTTTTAGAAGATAATAAATATTCTTACGAAAAAGAAAAAATAAAGTCTCTACATTTTATTTTAATAGCTAAAAAACAAGAAATTAAGGAGTAACAATGACAGATCAAAATAAATTATTTTTAACACAAGAACTTTTAGATAGCTATACAAATGAACTTAAGTATCTTTTAGATGTTGCAAGACCACAAGTTGTTGAAGAAATTAAAGAAGCTCGTGGACAAGGGGACCTTTCAGAAAATGCTGAGTATGATGCAGCACGTGATAAACAATCACAAATCGAAGCACGTATTCAAGAATTGCAACATATTTTAGATAATTATGAACTAATTGACGAAAGTGGAAATAACTCAGTTGTTACTATTGGTTCAACTGTTACAGTTATGGTTAAATCAACAAAAAAAGAAAAAAAATTCCAAGTTGTTGGTTCACTTGATGCTGATCCTTTTGCTAATAAAATTTCAAACCACAGTCCTTTAGCAAAAGCTTGTTTAGGTAAAAAAGTTCATGATGAAGTTGAAGTTGAAGCTCCTAACAAATACACAATCATAATCAAAAAAATATCTTAGTCATTTTTATTGAACAGTCAATTACTATTGACTGTTTTTAATTTACAAAAAAACAGCAAAATCAGTAAAAAAAACAGTGTTTTTCAAACTTAATATTCCAAACCTTTTTCAGTCTTAAATATCATTTTTTTGTGTCGAAAAAAAAGCAATTTTTTTTATAGTTTGAAACGATTTTTTATATTAAAATTAGTCTAATAAATTAAGGAGAAGAAGATGATAATTGGAATAAGCGGAATGATTTCTTCAGGTAAATCGTCATTATCTGAAAAATTGCACAAAGAGTATAAAACATCAAAGATGTTAATTGAATTTGACGAAGACGATGAAGTATTTAACACTTTTTTAAAATGACTTTATGAAAAAAAACCTGATTTAACAATTGGGTTTCAATCATATATTGTTGAAAGTCATTCAACAAAATTTAATAAAGTAATTGATGACTATCAAGCTCAAGGGTTAAACCCTAAAAAGGATCATATATTTTTAGATCGTTTCAGTCTTGAACACTATATTTTTGCAAAGATTAATTTGATGCAAAAAGGAAAAAGATATTTAGAAGCTTACGATGCTTTATTTGAACATTTAATAACTGAGCATGAGCTACCTGATTTAGCAATATTTTTAGATATAAATTTTGAAACATTCAAAAAAAGAATTTTTCAAAGGGGAAGAAAATCTGAAATCGATAATTGAGAAAAAAATATTGACTATTTTAAAATATTACATGAAAGCTATTTAGCAACATTTGAAGAATTAGCAAAAAAATATAATTTAAAATATGAAGTAATAGACACAAATAATTTAACTGAACAAGAAGTTTTAGCAAAAGCTAAAGAAATTATTGAAAAATATTCATCATTAATTTAAGGGGGATAGCGTGGATAAAAGAATTGAAAAAATTTTATTTAGCCAAGAACAATTAGAAACAAGAATTGCAGAACTTGGAAAATGAGTAAATGAAGAGTACAAAGATTCCAAGGATTTAATTATTGTTGGTATTCTAAAGGGTTCAATTCCTTTTTTAGCACAATTAATTAAAAGTGTTGAAGTGGATTTTGTTATGGATTTTATGACAATATCTTCTTATGAAGGTGGCACAAAAACAACAGGAAGTGTTAAAGTTGTTTTAGATTTAGCTAATGAAATTGAAAATAAAGACGTTTTAATTGTTGAAGATATTGTTGATACAGGTAGAACTATTTCAAAAGTTATTGCTATGCTTAGCCAAAGAAATCCAAAATCCTTAAAAGTTTTAAGTTTATTAGATAAAAAATCAGGAAGAGTTAACAATTATGAGGTTGATAATTGCGGATTTTTAGTCGGAAACGAATTTGTTGTTGGTTTCGGATTTGATTTTGAAGAAAAAATGCGTAATTTACCTTATATAGGAACACTAAAACCAGAAATTATTGAAGAATTTTTAGCAAGAAAAGCTAAATAAAACAATTTATATAAAAAACAAAAAGCTTTTGTGCTTTTTATTTTTTTATTTATTAAAAAAAGCAAAAATATTTTAAGTTTTTTTAATAAGTTTTTTTCATTACTATATGTACTTTATACTTATTAAAAATAGTAAGTATTATATAATTATGAAATGATAAAAATAAAAGACTTGTATTATAAATACCCCGATAGCGAAACATATGCACTCCAAGGTATTAATTTAGAAATTAAAAAAGGTCATTATATTGGGATTCTTGGTCATAACGGTTCAGGAAAAAGCACACTTTCAAAATTAATTTCTGCGATATATAAAGCGACTGAAGGTCAAATTTGAATTGATGATATTTTATACTCGAAAGAAAATTTGTCAAAAATCAGAAATAAAATTGGAATTGTTTTTCAAAATCCTGATAACCAATTTATTGGTGCTACAGTTGAGGATGACATTGCTTTTGGGTTAGAAAATAAATTGATCACACGTGAAAAAATGCGTGAAAAAATTGAAGAGTACACTAAATTAGTTTCGATGTCTGATGCTTTGGATAGAGAACCGCAAAATTTAAGTGGTGGTCAAAAGCAAAGAGTTGCAATTGCTTCAACTCTTGCGTTAGATCCTGATGTTATTATTTTTGATGAAGTAACTTCGATGCTTGATCCAAAAGGAAAACATGAAGTTTTAGAAATAATTCATAATTTACATAAAACAACTGAAAAAACACTGATTTCTGTTACTCATGACATGGATGAAGCTATTTTAGCTGATGAACTTTTTGTTTTTAGCGGCGGTAAGTTAATTGCTTCAGGAAGTCCAAAAGATATTTTAAATAATAAAGAAATTGTTGAAATAGCAAAGATTGATTCACCATTTATTTATAAATTAAGTGAAATGGTTGACGGTGTTGAGCCAACATATAATGAAGAAGAACTAATCGAGGCGATATGCAGATAAAAGTTGAAAAAATTTCCAAGGAATTTGATAAAAAACTTCCAACTCATATACAAGTTTTAAAAGATATCAGCGTCGATATCAAAGAAGGCGAAATTATTTCCATAATTGGTCATACAGGAAGTGGAAAAACCACTTTTATTGAACACTTAAATGCACTAATTATTCCTGATTCTGGAAAAATTACTTTTAGTAATGTTGATGTTAATAAAAAGCAATGATATCAATCTAAAAATAAGCTTCAACTTGTAAAGATGGATATTGTTGTTGAAAAAACTAAAAGAAAAATTAAAAATATTAAGTCTTTAAGAAAAGAAGTTGGAGTTGTTTTTCAATTTGCTGAATATCAACTTTTTGAATCAACAATTGAAAAGGATATTATTTTTGGACCTGTTTCAATGGGTGTTCCAGTTGAAGAAGCAAAAAAACTTGCTAAAAAATATATTAAAATGGTAGGATTACCTGAATCATATTTACAAAGATCACCTTTTAATTTAAGTGGTGGTCAAAAACGTCGTGTTGCTCTTGCTGGAATTCTAGCAATGCAACCTAAGTATTTAATATTAGATGAACCAACTGCCGGACTTGATCCAGCAGGTGTTGAACAAATGTTGCAATTGTTCGCTAATTTAAATAAAGAAGAAGGCAAAACAGTTATTATCGTAACTCATGACCTTGATAATGCTTTACGTTGAACTAAGCGTTGTATTTTATTTAAAAATGGTGAAATTATTCGCGATGGTGAAACTTATGAAGTATTAAATGATGAACAATGTTTAATTGAAAATAAATTAAGAGCGACACAATTGCTAACATTTGTAAACAAATTAAAAGCACGTGGTGTAAAAATCGGCAAAGTTACTGATATTAATCAGCTAGCTGAACAAATTAATAACTGAAAACAAAACAAGGGGGTATAATGAACGCAATTATTGGTAAGTATGTCAATTTAGATACAATAATTCATAAAATGGACCCAAGACTGAAATTCATTGCTAACATTTTATTTATTGTTTTATTTTTTGTTATTGATCATTTTGTAACATTAGGAATTTTAATTTTTGTTATTGCAATAATTTATTTATTAGCAACACGTTCTTTTCGCTCTTTGATTAAAAAAATTCGTCTCCCTATTTATATTGGAATATTTTTATTTTTAGTAAATATTTTTACAATTAAAGGAGCGACTGATAATTTCATTCCTTTAAATGGTGAAAAGAACATTGATGCTTTTGTGATACATCGAGATTTAACAATCATTAATACAACATACTGAGCACCCTTTGGTCCTGCAGGTGTGGTACAAATAACTTATTTTTCGGTAATGCGAGCAACAAGTATTACTGTAAGAATATATGGAGTTATTTTATCAACTACAATTCTTACATTTACAACTAAACCAGTTTTATTAACTAAAGCAATTAACGACTTATTGTATCCGTTGAAGTTTTTAAAGTTTCCGAGTGAAATTATTACCATGATAATTAATATTGCTTTGCGTTTTATCCCAACATTATTAGACGAAGCAACAAGAATTATGAAAGCACAATCATCAAGAGGAGTTGACTTTAAAAACGGAAAAGGAAGTGACAAAGTTAAAGCATTCGTTACATTGATTGTTCCTTTATTCGTTAGTTCATTCGCTAAAGCTAATGATTTAAGTGATGCGATGACTGTCCGTGGATATGATCCATATGCAAAAAGAACACATTACAGAATCTTAAAACCTAAATTCAGTGACATGCTAGGTGTTTTATTAATGATGGGATTAACTGCAATGGTAATTTTATTCCAAGTTGAATCATTCCAGTTACCTTTATGATGATTAAACTCATTTATCAAGGTGTAATATGAAAAATAAAAAGCAAGAAATAATCGAATTACAAAATCAAATTAAAGCCTGAAATCAGGCTTATTTTGATAAAGATGAACCTTTAGTTGAGGATGCAATTTATGATAAAGAGTTGGTTCGTTTAAAACAACTTGAAGAAGAATACAAAGATTTATTTACAGAACAAGAGCTAAAAAATTCGCCAACTAATAACATTGGTGCTCAAGCATCTAGTGTTTTTCAAAAAGTTGTTCATAAAGAAAAAATGCTTTCTTTACAAAAAGCATATGAAAAAGCTGAAGTACTAAAATGAATAGAAAATATTGAAAAGCTTAAATTTATACCTACATTTTATATTGAACCTAAAATCGATGGTCTTTCAATTGCTTTACACTATAAAAACGGTAAGCTTGTTCAAGCTTTAACACGTGGAGATGGAACCGTTGGTGAAGATGTAACTCATAACATCTTAGTAAATAACGAAATACCTCTTAATATTAATTATTTTGAAGATATTGAAATTAGAGGTGAAATTTACTTAAAACTTTCTGAATTTGAAAAAATTAATATTCAATTACAAAATGAAGGTAAAAAACCACTGGTAAATCCACGGAATGGAGCGAGTGGAACTTTACGTCAATTAAATCCTGAAATGACGCAAAAGCGAAATCTTTCAGTATATTGTTACTGAATTACTGATGCTCAAAGACATAATCTTCACTCAATTGAAGAAATTAGATCTTTCTTGGCTGAAAATAATTTCCCAGTTACAAAAGAAGGAAAAAAAGTTTTAAACATTGAAGAAATTTTTACTTGAATTAATGATTTTAAAACTCTTAAAAAAACTCTTGACTATGAAACTGATGGAGTTGTAATTAAACTTAATGAAATTAAATATTATGATTTATTAGGACAAACACAAAAATTTCCGCGTTGGGCAATTGCTTTTAAATATGAACCCGACACAGCAGTAACTTTAGTAAAAAGCATTTTTCCAACCGTTGGAAGAACAGGAATTATTACCTATAATGCTGAACTGGAACCAGTATTTTTAGGTGGTTCAACAATTAGTGCTGCAACACTTCATAATTATGATTATATTAAGAAGTTAAATATTGATATTAACGATTTAGTTTATATTAAAAAAGCTGGTGAAATTATTCCAAAAGTTATTGGTACTGTTAAAAATAAAACTTCTACTTTATATAATCGTGCAACTCAATGTCCAAAATGTTTTTCAAGCTTAGTTGACTCTGAAACTGCAATTGATCAATATTGTCAAAATCCTAATTGTCCAGAAGTTTTACTTAAAAAATTAATTCATTTTGTTTCCAAACCAGCGATGAATATCGACACACTGGGAGAAAAAATAGTAACATTCTTATTTAATAATAATTATGTCAAATCATACAAAGATTTTTATTATTTAAAAGAATATCGCAATGAAATTATGCAATTTGAAGGTTTTAAAGAAAAGAAAATCGATAAAATTCTAGAAAATATTGAAGCATCAAAACAAAATGGATTAGCTGGATTATTGTTTGGAATTTCAATCAAACATATTGGAGAAAAAGCAGCATATTTTTTAGCTAGCAAGATTGAAACATTTAGTAATTTTTTAGAATACGATTTTAATTTACTGGCTGATTATGATGGTTTTAGTGAAAAAACCATAGACTCATTAAAAGAGTTTGTAGCAATTAAAGAAAATCAAGAAATGGTTAAGGACTTATTAGACTTAGATTTAAATTTAAAACATCAATCTAATCAAAAATCACTTGAGCTTTCTAATTTGGTTTTTGTTATAACTGGAACTTTTAATTTTTCACGAAAAACTTTAGAAAAAGAATTAATTTCGCGTGGTGCAAAAATTGCTTCTGCAGTTTCTAAAAACACCAACTATTTAATTGTTGGTCAGAACCCTGGTTCAAAATTAGCTAAGGCAAGAGCTTTGGAAACAGAAATTCTTGAGTTTGATGACTTAAAATCAAAACTTGGTATTGAAATTGAATAATAAAAAAGTTAACAAGATGAACCTTGTTAACTTTTAAATTATTTTTAGAATAAACCACTGCTTTTCATTAATGAACTTAAACCACCACCGTGTCCATTAGACATTTCTTTCATTTGTTTAGCCATTCTTTCGTATTCAGTAAGTAGTAAGTTAAACTCTCTAGCACTTCTTCCTGAACCTTTAATAACTCTTTCTTTACGTGAAGGATCTTTTAAAAGTTTAGGGTTTTTACGTTCTTTTTTAGTCATTGAACTAATTAAAATTCGGTAAACATTGAATTTTTCTTCAGCTTTTTCAATTTGCTCTTCATTAATTTTATTTCCTAGGCCCGGAATCATTTTTATTATCTTAGTCATTTTTCCGAGTTTACGCATTTGATTCATGGTTTCCATTAAATCATCTAGACTAAATTGACCACTTATAAATCTTTGTCCAAGTTTTTTAGCTTTACTTTCATCAATGTTTTCTGAAGCGCTTTCAACAAGACTTACAAGATCTCCCATTCCCAGAATTCTTTTTGCCATTCTGTCAGGATGGAATGTTTCAATTGCTGAAATTTTCTCACCGGTACCAATGAAAAGGATTGGTAATTTTAACAGGTGAGTGATTGAAAGTGCTCCACCACCACGAGTGTCCGAATCTAGTTTAGTGATAATTGTCCCACTTAAATTTAAGTGTTCATTAAATGTTTTTGCAACATTGATAATATCTTGTCCTGACATGGCATCAATAACTAGAAAAATATAGTCAGGTTTAGTATATTTTTTAATTTGTACTAATTCATTCATTAATTCTTCATCAATTGCAAGTCGCCCAGCAGTATCGATTAGGACTAAGTCATTTTGATTTTCCTTAGCCACTTCCAGTGATTCTTTAACAATTTCAAGCGCATTATCAATACTATTTGTGTAAAAATCAGTATTAATTTGTTTTGCAAGAGTTTTTAGCTGATCTCTTGCGGCAGGACGATAAATATCAGCTCCTACCATTAAAGGATTTTGTGTAAATTTTTTCTTTCTTAAGTATGTTGCCAATTTTGCAGTTGTTGTTGTTTTCCCACTTCCTTGTAATCCAATCATCATAATTTTTGTGGGTTTATTTTCAAATTTAAGATTTACTGTTTTTGTTCCTAAAATTCTTACAAGTTCTTCTTGGAAAATCTTAATAACAGTTTGTTGCGCATCAAGATTACCAATTTTTCCACTTTCAAGAATTTTTGCTTTAACTTCTTTTGTAAATTCTTTAACAACTTCTAAGTTAACATCGGCTTCAAGTAGTGACAATTTTACTTCACGAATAATTTCTAAAACATCTTCTTCTTTGATTAATGTCTTTTTATTCATTTTTTCAATTGATTTTTGTATTCTATTTCCTATAAAGTCAAACATATAAGAATTATAAATTAATTTTTTTGCCGAAATTTATTTTTTTATGTTTTTATTATGGTAAAAACCTTTAATAACTATGTTATTA
>NZ_JAFFTD010000003.1 GCF_016924775.1 [Mycoplasma] gypis
ATATCATAAGCAGGCGATGTTATACCTACAAAATCTGAATATGAAAAACCGTATTGATATGAAGATAAGTGATTAACGAAATCACCTTTTTCAATTTTTTTATAGTTTTTAATTGTTATTTCACTAGTGTGAATATCTAAATTTCTTGGAATCATCCCATCTCTTTTAAAGGTGGATAAAATTTGTAATTCCGGATGCCCTTTATCCGAAATAAAATCAAAAATGTTGGAAAAATTATCATTTTTTCAATTTTCTTTATACTCTCTAAATCTTATTTTAGGAGCATTATTATTTTTTATATTATTGTGTGAACCATTTAAAAAAGAATTATAGTCTTGAGTATCTTTATCAGTATTTAGGAGTACTAATTCAGTACTTTCTAAGTAACTGTTTTTTGTGTTTCTAGATACTAAAAATCTGTAGTTTTCATGATCACGAAGATTGCTTATTATTTGGCATCTAATATATATATATATATTAGATGTGGTATCTTGGTTTAGAAAGGAATCATTTATAAGTTTAAAATTAGCAAAGGTGTCTTGATTTTTGCTTATTGTATTATCAATTGTTAAAATTGTTTTTTCCTTATTCATAATTGCTTACCACAATTATTAATTATAAGGAATATTAAAAAAATCCCGCACGGGATTTTTGAAAATTATTAAAAGAGACTGATATTGTTATTTTCATCAAGATCGTCTAAAACACCTAATTGGTTTAAGTTTTCTAGAATACGACTATTAATTGTTGTTCGATCCAATAAATCTTCAACAGATAAAAATTCGTCTTGTTCTCTAGCTTCAACAATAGATTCAGCCACTGTTAAACCTAGGGAATCAACAACTATGAAAGGAGGTATTAAGGCTTTTTGTTTATAATCAACTTTTCATTCTTTAGCAAGAGATTTTTCTAAAGAAACATTAGTTATCTTAAATCCACGAGCATACAGCTCTTGGGCAATTTCTAAACCATCTAGAGAGTTTTCTTCTTTAGTTGTTGCTTGCTTTTGTTTAATCATTTTGTGTAATTGAACAATTCTGTTATCAATTACTTCTTTACCTGCTGAAAGGGTTTGAATTTCATTCGTGTCTGTACGAGTTGTAAAATAGGTTGCATAATATTCTAGCGGATAATAAAGTTTAAATCAAGCAATTCTTCAAGCCATAATGACATAAGCAGTAGCGTGGGCTTTCGGGAACATATACTTAATTTTCTTTAAAGATTGAATATATCAGTCAGGAACTTTATTTTCTTGAAGAAGTTTTTCTTCATCTTCAGTAAGACCCTTACCTTTTCTAACTTTTTCCATGATGTCAAAACTTTTCTTAGGTTCAACGCCATATGACATTAAAGCAATCATAATATCGTCACGACAACATACTAATTGAGACAAGCTAAAACCATATTTTTTAATTAATTCTTCCGCGTTACCAGTTCAAACGTCTGTACCGTGACTAAGTCCTGAAAGTGAAATTAAATCAGAAAATTTTTTAGCTTTGGCTGATTGTAACATTCGACGAACAAACTGTGTACCAAATTCCGGAAGACCTTTAGCGCCTGTAGTTTCGTTATAAATATCTTCAGGACTGATTCCCATCGAAGCTGTTGATGAGAATAATTCAATAACTTTAGAATCAGATTTAGGAATATCCTTAACCTTTACTTTTGTTAGTCTCTCTAACATTCTAATCGCAGTTGGATCATCGTGTCCTAGAATATCAAGTTTTAGCAAGTTGTCATGAATCGAGTGGAAATCAAAGTGGGTTGTTTTTCAATCACTTTGAGTATCATTTGCTGGGTAATTAATCGGAGTAAAGTCTTCAACATCAAATTCTTTAGGAACAATAATAATTCCCCCAGGGTGTTGACCTGTTGTTCTTTTGACTCCTGTTGACTTAGAAGCCAAGAAATCAATATATGTTGTTGAGAAGGGGAATGATTCTGGGTTTACAATTTCATTATATTTTTTAGCAAATCCAAAGGCTGTTTTGTTAGCGACAGTTGAAATAGTTCCGGCTCTGAATGTGTGTGTTTCTCCAAAGAGTTCACGAATATAGTTATGAATTTGTGATTGGTTTTCACCAGAGAAGTTTAAATCAATATCAGGAACTTTATCAGCGTTAAATCCCAAAAATGTTTCGAATGGAATTGCATGTCCATCCTTAATCATTTCGACGTTACATTTTGGACAAATTTTATCAGGCAAGTCTCAACCGCTTGAAACTTCCGCTGTGGGTTCAAACATTTCAAACATTTTACATTTTGGACATAAGTAGTGTGGGTTAAGAGGGTTAACCTCAGAAATACCTGAAAGGTTAGCAACAAGTGAAGATCCAACACTTCCCCGGCTACCAACAACATATCCATCATCGTTAGATTTTTTAACTAGTTTATGACTGATTCAATAAATAACACTATAACCATTTTCAGAAATAGGTTTAAGCTCTCTTACAATCCGTTTTTCAATGACTTCTGGAAGTTTATCTCCATATCTTTCGTAAGCAGTTTTATAAACTAAGTCACGAAGCTTGTTAGTACTATCATCAAAAATTGGTTTAAATAGTTCTTTTTTAATTACTTCAACTTTTTCAATCTGATCAGCAATTAAATGAGTGTTATCAATAACAATTTCTTTAATTAGTTTTTCATCACCTAAGAATTCAAATTCTTTTAGCATTTCTTTTGTTGTTTTGTAATTTAAAACCGGGTAATGATCAGAAGAATTTGTTTTATCTCTAAAGTTGTATAGTCAGTGTTTTTTGGCTCCAATTCCATCTGCAAAAATATAAACGTTTTGAACAATTTTTTCAATCTCGTCGATATATCTTGCATCAGAAACAGCAACACAAGGAATATTGTATTTTTTAGCTAGTTCAATTACAAAAAGATAAGCTTCTTCAATATCTTTTTGTGTTAATTCACCACGTTTAATTTTGTAGTTATATGTGGAAATAGGCGCAAATTCAATATAGTCATAAGTTTGAATCTGCTTTTCAATATCTTCAAAACAACCAGTAAAGACAGTATTTCAAAAATAAGAAAGGTGTGTTGAGGTTCCAATTAAAATATCGTCATTTTTCTTTAGATCTTCAAGAAAAACTCTTAATCCATTATGATAATCTTCAGTACTTGCTTTTGAGATGATTTTAAATAATTTCTTTAGTCCGGCTTGATTTTTAGCTAGCAATCTTACTTCATATGAGAATTTTTTCTTATAGAATAAGGGATCTATATAATCACGTAACTGTTGTGAAGTAAATATTTTTAATTCTTTTTTAAGCATTGCGATCATTCTTATTCAAACATCACCCAAAACATTAGCATCTTGGTCAGCACGGTGAGCCTTAGCTTCATCATAAAGAACATCTAATTTTTTAGCCACTGATCCCAATCTAAATTTTGAATAGTAAGGGAATAAAAGTCTTGCAACATTCATGGTGTCAATAGCCTTAATTGTAATATCAGGCATATTCATTTTCTTAAAGAATTGTTTTGAGTGACTAATATCGAAATTAGCATTGTGAGCTACTGCCACACCACTTGAAAGAAGACTATGAATTTTTTGTGCAGCTTCTTCTCTTGAAATACCTTTTTCATTTAACATTTCATTAGTAATACCAGTAAAATCTGTAGTTCAAGCACTAACTGGTTTATCTTGTTTAATGAAAAATTGAATTCTTTCGGTAACAACACTATTTTCAATAACAACAGCCCCAAATTCAATAATTTCGTCAAATACTGGACTTAGTCCGCTTGTTTCTAAGTCAAAGACAATATAACGTTGTTTATCTAATTCATAATCACCTGGGCCAATAACTGATTCATTATCTTTAGTTATTGCTGAAAGAGTTGCTCCAAAGATTGGTTTTAAATCATCGAGTTTTTTAGTATTATTATAAAATTCAGGGAATCCTTGAACACCGTCAGTATCACAAATGGCTAAAGCTTTATGACCATATCTTCTTGCGGTTTCAATATAGTCTGTTGCTGACACAACTCCATCTTGAGTAGACATGTTTGTTCTCAGTGCTAATTCTACCCTTTTATACTCTGAATCATCGATTTTATTATGTCAAAGTGGTGGACATTCTTCAATAACGTTTGCTCTTAAAATTTTTCTTTTTAGATAGTTATCCTGTTCTAATGTTCCTTTAACAGTAACAAATTGATTTTCTTTAAATTTATTATCATAGTTAAAAGCTTTTACAGTAATAGCCTCAGTAAAATCACTGATGATAAAAGTAAGAATTTTAAAGTCTGCTTTTAGTTGTCTTTCTTCAATATTGACAATTTGACCACTTACCTCAACATTGGGTTCAAATTCACCTTCTGCTTCTTTTAAAGTGATTTTTTTATAATCTTTAGCTGATGAACGGCGATAAGTTTTTGTTTCAAAAGTTTTTGGTGCACTCGGCTTGGGTGCCGGCTGGTCTTTAAAGTCTTGAATAGCCTGCGCAACAAGCTGAGCATTTTTTCGTGTTGTAGGTTTATTTCAAACCATTTTTAAAAGCAAGTGTTCAAAACCACAAGCATCAATGTAATAATTTATTTTTTGTTCGTGTTTACGAATCTGTTCTAAAAATTGTTTTGATTCAGAAGTAATTGTTAAATAAGCTGTGTCAACAATTTGAATATTTTTACGAGGAATAGTTCTTAAAAAACTAGCTAGTTCTGGATCTTCTTTATTTAAGAAAAAATCAAGATAATCCATGACAAGATTTTCATCATAGATTGTATAGCGTACAGAAAGACTAATTGTTACTTTGTATGGAAATTTTTTAGTAGCCGCAATAAATTGTTTAAACTCATTAATATCAATATGATGATCACACACAATATCAAGTTCAAGTTCTTGACTAATTTCGTTGTATGTTACTTTTTTGATACTGAACGAAACAAAATTATATGTTGGTTCAAATCCACACTCTTGGCAAAAGGCTCAGAATCGTTTTTCAAATAATGAAATTTGTTCTTTAGTTAGCATAGACATAAATTAAACTAAAAACTATTGTTAAAACTGAAACACTGTCGAAACGATCCATAATACCTCCGTGTCCTGGAATAAGATTACTGAAGTCTTTTATTTTTAAAACTCTTTTAAATAATGAATAAAGTAAGTCACCTAAAATGGTTACAATTGGTAGAAAAATAACTGCAGTTACTATCGCTAAATTAGAACTAAAAATTGTTGTGTATGAGTTGTTTGTTCAATTGCTTAGAGATGTCGCTAAAAAAACTACAATCATTCCAAAAAGCACTGATATAATTGCACCTTCTCAGGTTTTTTTAGGGCTTATTCTTGGTGCAAATTTACGTTTAATAAATTTTTGCCCAAGTGCCATTCCACCAAGCATTGCGCTTGTATCAACTGAGATAGCTATTAATTCTATTGCTAATAAAATATAGATATTATAAATGTTAATAATAAATAAGATTTTTGTAAATAAGGGAATTATTATTGTTACTGTAATTGCGATTAGGAGTTCTTTTCAAACTAGATGTTTATAACTTAAAATTGCTGCTACAATTAAACAAATTACACTAGCCACTCAATTAATCATTGACAACGAATTAATTGTTGGACTAAAAGCATAAAGTTTAATTGCATTCGCTAACGAATCGCCTGCAAGTGAAATTGTATGTGGTAAATCACTTGTTGTTACAAACATATAACGAAGTTGCTGATCAATGGGCATTAAGAAACTTAATCCAATTCCAAACAGTGCAAACACTTTGGAAAACGGATTTCAGTTTAAATGTTTAATAATTTCAAAGCTTGCTCAGAGTGTGAAAAGAAAATAAAAACAAAAGCCTATTATCCTTCCTGGAAATAAGCCATAGTAAGTTATGAAAATGAATGGTATTAATACCACAAATAAAATGGTGGCACTAATTGAACGTTTTAATAAATTTTTCATACAAACAACTAAATTGTCATTAAATCTTTTTCTTTTTCTTCTGACATTTTGTTAATAATTTCAATATTTTTGTCAACTTGTTTTTGCACTGCATCTAAATAGTGTTTTTGTAAGTCTTCACTTAGTTCAGAATCAGCTTTAATAGCTTTATTAACATCTTGACGAGCTTGACGAATTCCTACTCTTGCTTGTTCAGTTAAACCATTTAATTGTTTAACCATTTCTTTACGTTTTTCTGTTGTCATTGCAGGGTATGACAGTCTTATTTGATTTCCTTCGTTTGAAATTGAAACTGGTAAGTGGTAATCTTTAATTGCTTTTTCAATATCTTTTATTGAACCAACATCATAAGGTTTTACCAAAAGTTGTAATGCTGAAGCAACACTAACTGCAGCAATTTCGTCTAGATTCATCATTGAGTCGTAATAGTTTACTTTGATTTTGTTAACTAATCCTGGGTTTGCTCTACCAACAGCTACTTTTGACATTTGGACATCAAAATTGTTAATTGCTTTTTGACTTTCTTCTTCTAATTGCATTAAATATAAATCTAATTCCATAAAACTCCTTTTTATTTATGTACTCTCGTACTTTTGATTTCTGAATTAAGTGCTCTAATTAAAGAGTCTTCTTCATTAATATTAAAGATTAATAATTCTATGTTATTATCTTTAGCCATTGATACTGCTGTTTGATCCATAACTCTTAAATCTAATTCAAGAATTTTATCATAAGTAATTTCTTCAAAACGTTTTGCGTTTGGATTAACTTTAGGATCTGAATCATAAATTCCTTCAACATTATTTTTACCCATTAAGATTGCATCAGCTTCAATTTCTGAAGCAAAAAGTGTTGAAGCTGTATCGGTTGTAAAGAAGGGACGTCCTGTTCCTCCAGCAAAAATAACAACTTCACCGTCTTGCAGATATTTTTTCGCTCTTTCGTTAACATACACTTCACACACTTTTGGATCCATTGTTAAAGAAGATAAAACACGACATTGTAGTCCATTGTTTTCAAACCCCGATTGTAAGGCTAAAGCATTCATTGTTGTTGCAAGCATTCCGATGTAATCAGCTCTAACACGGTTAATTCCGTTTTTTTCGGCACTGGTTCCTCTTCAGAAGTTTCCACCACCAACAACAATTGCAACCTCTACTCCTTGTGAAGTAATTTGTTTTAGTTGGGTTGCAAATTTTTTCACTAACTCGTAATCGATAGCAAGTGATTTTTGTTTATTAGCTAATCCTTCTCCTGATAATTTAATTAAAACTCGTTTGTATTCCATTTATTGGGTCTCCTTATTAATTATTAATAATTAATCTATTCTAATATTATATATTTTCATCGTTAATTTTTTTCGCAATGTTTTGTAATTTTAGTTTACCTTTCTTTACGGCATCAAAAGCTCCGCTTCTTGTCATTGCTAATTCTGATCCAATTTCTGAAAAAGATAAGTCTTCAAAAAGATGTAAATAAAGTGCTTGTTTTTGAGAACGCGGTAATAAATCTTGATATTTTTCAAATAAATTTATTATCAGTTCTCTTTCTTGTAATAATTCTTCATCACTTTTTTTATTCATCACTTAATCCTTTAGTTAGTGCATATATAAAATTATCTAAATCAAATTCTTGTAGGTCGTCAACTTTTTCACCTAGTCCTATAAATTTAACGTTTGTTCCTATCTCGTCACGAATGGTTAAAATAATTCCACCTTTAGATGTTCCATCCATTTTTGTTAAAACAATTCCTGTAAGTGGGGTTGATTCTCCAAATATTTTAGCTTGGCTAATCCCGTTTTGTCCTGTGGTTGCGTCAATAACAAGCAGTGTTTCGTGGGGCGCGTTTTCAATTTTTGAAGAAATTACACGATTCATTTTTGATAATTCGTTCATTAAGTTAACTTTGTTTTGTAGTCTTCCTGCTGTGTCTACTAATAAAACATCATAATTTTCATTGATTGCTTTTTCACAAGCTCTAAAAGTAACTGCGGCTGGATCAGTTTCATTATTATTTGGCTTTACCAAATCAATATTTGTTCTCGAAGCTCACACTTCTAATTGCTCTACTGCTGCAGCTCTAAAGGTGTCTCCTGCTGCCACAAGAACCTTATAACCTTCATTTTTTAATTTATTTGCAATTTTCACAACTGATGTTGTTTTACCAGTACCATTAACTCCTACCATTAAAATTACATTTAAACGTCCTTTTTCAATATTTAATGTTGTGTTAACGATTGAATTAGAAGTATAAATTGTGAATAATTTATCAGCAATTATTTCTTTAATTAATTTAGGATCTTCAATATTTTCGTTTTTTACTTCTCTTTTGATTTCTTCAATAATGATATTAACTAATTTAACACTGATATCAGACATTATTAGAATTTCTTCTAACTCTTCAAAAAAATCTTCATCAATCTTATTATGTTGATTTTCCAAAGAACGTATCATTTCGCTGAATGAGTTATTAGATTTTGAAAGTCCCGCAATATATGTTTCAGTCTTTTTGTTTTTTTGAATTTCTTTTAATTTCTCTTTTTCAATGTTTTTTTCAATTTGTTCAACTTTGTTGTCTTTTGAATTAAATATTCTATCCTTTAATGATTTAAAAAAGCCCATTATTTTCCCCTTAAATTTTGATTTTTATTTATTTTTTTGTTTTGTGAGTGGAAGTAACTTTAAATTCTTATATACTTCTTCATATGTTAACAATTTATTGCTCATAAAAAAGAATTTTTAACAAAAAAGACTTCTTTTTTATCAAAACACTGGTTGAAAACTTTAATAAATTACTTTTTTAATATAAGCAGTATATTTTTATCCTTGATTCCAATGAAAAAATTACTTAATTACACTAATTTAATTATATATATTTTTTAATATAAATTTATTTATATTAAAATTAATGTTATGGAGTATTATGAAACAAGAACAAAAAGAATTTAAATTAGTCGCAAATTATGCGCCCACAGGAGACCAACCACAAGCTATTGAACAAATTGTAAACAACTTAAATAATGGAGTTGAAAATCAAGTGCTTTTAGGGGTAACTGGTAGTGGAAAAACATTTACAATTGCAAATGTTATTCAAAAAATCAATCGTCCTTGCTTGGTTTTAAGTCACAATAAAACACTTGCTAGTCAGCTTTATAGTGAACTTAAATCTTTCTTCCCTGAAAATAGAGTCGAATATTTTGTTTCATACTTTGACTATTATCGTCCTGAAGCATATCTTCCTTCAAGAGATATTTTTATTGATAAAACTTCTAAAAATAATAAAGAAATTGAAGCAATGCGCCATCGTTCAGTAAATGCACTATTGTTAAGAAGGGATACAATTGTTGTGGGTTCTGTCGCTTCAATTTATGGTGCTTTTAACCCTGAAGAATATCAACAATCCTTTTTCCCACTTGAAGTAGGAATGACCATAAATAGACGTGATTTTATGATTAAATTGGTACACATGGGATTCAATCGTAACCCACTAACACTCAACCGTGGAGACTTTAGTTTAAGAGGTGATGTCATCGAAATAGCACCATCTTGAACGGAAGAACATAATATTCGTATTGATTTCTTTGATGACGAAATTGAACAAATTTCTACGATTCACCCAATTTCGAGAAACGTTATTAAAACATTTAAAACATTTACAATTTTCCCTGCTAGCGCTTATACAACCAGTCCAGATACAACTAAGCGTGTTGTGGAACAAATTAAGATTGAATTAGAACAACGTCTTAGTGTTTTTGAAAAAGAAAAAAAACTTTTAGAATATCAAAGATTAAAAGAAAGAGTTAATAATGATATTGACTCACTTTCTGAATTTGGATACGTTAATGGAATTGAAAACTATTCAAGATATATTGATGGTCGTGAAGCAGGTGAAAGACCTTATACATTATTGGACTATTTACCCAAAGATGCTGTCATCTTTATTGATGAAAGCCACATAATGGTTCCGCAATTGAATGGAATGTATAATGGTGATCGTTCAAGAAAAGAAACTTTGGTAGAATATGGTTTCAGATTACCGTCAGCTTTAGATAATAGACCATTAAAATTTCATGAATTTGAAGAATATGACTTTCAAAAGGTGTTTATTTCAGCAACACCTGGTGAATATGAAATAAATAAAACCGATGGTGAAGTTATTACCCAATACATTCGTCCAACTGGACTTCTGGACCCAATCATCGAAATAAAGCCAACTCAATATCAAATGGATGATATTTTTGACCAACTCGCTATTCAAAAGAAAAATGGTGATAGGACATTAATTTTAACCACAACAAAACGTAATGCTGAAGAATTATCCAAATTTTTAACCTCTAAAAATATCAAAGTATCCTATATTCATTCAGAGTTCAATACGTTTGAAAGAAACACAATCTTAAGAAAATTGCGTAAGGGTATTTATGATGTTGTTATCGGAATTAATTTATTAAGAGAAGGAATAGATTTACCAGAAGTAAGTCTTATTTGTGTCCTTGATGCTGACAAAGCTGGGTTTATGCGTAACACAACAAGTCTTATTCAAATTGTTGGTCGTGCCGCTAGAAATGATCACGGAAGAGTTATTTTTTACGCCGATACAATATCAAAGGCAATGCAAGAGACAATTGATGATAATAAAATTAAAAGAGCTATTCAAATGGAATACAACCAAAAGCACAACATCGTTCCTAAAACTATTATTAAACCAATAAATGACCCTATTGAAAATGAAGAGCTTTTAGAAGAAATTACTGAAAATATTGCAAAAACCAAAACAAAGAAAAATGTTACCGAAAGAGAAAAAATCTTTGACAAGTTGCGATCACAAATGCAAGAAGCTTCACAGAATCTTGATTTTGAAAAAGCAGCAAAAATAAGAGACATGATTTTAGAACTTGGTGGTGACTTAGAAAAGAATTAATTTTAAACACAAATCTAAAAATAATTAATATTTTGTTTGACAACTATTATTGGCAAACGATATAATATATATGATTTTAGTTAAAATCAAATGGATAACCTTGTACGATAGGGTGGTGGAGTTCGTATAAGAAGTGTTCACTTTTATATAAAGTTTAAGAAATTAAACAAGCTCGAAGCGTTGAAGACGACAACGGAACAGAATGATTTTATATAAAAGAAAAGTCGGTTACCCACCACATTTAAATTTTTATCATTAGATAAAAATTTAATTTGCCTTAAGTCAAGAATTCGTTCTTGACTTTTTTATTTTAGTTTTTACTTTAAGAATATTAAATGAATAGTTATATTTATTTAAATTAGACGCAATCAAAACAACTTTAATAAAAAATCAAAGTTTTAGAAAGCATTATAGTTATTAAAACTATTATTAAAATAAAATAAATCTTGTGACTCTTTTTGTTTAAAAAAAGTGCAACATTAAGTGTTGCACAAAGAGATTGAAATGAGTTTTCAATAAACTCTGTTTTTTATTATTCAAAATGAAGGTTTTTTGAACTTGAAACATTTAAGTTTTGATTAGGGTTCTTTTTCAAAATTAAAGTTGCTGTTAAATTAATATTCTTGTTTTCTGTATCCACATCGTATGAAAACTTGATGGCAAATTTTGAATTAACTCCGAAATCAATTGATAATGACGGTTTAAAAATAATGACTTGATCACTTAGTGATCAGTTATTGTTTTTAATTTCTAACATTTTATTAATTGCTTGTTCAAAAGTTACAGTACTGTTTTCTTTTTCAAAAATTGTATCGTTTACGTAATAGTTAAATTTTTGACTTTCTTCTTCAATTTCGTGACTTGAAACTAATTCAAAATTACCAGATTGATTTACAACAGCTTGGCCTTCTCTATAATTACCTTGAATGTGGAAAATTGATATTTGTAATTTAAATTGTTCTGTTTGGTTAACAAATTCAGGTTGAATTTCTAATCTATGTCCATTTTGTAATTTAGATTTGTCCATCAATTGCAATCTTACTGATTTTTGAATTTCTGGATCTTGCGCAACTTTGTATATATCATTATTATATGAGTTATATTTTTGTGTAAACAATACTTTAAATTCATTGAATGTTAATTTATTTTCTGGCTTTACAACAATTTGAAAATTAGAAAAAACAGCAGATTGTTGTTGTGGTGTCAAGTCTTTTATTTTTGTATTGCTTCCATTATTATTTGTGTTGTCACAACTAGCGGCAACAAGTGGAACAATAGCAATAGATAGTGGTAAAGTTGTTAATAATAATTTTTTTAATTTCATATTAATCCTTAATATTTAAAGTTGAGATTTAATAAATTTTCTGCAATTGGTAACCCGACAACTTGCGCAGGAATATTATGGCTGTGGAAAGATAACATTGCAAGTGTTAGGACAATTCCTAATGAGAAAGTAATAAATGTGCAGTAAAGAACTTTTGGTTTTGCGTTTCTTGCGTGAATAAACTCTGGCACTAACTCAAACACGGCTGTAAAAATAATAATTGAACCCGCTAATACTTGCATAGCTGGGACTAATCATTGAGTTTTATCTAAAAATGACCCTGTATATGCCCCTAAAAACATAATTGGTACAATTAGAAGCATTGTTATAAAATTATACATAATCGCTTTTCATCTTGTTTGCCCGTATTGAATTTGTCTATAATAAATAATTAGCGACTCAACAAGAATATGCAAATTAAAGGTAACAATCAAAGCAATATTGGGTTTTGTTGAATTAGCATCTACAAATTGATAAACTCCATATCCCAAAACTAAACCATCAATTATTCTATGACTTAAAAGCATTAAAATCGCTGCTCACGCTTGTTTAGGATTGTCAATTTCGATAATTGAGATAATGTGATCTGAGTGTCCATGCTCTTCATGATTACCATGAATTTCTTCCCTTGATAGCTTAACAGAGATAAATCTTCAACCTATTACAAAAATAAAACCAATTAAAGAAGAAATCCCTATAATTAAAGCTAGATAACTTTGTTCCTTGATGACACTTCCGCCAGTCAACTTAAGACCTTTTGCAGTATGCATAAATTGTTCTAAAGAAACAAAGGATTCTTTCATAAATCCAACAGCACCAATGATTATGAACATTCCAGTACTGAAGGCATAAAGATAAATTAACTTACCTTTATTTATTTTCGGTTTTATTAACCCAGAAAATAAAGAAAACAGCATTGGTGCTACAAGTAAGATCAAAATGAAGATTAAAAGGTTAACCAAAATTAAAACTGATGTGTTTGTTGAACCATTAATATTGGAAATAAACATAAAAAATTGGTGTTCCTTTCTATTTTTTTTGTAAATTTTAAATTATAAAAAAACATTTTTTTTAGATCTTATATTATAATTTTTTTGTCAATCTAATATTATAAGGTATATACAAAAATATGAGAAAAAAATCTAAAATAAATTGAAAATTACTTTTGAGTCTCGGCTTTGTTACTTTTGCTTCTCTTTTAGGGGTAGCATCATTTTCAGTTTATCAAGGTTTACAAAAAAAAGATGATGTTTTAATCAATAACAAAATGATGTCAAGCGATTTCATTAAAAGATTTAACAATAAACAGATTTATTTACTTAATAAATTTAGACCTTTTTTAATAAATGATCAAAACAATAATGTTCATATAACTCTTAAAAATAATGAAATGTTTTTAAACAATCAAAAAATTCTTTTATCTACTAAAAATCTTTTTAACGAACAACTTTCAAAGCAAGAAGCGTTAACAAAAAACGGAATTTTCATTGGCACCCAAGATGTTACATATATCAACAAAAAAGTTGATGCCCAAAAAACAGACATAAATACTTTTTTTAATGAGTATAAATTAGAAGACATTAAAAATACTGCTGATTATTTTTCTTGATTAGATACAACGCTTCCTAATTTTTATAAAAAGAATTATGATCTTGTCGGGTTAGAGACTTTTGCTGATATTCAGTCAATCTTATTTAAAATAAGCTACGATATTCATACTGGTTTTTTCAATGATATTTATAGTAGTGATTTTTTACAAGGTATTTTCTTTGATTTTTCTTGAATAAGAGCACGTTCATGACTAAGAGACCCATTGCAAAAAGAATTTATTGAAATGTTATTATTAACATACATTAATTCATTCAATACTGACGCAGTAGGTTTAGATATTGAATTTAATGACGATATTATTGAAAATTATGATGGTGATTTAATTGGTTTTAAATTAAAACTTTATGATCAAGAAGGTAACCAACTTGTTAGAGAAGAAAATCAAAATAAAACATTTTACTTAATGGGATTTAGAAATTATAAATACAATAAAAAATATGGTGTAGGCGAAAAATTAAAAGAAGAAAATATTTTTAATGAATACCTAGTAAATCCAGTGTTAAAATTCCGTTATGATAATCTTTTCCTAGTTAGTGACATAAATTCATTCATCAACAATTTAGATGATCCTCGTTTTATTTCCGGAAGAGGATTAAACTACTTTTTAAATAAATGGGGTCGCGATTTAATTCAAATTGATGTTCCTGAGTATAAAAAAAATACTGATTTAGCTTATAACTTTATTGAATCAGAAATAACCAACTACTTTGGCACACAGCAAGTATTAAGGGCTAAAATTGAAATTTTAAAACGTGATGGAACAAAAGAATATTGATGGTGATTAAGCTCCGACTTTGATGATCATGGACACAAATTAAAAGGAATGATTACTGATTTATTAAACCAACAAATCATAAATGAATATGATAAACATACTCCAATGTTTAATCCTCCAAAAAACTTTTTTAATCTTGAATTTGGAAAACTTAAAAAAGTTAACTTTCAATCACCCAATATTAATGATTTTTTTAACTCAAATTTATTTAAAGCTATTCTCGAAGCCTCAGATAAATCAAAATATAATCAATTTCCTTTAAATAAATACACAAGACTGTGAAATGGAAAGATAAAAGCCGATTTTGAAGCTTCTTGAGTACATAATCAGTCTTTAGCAGTTAAATATTTAGAAACATTAATTAATTTTTACTCATTAGAATATGCTTTGAATATATCTAAAGATAACATAAATACAGGTCTTTACAAAATTCAAGTTGAGGTTTTACCTACCCCTTATAAAGCGGGTGTTGTTGAACTAAAACTTCATTTTTTAGATAAAGATAATAATGAACTTCTTAATCAAGAAAATCAAAACACAAAAATATATTGAAACGGCTTTAAAGGTTTCGACGAAACAACTGACGTTTCTTTTACTTTTGTTAGATAGGAATAATATGACAAAAACAAACAAAAGACTTCTTTTCTCTTTAGGAGCAATCTCGTTAGTTGCGCCTTTCTTTGCTGCTTCTTGTGGACAGCCAACAGATGAAAAAGACAAAAATAAAACAAATCCTGAAATTGAAATGTTAAATAAGGCACAACAAAATTTTCAAGCTCTTGTATCGAGTCTTGAATCATCAAATTTAATTGATTTTAAAAGAAACAATACTTCTTTAAATAGTTACTATAATAAATTAAAAATGTATCTTGATTTAGCTAACGATTTAATCAATGATAGTAATTGAAATATTGAAGAACAACAAAAAAACCAAGTTTTTAATTTAACTAGAAAGTTATTAGCACCTAATTTTCAGTATTCTTTATTAAATGGCGAAAGTGCTTCAGATTTAAATGTGTTAAAATCACTTTATGATGATACAAAATCAGTGTCTGACTCCGGAATTATTACATTAAATAAAATGAATAATGATTTCTACCAGTCATTGAATATTTTAAAACAATGAGTAAATAAACAAAACGTTACAAATAATGATGCTAAAATTGCTTTTGCAAATATTGATCAATTTATTAAAAACACAATTTTAAACATGTCAAAACTACACACAACTGAAAATGAAGAACTTCTGAATGTTGCTAGTGGAACAAATCATGTTCACTCTCACGCATTAATTAATTTATTTTTAGAAACTAATATTGAAACTAAATCTTTTTTTGAACATAATAAACAAAATCAAACTATTGATTATTTAAAACAAATCGATGAAATTTTTAAAAAGATTAAAACATCAAATCAAGAATTTGCGTCGCTTGATAAAGTACACACACTTGATATTCTGTTTAAACAGGTACTAAATTTTAACGAGTTTAAGTCTACTTTTGAAAGTAATCAACAAAATACATTTACAACGTTAACACGTCTTTATGATGTTTATTCGAATATAAAAAGTGTTGACAAAAACAATCTTTTTATTTCGCAAAACTACGATTTTCTTTCTGATAAACAATCTCCAAACAGTAACATTCATAATCTTTTTGTTAATGATGAAGAATATCAAGACTTTCTTGCATATATTAAAAATAATTAAAATGCTATTTTCCTGAATCACATACCAGTGATTCTTTTTTTATTAAAAAGTAATTAAAAAAATTCCAAAACTTCTGTTTTGGAATTTAATTAATATTAAAGATTAATCAATTTTGATTTTAACAGCTGGTCCCATTGTTGCTGAAACTGTTAAGTTTAGCATGTATGTTCCTTTAACTGCTGCTGGTTTTAGTTTTTTAATTGTTGAAATTAAAGTTTGAGCATTTTCTACTAATTGTTGAGTTGGCATTGATTTTTTACCAATTAATGAGTGAACAATACCTGCTTTTTCAGCACGGTAGTTTGCTTTACCTTTTTTAATTTCTTCAACAGCTTTACCTGGTGTCATTGTTACTGTACCAGTTTTTGGGTTTGGCATTAGACCTTTAGGTCCAAGTTTTTTCCCGTATTTTCCTAAAACAACCATCATTTTTGGATCTGCAACGATAACGTCGAAATCATATTTATCTTGATTTAAAACTTCATTTAATTCAGCTCCTGAATAAACAAAATCTGCTCCTGCTTCTCTTGCTTGTTGTTGTGAAGCTAAATCATCTGTTGCTACTAAAACTCTAACAACTTTACCTGTACCGTGTGGAAGAACAACCGCTCCACGAATTTGTTGGTCAGCTTTACGTGTATCGATGTTTAATTTAATTGCTAAATCGATTGATGCATCGAATTTTGCATATGAAGATTTTTTAGCTAATTCAATAGCTTCTTCTAATGAGTAAACAGTGTTTTTGTCAACTAATTCTCTTGCTTTTGCTAGATTTTTTGAAACTTTTTTCATTAGTTTGCACATCCTTCTGTTTCGTCGTAACCTTCAACAACGATTCCCATGTTTTTAGCTGTTCCAGCGATTGTTCTCATTGCTGCTTTAAGACAGTCTGTGTTTAAGTCTGGTAATTTGTATTCAGCGATAGCTTTAAGTTGGTCAACTGAAATTGTTGCAACTTTAGTAGTTTTAGAATTTGATGATCCTGATTGGATTTTTGCCGCTTGTTTTAATTTATATGAAGCTGGTGATGTATATGTTTTGAAATCAAATGATTTATCTTTGTAAACTCAGATTTTAACTGGAACTGGTTCGCTTCCACGGTCTCTTGTTGCGTCATTGAATTGTTTTGTAAATTCAGGCATAACAATTCCTAGACCAGCTAATGCAGGACCTGGTTTAGCTTGACCAGCGTTGAATTCCAATTTAGCTATTCTAACTAATTCTTTAGCCATTTAGTTTCCTTTCGAAATTTGTGGTGCAAATGATTCTGCAGAAATCTCCCACTTGCTAGAGACAATTTAAAAATTGCAACTGAAATTATATCAAAAAATTGCTTTTTTTCTAATCTATATTTATATACAGTCATTTCTCATTCATTTTTTGCTATTTTTACAAAAAAAATTGATATGTTGTTTCCTTTTTTTTGTTATTAATTTTTATTTTTTAACATTTTTTATTAACTTGTTGGTTAATTTTTATTGATAAAAAAAGAAAAGTCGTTATAATTGTTGATGTTATATTAGTATTGGAGTAAAAATGAAAAATAAAAAATTAAAAATTCTTCTTAGTTTTTCTTTAGTAAGTCTTGTTGCTGTGGTTGGGGCTAGCAGTTATTTTGTTCTAAAACACCAAAATAATGATGTTTCTGTTTTAAAAAACAATAAGACTGAAAATGAAAAAATTTCAAGTTCTGAAAAACCATTCAGAAACGATGTTATTTCTAATCTATTAAAAGATATTTATGGAAAAAGTTCTGGATCAATGTTAAAAATTGATTCTTTTGTTCTGGATCAACAACGCAAAGAAAATGAAAAATATATTTTCTTTAGCTTAAAAGATAATTTCTTATATTTTAATGGACTAACTTTCTTTTATGAAAATCCTGATCCTAATGATTTATATATTAATGTTTTACAAAAATCTGATATCGAGCTATCAAAAAATTCTTTTATTAATTTTATTACCAAGGATTGATACTTATTTTTAAAAACTAGAAATATGTATAAATGAGTTGGTTCATTATATAATGCACCAAATTATGATAATGCTGTTTTTTCAAAGGTTTTTCCAAACGCTGATTACACATATAAAACAACTTCCAATCATGTTGTTGAATATAAAAAACTAGACTTTGATAACTATTTTTATGATGATGCTCCAAAATCATCAAATATCCTTTTAAAATTCAGTGATAATACATTCCAAAGATTAACCATAACATATTCTAAATATTACCAAGGTGAAAGTTTTGAATGAAAACAAACTGTATATGCTGAACCTCGTTTCTTTGCTTTTGCTAATGACAAAAACGAATTTGAAGATGTTCCGTTGGATATGGCATATTCAGTCCTTTATGATGAAGCTACTGATAATATTAATTCTAAAAAATTGATCAGTTATGTTGTAGGAGATTTATGAAATTAAACAAATTATTAACTAAATCTTTAATACTTGGGTTAGTTGTTTTAAGTCCCTTAGCTGCTGTGTCTTGTATAACTAAAGAACAAAGCAATGAGCAACTACCCCAAGTAAATCAAATCCTTAGTCCTGAAGCATTTTTAAAACAAAGCGCTATTCAAACAATTCTTAATGAATACTATAAAAAAGACTCATATGAAACAAAAACAATCGAACAATTAAATCAAGAAAAAGAAGAGTATATAAAAGCACAATTATCAGAAGAAGCAATTAAAAAGCATACTCAAAATCTGGCAAAAATTTTTCAATATTATTCAGTTGCTAAATTGCAAACAAAAAGCGTTTGAGGAGCAAAAAATAAAATCAATTATTTCAATGAATTTGAAAAAATGTGAAATGAATACTTAACAAAAAATTGACTTTTTTTCCTGTACTCAATTAATAATTTAATTAGTGTGGGTTCAAGCGAAGTTATAACCCAAGAAGGAGGAGAGTTTAATCGAAGATATGCTTCTTTTTTACCTTGACAAATTCAAAATACAACAAATAAAATTGATGATTTTGCCGCTTTTATTGTTGGTGGATCAATTCTTGATCCTGAATGACTAGATTTTGAAAGTGTCAGTCCCAAAAAGGGCAATGACTGAAAAGTTTACTTCGAAACCTTTTATCTAAAAATGAGCGATAAGTCAATCGTGAGTCTTCAAATAAGTCGTGAAGAAGACCCAGATTCAAAACAATTAATTAAATCTATAAATCTTCTAATTAATGGAAGAATTTACATTTTAAAGAAAATTATTACTAAAGAAATTAGCGATTTTAACATTGCTGATATTGCAAGATATCTACTGAGATATACAAATGATATTAAATCAAAAGTATTGAGTTATTCATATCCTTTATATATTCCAAAAAAAGATGACATTAGATGAACAATTATTGAAGAAGAGTATGGTGATTTAGTACCATATCTTCCTGCTAAATACATAGGAGAAAAACATGAATAAAAAAATTAACACAAAAACCAACTTCTGAAATTTTTTAACATATTATCTTAAAACAAAAAAATCAACAATTTGACTGCCTGTTTTTAGTTTTGTTCTAACTGTTGTTCTAGGTTTAATAGGGTTAGCTTCAAAAGATTTACACACTATAAAACTAATAATTATTCCTTCAATAGTTGTTTCATTATTTTTATGTGTACTTTATTCAAACCTTGTTTCAATAAATATTTTTAAAGCCTTAGAGTTAGATGGTTTAGAACTAATTGTTACTTCCAAACCAGTAAGTCGTAAATCAATGGTTCAGACAAAAATGATTATGTTTGTTCTTATTGGTTTGATTTACTCACTAACAACTTTAATTGCTTTCGCTATTGGGTTAAGTTATTTATATAAAATTGAATCTTTTTACTACACTTGAATCGTTGTTTCATCTTTCTTTGTTAGTTTATTTGGATACTTATTTTTTGGGTTTATTACAGCAATAATTTCAACTAAATCTAACAAAAGACTTGCATCAACAATAACAACAACCCTATTTCTTCCTTTATTTTTATTAGGTGGTTTCAGTTCATATTTTGCAGAACCAACTGTAAAATCATTTGCAAAACAATTGAATAATAACTACAATAATTTAAATGCCTTTTCATTTGCAACAGACAAGGATAATGATAGTTTCTATGTTGTAAACAGAAAAGCACAAGAAGATGAAAAAGATTTTTCAAAAGAAATAAATAAATTATTCGATGAAATAAAAAATAATGCGGCTCCTTCACAAATTTTGGCTTGACTAAATATTCCATATCAAATGTCAATTATGTTTAGTCCTTATGGTAGTGATTTATTTATAAATGGAAGCAACAACAAATCACATTTCCTTGAAAATATTATCAATTATAAAAATACTAACGATCTAAAATACACATATAAATTACTTGATTCTAAGTCTTTAGAAAGCTTCAAAAATAACTCAGGTTTCTTTATTCCTAATGCACCTTTAATTGCTAATAATATTAATTTTGGTGACGAAAAATGAAATACCAATAATATTATTTATGCTTGAGAAAAAGCTGATAGTAATTACTTATTACCACAAGACTCGTTTGGGTTTTCTTCAACTAAAAATTTTGCCGGAAAACTAGATTGAAATCTAATTCAAGAAATTCTTTTAAGTAGTGAATTTAAACAAGAATTCAATAATGTTTTTAAAGAATCTATTAACTCTGACATGAGTGTTGAAGAATTTAATAATAAGATTTTTGAAAATAGAACTTCATTTATTTCGACTTTAAAAAGTGTTTTTGATACACAAACTAATGCAATTGAAGATTATGAAAAACAAATTTATGTTTACGTATCTTCATATTACAATTTATTCTTTAATTATTTTGGTACTAAGTTGCAACAAACAATAACAAAAGATTACAATTACACAGATAATCAGCCAAAAGCAAAACAATATAATGTTAAAGTTTATATTTCACCTAGTGAAACTAGAATCTATAAAATCGGTGGTTACAGCAGTTACTTACCGATAGTTGAAACTCTTACAAAAGAAAATGCTGACGACAACAAAGAAAATAAACAAGTGGCAAGAATTAAATTAACAGTCGACAGTAATGCAAACCTATTTAGTTACAACACAGATGTATTTCAAGTTGTAAGAAAACAAAATGCTGTCAGTGGTTATGCTGTTTATCCATTTTGAATTGTTTTAGTTGTTGTTTTAGGAATTACTGTTTATGAACTTCAAAAAAGAAAGGATTTTAAATAATGATTGTTGAAATTAAAAATTTATCTAAATCATATGATAAAAAAAGTAGTGCAATTAAAAGTCTAAACTTCAATATTGAAGATGGTAAATTCCATGCATTCATTGGGTCAAATGGTTCTGGAAAAACAACAACAATAAAATCTATTGTTGGAGCTTACGCAAACTTTAATGGTGAAATTTTAATAAGAGGGCACTCAAATCAGGAAGCTATTGCGAAAAAATATATTTCTTATATGCCAGAAAATCCCAACTTCCCTAAAGAACTTAATTTATATAAATATATCTATTCTTTAGGTTTATTATCAGGTTTGAATAAAAAAGATATTGAAACAAAAACAAACGAAATCCTTCAAACATTAAAAATTGATAAATATAAAAATAAAAAGCCCCTAAACTTTTCTAGTGGTGAAAAAAGAAAAGCCTTACTCGCTCAATGCTTAATCAGCAATCCAGACTTATTAATCATGGACGAACCTGCTGCAAACTTGGACCCACAAGCAAGACAAGAATTATTTTCAATTCTAAATTCTTTTGTCCAAAATGGAAAAAGTGTTTTTATATCAACACATGAATTGAATGAAGTTAATAAATTTGTTAATTATGTAACAATAATTGAAAAAGGAACAATTATCTACTCAGGCGACTTTAATTCAAAAGATAATTTAGAAAATTTCTACTTCCAAAAAATCAAAGAATATTATGAACAAAAAAATAATTAGTTTTGTGTCTGCTTCTTCTTTAATATCGCTTGCTTTTTTATCTGCGTCCTGTGGAATAAAACAAATTTCTGAGCAACCAATTAAAGTTGTGCAAAAGCAAAAAGAAGTTAATACTTTAATAGATACAGATGCTTTCTTGAAAATAATTTTTAAGAATAAAAGCGAAGAAGAAATTAACACATTTAAGCTAACACAAAGTGTTGATGATAGTTGACTTGATGATTTAAACTCAAAAATAAAAAAAGCTAATGCTTTATTACAATTAGAAAATCGTAGTTCTGAAGAAGAAATTTCATTACAGAGATATAATCATGAAATCAGTGCTCAACTCAGTCAAAAATGATATTGATATTTAAATAATATTTCAAAATTTACTTGAAAATATTCTAATTTAGTTGAAGATTTTAATAAATCTATAATCAATAAAAACGGAAGTTTTGAAGAAGATTATCTAAATAATCTAAAGATTTTTAAACATGATCCTTACAGTTTTATAAAAAATACCTATAAACCTGCTAACAAAAAAATTAAGGGTATTGAAATCGTTGATGATGTTGATAGTGATGGAAGCGGTTCTTACTATGTTCACATCAATGATTACTTCTTTATTAAAATGGAAGTAAATGTTCAAAATCAAACTCCTTTTGTTCTTATTCCTTACTACATTCAAAGATTTAGTAAAGATATAAAACCAAATTTAAAAGAATATCAAAATCTTTGACACCAATTCACTTTCCATGAGTCTACAATAGGATTAATTATTGATAAGCTTTCACAAAGATGACAAAGACTTCAAAATAAAGATGGTTATTTAATTAACTACAGACTTTCAGAAGTAGAAACAAACAAAAAGAACAATTTTCCATTCCCGTTTGGAGGGTGAAATAATTAAGCAACGTGTGTTGCTTTTTTTATATTTTTTGCTTGCATTCAGATAGTTTTTTGATAGAATAATTAATTCCTTTTTTAAACCTTATTATTAGTCTTTTATACCTTATTTGTTAAAATTAGAATATATACGTATTTTAAAAAGAAGGAAAAATATGACAATTAAAACCCTATTACAAAACCCAGAAAAATTTGATCAAACAAGTTTTTCAATTAAAGCTTGAGTTTCTACTCTGCGTGGAAACAAAAAAATTAAATTTCTTGCAATTAATGATGGTAGTTCTGTCGCAAACTTACAAGTTGTTCTAAGTGCTGAAAACCTAGATTTAGAAAAACTAGAAAACGTTAAAACTGGTGCTGCTGTTTTTGTGGAAGGAATGTTGCATCATACTCCACAAGCACAACAACCAATTGAACTAAAAGCTTCAAAATTTGAATTACTTGCTAATGTTGATGAAGATTACCCAATTCAGAAGAAAGAAACAACTTTAGACTTTTTAAGAGAAGTTCCACATTTAAGACATAGAACAAACATTTTAAGAACTGTTATGTTAATCCGTTCAACACTTGCACAAGAAGTTCACGCTTATTTTCAAAAACATGATTTCGTTTATGTAAATAGTCCAATTATTACATCAAATGACGGTGAAGGTGCTGGAGAATTATTTGTTGTTGATGATGAAAATGAAGATATGTTCTTTAAACAAAAGGCAACATTGGGAGTTACAGGACAATTACATGCCGAGTCATACGCATTGGGGTTCAAAAATGTTTATACTTTTGCGCCTACATTTAGAGCGGAAATGAGTCACACTTCTCGTCATGCAGCTGAATTCTGAATGATTGAACCAGAATGTGCTTTTTATGACTTACACAAAGCTATCGAATTGGCAGATGATTTAGTTAAAACAGTTATTAAAAATACTATTGCAAAACATCCACAAGAATTTGAATTTTTAGTAAAAAACGTTAAAGAAGATCTTTTAGAAAAATTAAATGACTTTGTTAACACAAAATTGAGCGTGCTTGAATACCGTGATGCTTTAAAAGTTCTTGAACAAAATAAAGAACTTTTTGAAGAAAAAGATTTTAGTTTTGGCGTTGATCTTGCTAGTGAACACGAAAAATTCCTTTCAGGAGAATATATTGGTGGACCCGTTGCTGTTATTAATTACCCAAAACAAATTAAAGCTTTCTATATGCACCAAAATGATGACAATGAAACCGTTGCAGCTTTTGACTTACTTGTTCCAGGTATTGGAGAACTTGTTGGTGGAAGCCAAAGGGAAACAAGATACGACAGACTTATTGCAAGAATGAAAGAAACAAACATGAACATTGAACCACTTCAATGATATTTAGATTTACGTAGATTCGGTGATGCCCAATCTGCTGGTTTTGGTATTGGATTTGAAAGACTTGTTATGTATGTAACAGGTATGTCAAATATTAGAGATGTAATTCCTTATCCAAGAACAACCGGAAACTTAAAGATGTAGGTTGCGATGTTAGAATTTATTGTACCTATTTATAACCCAGATAATACCGTTGACGAAATTGTAAGACAATTACTTAAACAAGAAAATCAGGATTTTTCAATTTCTTTTTACATTGACAAACCAACTGATGAACACCTTCAATCAATTAATCAAACAATTAACCTTCTTGGAAAAGACAGAATCAAATTAATAATTAACTCAAAACATCAACCTTTAAACAAAGTAATTTATGAAGCTTTATTAAAAACTAATAAAGACTATGTTTTTGTTCTTTGTTCAGGGGTAGAAATTGATGAAGATTTTACAAAGACAGTTTTAAAAATTATTTCTAAAAATACTCCAGATATTATTGAAGTTAAAGCAATATATCGTGGTCTTGTAAAATATGACTCACCTAACAAACCATTTTCTAATAAATTATTTGATCTAACAATAAGTCCCCTTCCTTTAACATACACATCACCTGTTTTATTTAATAAAATATTCAAAAAAGAAGTATTATTGAATACTTACAATGACTGAAAAACACTCAAATCATCTAACAAACAATACTCAGTTGATATTATTTTAAAAGCCTTCCACGAAGCAAAAACATACTACTATACAAACAATATTGAAACTAGAGACTGAAATTATCAGCTTTCAAACCTTAATATTAAAACATTTATAAACGAATGAAAAACCATTAAAAAAATTTTTGAAGACAAGGATTCGGATACTCAAGACGCATTAAAAGTTGCACAACTGATTCATTACCAAATATTTCTTGCTGGTTACATTGGTTTTATTAAAAAATGAAAAATGTTTATTGTTTTGGGAAAACAGCTTAAAACTCAAAACATTAAAGAGTTGCTTACAAAAGAACTGAAAAATTTATACGAAACCAATACTGACATCCAAAAAAATAAATACTTTGTTCAATATGCCCATAATCTTTATTTAGACCCTAAACTGGCTGATGAACAATACTGAAGCGATATTTTTCACAAAGTTTGATAATGACAAAAACAATAACAACTAATAAAAAAGCTGGTTTTTGACCAAGATTTTTAGCTACTCTTATAGATCTTTTTATTTTTATGGTTATTGTTTTCGCTTTTAGCTTTATTGTTTTTGATAACAAAACAAAAGATTTTAAAAGTGAAGGTTTTTATTATTTATGACTGTCACTAATAATTATTACAGACGCATTTATTTGAGTATTACTTCCCATTTTAACAAAAGGAAGAACACTGGGTCTTCTTTGTTTTAGATTAAAAATCGTTTCAAAACACAAAAAAGATCCTTTATGAAAAACCGTTTTAAAAAGACAATTACTTTTTGCTGTTTTATGAATTATCGTTTTTGCTTGCTGAATGATTTTCATCAGTAAAGATACTTTTGTTTTAGTCTTAAAAACAAACAAGCAAAATATTAATCAACTCAACTGAATTCAAAGAATTTTTGTGACAATTCCATTGACATTGAGCGCCCTTACCGCAATAATCAATTGAATGATGATTATTTCAAACGCTAAAAGTTCAAGAGTTGGTTGAAATGATACTTTTTCTTATTCTTATACTGTTTACGCCAACAAGTTTGAAACAATTGTTGTTGATGAGTGAAACAAGAATAAGTTAAAACCCGTTGTTAGAAAAATGCCTAACATCAATTTTAAATACTAATACACTAAAGGAGAAGCAATGGATACAGATACACTTCACATTGATGAATTAAATAGCGAACAAAGAAAAGCTATTTTACATACACAAGGACCACTTAGACTAATTGCGGGTGCTGGTAGTGGAAAAACTAAAGTTCTAACAACAAAAGTTGCTTACCTTATTAAAGAACTTAATATGAATCCCGCAAAAATTCTTGCAGTTACCTTTACTAAAAAAGCTGCTGACGAAATGTTGGAAAGAGTTTTAAATCTTGTGGGTTTTGAAGGTGAAAGACCAATAATTTCAACATTTCACGCTCTTTGTACAAAAATTTTAAGATACGAGATTCACAATATGGAATATCCAAATAATTTCAAAATCATTGATGAATCAGAACAAAAACAAATTTTAAAAATGGTTTATGATCAATTAAACGTTGACTCAGATTTATACAGTATTAGTTCTTCATTAGCTTTTATTTCAAATGAAAAAACAAATCTTAGAAAACCTAAACATAGTAAAGAATTAGCTGAAGAAGATGACTTAAGACCAGAAATTTATGATGCTTACGTTCAATATTTAAAAAGATATAAAAGCTTAGATTTTGATGATCTTTTAGTCTTTGTTCACGATCTTTTCTACAATGAAAAACACGAAAATATCCGACATAAATGAGAAAACATGTTTGATTATGTTTTAGTAGATGAATTTCAAGATACCAGTCATGTTCAGTATGACATTGTTAAAATTCTTGCTAAAAAACAAAATATCATGATTGTTGGTGATCCTGATCAAACAATTTATACATGAAGAAATGCCGATATTAATATCATTATTAATTTCCAAAAAGACTTCCCAAACCAAGAAACAATTAAACTTGAACAAAACTATCGTTCAACTAAAAAAATTCTTGATGCTGCTAATAAATTAATTTCTAATAATTCTTTAAGAGTTGAAAAGAAATTATTTACCGAAAATGAAGATGGAGAAGATATTGAATTTTATTGTGGTTTTAGTGACGAAGCAGAAGCCAGATGAATTAGTAAAAAAATTAATGATCTTAAAAGAAATCGTGTTCAATTAAAAAATATCGCAATTATTTATCGTACAAATTCTTACTCTCGTGCAATTGAAGAGCAATTAATTAGTGAAAGTACAAATCACCTTGTTGTTGGTGGAATTCGTTTCTACGAAAGAGAAGAAATTAAAGACGCTATTGCTTATCTAAGAATGATTTTTATTCCTGATGATATTGCCTTGCAACAAGTAATTAACAAGCCTTTACGTAAAATTGGTAAAGAAACTGTAAGAAAACTTTCAGATTTTGCTTTCTCAAATAATATGTCAATGTTTCAAGCACTAGAAGATAAATTTAAAGAAATTTATTCACAGTTGGGACTAAGTAGACAAACAATGGAAGGATTGGCCGACTTTGTAAATATTGTTCGTTGGGGAAAAAGTAAAATCATCAAAGATAAAATGAAAGTATCGCAGATGATTAAAAAACTGATGATTGAAAAAGTTGGTTACTTTAAAAAATTAAAATTACAACCAGAACAAATTCAGTCAAAAGAAGAAAATTTCGCCGAACTTCTTAATGCCATTGAAACATGAGAAGAAAAGAATAAAAACCGTGACATTACAGAATATTTACAAGAGATTGCAATTCTTGGTGATGACAAAACAGGTGGAGATCCTTCAAGTTCAGTATCATTGATGACAGTACACAATGCAAAAGGTTTAGAGTTTGATTATGTATTTATAGCTGGTCTTGCAGAAAAAATATTCCCACACTTTAGATCAATAACTCCAAAAGGAGAAAAGCCAACAATTTTTGGTTCTGCGCCAAAAAGATTAGATGTTGAAAACATTGAACTTATCGAAGAAGAAAGAAGACTTGCTTATGTTGCTTTTACAAGAGCTAAAAAGAAACTTTTCTTAAGTTTTTCAACGGCTAGACAAAATGAAGAAAGTCGTTTCATTTCTGAAGCAGGAATTAAAGGAAGAGGAATTTCGAAAGGAATTAGCATTGCAAGTACATTTGCTAATGGACAAGAAATTCACGAAAACGACAGAATTATTCAAGGAGATAGAATTGTTCATTCAAAATTTGGAGAAGGTGTTGTTCTTGAAGTTCAAGGTGAAATAATCAAAGTAAAATTTGATTCAGAAGGTAATGTAAAAAGTTTGACTAAAAATCATGCTTCAATAAGAAGAAAAGAATAGTATGTTTATATATTTTGGATTAAGTTTATTAATAATTTCATGTATTGTTCTCATTGTTTTAATATTTGTATCAAAACAAATTAGTAGCTCGTCTTTTGGTACAATGTCATTAAATATTGACCTGGAACAAAATAGAATAAAAACGGTTACAAACAACACAAAAAAATTAAATCAAGTTAACATTTTTAAAAATAATGATTTTGTTCATGGAGCTTGAATTTCATTTGATGATTTTGCCAAAATGTTTGACGAAGAATCAAAAAACCTTTTCTTAAAAACAATTAAAAACTGAGATAATCAGAGAAATATTGAAATGATTCTTAATATTTCACAAAATGGACTTAAACAAAAAAAATATCAATTAAGTTTCTTTTTACAAGAAAAATCCAAGATTGCTTTTTTTAGCTGAAATCTTCAAAAAAATAATACAAAAACTAAAATCTTTCTTTTAAAAAAACCTTTCGCATACTCAGAACTTAAGGAAAGTTTTTCAATTATTTATTTCTTAGAAGATTTAAAGTTTTTTCAAAGACCTGAACTTTTAACAGAAATCTATAAAAGATTACACAAAACAAAAAATGTTAAATTCGCTTTATCCAGACAGAGTAATTGTGTAGCTTTACATGTTGTGTCTAAAGATAAAAAAGAACTTACAAAAATCTTTGAAAAATATCAAAAAACAATGCGAGATATTTTTGACAAAAAATTCGCAACAAGCGTTTTATTTGTAAAGCCTAATTTTAACTTTCAGGGTTTAGAACAAACAAGACAAAAACTTTTTGATTTCCTTTCTTATACAGCCTCTGAAAAAAGATCTTTTTCTGAACTTAACTTTGGTGATTTCGCTAAAGAAAAAATTGAGTATTTTGATTCGCTTTATAAAAAGAATTGCAATTTGATTTTAAAAAGGAAATTTGTTGATATTCAAGAAGAAATACTCAATCAAGAATCTAATGTTCATTCAATACTTCACAGTTTCAAGGTTTCTAATGGTGATTCTTCAGATGAGCATTTAATTAACGTTTCATCGCTAAAGAATGAAATGATTAATAGGATATTTCCTTTTGAAACTGATGACAAGAAATTTGAATTTATAGTCATGAAAGATTATGAATTTATGTTGTTTAAAGAAGAAGAGATTAAAAACAATGTTAACAAAATAAATCAGCATTTTGTAATTTATTTATCTGTCTTATCCAATGTAAAAACTTTGTATAAAAAAATTGATGAAACAAAAAATATTGGCTTCAAAATTTCAATTGGTTTGGAATTTATTAATGAAAACTTTTTTACATTAATAAACGAGGTAAAACCTGAATATATCTTTATTTCAAAAACATTCATGAATAAAATTAATAATAATGAAATTTTTCTAGAAATAGCCAATATATTAAATTTCTGTAAAAATAATAAAATAAATGTTGTTTTAGAAAATTTAAATGTTGTTAAAGATTTTTATAAACTATCTAAAATTAATGAAAACTTTTACTACACTAAAGGAGAAAAATAATGAAAAAAATTGGTGTAATACTTGATTCTTACAGTGGTTTTACCGCTAAAGAATTAGAAAGCGAAGGCTTTCTTCTCTTACCGCTTCAATTAAATATTGATGGGAAGAATTATTTAGAGGGTTATGATATTGAAGGACCCGAAGTTTTAATGCATTTAAGAAATAATAAAGAAGCTAAAACCTCATTACCTCCTTATTTTAAAATGGAAGAGGTGATGCAATACGCTTATGAGAACTATGATAAAGTTTTGGTTTTAACAATTAATGAAAATTTATCAAGTGAATATAGTTTTTTAAAAACTATTTCTCAAGGAATTGGCGAAGAAAAATTCATTATCTTCAGTAATAATTTCAATGCTAAACAGTATATTATAGCTGCTAAAAGAGCAAAAGAAATGCTTGAAAACGGTGCTAGCGACACAGAAGTTATTCAGTTTTTAAAAGAATATAATGAATCATCTTTAAACTATATTATTCCTGTTTCTTTAAATCCTTTTATTAAGGGTGGAAGATTAAAAGGATATAAAAAAGTTTTAATGACATCTTTAAAATTAGTTCCTATTCTCAAAAATAATGAAGGTGTAACTTTTGATGGTGTTAAAAGAACAGTTAAACTTTCTATTCAAAAAACTGTCGAAAAATTATTAGATTTTATTGGCGGGGATAAAAATATTCAATTTTATAATTTCTGAATCATCCAAACAGGAGATGGACAAATTGTTGAAGATGCAAAAACTATTTTGGCAAAACACAATATCGTTCCTTCTTTTATTGCTCTTGGTTCAGCTTCAACAATGATACATGCTGGAATTGATTCAATCTCAATCGGAGTTTCTAAAAAAATATAATGTTTTATACACACGAAGAATTTGAAGAGTATCAAATTGAAAAAGAAGGGCATGTAATTTTCTTTCAAACCAGTGGAAATAAAAAAGGTATACCAGTAATTTTTGTTCACGGTGGACCCGGCGGCGGAACATCAAAAACAGATACAAAATATTTTGATCCTAAAAAATATTTTGTTATTCTTTTTGATCAAAGAGGTTGTGGTTTAAGTACTCCAAGTGCAAACATTGAAAACAATACAACTCAAGATTTAATCAGTGATATGGAATCTATCCGCGAAACCCTAAAAATTGAAAAATGAGTTGTTTTTGGTGGTTCATGAGGAACCACACTTTCACTTCTTTATACTCAAAAACACACACATAATGTTTTGGAACTTGTTTTAAGAGGTGTCTTTTTATGTCGTCAATCAGATCTTGAGTGACTATATGGTAAGAATGGTGCAGCAACATTCTTTACAAGAGAATACGAAACATTTTCAAAATATGCAAAAACAACAGATGTAACACAATTAATTGATTTTTACTATAGCAAAATAAAAAACCCTGACATCAGGGTTTCATATCAAGCTGCTAAAAAGTGAGCAGACTGAGAAATGGGTTTAGTTACTCTTTTGCCAGATCCTGTCGATATACCTAGAGTTCAAGATACAATTAATTTTTCTTTACTGGAAACACATTATTTTGCTAATAAATGTTTTATTGAAGAAAATCAAATTATTCAAAATATGGACAAAATCAAAATGATTCCAGCAACTATTATTCATGGTCGTTACGATGTGGACTGTAGAGTTTCTTCCGCTTATGAATTATCAAAATATTTTAAATATGTTGATTTTCAAATTATTGAAGGTGCCGGACACTCTTCACGTGAAAAAGGTATTGCCAAAGCTCTTTTAGAAACTATGGAAAAAATAAAAACAAAATATGTTTTATAATTACTTAAAAATTTCTAAATAAATATAAAGCAGAATTCTTTGAATTCTGTTTTTTGTATATCTTCTACTGGTACAACGATCAATAAATTCTTCCATTGTTTCGCAATTAATTTGCTTTTTAAATAGATTTTCTATTCCTTCGCTAACAAGTTTTATCGAAGCTATTTTTTGTGCCTCTCAGTTAGTTATTTTATCTTTAATTTCGTTTCAATGATTTGAAAGCCTATCTGGAACCGATTCAAAAATTACTGGTGAGTATTTAGAAACATCTTCTTTTTTATAAATTTTTTCTCTCAAATATGAAGCACTTGCAAATTCGTTAAAAGTTGTTTCTGAATGAAAAGGAATTGTTCTTTGCAAGCAAAAAGCTTCAATTGGATAATCGTTTTCGACAATTGCTTTTACATACTCTAAACCAAGAATATCATTAGGTAAAACAAACTCTTGTCCGTTGAGTGCTTTTAGAGCCTCTGACGATGCTTTTACAAAAGAATAACCTTGCTTCAATCATTGTTTTACAAGTTTATTATATTCAGCTTTTTGATGTTTGAGCGTTTGTGCTGCTTTATAGAAATTTTGGATATCTGCCGTTTCACTACCAAAAAAAATTTTATCTATTTTATTTTTATTAACTAAATCAATAGCTCCTTGAGCAAAAATGTGTGCAGCTTGAGTGGAAGACTCAAAGTCCATTCTTATAACTCCTGTCGCCCCATACTCAAGAGCTAATTGTTTTCTTTTTTCAAAATCCAAAACGTTAAAATCACCTCTTTGAGTGAAATTATCGGAAAGAATTATATAAATATTTTCGTTTGGAAAACGTTTTTTAGCTTCCTGTAGTTGGTAGATATGACCATTATGAAATGGATTGTATTCAGCTATTATTGCAACAGACATTAATTAACTCTTTCTAACAAAAATAAAACGTCTTCATTTGATAAATTTGTTTTAGAAATATTTTTTGTGTTTTTTGTTTTAGTTTCATCAAAATCCAGCAATGAAATTTTTGCATAAACTCCACTTAAATTTTCTTTTTGTTTTTTGTTTAAAGAAACTAGAACTTGACCTTGTTCAACTTCTTGTCCTTCTTTAATAAAACTTTGTTTAATAAGTTTTGATCAGTCTATTTCTGTATCAGGTGACTGAATTTCAAGGTGAATTTTAATATTTTTATGTTTAAAAATAAATTCATTTTTTTGATATGAAATAAATTTTAAAATTCCCGAAACAGGGCTATACACATTATTATCTTTTGGATCCATCATTAATCTTGAAGAAGAAATGTTAATTGTTTCTAAAAAACCGTTTACTGGTGAATACACACCCAAATATTCAATTTCTTCACATTGAGATTCAAAAGATTTCATTTGAATTTTATTTGTTTGCGAATCCATTACTTCTATTAATTCTGTTGTGGATTTTTGTGGATTTACTTCAAATAATTGAGTTTCTTTATTGTTAGAAGTATTGATATTAATTTCATTTTTACTTTTTGAATTTTCTAAGGGATTTACTAAAAAATCATCAATTATATATTCTCTTGTTACAAAATCGTCTTGTTTGTCTTTGTGAAAGATAACATAATTATTTTCTTTTTGATATTCTTCTCTAATAAATGATGAGATACAGTTTCCGCGACCAGGTGTATAAATAGCCATTTTTTTCAATCCTAAAAAGTAAATTACTGAAAACAAACAAGCTGAAATTATTGAAACAAGCAATAAGAATCCTATTCCTGATTCAAAAATTCTTTTATTTGAAGAAATACCTAATCTTATTAATTCAACAATTCCACCATTTTGAGTTTCTAGAGTTATACCGATTTTGACCATTAGAATTTGGAATACCGGTGATAAAAGAACGAATATTACAAAATAAATTAAAGGTGATGAGAATAAAACAATTGTGATCAAAGTATATTGAGTACCTAACAGAAATGATCCAATGATTGACATTATTACAACTTGGAAAGCAAACATTTTTTCAGATTTATCAGCAAAATAAATAATAAATACTCCGATTAAAGGTACGAAGAAAAGTGAATTCATTAAATTACCTAAACTATAAATTCCCATTATTGAATTATTTTTTAAATCCTTGAATGTGAAAAATACTTCACTTTTTGCAATCATTGTTTTCATTGGAGATAATTGATGAATGTTGAATATTATTGAATTTGAAAGCTCAGGGTTTATAAACATTTCTTTAGAAGAAAAATGCTTTAAAAATAAGTCATATAGAGTTTCTTTGTTTTCTATTTTTAAACTCGAATTTTGAAAAACGTCAGCATATATTAATGGGTTACCAAAATTAGTTAATTCACCAAGTTTATAAACATAAAAAGTTTCAGTCCCTTGTTTTAAAATAATGTTTTGATTAATATCAAAATGAATTGAATTAAAATCATTCAAAATAGAAGAATTCATACCAAGGGGAAGCAGTAGTTTTTCTAAAAAACCGACGATGTACGATGATGATAAATTATTTATGAAATTTGAGTTTTTTAAACTAGTCATTCCTTTTGCAATACCACCAACAATCATTAAGTAAAAAATACTAATAACAACAAAAATAACAGGTAAGAAAAACATTATGCTGCGATTAAAATTAAATCAAGTAAAGATTTTTTTATCACTCATTTTATTAATAACAGTAGATGTTAGGAATCCAATTATAAGACCGACAATTATATTAGGAGAAACATTATATAAATAGGAAGAGTTTAAAAAAGTACTAATATACGCTGAATTTATTCCTTTATAAAAAAGAAAATTAAACCCGTTTTCTGCTTTATAAATAAATAAAGATTGAACAAGAATAAAAATCAATCAAGAAATTAGAACACTGAGACTACTTAAAACATAATTTTTTGAAAAAGTTATCGCTACACAAAGTGAAACAACAACAGGAAAGAGTTGTAAAAGAACTTGGCTAATTGAATAAAGAGTATTTAAATTTTTAATTTGAATAACTGATGTAGCATCTAAAATATTGTCTTCTTTTATCATATAAACTATTGTTCCAAAAATAGAAACGACAGTTAAATAAGCCAATGGTAAAACCAACGCTCTCAATAAATTCCCAAAAAAAGTCGATTTTTTTTGTAAAAAAGGGCTTCTATTAACATTAGTTCCAAATTGAATATTTTTTTTAAACTTCTGCACTCACGACATATTATCTCCTTGTAATTATTCTTTAAATTATAAATTAATATTTTTTTACTATGTTTTATTTAATAAAATCTCATAATTTGAACTTTTTGTTTTTTTAAACAATGTCTATAACTTTTAATTAAAGACATTTTCACTACACTTTAAAAATAATAAAAAGAATCTTATATACAGACTTTTTTTTATTTATTTACATTAATTTACACATGTTATTAAAATTATTAATTTAAAAAAATAAAAAACGAAAAACAAATATTAAAAACTGATAAATAAAATAATTAATAAATATATAATATTAAATATTATGTGAGATACAATAGCTGCTATTAGTTCTGGAAAAATAAACCAAGCAGTTTCTTTAATAAGAATCTGTGGACCAGAAGCAATTGAAATAATTAAAAAAATTTTTAAAGGTAAAGAAGGAAAAAATAAAGAAATAACTTTTGGGTATATTGTTGATGATGAAAAAGTTATCGACGAAGTTTTGGTTTCTTGATTCCCTGGTAAAGAAAATTATGTAGGTGAAGATACTGTTGAAATTAATGCCCATGGTGGTGTTGTTGTTACAAACATGATTTTGCAACTTATTTTAAGTAAGGGTGCGAGATTAGCATATCCTGGAGAATTTACAAGAAGAGCTTTTTTAAATGGAAAAATAAATTTAATTAAAGCAGAGGCTATTAATGATTTAATTCACGCCAAAACTGAAAAACAAGCAACTCTTTCAATTCAAAAATTTGACTCGAGATTATCCACAAAAATGAACGACTTTCTAAAGGATTTGGGGTTGTTAATTGGTCATTGTGAAGTAAATATTGATTATCCCGAAATGACAGACATTGAAGAACTGAATAACATAACTATAATTCCTAAAGTTAAAAATCTTCTTAAACAAATGAAAAGTATCTTAACAACAAGTAAAGATGCGCAAAAAATATTTGAAGGAATAAAGATTGCAATTGTCGGACAACCTAATGCCGGAAAATCTTCACTTCTTAATGCTTTGTTAAATGAAAATAAAGCAATTGTTACTGATATTGAAGGAACAACAAGAGATATTGTTGAAGGAAGCTTTCAAATTGATGGAGTTTTATTTAAATTAATAGATACAGCGGGAATAAGAGAAACAGAAAACAAGATTGAAAAAATAGGAATAGATAAAGCTAAAGAAGTTATTAACCAAAGCGATATTGTTTTACATATTCTGGACACAACAAAAATAGCAAACAAAGAAGATGATTTGATTAAGAATTTATCTGAAAGCAAAAATTATATTCAGGTTTTTAATAAAGTGGATGTATCAGGTTTTAATAATCCTAATGAAATAAAAATTTCAGCAAAAGATAAAAATATTGATGAATTAATTTCTGCTTTAAAAAATGTTTATAAAGAAATTGACTTAAATAGCCCAGATTTAATCTATAACGCACGCCAATTGGCTTTAGTTAAAAAGGCTCATTCAAACTTAAAAGACTGCTTAGAGGCTTTAAAAAACGGTTTTGGGCCAGAGGTTGTTATTGTTGATTTAACAGAAGCATGAATGAGTATTGGTGATATTTTGGGTAAAAATTCAAAAGAAGATTTATTAGACACAATTTTTTGCAATTTCTGTTTAGGGAAATAAATGTATACAATTGGACAAATTTTAAAAAATCAAATTGCTTCAGAATACACATATGAAGGAATGGGTGCTATTAGAAAAGAAACTTATTCTATTTTTGTTTATGGACTTTTAGAAGGTGAAGAAGCGGATATAAAAATAACAAAAGCAAATTCTAAATACGCTTTTGCTGAAATTGATAAATTGCACAAAAAATCACCCCTAAGAACCCTTGATTTTAATGATGATTTAATGAAAACGGGTGCTAACCCTCTTGCTATCTTACCTTATGAAGAGCAATTGAAATTTAAAGATAATGTTGTTTCTTATTTATTAAAAAGACAATTAAATAAAGAACTTTCTAAACCAATTGTTCCTTCAAAAAAACAATGACACTATCGTAATAAAGTTGTTGTTTTTTTAGAAAAACAAAAAATCTATAAAATGGGTTTATTAAGAAGAAATTCTCACAAGATAATTGAAATCAAAGATTATAAATTAGCTAACGAAAAAATCAACGATATTTTGAAGTGAATATCTTTTAATATCAATAATTTCACTTTTGAAACTGAGATAACAACCATTGCACTGCGTTATTCGGAAGAAAATGATGCAACTCAAGTAATTTTTGTTACTAAGAGTAAAAATAAAATTAACACTGATTTTTTGAATTCTTTAAAAGAAAAATTTCCTTATATTCAGTCAATAATGCACAATATAAAAAATTTAAAAAACAAAGATGATTTGTTAGGTGTTGAATGAAAGAATATTTTTGGAGAAAATTACATTACAGAAAAATTAAAAAATTTTAAATTTGATATTTTATGAAATGCATTTTTTCAAGTTAATAAATATCAAGCGGTTTCAATGTTTGAAAACCTTGTTTCAAAATTAGAATTAAACACAGATGACATTGTTTTAGACGCTTATTGTGGTACTGGTACAATTACTTCTTTTTTGGCTCAAAAAGCTCAAAAAGTTATTGGAATAGATATTTCTGAAGCATCAATCCAAAACGCTATTAACTCGAAACAAATTAATAATATTCCTAATGTTGATTTTTATTGTGGTGATGTTGATAAAACAATAAAAGAATTAAAAAAACAAAATAAAATGAATTTTTCTTGCATTGTCATGGATCCCCCAAGATCAGGCATAACTGATGATTTTATAAAAACAATTGATTTTGTTAAACCAAAAAAATTAGGATATATAAGTTGTAACCCTCATACCTTAATAAGGGACTTAGTAAAATTAGAAAAAATTGGTTATGAAGTAGTTTTTATCCAAAACCACGATATGTTTCCACAAACTAATCATATTGAAACAGTAACTTTTTTAATAAAAAAAGAAGATTAAAACTAAAAATAATCCAAACAACGGTAAGTGAACCGTTGTTTTTTAATAAATACAAACAATAAAAAACAGCTCTTTTTAATGCTTGAAAAAAGTAAGCCGTATAATTAAAATATGAAAAGAAAAGTTTAAAATTTAAAGGAGTTAAAAAAAGATATATAGCTTAATATATCTAAAAAAAATATGTCACTACGTTTTACTATAGATTTAGGTTCTAAAAAGAAAGAATTTGATATAAAACAATTAGCTTCCGAAGATATTGAGTTCGGATATTATGATAATGAATATCGTTTAGAGGAGGGGGCTTTCGGTTCCCCAACCATTTTTTATGATAAAAATAAAATAGGTCGTGGAATCGGAATTGTAAAAGAAAAATCAAAATTATCTTTTATAAACAATGTTCCATCAACAAAGAGAGATATTGATTTAATGTTTGAATTAATTAAAAAAACCATAGAAATTACAGGTGCAAAGAACGTTCATTTTGACGATAAAAAAATTGAAATTAGTTTTTTAGATGGTTTAAAAGAAATAGTTGAAGGGATTCATAAAGAAAATTTATATCTTTTGGAAGAATCCATAACTCAATCAGACGGTGATAATACAGTATATATTTATGGAGCAAAACATATTGTATCGTTAGGGATTGAAGAGGCAAAAAAATGTTCTAAAGATTGAAAAGAATATGAAAATTATCTACATGAAGTTCAATCTATAGATGTTTATTATGCACAACCGTTCTTAACATCAAAAAACAACGAAATAGTTGCATTTTACACCTTAGGAAACGAAATTCCTTCTTCACTTCCATTTCAGAAAGATTTCTTTATCGATAAAGAAAACAATGTCTCAAAATTTAAAATATGTTTCTTTGATGTGGAAAAACAAGAAGTTTTTGGAATGATTGCTTACGAAGAGTTTTTAAAAAACATAGACACAACTAAAAAACATGATGCTCAGAGATTTATAATTGAACTAAATATAGATGAAATGAAATCATTAATTGAAAAATATGGTGAAAACATGTAAAAAAGTTGACATTTGTGTCAACTTTTCGTTTATTTTAATTATTTGTATTGCTGTTAATTTCAAAAGACTTTTCTGCGGTTTTTCTAATATAATATTCTTCTTTTTCACCGGGAAAAAGAGTTCATGGTAAGAAATTGACTATTACTTCACCATTTGGTTTTTGTAATGAATCATTTCCAACAAAAATTGAATATCCATACTTTACACCCTTAACTAAAAAGTAATCTAAAAATTTTATTGTTCTTTGCTCAGGGTCAGAGATTTTGTTTAATTCACCAATAATAATTTCATTGTTTTGATCTTTGTTTTTTGGCGTGAATGTAATATCTTTCACAAAATTTAAATCATTATTATCAATAAATTCTTTTTTTGTTTCTTTAAAACCTTTAAATTCAACATCAAAAATTTTTATTTCTTTATTTGAATTATTATTTATTTGAATTGTTAATAAAACGATATTGTTCGAAACATCTAAAACAAGGTTGTAAAATCTTGCTTTAAGATTAGAATTTGTTTCGAATTTTGCATCAATACTAAAAAACTTAGAAACAAAATCTGAGTGAATATCTCTTTTATTTTTAAATGTTTGAACAAATTCTTTTGCGGTTATTGTAGAGACTTCAGGTTTTGGTGTGATTGTTATAAAGTTATTAATTTCTTTTCGATTATAAACCTTAAACTTATAATCATATGATTGTCAGAATTTATCTTTTTTGTAGGAAACAACAGAAGCAATTGTAATACCAGCAACAAAAGCTGTTGCCAAACCCAAGAAAATTCATTTAGAATGTTTTGGGTTTCATTTTTTACGGATTTTTTTTGTTTTTGGTAATTCTTCACCATCGGGAGAATTTTTGAAATCATCTTCTTTGTATGTGTTATTAAATTTCATCAAAAGGGTTCTCGCTTAATTCTATTTCTTGAGTTACTTCTTGATTTTGTGGAATTGTAATTTCTTGAATTTTATTTTCTGTGTATCCGAAGTATTTTTTAATTCTATTTTCAACATCTTCTACAATTGCTTTTTTGTTTACTTTTCAATCTATTTCACTAACTAATAAGATAGGGTAATTTTTTGAATACAAGAAGTTTAATTTATCAAAGAATTTGATATATTGTTTACCATCACCAGCATATGGATAATCATCTATCATAAATCCAACAATAATATTTTTTGTTTGTTCTTCAACAAGCGCAATGCTTATTTTTTTTGTTCCAATTGAATGTTCTACTTCGATTGACACTTCAGAATATTTTTTAACCAAAGGTTGTAATCCTCTATAAATTTCATCAATGACAGTTAAACTGGTGTCAATATCTGTTGTTCTTGTTCAGTCATCATGCACCGTTGTATCAATATAATTTTTCTTTTTAGTTTCATTAAGGTCTAAAAATCTTAATCATTCTCTTAAAACAATTAAATCTTTTGAAGAAGTTTCGTTTAATTTGATATCATCTGCAAAAATTGACTTAATAACAATCATTTTTTCTTTAGCACGACTAATAGCAACATTTAAAGCATTTTTTCCACCAGGTCTAGCAACATATGTTGAACTTAGGTTAGTTGTTGCGTCATAAACAACACTAATTATTACTAAATCAGCTTCATCACCCTGTATGTTTTCAATATTTTTCAGTGATAATCTATCTTCTTGTAATGCTGATTCTAATTCTGGATATTCAGCAAAAATTTTATTAAAAATGTATTCTTGTTGTTTGGCATTAAATACAAGAAGAATAACCTTTTTGTATTTATCAATATTTTCAAGAACTTTTTCAATTGCTAAATTAGCTTCTTTTTCATTTAGTGAGTTATCTCAAATACCATCTGTTTGAATAACTTCAATAGTTTTTTCTTTGTTGTCAATTAAGTAATCATCAATAACGTCTAATTTTGAATCATAGAACAATTTTGAACTAAATGTCATTAATGAGGCTCTTTTTGAACGATAGTTTTTATCTAGCAATACTTTATAAACACCACGAGCTAGTGCATAATCTAAAAGACTTTCAATATTACCAAAATCATCATCTTCTTCAGTTGCATATGAAGCACTGAATCATTTAGTTGGTTGCATTTGTTTATCATCACCAGCAAGAATTTTTCTTTTAGCAAGGTAAAGGATAGGAATTCCTTTTTCAAGGAAGATTTGACTTGATTCATCTAAAACAGCATAATCGAATTCATTTTTGTTTCACATTGACAAGTCAGTGTCTGGTGTTGTAACAATAATTGAGAAAAGTTTTTTGATCATGTTTTTGTGTCTGTGGAAAAATTTGAAAGGTTTCATATTTCCACTTCTTACAGAAAGAGCAAAATCACGATATTCTTTTTGTTCTTCTTCAGTAAATGAAGACATTTTATCAACAGTTCTTTTAATTAGCATTTTTGCTAATGTTTTTGAAGAGTTAATTTCCATTGTCTTATTATTTAATTGAAATTTGTAAAATTCATCAATTTTTTTAAGAGAATCAATATCAATTGTGTGAATATTTTTGATAGCTCCGTTAATGTCAATTTTTAATAAATTAGGATTTTTTGCAATTAAAGAAGCGGCTTCTTTAATGTTTTTTGGATAGAAATTAATCATTGAGAAAACAGCATTTTGTTTCTTTTCAAGATTTAATTCATACAATTCTTTAACAATTTCAGCATAATCGTTTGAAGAAGGATTTATATTGTATTTTAAGTAAGGATCTAATTGTTTTAAATCTTCAATTGTTTCTTGATTAATTTCAGCAGCAAACATTGTTCCGTAAGTGCTGATAACGTTTTCATAATCAGGAATATTTTTTACTTCTCTAGCAAGCTCTACATATCTTTTTGCAATTCTTGGCATTATTTCAAAATTATCTTCAGGAGCAACATCTTTAAAGTTTTCTACTTTGTTTAAGAAATTTTTAAGAGGATCATAGAAAACATCTAATTTTAAATTTTTGTCATTAAGGATAAAAATACAGAAAATTGAAAGATCTTTTAATCTTGTTCTTAAAACTTCTAAAGCAGCTCTTTTTTGACTAACTACTAAAGCGGTTCTATCTCTTGAGAGAATATTTGCTAAAAGATTTGAAATGGTTTGACTTTTTCCAGTACCAGGAGGACCTCAAATAACAGTATCTTGGTATAGAGCACTAACTGTTGCACAATCTTGTGAAAAATTTGTTTTTTGAATTTTAAATAGTTTAAAGTTTTTATTAAAGATAACATCATCCACTTTATTACGGTATGTGTTTTTATTGAAGTTTGTTGCAAGAATTTCATCTAATTCGTCATTCTCAATTATTTTTTTCATTTGATTTCACAGGTAACCACTTGATACATTGAAAAATCCAAGAATTAAACCTTCGTGGAAAACAATATTTTTATCAAGAAAATTAGCAGTAACTTTAGGTATTTGAGCTTTAAAGTTTTCAGGTATTTTAAAAATTTTGTTTCATGAATTTTTAAAATAGTTATAAACATCATAAATTGATTTGTTTGTGAAATCGTATGAAGTTGTATCTAAAGAGTAGCCAAATTGTTGTAAAAAGGCAACAAGTTTTGAATTAACCTTAACCTCAGAAGCAGATTTTAAGTAAACTTGAGAGTTTTTGACTTCAATTGTTACTTCTTTAAAAAATAAAGGTGCAAAGATTTCTTTCTTTTCAGTATTTACACCAACAAAAAAGAAACCAACATGAAGAGGTCAGATATTTGTTTCAATGTTAATGTCTTGCGCTTTTTTTAATATTTTTTTTCATTTGGTAATTGATTTTTGGAATCTGGTTTCTAAGGATGTAACGAGTTGTTGTCTTTCATGTTCGAAGTCAGTTTGAATTTTTTCAACCGATTCTTCGGGTACTTGTAAATCGAAGTCGGTATAGTGGGCAAAAACTTCTTCAGGAGTTTGAGAAAGTCTCACCTTTTCCATTAAATCCTTGTGTCCGAATTCATTAAATAGAATATTAAAGTCATGTCTTGAACAAATTTTTTCAAAAGTTTTTTCACCACTCATTTTAAAGATATCAAAAAACTTTTCATTGTCTACCGAACAATAAAGGGAAGAGTCATTGTTATTGATATCTAAAAGATTAGTGAGCAAAAAATCATAATTATTTTTATCCATATTAATTTATTTCCTTACTGATTAATTCTTCAACATATTTTGCGTTATTTCCTGTGATTAATGTTATTGCATTTGATTGTAAAAATAAGCCACTAACACCTTCAAGTTTTTGAATTTCATCCACATTAACGTTTTTGATGTTTTTTAAACTAATTTTAATTTTTTTCTGGCTCGCTTGAGCATTGGTGATATTTTCCTTAGAACCCAACAAACCGATTAAGGTTTTAATGTCAAAATCCAACTTATTTGAGACGGAAAGATATTTTTTAGTTTCTTCTTGACGATATTTTCTTCATTTTCGTTTTATTAAACCAAAAGAAGCTATTAGTAAAAAGTAATACTTAAATTTGTTTTTAAATGTCACAATTTCTCCTTAATATTAAATAAAATTATAGACACAAAATTAATATATTTATATATTAAATGGTAAGCACAGGTTTTTTCAGTACTTTTTCAGTGAAAAATAAAAAAAACGCGGTAAAAAATAGATATTTAAATCATTAGTAATAGAGTAATATATAATATTACTTATTAATATTAATTTTTATTAATTTCTGGAGTATTTATGAAAAAATTAATCAGTGGAATTAAACCAACAGGTGAACTTACTTTAGGTAATTATTTAGGTGCTTTAAAAAACTTTATTGATTTACAAAATGACTATGAAGCATACTATTTTGTTGCTGATTTACATGCGTTAACAACAGGAGACAATGACCCTAAAGAATTAGCAAAAGCGAGAAAAGATGTTGTTGCTTTATATCTTGCTTGTGGTCTTGATCCAAATAAATCAAGCATTTTTTATCAATCTCAAGTTATGGAACATGGAATGATTCAGTGATTATTAACCAATGAAACCACGCTTGGTGAACTGAATAGAATGACGCAATTTAAGGATAAATCGCAAAAGGCTTTAAAACAAGGAAATGGAACTGAAAGTATACCAACAGGTTTATTAATGTATCCTACTTTAATGGCTGGAGATATCTTGCTTTACAACGCTGACGTTGTGCCAGTTGGTGAAGACCAAACCCAACATGTTGAGTTAACAAGAAACATCGCAAGAAGAGTTAATAATAAATACAAAACAAATTTAAAAGTTCCTGAAGCTTTTGTTCCAAAAGTAGGTTCAAGAATTAAAGATTTACAAGAACCAACAAAAAAAATGTCAAAAAGCGACAGAACTTCAAAAGGAACGATTTATTTATTGGAAGATCCGCAACAAGCTTATAAAAAAATATTGAAAGCAGTGACGGATTCAGAAGGTAAAGTTTATGCTTCGGAAGAAAAACCAGGAGTAACAAACTTATTAAATATTTATGCTTCTTTAAAATCAATAACATTGCAAGAAGCACAAGAATACTTTAAAGAACATAATTACAAAGAATTTAAAGAAGAAGTGGCGTTGGAAGTCAAAAATCTTCTTGAAGACATTCAACAAAAATATAAATTAGCTTTAGAAATGATTGAAGAAGTGACTCATCAAGGAGCAAAAAAAGCTTCAGTCATTGCTAGCCAAACATTACAAGAATTAATGAAAAAAATGGGGTTTTAAAATGAACGACGAAAAATTTTCGAAATTAAATCATACAACAAGTCACTTACTTGCTGCAGCGATTATGAAATTATATCCTGACACAAAATTAGCAATTGGACCATCAATTGAAGAAGGTTTCTATTATGATTTTGAATTTAGTCAAAATTTTACTGAAGAACAATTAGCTGAAGTTGAAAAATTAATGCAACAATTAGCTAAAGAAGATTACAAAATGATTGAAGTTAGTGAAGCAGAATATAATATTGCTAACCAACCATACAAAAAAGAACTTTATAATGAATTTAAAGAAAAAGGGTACAACATTACTTTTTATGCTTTAAAACATCCAAAAACAAACGAAACATTATTTGTTGATTTATGTGCTGGTGGACATGTTGAGTCAACAAAAGAAGTAAAACACTTTAAGCTTCTTTCTGTAGCTGGAGCTTACTGAAGGGGTGACTCAAATAATAAAATGTTAACTCGTATTTATGGAACAAGTTGAGCAACAAAAGATGAGTTAATGAAATACCTAAAACTTCTTGAAGAAAGAAAAGAAAGAGATCACCGTAAATTAGGTAAAGAATTAAACATTTTTGCGTTAAACCAACTTTGTGGACAAGGGTTCCCAATCTGATTAGAAGATGGAATGAAAATTCATAACGCAATTCGTGATTATGTTCTAAGACTTGATAAACTTTATGGATTTAGAGAAGTTTTAACTCCACATTTTGGTGAAAAGAAACTTTATGAGATTTCAGGACACTGAGAACATTATCAAGACACAATGTTTAAACCTATCGAAATGGATAATGAACAATTAATTGGACGTCCAATGACATGTCCACACCACATTATGTTATTTAACATGACACGTCGTTCATACAGAGACTTACCAATTCGTTATAGCGAACAATCAAGACTATATCGTTACGAAAAAAGTGGTGCTTTAACAGGATTAGAACGTGTACGGGGAATGGATTTAACAGAAGGTCATATCTTTGTGCGTTTAGATCAAATTAAAGATGAATTTAAACACTTATACAGAATGATTACTCAAGCACTTAAAGATTTCAAAGTCGAAGTTGATCATATTTCTTTATCTTTAAGAGATCCAGAAGATAAAGAAAAATTCTTTGACAATGATGAAATGTGAAGTAATGCTGAAAATGACTTGCGCGAAGTTTTAAAAGAACTTAATATTGAATACAAGGAATTTATTGGTGAAGCTGCTTTCTATGGTCCTAAGGTTGATATTCAAGTTAAAACAGCATTAGGAAGAATTATCACAATGTCAACACTACAACTTGACTTCTTATTACCTTCACGTTTTGAAATGACATACGTGGATGAAAATCAAAATTTAGTAACACCTGTTTTAATTCACCGTGGATTAATTGGAACATACGAAAGATTTGTGGCTGTACTTTTAGAACAAACTAAAGGTGTGCTTCCATTCTGACTAAGTCCAAAACAATTCGTAATAGTTCCAATAAGTGAAGATCAAAACGATTATGCAATGAGTGTATATCAAGAATTGTTAATGTCTGATTTTAATGTTGAAATAGATTTAAGAAACGAAAGACTAAACAAAAAAATTCGTGAAGCACAAATTCAAAAAGCTAAATATGTTGTTATTCTAGGTCAAAACGAAGCAAACGAAAATAAAGTAAGCTTAAGACCTTATGGTTCTCAAGAGAATCTTGTAATGACAAGAGAAGAGCTATTAAGCTTTGGTCACGAGTTAAAAAGAAACTTAAAATAATGAAAAGAACTCAAACTTATAAAGTTGAAAGAGTGCTTGGTCTTTCTTATCACTGAAGAATAGCATTATTTGGAATGCTATTTGTAATCCTGCCAGCAATGATTTTATATTTTGCTGTTGGCAAGGACGTTGACAGTGTTTATAGAGCTTATTCACACGCCTTAGCTTGATGAGCACTACTCTTAATAGCATTATTGGCTTTCTTTGTAACTATCGCAATAACAATTCTTTTTATAAGAGTTTTTAAATGATTTGGTTTTGAAGTATTTAATTTCATTATTCCTTTTTCATTAATGATGTATTCTTTCTTAGTAACAAGTGGTATTTCATGAGACTTGTGATTTGTTAGAATAATAACACCGGCTGTATTGTTTATCACAGTTGTTCCCACAATTTTAATTAATAAAAAAGTTGCACAAAAAAAACTTAAAATAAAAAAAGAATTAGATCGCATCGAAAGACAAAAAAACAAGTCTTTATTAGATTAAAAAAAGAGCTGTTTGGCTCTTTTTTATATCTTGCTTAAAAATTTCAAATTAAAGGCAAGATTTATATTTGATTTTTTATATTCAATTAATTCTTTTAAATTGTGTGTTAACTTATTTCAAAGTAATATTTTTATTATTAAAGGAATTGAAAATAAAATTAATAATAATACGTTAATAATAATTAATATTCATGTTTTTCCGATCAACGCACTACTTAATGTAATTGCAAAAACATAAGAAATATTTATTAATATTAGAACAGAAAAAACTAATATTAATCATAAAAAGAATTGGAACATTAAATCAATAAGTAGGTATGCCATTAATTTTTTGTTCTTATGTACTCCTAGTTGATTTATATTTTTTAAAACAAAAACATTTGAGCTTGAAAAAGGTAATAGTAAGAAATTAAACCAAGTAGCTAATTTAACAGGTAAAATTTTTTGATATTTTAAAATATTTCAAATTTTTCAGGTTAAAGACAAAATAAATATTATAGCCATTAAACAAGCTAATCAAATTGTTGTTATATGAGTGAAATAAATAGATGTTTTTGAATGAATTTGAAAAGTTTTTGAAATGATTTTAATGACAGAAAAAATAACCATACTAATAAATGAAAAAACCATTAAAAAGGAAGAAATATAGTTGTTTTTTATAAATGTTCTTAAATCTTTGTTGTTATTCATATTTGTTTCTCCATATGAATTATATAATTACTGTAGTAAACAAGGGAATAAAAATGAATCAATCTAAAAAATGAATAATTATATTGAGTGCTATTTCGCTTCTTTCATTGGGCGCTATAACAACGATTTCAGTATTTTTTACAAGACATAAAGTCTTAAAAATAAATTCAAATCAAGAAAATACAAATTTGAATTTTACACGTCAAAAGTTAATTCAACAATATGATAATATTATTGATTATCAAGATAAAGCGGACATAAATGTATATTTTACTCCTTACGGAATACAGCCTTTTTATAATTTCGTAAGATTGGCAATGCTTTCAAAAAACGAAGCACACTTTTTATATACAAAAAATGTTGTGTTTCAAGAAAATTTAAATAAAGATTCTTTTGAAGAATTTTTAAAAACAAAGAGATTAAATAATACTAATTTAAATGATGAAAAAAATGAAGAAAACCATAAAAATTCTAGAGTTATAGATTTAGGAACACAATTTGAATCATCAGCTTATAACTATATTTCGTCAATTATAAAAAATAATCCAAATAAGAATATTTTTGTTTGATTAAACTCAGATTTTTTTAAAAATGATATTAGATTTGCAGAATTATCACAAAACCCAAATGTTGTTGTTAATGCAATCGAGGATTCGAACATTTTGGGCACAATGATAGCTGAAGAATGAATTCCACAAATAAAAGAAACTTATTTTATTAATAATAAATGAGATTATAATTCAAAAATTTATGATCGTTACACACAATATTTATTGGGTCAAAAACTCGACAATATTCAGTTATTTTTTAGTTCGCATAAAGTAGTGGAAGATTTAAAAAATAATCAAATTCATAATGTTTTACCATTTTTTTCAAGTGACATTAACAAAGAAATAAAAGATGTTTTATTTAGTAGTCGTGATAAAAATAGAAAAAGATTAAGTGTTGAACACTATCCAAAAATAACAGGATTAAATTGAGAAAAAGAACGCGACAAAGTTCAAAAAATTGAAGCAATCAACAATAAAAAATCTCTAATTATAATGGGAAGTGTAAGTGAAGAAGATTATCAATTTGTTATTAACGTAGCCAAAAAATATGGAAAACAATATAATATTTTTTACAAAGGTCATCCAGGTCACAATATTGTAAATAAATGAATAGAAGATGAATTGTCACAACATAAAGAAGTTTCTTATAGTGATTTTGTAGACAACTCTTCTAAAAAATTTATACTACCAGACGATGTATATGTAGTTCCGCTTGAATCACAAATACCATCAGAAGAGCTAACAACAAACCACGCATTAGAAGATAATGGATTATTTTTTGATAAATGAATTCTAACAGATAGTACAAGTGGTGCCGTTAATGGAATAATTAATGGAAAAAATATACCAAATGATATTATTGCGTCAAGAGATGCGAAAACACACCAAATGATTTTTTCTGGTACAGCGGAATATAAAGAATTAATATCAACTATTTTAGGAAACATTGCTTCTAAATTTTTAACAATTAAGAAAATAAATGAAAAAAACGATAAAGATATAAATAACTATCAAATTAACATTTCTCCTAATTCTTATTTAATTGTTGATTTATCAAAAACAAAAATTGATACTAACGAAAACAACGACATTATCTTTTTGATAACTGTAAAAAGCACAATAGATAACAGTCAATATTTAATAAAAACCACAAACAAAAAATAGTCAAAAGTCTTGACACTTTTTTGTTTTATAGTAGAATATAAATGTAGCAACCACAGAGAAGGTGTCCACCTGAACCCATTCCGAACTCAGCAGTTAAGCCCTTCATCGCCGACAATACCGTATGGGAAGATAGGACGTTGCTTTTTTTATACTTTTTTTGTAAAAAAACAAAAAAATTCCATTAAATAATAAATTTACAATAAAAAATTCCATTTTCACTATTTTAAAATGTATTTTTCAAAAAAACCCAATAGTTTATTTTTAATTTTTCTTAAATTAATTATAATATTGCCATCTTTTAAAAGATGTTTATTAGAATAATGAAAAAGGGGATTAGAATGAAAGAAAAAACAAAGAAAAAAATAGTTTCACTATTTGCATTATCTGTGGGTGCAGTTTCTTCAGTAGCGTTTTTAGCAGCTTCTTGTCAGCACACAGAAGAAAAAACAAAAGACGATAAAAAATCAACACAACCAGCAGTCTTAGAAAAACAAAACTTAACACCATTTGAACAATGAAGTCAGTCATTAGATAATATTTTTGAACTTGACAATAATAAAAAACAAGATTTAAAAGAAGCCATTTTTAATGGTAAAAAACTTTTTTACGATAGAGTTAATAAAACAATTATTTGAGTTAATGGAAAATTACCTAATTTTCAAAAAGAAACAACCAATGTTTTATTTAGACTAAAAGCGGATGTTAGCTTACCTAATGCCGATTATCAATTCGCTAATAATGTAAGTCCAACATATACAAGCAAAGGTTATAAAAAAATAAACAGTGAAATTTCTTACAGAGTAGAAAATGATAAACTTATTTTAAGTTATCTAGGTGCACAATTCATAAAACGTAGTGCGCCTAAAATTGCTTCAGTTTCGAGACAAACTGAAATTACAATTGAAGGATTGAGCAATGAATTGGCAAGCAGAAATAAAACAAAAATGCCATACCACTTTATTACTCCTCCAAAAACAAACAAAACAACTGAAGGAAACGCTGAACCAACACAAGATACATCAACACCAACAACACCAGAAGTAAGCTTGAGTGAGTGAGCTTCAAAATTGGAAAACAAACTTATTATTATTCCTGGAAAAGAACAAGATTTAAAATGAGCGATTGAAAATCATAAAAATCTTTACTTTGATTACAAAACCGGTAATGTTATTTGAAGTAAAAAATATTTACCAGATTGATCAACAGAAGTTGCTGAAAACTCTGTTTTAACACTCAGTGAAGATGCTAAAAGACCTTCAAAACAATTAGAACTTGCAAATGATAAAAAACCAACTTATTCACAAACACAAATTCTCACAAGACTAAATTATGTAGTAAACGGTGAACAAGTAATCATTTCATATAAACCAGTTAAATTTATTTTTAATAATGCTCCAGAAATAAGTGATAAAACATACACAACAACATTAACAATTCCTGGATTGGTGCAAGTTGAAAAGACTAAACCAACAAAACCAAGTACAAATCAAAACTTCGAAGAATGAGCTAAGAATTTAAATAATGCTTTTGAGTTAATAAGCGGACAAGAAAACTTTTTACAAGAAGTAATACATTCGAATAAACCATTAGTATTTAATTACAAAACTCAAACAATAAATAATGGTAAACAAGAAATATTTAAATTTAAGGATAGTATTAATAAAACAAATAAAAATTTTGAAATTGCAAATCCATTTAGTTCGATAAATATAGTGGGTAATTTAATTACAACCATTCCATACAAGGTTAAAGATGGAAAAATTATTTTAGAGTACGTGGGTGCTTTATATTCAAATAAAGGTTCAAAAGTTTCTCCAGAAAAAAGTTCTTCAGAAATTACTGTAGAAGGATTAGAAGGAGAAGCAACCGTTGGATATGATCATAAAAATCCTCAAGAAGAATTTAAACAATGATTAGACACTTTATCAACAAACTTTTTACAAGTGGTGGATGGTTCTAAAGAATTAGTAATTGAAGCAGTAAAAAGTCATAAAAATATTTTCTATGATTATAAAACTCAACAACTTTACTTCAGTGATACACAATCTGCAAAAATACTGAATTCACAAGACAAAAAAGTTAAATATATTGAGCTTTCAAGAGATTCACTTGCTAAAAAACAAATTTGATTTGATTTAGCAAATGATTCAAAAGTAATTGCAAAAACAAGCAAGGGCTCAAACATTTTAAATAATTTATTAAACTATGACGTTAATGGAGACACATTAACAATTCATTTTAAACCTGTTGACTATGATAATGTAATAATTGGAGAAGCAACAACAACCACATTAATAATTGAAGGTTTAAGTGATAACGCTTCAACTCATAGTGATGAAGGGTCTTCAAATGAAAATGTAGACACAAATAGTGGCGATGCTTCATCAAATACAAACACCGATAATACTGGAAACACAGAAACAACAGATAGTGGCGATGATTCATCAAATACAAACACCGATAATACTGGAAGTGATACTAATAATACTGCAACAACAAATGAAGGCGAAGGTTCACAAGGCACATCAGGAACTCCGGAAAATACACAACCAGAAAATACCGAAACAACAACTCCAGAAGATAATAAAGTTTATGATAATTCAGATCCTTATTATGTATCTTTAAATGGAAAAAGTGGACAAGAATTAATAACAGCGCTAGAAACATTAGAAAGAACAAATTTAAGTTCAATTCCTAAAAAAATCAATAAAGATAGCATTAATAGAGCTTTTGAAGACAATTTCTATGAAAATGATCAATCTTTAATTGACATTTTTAGTGAAAAAATAAATGGTTCAGAAGAAGACATTCAAAACCCTTCAAAATTTAATCTTGTTACTGGTTCTTTTGTTGGTAACTCAAAAGCCAAAATATTAAAACCTAACGATTTACACGGATTCTTTTATAGAAATTCTAATAAATATAACAGTAAAAAAATAGGTGGATTAATTTTGGGTGAAGTTGATACCCCTACAACAACAACTGATAATGGTTCAAAAATAGCTAATAAAGTCCTTGAACCTTCAGATGATTTCAAAGGTGATTTTGCTAGAGCATTCTTATATATTGCTTTAACTTATGGAGACCATTTCAATGGAACAAACAATTTAACACAAGATTTTCCACACATGAGTTCAGAAATGATTCAAACCCTAGTTAAATGAGCTAAACAAGATCCCGTGGATAAATTTGATATTCAAAGAAATAATGTTGCTTATGAACTTACACAACAAAGAAACCCATTCATTGACTATCCTGAATTTGTTAAAATTTTTACCCAACCAAATGACTTGACATTTGAAAACAAGGGTATCTTAAAAGGACTTAAATAATAAATTAATAACAATGTTTAAAATAGCAAGCAAAAAGCTTGCTATTTTAATATAATTATTAGACACACAAAATAAAAATATTAAATGTTCAATTTAAATAATTTTAGGAGAAATAATGAACATAAAAGACAAAACAGCTATTTATTTTTCTAAAACAGCTAAAATCGCAGAAAAAAATTTTTCTGACAAAATAATTACATTGCAATTTTTTCAAAGACAAGACGATGTTAAGTTATGTGGAATAAATGAGGTTTTAAAACTTTTAAAAAAATATACAGATGTTTCAAGATATACAATAAAATTCTTGCCAGAAGGTTCAATAGTTAATAATAAAGAAGTTGTTTTAGAACTAATTGGGCAGTATCATCATTTTGGTATATATGAAGGAATGATTGATGGTATTCTAGCAAGACAAACTTCAATAGCAACAAATGCTTATAGAATTTTAAAGGCCGCAAACGGGAAGACAGTTATTTCAATGGCTGATAGAGCAGACCATTATCGTAATCAAATTGCTGATTCATACGCAATAGAAGTTGGTGGAATAAAAAATCATGCTACACTTGCTTCAGCTAAAGGGGCACACTCAAGAGCTTTTGGCTCAATGCCTCATGCTTTAATTCAAATGTCCGGTGGAGATATTGTTAAAGCTTGTAAACTATACAATGAAATGTTTCCAGAAGATGATTTAGTAGCTTTAGTTGATTTTCACAATGATGTAATTACTGATTCACTACTGGTTTTAAATGAATTCAAAGATACTCTAAAAGCAGTAAGAGTTGATACATCAAAAAACATGATTGATAAAATGTTTTTACAAGACTCGGGAGAATTTGGTGTAACACCCAATCAGATCAAAAGACTAAGACAAGCTTTAGATGAGCACGGTGGTAAACACGTAAAAATCTATGTGTCTAGCGGTTTTAACGCTGAAAAAATTCAAAAATTTGAAGAACAAAACGCACCAGTAGATGGTTATGGAGTTGGAGCTTCATTGCTAAAACTTTTCATAAATTTTAGTGCTGACGCAACAAAATTAAACAACAAATTGATAGCAAAAGAAGGTCGTGGATATTCAGAAAATAAAAAGTTACAGTTGAAAACATGAAAAAATATTTAATTTGAAAATTTTTATTATTTGTAGGATTTACTTCTACAATTTCATTACCTTTTATTGCTGCAAGTTGTAAAACGACTGAAACAGATAATATAGCTAAATTTAGTGATAACAAGTTTGAAACTAATTTTACTAAAAATCATTTGATGGAATATTATTCATTATTAAATAATAAATCAGGTGATGACCTGCTTAAGGCTCTTTTGAAAACTCAACACAACAACGCACAAAAAATTCCAGTTGCTCAATATAACAAAAATGTAAAAGCAAAAGATTTAAATTTAGCATATCTTGATAAATTTTTTGAAAAAGATAAGAATACAATTGTTGATATTTATAGTGAAAATCCAACCGGAACTGATCCCTATAATTTTAGTAAAAATGATCGCATGGGAAGCGGAAAAAGAGAGGGTGAAACTTATAACCGAGAACATGTTGTTCCTAAATCATGATATGGATACACAAAACAACAAATTTTAAATATTGCTAGTGATATGCAAGCAATTTGACCAACTGATTCTAAGGTTAATTCAGAAAGAGGCAATATGCCATATGGTGAAGTTGTGTCCGTTGATGAAACATTCCAAAATGGCTCAAGAATTGGTAAGGACAAGAATGGCAACAGAGTATTTGAACCAATTGATGCATTTAAGGGAGATGTAGCAAGAGTGTATTTCTATTTTGCCGTAACATATTCAGATAAATTGAAAAATCTTGCTGATGGATCAAAAGTTTTTGAAAAAGAAAATGTTTATCCTTACTTAAAATCAGATTATTTAGAATTAATGATTAAATGAAGTAAAATGGACCCAATTGATGATTTTGAATTATATAAAAATAACACAATATGAAATATAAAACATTGAACAAGAAATCCATTTATTGACTTTCCAAATTTATATAAAATTCTTAAAAATAAGGATAGTGTTAGATTTAAAAAATAGAAACAGAATATAAAAAAAGTAGACAATGAACAAAAATAACATGTCTACTTTTTTGTTACTTTTGAAATTCTTCAAAAAGTAAAATGAATTGATTTACTGATAATTCTTGAGAACGAATACTTTCATTTAATCCCAGCGTTTCAAAAACACTTAAAATTTTATTTTTAGAAAATTTTTGTATAAGGTTGTTAAATAATTTTTTTCTTCTAAACATAAAACATAATTTAACAAAATCAAAAAAATCTTTATTTTGTTGAGTTTCCTTAGTAAAGTTAAATTCAATAACACTGGATCAAACTTTGGGTGCGGGGATAAAACAAGAAGGACTAACATCAAAAAGAATTTTTGGTTCAGAAATAAATTGACTAACAACAGAAAGTTTAGAATAATCATTTGAGTTTGGTTTTGCAACAATTCTTTGAGCTACTTCTTTTTGCATCATAATAATTGCTCTTTTAAACAAATGTTTATATTCAAACACTTTAAAAAGAATATCACTTGTTATGTAATAAGGTATGTTAGCAACAAGAATCATTTTTTTACTGTATTTTGTTAAATCTGCTTTCAAAAAATCTTCATAAAACAGTGAAAAATTATCTTTTGAAGAAAATTTATCATTTAATATTGTAATCATGTCTGAGTCAATCTCATAAGAAAACAAATGTTTCGCATCTTCAAGAATAACTCCTGTAATCGCCCCTTGACCAGGGCCGATTTCAATAACTTCCTCGTTTTTAATATTAGCGCTGTAAACGATTTTATTGATGATATTTTTATCTTGTAAAAAGTTTTGACCAAGATGTTTTTTAGCTTTTACTTGCATTTACTTTAAATACTCTTTCTACGTTATTTTCAATTTGTTTTACTAAAGTTTGTTCACTTACATTCTTTAAACCGGCAATAAATTTTACTGTGTGTTTTACGTAAGGACTTTTGTTTTCTTTACCACGCATTGGAGTAGGTGCTAAGTAAGGTGTGTCGGTTTCACTGAAAATTCTGTCAATAGGAATTAATTTAACTGCTTCTTGTAAATTTTTTGCATTTTTAAAAGTTACAACACCAGAAATTGAAAAGAAAATGTTTTTGTAAGGCAATACTTTTTGAGTGTAATCAGCATCACCGCTGTATGAGTGAAATACAAAAGTCATGTCTTTATACTCTTCAGAAGTTATTAGTTCGAAGGCATCTTCTAATGCATCGCGAATATGTAACATAACAACAAGATTATGTTTTCGAGCAACTTCAATTTGCGATTTTAATGAAGCGAGTTGAACTTCTTTTGAAGGATTATCTTCATAATGATAATCAAGACCAATTTCACCTATTGCTACTGTTTTGTCGTTAACTAATTTGTTAATTATTTCACCATCTTGAAATCCTTTACATTCACTTGGGTGAATCCCAATAACCGCATATGTATTATCAAAATGTTTAGTTAGTTCAATGACTTCGCGAGAGTTTTGTTCGTTTGTTCCGACGATAAACATCAAATTCATATCTTCGTTATTCCATTGTTTAACAACTTCAACAGGATCTGGATAGTATTCTAAAAAAGGGTGTGTGTGAATGTCAATATATTTCATTTTGTCGCTTTCTTTACTTAAGTTAGTTTTATAATATAAACTATTATAAACAATTAAATAAAAAAGAGGTTTATTATGGCTAAAGTAATAAGATATAAACAAAATGAACAAGAATTCAAAAAAATGGTTCAAAATATTGCTGATATTTGTGCAATACCTTCGGTTTCGGAAACTAATTTCGAAAATGAATTTCCTTTTGGTAAAGAAGTAGATAATGCACTGAATTATGCACTAAATTTAAGTAAAGAATTTGGATTTAGAATTTACAAAGATTCAAAAAATCGTTACGGGTTTGCTGAAATTGGTGATGGTTCAAAAATAATGGGAATTCTATGTCACCTTGATGTTGTTCCAAGTGGTGATAATTCACAATGAGAAAGTGAAGCATTTAAACCCCTAATAAAAGATACAGAAATTTTTGGAAGAGGAACACTAGACGATAAAGGTCCAACAATCATCACTCTATATGCAATGAAATATATTTCGGATAATAAATTATTAAATGGGGAATATACAATTAGAGTTATTTTTGGATTAAGTGAAGAAACAACAATGGAAAGCATGAAACTTTACCTAAAAGACTATGGATATCCAGATATGGGCTATACACCTGATGGTGAGTGACCATTAATTTTCGCTGAAAAAATGATTTTTGACTATGATTTATTATTTGATAAATTTGAGGATGTTGAAATTGAAGCAGGAATTGTTTACAACCAAATTCCAGATAGCTTAAAAGTTACAAGCTCAAAAGCTAATGAATATATTAAATTTTTTGAAGCAAAAGATGTTGCAAAAATTGACGATAATTCATTTTATGTAAAAGGAGTTGCAGGACATGGTTCAACACCTTTTGCGGGTGATAATGCAATTTTAAAATTTGTGAGAACAATGATTAAAAATAAACCTGAAACCGCAAATAATCACTTCTTTAAATTCATGAATAATAATTTCCAAAACAATGATTTCTCAATGCCAAACATTTTCATAAATTATGATGATGTAAGTGGGGTTTTAACATCTAACCCAGCATTTTTAAGAACTATAAACGAAAAATATTCAATTGGTTTTGATATGCGTGTACCTGTTCTGAACACAAAAGAAAAAGTTGAAAAAGATTTAATTCATTATCTTGATGAAAACAAATATAAATATGAATTTAAAATGGTTGGTTCAAAACAAGCAAAATATTTACCTTTAGATTCTGAAATTGTTTTAACTTTAATGAATTGCTATAAAGAAGTTACAGGTGAACAAGATGCCAAACCGCTTGCCATTGGTGGCGGAACATATGCAAGAACATTTGAAAATTGTGTAGCTTTTGGAGCAACAACAAAAATGGAATTAATGCACGCACCAAACGAAAGATTTACATACGAAGAAATGAAAAAAGACCTTGAAATTTATATTAACGCACTAGTAAGATTACAAGAAATTTAATCAAGGTTATAAAAAAACAAGCAAGACGTTTTCTTGCTTGTTTTTTTATTAAAAATACCAATTTTAATTTTTAATAAAAACTTAAATATATTTATTTAATATCAATAACATTCTTGCTGGTTGTTATTGTTGCTTAATCCTTTATAAAAATTTATAAATTTAATTCCTTTTTTATAATTCCGTTTTTATGTAATTCACGTTTCTGTTAGAATAACTCCACGATATTACACAGTAATAACTATTATAAAAAGTATTTTGGCAATTATAGTTTAATTCATCATTATTAATTGAAAATCTCAAACATAAAACACTGATTTAAAATATATTTACATTTCACCAGAACAAAATAGTTCTGATTTTTTTTATTCAATATTTAATTCTCAAGGTTGTAATAAGTCTTTCATTTTATATTCTTTTTTAAATAAATCTTTGTCTTTTTGCAGCAAGTCTAAAGTATTTTTAAAATTATTTTTGTCTTGTTTAAAAGAAAGATAATTCATGACTTTATCCATGCTTACGAATTTTGCTTGTGAAATGAGAGGGTCCGAAATATTAACTTTTTGTTTTTTTGAAAATGTTGCAAGGAAATAAATTACTTTTTTATTTACTCCCCCATCTAAAACGTAATTGCTTTCAAAAGTGAATGGTAAAATTTTTTCAACCATTTGTCCAGTTTCTTCAAAAACTTCCCTTTTAGCAGTTTGATAACATAACTCCCTGTATTCAATGTGTCCTTTGGGAAAACCTCATTTTAAAGATTTAGAATTTTGAGTAAGTAAAACTTTATATTTTTTAATACCTAAAAAACTATATTCATAGAATCCTATAACACCAGCTGATGTTTCTTGTTTATCATTATTTAATTGTTCTCAAATCATATTTATAATTGTACACTTAATGCATAAGAAAACTATATTCAATTTACACACAAAGAACTATAAAATTTATATTGATTAAATTTTAAGTTTAAGTCGATAGTTAAGTGTTGTAGCAGGAATAATTAAATTATGTATTTTGTTTCAATATGATAAAAACATTTTTTAAAATCTTATTTTTATTTAATTTGAGTTATTTCAGTATTTATATTTAATAAAATATTGCTCGTATATGTTAATGAAATTTTAAATAAAATTAGAAGATAATATTATGTTTTTTAAAATAAAAAGCAACGGTAAATTAAAAAAATGCACAACGAAATAAAAAAGTACTGAAAAATAACTGTTTTATGCTTTTAAAAAAGTGTGTAACTATTGATATAAATTTAATATATTTTTGTTATATAATCATAACTATGCCAAATCAAAATTTTATTACTGCCGGAACAGTCTTTGGATGATTTGCAGTTGTGGTTACAATTTGTTTAGGAATACCACAATTAGTAAAGCTTTTAAAAGATAAAAAAACAGGCGAAATAAGTTACGTTTCATTTTGAATATTCTATTTAGGATTATTCGCTTGAGTTTTATTTGGATCATTTTTACCAGGTTCACTAGCTCAAGTTTCAGTTGCAAACTTAATTTCAATCATTATTTATTCATTTACAATGTTTTTTATTTACTTTTATGAACAAAAAAGAAAATGAAAAATGTCGAGAAAAAACACACTTATAACAGTTTCAATTATTTTAATAATATTCTGTTTACTTTCTTTAGCTTGTACAGCTTTAGGAATTGCAGACAAAGATAATATTTATAAAATACATAATAGTGCAGCAGCAACCGTTTTAGGTGCTATTGTACCAATGCTTACAACTTTTGCTTTCATGCCACAAATTATTTTAAGTTTTAAAACAAAAAATTTTGGTGGTGTAAGTGCTTATATGATTTTATTATTCTTATTGAATAATGCATTCTGAATCATTTATTGAGCATCGAGAATTCACATGAACATTGTTGAAGGACAAACAATAATACCCTTAATTATTGCTACAATTTGACAAATTACTTCTTCAATAATTTATGGAATTTTATTCTTTTTTACAATTCGTTACGAAATCAAAATTAAAAAAAGTAAAATGGAATTAGCATAATATAAACCCTGGATATATCCAGTGTTTTTTATTACAAATGTTGTAAAAAAAACATTGGCAAAGCCAATGTAATTTAATTATTCTTCTTGTTCTTCTTCATCTTCCGAAGGTTCATTTTTGAATTCCAGTTTTTCACTAATTGCTGGAATGTTTTTAATTTCTTTAAGTTTATCACTTACAGCTTGAACTGATTTAACAACTTTATCAATTTTATCTGCGGTTGTTTTAATTGATGTTCTTGCTTTATTACTTTCATTAAATAATTTTTCGTAAGTTTTGTTTATTTCAAAGAAAGCGTTAATAATTTTTTCTGTGTGGTGAACAAGTAATAAGTGCCCGTTAACAACTTTAATGCTGTTTAGTAAAGGAACAATGACTGAAGGTCCCGCAGGAATAACTCTACTTTCTCTTCAAAGGGTTTCTATTAATCCTTCTTCATTTGCGATGAAAGCATAAATAGATTCGCTAGGAATTCACATTACAGCAAAGTCTAAAGTTTTTCCTGAAATTATATATTTTGATGCAATACTTTTTCCTTGGTCTTTTACTGCTTTAACGAGTCCACGACGAAGAGCTTCCTTTTTAATTGAGTCTTCTTCTTTTGTGTAATCGTTATATGCTATAGAATTAAATTTTGAATCAATTGATAAGAATAATTCCTTACCATCTTTATCAAACACCTTAACTGCAAAATCAACAGGTGCTTTTCTATCTGAATAAGCATGTTGAGAAACATATAGTTTATTAGTTACGACTTCATCTAAAATACTTTGTAAAAGAACTTCACCCACGTTTCCAATCTTCTTGTTATTACTAAAAATATGATTTAGTTCTTGTACTGAATTTTGAATGGTTTCAAATTTAGTTAAACCAGAAGAAAGGTCATTCATTGACTTTGTTACTGACTCAAAATGTTGAGTTAATTTTTTTGATAATTCATCATCAAAACGTTTTTTAAATTCACCATTAATTATAGTTAGTTGTTCACTAACAGCTTCTTTAATGTGATCCAGTTTTTCTTTAGTAACGTTTTCAACTTTTTCAGTAGAAACGAGTAATTTTTGATTGATATTTTCTAAAATTTTCGACAAGGAACCAAGTATTTCTTCTTTTAGTTTAGCTTGTTTTTGGAGTGTATCTTGTTTAAATTCAGAAATACTTCTGTTTAAAAGATTTAAATAATTTGTTAGTTCATTTTTGTTTAAATTTAAATCTTCAACAAGTTGTTTCTTGATATCTGTTTTGAAAATATCAATACTGTTTTTAAGTTCAGTTTTAAAATTATTTTGATTATGTAAGAAAGCAGTTGAATATTCATTTTGCTTTGTGTTCATTTCTGAAATTTTATTATTAATTAATTCAGAATTTTCTTTATTTTTGTTATTTAATACTTCATTGATTCTAAATTCAAAGTTATTGAACTTTGTTTCGATATTATTTTTTCATTCATCAAATCTTTTTGATTCTGATTCACTTAAAATTTGCATTTTATTAAATGAATCCACAAGATTTGTGATTTCTGTTTGTAATGAATTGTCTTTTTTAGATTTAAATAATTTTCAAATTATAAAAATGCAAATTGCAATTAAAATCACTACTAAAACTAAAGTAATTATTGTGATAGCAATCACTATTTAATAACCTCTTTTTGCATATATGGAACTAACACTTTAGGAACTGTAATTGAACCATCAGGGTTTTGGTAGTTTTCTAAAATTGCAGCAACAACACGGTCAATAGCTAAACCACTTCCGTTAATTGTGTTTGCATATTTTGTTTTTCCACTTTCATCACGGTATCTAATCATTGCACGACGCGCTTGGAATTCAAAAAATACGGAAATAGACGATGTTTCGCGGTATTTTTGTTCACTAGGTACTCATAGTTCAAGGTCAATTGTTTTGGCACTGCTAAATCCTATATCACCAGTACATAGAGATAGTTCACGGAATGGAATTTCTAATAATTTTAAAATGCTTTTAGCGTCTTCAACAGTTTCGTAAAAATCGTTTAAAACATTTTCATCGTTTGATAGTTTAACAAGTTCAACTTTGTGGAATTCATGTTGACGAATTAAACCTCTTGTGTCTTTACCACCACTTCCAGCTTCAGAACGGAAACATTTTGTATAAGCAACAAATTTCTTTGTTTTTGATAAGTCTAATATTTCAGAATTATGATAGTTTGTAACTGGCACTTCAGCAGTTGGGATTAATCATAAATCTTCATTTTCTAATTTATATAAATCTTCTTTAAATTTTGGCAATTGTCCAGTTCCAAAAAGCATTTTTGAGTTTACAAGATGAGCTGGCATTATTTCTTCATAACCATTGTTAATGTGTGTGTCTAACATGAAAGAAGCAAGAGCTCTAACTAACTTAGCTCCATCTTTTTTATATGTAACAAATCTTGATTCTGCAAGTTTAACTGATCTTTCGAAATCAACGATATCAAGATCTTTTGCAATTTCATAGTGAGGCTTTACACCCTTAACAAGCCCTCTTCCTAGATTTGGATATTCTCTAATAACAACATTTTCATCTTCATCTGCACCGACAGGAACGTCTAGATAAGGAACGTTTGGAACACCACTTGCTAATTCATTTACTTCAAGATTTAATTTTTCTAAATCTTCAGAAGAGTGTTCAATTTGTTCTTTTACTCTAGCAACTTCTTCCATTTCTTTTGATGCGTCTTGTTTATTTCTTTTTAGAATTCCAACTTGTTGACTTAGTTCATTTCTTTTTGCTTGTAAATTTTCAACAAAATGATTTAGTTCATTTCTTTTTTGTACTTTTTCAATTAATTTATCAACGACAGCAGTATCAAAACCACGGTTTTTTAAACCTTGTTTAGCTTCTTTTTCGTTTGCCATCAGTCATTTTAAATCTAACATATTACTCCTTTAAAAAACATTATTGTTTTTAATAATAAAAATTATAAATTGTTTTTTATTTTTCAAATAAATATGGGAAAAATTGACACTTTTTTAGGGAAAATAACATCTCTATAACAATAATAGGTTTAATCTTACAATTTGTAATTTAAAAAACACCAACCAAAATAAAATTTCCATTTATATTAATGTGTGTTTTTGTACTAAATTTATCAGTTGGACAAAAAAACTAAAAAGCTAAGTTTTTTGTTTTTATAAGGAAAAAGCATTATTTAATATAAAATTAAATAATATTATGGCAACAATATTAAAAGGTAAATTCAATAAAGATATTTATACATCCACAGATGGTAAATTTAGACTTACAAGCTTCAGTGTTAGCGAACAGATTGAAACTGAAGCTGATTTTGAATTATCAAAATTTAAAACAATTAGTGTAAGGACAGAATTTAAACAAATTGAATTTAATGAAGTTTATAAGTTGGAGTTAATTCACTTAAATAATCCAAAGTATAAACATACATATGCAATAGCAAGAATGGAAAAAACAAACGAAGTAGATACAAGCTTCATTTTAAAATTTCTTTCAAGCCCAGCATACAAAGGGATAGGACAAGCAAAAGCTAAAAAGATTATCGAAAAATATGGAAATAGTATTCTTGATAAAATTAAAGCTAAAGAAGTAACTCACGAAGATTTAAATATTGGTGAAAGTACTTTTAAATCACTTCAAAATGATTTAATTAATAATGAATTGAGCTCTAAACTTAGAATTTTTATTTATGAGTGTGGATTAAGTGATAATTTTTATTCAAGATTGTTATTTCATTGCAAACCAATTGATTTTTTTGAAATTTATGCAAAGAAGCCATGACAATTGTATTTTAATATTGAAAATGCTAGATTCAGTGACATTGAAAAAATCGCCAAGAAATTAGGAAGATTGGATGATTTTGATTACAATATTGTTTTAATTTATGATTTACTGTTAGATTATCTATATTCATCAGGGAACACAAGAATACTAGCCAATAATTTATTTTTACTTGTAAAAAGTAAATACAAGGATTATCAACGCGAAATATTTGATCAAGCAATTAAAAAATTAATTGATGAAGATTTAATTGTTCCTATTAAACATGGAGTTATTTTAATTGTTAGTCCTCGTTCAATTTTTGATCAAGAAAAATTTATCGTGCAAAGATTAAAATTTTTAAAAGAAAACGCAAATAGAAATCGTTTGAAATATGAATCAATTAAGTTAGATGAAGTTCAAGTGAATGCTGTTATTCAAGCAGTAAATAACCCCTTGACAATGATTACTGGAGCACCAGGAACAGGTAAAACACTGGTAACCAATGAAATAATTCGTCAACTAATGAAAAAATATGATGAAAAAGATATTGTGGTAGCTACACCAACAGGGCGTGCAACAATCAATATTAATCGTTTAAATTTAGTCAAAGCAACAACAATTCACTCATTATTGAAATGAGATACAGATACAAAAAGATTTAAGGTAAATGAACACAACATGTTGGATGCCAAAGTCTTAATTGTTGATGAGTTTTCAATGGTTCCAACAAGCCTTTTCTATCACTTGTTAAAAGCGCTTAATAAATATGATCTACAAAAGATAATTTTAGTCGGTGACAAAGACCAGTTACCCGCAATAGGTCCAGGGTATTTAATTCACGATTTTATTGCAAATGAAATTTTTGATGTAGTGTACCTACATAAAAATTATCGTCAAGGTTCGAATTATGCAATTGTATCTGATGCTCAAGAAATTAATAAAAATGTTGTTCCTGAGTTTAAAGGAGAAAGTTCTCAATTCATAGAAACAAATAAAGAAGTTTTGGCTTTATCGATCGTTGAAAAAGTTAGTCAATTAGTTGAACAAGGTTATACAAAAAAACAAATTGCAATTCTTTCGCCAATTTATAATTACCAAACAGGTATTGATAATATTAATGAGACATTGCAAACATACTGGGGAGCACTGGAAAAAGCAAAAGAACATAACGTCAATGGGCGTAGAGTTTTCTTAAATGACAAAGTTATAAATTTAGAAAACGACACAAACAAAAATATATTTAACGGTGAAATTGGTTATGTTGAGAAGATAAGTTATTCACAATCCGGTGAAAAAGGTAAGATACTTTATGTTTTTGTTACTTTTGATGATGGCAAAACAATTGCCTATACACCAAGTGAATTTAATAACAAAACAATGCTTGCTTATTGTACTAGTGTTCATAAATATCAGGGTTCTGAATCAGAAATAGTTTTAACAGTACTATTTTCAGAAGCTAAATTTTTATTATCTAAAAAATTAATTTATACTGCTATAACTCGTGCAAAAAACCTATCAATTATTTACGGCGAACGAGAAGCACTAGAATACGGAATTTCAAATGACAGAGACTCAAAAAGAGCAACCTCAATTAAAACACTATGAACAAAGATTAATAATTAAAGGAAGAATATGAAAATAATTGTTGGACTAGGAAATCCTGGTGAAGAATATAAAAACACACGCCATAACGTAGGTTTTGATGTAATTGATAAACTAGCAGTCAAATTAAACGCTGATTCATTCCGTGAAAAATTTAAAGGCGAATATGTAAAAACTGATGATTTTATATTAGCAAAACCTTTAACATATATGAATAATAGTGGTGATTTTGTATATGCTTTAATGCAATTTTATAAATTAAACATTGATGATTTAATTGTTGTCTACGATGATATGGATCACCCAGTTGGTAAAGCAGTAATTAAAACAAATGGTTCGGCTGGCGGGCACAATGGAATGAAAGATATTATTGATAAACTTGGAACAAGTGAAATTAAACGTTTGAAAGTAGGAATAGGTAGACCAATTGGAAACGTAAAAAATTATGTTCTATCTAAATTTAATGCTGAACATCAAAAAGTAATCAATGAGGTTGAAAATCGTTGCGTTGATGTTTTAGAAACATGTATTTTTAATGATATAAGATACGCAATAACAAAATTTAATACTGAGAATAAATAATGAAACAAATTAAATATTTACTTGCTGTTAGTGGCGGGCCTGATTCAATGTTTTTGCTGGATAAATATAAAAATCAAAATATTGTTGTTGCGACAGTAAATTACAATAAACGTATTGACTCAAATTATGATGTTTCAGTCGTAGAAAAATTTTGTAACAAATACAAAATTCATTTTGAGTTATTAGACTTAAAAGAGCATGAAAAAAAATCAAATAATTTTCAAACTGATGCAAGAATTGTTCGGTATGAATTTTTTAAAAAAATTTATACTCAGTATAATTGTTCAAAGTTAATTGTCGCACACCATAAAGATGACTTTTTGGAAACAGCTTTAATGCAACAAAGATCTAATCGAAAAATTAATTACTGGGGAATAAAAAAACAAACAAAAATCTTTGGTATGAATGTCTTTCGCCCATTTATTGACAAATATTGAAAGGACGAAATACAAAAAAAATGTATAAAAAAAGGTATTGAGTTTGCCAAAGATTATACTAATGATCAACCTGTGTATGAGCGTAATAAAATTCGTATAGAACTCAAAAATAAATCGCGAATACAAAAGCAAACAATGATCAATAAATTTGTTTTTAAAAACCTTTTATTAAAAAGAAAAAACCACAAAATTCAAAAAGAATTAAAGATTTGAAAAGACAATTTTTATTCTTGCAATGCAAAATTGTTGAATACATTTAAATACAAAAACGAGCTTTTGTATGAATTAATAAATGAAAAATATCAGGGCATTAATTTAACACAAGGAAAAATAAAATCAATCTGAGATTTTATTTATTCTAAAAACGGAGCTAAAAACTACAAGTTAAAAGATGAAATTTTCTTGATAAAGTCTCATAATTGTCTCGTTTTTTAGCTAGTTTGGCAAAACGATTATATAATTAATGATATTCTTGGAAAGGAGAAAAATGTCACAAGAAAATCAAAATAAAAAACCCAATAACTCATTTTGAAAATCAAAAGCAACAAAATGAGGAATTGCATTATTAATAATTTTATTAATAGTTGTAGTTCTTTTAATAGTTTACTTCTTAAATAGAGATACAACAAAAAGCATTGATGTTAACGAATTTAACAAAATCATTAAAAGCAGTGCAGTGAGCGTAAATGATAACGCATATATTTCGTCATTTTTAGATGATAATCTACATAATAGATTTAAAGTAGCTTATTCAATTGACCAAAACGGTAAAGAGCTACTAAGACAAGCGTATGTATATTTAACACCACAACAAAAAGAATTATGATATGCAGCAAATTATGCTAATGCATCACAAGATAGCTTGCTTGTTCAAGCTATGGCATTTACAAAAGATGGTGCAATTCAATACGGAAATATCGAAGCAGTTAAAATTACTGATCCTTCATTCTTCAGTAATATATTACGGTTCTTACCAATGCTTCTATACATTTTATTCTTTGCAGTATTTATTTGAATAATGTTTAGACAATCACAAGGTGCTGGGTTACCTGGTGGTCAAGGCAAATCACAAGCAATTAGAATTAACTCAAAAACTAAATTCAGTGATATAGCTGGAAACGAAGAAGCAAAAGAAGAAGTTATGGAATTAGTTGACTTCTTGAAAAACCCTAAAAAATATACAGCAGCAGGAGCAAGAATTCCTAAAGGTATCTTGCTTGGAGGTCCTCCAGGAACAGGGAAAACTTTATTAGCTAAAGCAACAGCAGGTGAAGCTAATGTTCCTTTCTTCTTCATATCGGCATCAAGCTTTGTTGAGTTATTTGTTGGTATGGGGGCTAAACGTGTAAGAGAAATGTTTAGAGAAGCAAGAAAATATGCACCAGCAATCATTTTTATTGATGAGTTAGATGCAGTAGGACGTTCTCGTGGTGCTGGAATTGGTGGGGGTAACGACGAACGTGAACAAACTCTTAACCAGTTACTAGTTGAAATGGATGGTATTACTGAAAATAGTGGAATCTTGATTATGGCAGCAACAAACAGAACTGATGTTCTAGACCCTGCTTTATTAAGACCAGGACGTTTTGACAGAACCGTAACAGTAGGATTACCTGATGTTAAGGAACGTGAAGCTATTCTTAAATTACATGCACGTGGAAAAAGAGTTGATAAAGCAGTAAGCTTTGCAAAAGTTGCAAAAAGAACACCTGGTTTCAGTGGTGCTCAATTAGAAAACGTTATTAACGAAGCTTCTTTATTAAGTGTTCGTGAAAATACAAAAGTTATTACTTTAGATCAAATTGATGAAGCCATTGACAGAGTAATGTCAGGTCCAGCTAAAAAATCAAGAACAATTTCAAAAGCTGAAAATACAGCAGTTGCTTACCATGAAGCAGGACACGCTGTTGTTGGACTAAAAATTAAAGGTGGAAATAAAGTTCAAAAAATTACCATTATCCCACGTGGGAATGCTGGTGGTTATAACTTAATGATGCCAGAAGAAGAAAAATATAACATGTCTAAAAATGATTTAATCGCAATGATTACTTCATTTATGGGTGGAAGAGCAGCTGAAAGAATTGTCTATGGAGATGAAAATGTTTCAACAGGAGCAAGTGATGATATTTCAAAAGCTACACAAATAGCACGTAGAATGGTAACTGAATGAGGAATGTCTGATTTAGGGCCAATTAAGTATGAAGAAGATAGCTCAAATCCTTTCTTAGGAAGAGATTACACTAAAGCGCCAGCATTCGGAGCTAAAGTAGCTCAAGATATTGACTCATCAATTAGAAAAATAATTATTGATGCAGAACAAAGAGCTCAAAAAATTATCGAAGACAACCGTGAATTATTAGAATTAATTAAAGAAGCCTTAATAATCAAAGAAACAATTGTAGCAGAAGAAATTGAATATATTGAAAAACACATGAAACTTCCAGAAGAAGTTGTTGAAGATAAAAAACACTATAGTGAAGAATCTGATACAGAACTTTCATTTGATGAACTATTAACTAAAGCAAAAGAAGAAGAAACAGAAGTTAAAGAAAAAACTGAAGAAAAACAAGATGATGAAGCGCCAGCAGTAGTTGGACAGCTATCGGTTTCAAATGAGTCTTTAGATTTTAGCTCATTAGCAACAAAAACAACAAAAAGAAATAAACGAGAAATTTCTGAAGAACAAAAAAACTTAACACCTCGTGAAAGAGCAATTTTAGAAAGACGTAAAAAAGCTCAAGACAAAGAAAACGAAGATAAGTAAAATAATAAAAAAATCACTGATAACCAGTGATTTTTTATTTTTATTTTTATAGTTTTTTTAATTAAGAAGCTCTAAAAACCAATAGCGAATTTTTTAAAGATTTTAATTTTGATAATGTAGAAAATGTTAAAAATCATGCAACTATTAAACAAAATGGTAATAGGAATAATATATACAATATTCTAGTAGTATTTGCTTTCGAAGCAGCAGCATCAGCATATTGCGAAACTAGTAATGATGATGCATTAGATTCTCCCATAATTAACATTTTTACTTGTTCAGAATCTCTTTTAGCAGCAGACAATGCAACAATTAATAGAATTCATAATATCATACTTCCTAAGAAAAAGCTTATTACTGAAAATGTAGAAATAACCAACATAACTCCAACAATAATTATGTCTGAGCTTGTATCGCCTCCTGTAATTACATTAAAAATTTGTACAAGATAAGGACCTGCGGGAAGTATAGGTGCAAAAGGAAATAAGCAAGCACTAGATAGAAGTTGTGAATCAAAACTTTTACCTTCTCTTTCAAGACTTTTAACATTAATTGTGTACGCAACTATTGATCCAATCATTCAAAGAATGAAAAATAGAATTGGTAAAAGATTGTAACGCAAGAAAATTTTCTTTAAGCGTTTATGAGCATTTTCAACTAACAAAAAAGCATTATTATTCATTTTTTCTCCTTATTTAATATTTAATATTATAACTTTTTTATAGAATTACATAGATCAAATGTAGAATAAAAAGAGTTTAAAGTAAATAATAGTTACATATTTACCTTTAAAAATGAATAAAGTGTTTAATTTAATAATATTTAAAATATAAAAATAAATATATATTCACAATAAACAAAGGATATTAAATATTAAACTGATTTTTGTTATTTAATAAAACAGCAAAATTCTTAACTCAATCAAGCTCAATATAACCATGTTTGTTATAGTTTTAAATAATAAAAAAAAGAACTTAAAAAAACACCTATGCACGGTGCATAGATGTTTTAAAAATGTTTTTGTAGCTTTAAATAAAACTAATTTTTATTTTTTTCTGTGTTCAATTTGTTTAATCTTACCGCTTTCTAGATAAATGACTTTATGTGCCATTTGAGCTATATCGGGATCGTGACTAACAATAATGATTGTTGAATTATATTTTTCGTTAATGTCAGTAAGGATTTTTTGAACCTTTAATGATGTTTTTTCATCAAGAGCACCAGTTGGTTCATCGGCAACGATTATTTCTGAGTTTTTAGCAAGAGCTCTCAAAATTGAAACCCGTTGTTGCTGCCCCCCTGACATTTGTGAAGGATATTTGTACATGCATTCTTCTAACTCAAAGTCTTTGAATAATTGCTTGATATCCATTTGTTTACTTTTATCTGATTGAAGGTGTGCACCAGTTTCAACATTATCATATGAATTTAAGTTTTGTAAAAGATTATAGTCTTGGAAAATAAACGATATATTTTTTCTTCTAAATAAGGTTTGTTTTGTGTTATTTAGATATGGTAAAGCAACATTGTTAACAATTATTTGACCTTCAGTTGGTCTGTCTAAAGCACTGATTAAATTTAGCAAAGTACTTTTTCCTGACCCAGATTTTCCAAAAAGAACTGTAATTTCACCTCTTTTAATTGAAAAAGAAACATCTTTTAATACTTCAGTTGCATTTGTTCCTGAAACGTAGTATTTTTTAACATTTCTTACTTCAACAATGTTATCAGCAGTATTTACTTCATCTTTAAATTCATCTTTAGAACGAGGCGTGTTATTGGCTTTAATAATTTTTTTAAGTTGTTCTTTTGAAATTTGTCCTTCTTCAGAAACAACATTAGTTTTTTTCTTTAGAAACATTATTTTCCTTTCAATAGATAAATTGGTTTGATTTTATTCAAGCTTATTCAAGCAAAGATACTTGTGATACTGAAAACCAGTAACGATACAATCATACTTAACATTATTGTTGATTGATATAGTGTTAATGGTAGAACCATTTGACTTGTTGCAATTAAGAATGCATTAAATGAAGCAATTAGACCCAGTGTAACCGGAATCATTAGCAATGATGCAAGAAGAATAATTGGAATATAGTTAAAGAAGAATAGGAATAATTTTTCTTTATTTGTATAACCAAGAATTGAGAATGTTGCAATACTTTCTTCATTTGATGCAACCATTGATTTAGTGATCATAATTAAAATGATAATTGATACAATGAAGCTTATTACAATAAAAGCAAGAGTTATTGAAGTAATTGTTTTAGCAATTTCATTTATGAAACCAGCTTCAATATCTTTTGAGTCAACATTATTGCTTGCTGCATAAAGAATATCTTTACCATAAATTGAATCACCGTTTACTCCATACATTTTATTAATTGCTTGAACCATTTTTTTCTTAATTTCTGAGTCAGCAATAGGTTTTGATTGAATTGCTTCTTTCCCCCAATCAATATAAGAAAGATCATTTTCTTGGAGTCCTAGGAATTCAGGAACAATTTTATTTCTTACTCTGGCGTATAAGTCTTCGTAGAATTGTTGTTTTTGTGTAGGATCTTTTGGAGTTATATTGTGGATGTCATTGTAAGATTTTACTGTTTCGTAGAACATCGGTTTGGTTGATAATTGTCCAACAAAGATTTTTTGGTAAAAATCGGTTAATGATTTTTCATCACTATTATTAGCGTCAAAACTTTGAATTGCTCCTCAGTAACCGCTTGAAGAATATGTTGTTAAAGTTGAAATAGTTTGAACAGGAGCACTATCATTTGAAAAGATTCCGTTAAATGCTTCATAGTTATTATTGAATCATTCAACAACTTCTTTTTCATTTGCATGATTATTATCAAGCAATACTTTTAATTCGGGCATACGCGCTTCTTTTAAAGCGTAAGTTAGTTTGTCAAGTCCTGTGATTTTATCCACAATTTCTTTAGTTGTAATAAATTCAGTATTAATGAAAGTATTGTTAATTCCAACAACCTCAAAAGTATATGTGTTATTTGGAGCTTCTTTATTTAGAACTTTATTGACAAATCTGTCAATATGATTTAACACCGGCAACGAAATTACTGAGCCAATTTGAAGATTAAATTTTTTAGCACTTAATTCATTAATTAAGATCGGTAATTTTGTTTTATTTAAATCATCAGATTCAATATTAATATCTTTTGATTTGTCGATCAATAATTGATTTAAATCTTTATTTTTAGCGTTTCTTAATGAAACAAATTTTGAATTATTTTTGTATCCATACACATTAATTGATTCATTTTTAAAGAAGCTTTTTGCATATGAATATTTTTCATTTGTTGAATCATTTCATACAACACCACCAAATGACATAAAGAAGTCATTAGTTTTAATTTGTTTGTATGCATCTATTAAGAATTCACGGTATTTTTGTCTTACTGTGTTTGTTTTAATGATTGCCGGTTTTTTATAATAATTATTTTCTTTGTCTCATTCCACGTAGTAGAATTGTCCACTTGATGATGATGTTTGGATTCCAGTTCCGCTTGGTGCATTTGATGTAAATCAGAAGAATGATGTTTTTTCTGAATTTATATCATTGTCTTTGGTTGCAAAAAAGTTATCAAGTTCTTGTTTGCTTTGTTCAGCTGTTGCTCGTTTTTGAGTAGGTTCATATCAAAGATTTTGGCTTAACATCATATCTGTTGACACATTTTTAAATATCTCAATAACACGGGCTTTTTGTGTTTCTGGCAATGAAGCAAACACAACATCTCAAGGAGATAGTTTTACTGAAGTATCCAGTGTAACATCTAAGCTTGATTTAGTTAATACTGCTGGTGCATAAGGTTTGTTAATTACGTCAGTATTGTATACATAGCCTGGTTTAAAGTAGAAAGGAGAATTATAGTCAGTTTGATTTTTTGTAGTTGCTGAAGATGAAGCACTTAAATCATCTGGCATATATAGTAAATTATCAATATTATTCTTATCAAATAGAACGTATGGTCCACCTTCAGTAGTTGGTGTTTCTAAATCCATTTTATATTTATAGTCACGATTTTGATAAGTTCTTTGAATTGACTTACTAAATACATTAAGACTTGAAAGACTGAACATTGTAATTAGTGATGTGATTGCAAATGAAATGAATAGCGAGAATAATTTTCAGAAATTATTTAAAGTTAGTGTTGCAACGAAACGTGATTTAATAGGCAATCTTCTGAACAATACAGCAATTTTTTGAGCAAATCCACCAATTTGTAAATCACTTAAACCAGACATCATTTCAACTGGTTTTAGCCGCATTGACATTAAAGTAATAACAAATATTAACATTGATGTAGCAATAATAGGAACTAGTATTGTAATAAACAAGGTCATTCAGTTGAAACTAATAATATTGGTTGGCAAGGTTCAGTAACTTGAAAATATTTCAAATGTAAATCCTTGAGCAAAGTGACCAATAATATAACCTGATAACCCACCAATAAATGTTGACATTCAACAGAAGCTTGAGAACGCAAAAGCAATTTCAACTGAACGATAACCTTGTGAACGTAAAATTCCAATAACTTTGTTTCTGATATTAATGTATCTTCTAATAATGAAGTAAACACTCAGTAAAACTAAAGAAATAAGAATAATAACTGAGAAAGTCTGAACGTTACTAATTGCTTTAATAATTGATTGAACTAATGTAATTCTAATGCTTCTTTCAGGGTTGATTGGATCTAATTCAGCAGCAAGATAAACTTTTGGAATGTAGTTATTTGCATAAGTTGCAATTTTATTTGATAAGTCTTCTTTTAAAAGTTCTGGTGTTTGTTTTTTTGAGACAAGTTTGCCATTTTGCATAACTTGCATTGATTTATTAGGATTAGATTTAACCAGCAAGTAATTTTTGATTGCAAAGGTTGGATAAGCACTTCTCATTCTGTCAAAACCGTTTGTATTAACATAAACAAGAGCTTGACGTTTTGTGTCTACTTGCAGGTTTTCTTCATTGATAACTGGATATAAGTAATCAGCTGTTGTTTCTTGACCAATAATAACATATTCGATTGAGTTAATTGTGACTTTATATTTTGAATCAAGGTTGGCAACAAATGAAGCCATTAAGAAAGGATTACTTAAATATTTAGAAATATCTCCAGTGTAGATTTCTTTTTTATTTTTTTGTAAGTAAGCGTAGTTTACCTTAGCAAGGTAAGAAGCTGAGTCAGTATATGAAATTAAGTCAGTAACTTCTTTTTCATTTGTAACAGCGTAAAAGATTTTTTCGTATGTTTTTTTAATATTGATTCCGAATAAAATTGAGTCTTCACCGTTGAAAGCAATAATATGATTTTTAATTCAGTTTAGGTACGAAACATCAAGGTTAATGTTTTTATCAGCAACTGTTTCTTTAATAATCTTTTTGTTTTCTAATTTATCAAATAATGGAATTATTTTTTGATTTAAGTCATCAAATGAAATTGTTTCCAAAGAGTTAGGAATGTTTGAAATTATGTAAGCAAGATTTCCGTTATTTTCTTTATCGGAAATACCAGCTCAAATAAGAATTTGTGGGAAGCTTAAAATAGTAAAAGGACTCATTATTGAACTATTTAAACCAACTAGCGAAAGAATTTTGGATAGCTTGGTTTCTTCTAAGTAGTTTTTATAAACAATATCAAGATCATATTCGTCAGAAATCAAAGGTGTAATTTGATTTAAATCAGATTTGATGAAATTATTTAAAAACATGCTTTGTGATTCAAGGAAAAACGTTGGGAAAATGTCGCTTGAATTTATTAAAGCCACAAATTTAGCTAACAAGAAAATATTTTTATTTAGGATAGATTTAATTGATTCATTATATTCAGTGTTTAATGTTGATAAAAATTTATTAATAAAATCAAATTCTTTTAACATTTTAGCCATTGCAACATTATCAGTTAAACCGTAAGCAATTTTTAAGATAGTTGAGTAGTTTTGTTCATCTGAACCAAGCAATGAATTAAAAGAAGGAATAGGATTTAAAACTTTTGAATAGTTTGTTACTAAATCCTTAACTTGTTTTTGATTAATAAAATCAAAAAGTTTAGTTAAAATTGTTTGAATTTGTTCTAATTTTATATCTTTATTATTATTTTTTAATTCATAAGCAATTTGTATTCAAAGCGCAAACATTTGCATATCTTGGCTAACAATTCCATTTAAATTATGTTGCATCATTTGAAGCAAGATTGGACTTATTTGGTTATATAAGAATTTGTATACTTCTTTATATTGAGTATCGCTTTGAGTGTTTAGTAAAGCAGAACGATAAGCAATATCTCCAATTGTTTTTACTGGTTTTAAAGGATTATCTTTAAAATCAATTTTGTAAGCATTAGCTTCTTTTCCGTAACTTGATAAATCCAGTTTTTTAACAATTGCTAGATACCTATTAATTTTGTCTAAAATGGCTTGTAGATTACTAAACTCTTCATTAGATACTAAAGCAATTTCTTTTAAGAAGTTTGCTTCTTCAATGCTGAACTTAATAAAGTTTTTACCAGAGTTTACAGCATTTTGGATTTTATTTTGCAGATCCTCAATTTTATTAAGATCATATTTGTTAATAATTTTGAATGAGAGATCATCTTTTTTCACTTCTGGGAATCTAATTAAGTCAAAAGCGGCAATGTCATTGATTGAAAATTTATTTTCATCTGAAGCAGGGATATTAAGTCCCGCTATTGAAGATGTTGCACTTGAAAGATTTCCAAGTGTGATAATAGCTTCTTTTAGTTGTTTTAATTTATTTGGAATTTGCTTATCTTCATTGTTATATTCTTGAGCAATAGAAGCAATTAAAGCTGTTACCATTTCAGAATTATTTAGGTATTTAGAGTAGTTGTTTTCAAATAATACACCACTTATATTTAGTGTTTCTTTTTTAATGTTTTTATTTAAAAAGTGTTCCATTGCTCTTGAAAATGTATCTAATGAAATCAAGTCAATGATTGATTTTAAACCTTCTTTAATATTTTGATATTTTTCAGCGGGTTGATTTTTGTAGGCATTGAATTTATTTAACAGTGATTTTAGACTATTTTTATTTTCTGTACTTAAATCATTTCCTGAAAGTTCATGAGCTCTTAAAACAAAGCTATAAAGGCTATATTGAGAATCAGGGTTTAAAAATCTTTCAAAGTTAATATTAGAAATAAGATTTTTTAATCCTATTTTTAATTTGTTTTCATTAATACTTTTTACTAAATAGAAAAGTGTTTCTGAACGTGAAAGTTCATAATAGTTATCGTTTGGGTTACCATATGCTTTATAAGGATATTTAGCATATCAATTATTAATCATTGAGCTAAATTTAATAAAGTCAATCGAAGTAAAAATTTGAATGATTGAATCTAAAAACTTATTAAAGTCGACAATATAATCAACAATGTTTTGTAATCCAAATCCAGTAATAATTGATTCAAAAATTCCTTGTTTAGTTCCAGTAATAAACATGAAGAATTTTTCAAGATAGTACATTTCACTTTTAATATATTCAAGTTTTTTTTCTGGAGTTGGTTGTGAATTGTAAGCACTTCTTATGTGATTAATGATATTTGTTAATATTGAATAAACAAAAGCATTACCATTTGAGTTGATAATCTTCATTTTGCTACTTTGAAGTGGTTGAGTTAAATTGTAAAGAAACTCAAAAAGCACTTTTTTAGCAATTCTATCGTTAGTTTTACCAGCAGCTAAAAAAGCTTGAAAATTATTTTTTTCAACAGCTAATTGTCCAGAAAGAAGAATCCTATCCAACTGATCTTCAGTAAGAATTTCAGAAAGTTGTGAGTTGTTTGCAGCTTGTTTAATTTGACTGATTAGTAGTCCAATTGAGTTGTTTTGAGTAATATCTAAAACTGCTGATGAGTCAATTGTTCCAAATAATAAAGGTAGAGAAATTTTATTTTTATAAATTTTATCTACTTTAGCTCAACCGGATTTTCCAATTCTTGCATTTAGTGTTAGATTGTGTTCAATTAAGAATTTTGATAATTGTTCTTCAGTTAAGCTAGAATCTTGATCTTTAAGAATCAATTTTACTCATTTTGTAACCCCATCAATTTCTTGACGATTTAAAATGATGTATTTTTCAGTATTGGTTTTTTTATCGTGAGTGCTTGTTAAACCATATTGAACAAAGAAATCGTTATTTTTTGCGCTTGTTAAAGTAACGATTTTTGCCGATTTTTCGAAAGGGATCTGAGTACCTTCATAGTAATCGTAGTAATTTTCGAATCTAATATCAACATCTAAATATTTAGGGTGTGGTGTGTAATTTTGATAAATATATTTAACAATATTTGCAGCATATACGGGCGGCAGTTTATAAATTCTATCAGGATAATTTTCATCATAGACAAGTAGATAATCGTCAATATTTTGTGGCTCAATTGCAGAATTTAAAATTGTAGGGTTGTAGTGTTCATTATATAAAGCACCAACATTTTGTTTTACACCTTGTAAGATGTTTTCTTTATCACCAGTATTAATGAAGTGGAAAGTGTTTTTATTGTTATCTTTATTGTTGATTGTTTCAACAGTTAATGTTTGTCTTAAACCAACATTTTCTTCACCAACAGAATCTTTAATTAATTGAATAATTTTGTTTTGAGTTATGTTATTTGCTTTATTTGATATATAGTTTCTTTTTTCTTGTAAAAGATTTGTATTAGAAATATTATTGAATCATTTTATTTTTTCTTGTGTATTTCATGAATCGCTGTAATGATCAATTTTTCGAATTGTATTTTTTGAAAGAGAAGTTGGTTCATCGTTTTTTGTTGCAAAAGTAACATCTAAATCATCTTCACTGATTTTATCGTTATATTGATTAAAATCACCAGGTTTATTACCACCAGTTCACTTTCTTTCTTTTGTTGATTTTATTCAGTAGTTAGCATTTTCTAAATCACCAGGAATTTGGTTCCCATTATTTTGATAAACACTCTTAATAAATTCGTGATAAGTACCTCTTCAGTTTGAATAATTTTCATTAACATTTTTATCTCAGTTAAGGATGAACGAATATCTGAAAAAATTAATTTCTCTTTCTGTAAATTGAACTCAATTAATTGGAAAATGATATTTTGTGTTTTTACTGAAAACAAATTTTTCGTTTTGTCTTGCATTAATTTCAGTAATGTTATTTTCACGGAAATAATTTTCTAAACTGAATTGTAAATTTATTCTTGAATTAGGATCTATATTTTTATTTGAGACAAGTTCAGGGTTTTGGTATGAAAAATCTTTTGGTGAATTTTTAAATTCATAACGATCGTTTACAAGTTCAAAACCAAGCATTTTTGCAACTTCTTCACCAGAAATTGTTAAAACATCTCCTTCTTTTTTTCAAGCATTGTAAATTCCGACTTCAAATGTCGCTTCTTTAGTTGAAGGATTTATAAATAAATCACTTGGAGAAATAATAAAATCATTTGCCTTACTATCTTGTGGATTTGGTGTGTTGTATACTTTTGCAAAATCTTTTAACGCATAATCTTTAACAAAACGAAAATGTGTTGTCGGAACAATTTGGAAATTATTTGTTTTTTTAATAAATGAATCATTTTGCTTTGTCCAAATGTTAATTGTTTCATCTTCAAGAAATTGAATTGAAGCATCGTTTAAATCAAAAATAACATTACCTAAATTTTTTTGTGAATTTAGGAATCATGTTTGGAATAATTCACTATCAATGTATGAATTTGTCAGACTAGAATCATTAGTAATTTCATTTAGGGGAATGTAATTTAAGTATTTAACAGGTGTACTTAAATATTTATCCACGGTGTGAAATTTTTTAGTATTAGTTGGAATATAAACTGATTGTTTATTGGTTTTTTGGCCTTCTTCGTTAACTTGGTCATAACCCCCATTTGGAGCTTCTCCTGTTGGGTTAACATCAAGGTCAACTGTTAAATCTTGGATTTTTGAAACCTTTTGAAACTCATTTAGAGTTGATGTATATGACTTTTTAACATCAAAAAGCAATGTGAAAAGTCCACAAGTAATGAAAACCAAAATTGTTAATCCAATAACAGTAACTTTATTTTTGGAAAGTGATTTGAAAACCTCTTTTAATAAATTAATCATGTATACTCCTAATTCAATAATATGCTTATAAAATAAATATATTTTATAACATTTTGTCTCATTAGTTAAATTTATGAGACTAAACCAAGACAAAACAACAATTTTTCGGATTTTTTTTATTTAATATTAGTGTATCAAACGTATCTAAAAACAATTTTTTAAAAATTAATTATTATTTTTTTAGTTGAAAACCACTTTTTTAAGAAAAAATGAAAAAAAATAAAAATGCAACCATGTTGCATTATATTTTTAGTTTTTATCCTTAATTATTTCTTGTCATTTTCTCGGGAATTTTTTATCAATACTGTGAGTCTTTATAACCGAAACAAGGTTGTTTTTGCGAATATTTTTTGTATTAAAAACCTTGTTTTCAATTTTTAATCCAAGTTTATCAACAATGTTTTTAGATTCAAGTATTTCTTTTTCAACGTTTTGGCCCTTGACAAAAACTTGCTGTGAATTTAGTTTACCTAGTTGACAGCTAACTTCGATTAATTTTTTCAAATCCATGACAGCTCGTGCAGTCACTAAGTCAAAATATTCATGAAATTTAACATCTTCAGCACGCTGATTAGTAATGTTAATAGTTAATTTTAAATCTTGTGCAACTTCTTGAAGGAAAGCACAACGTTTTTTTAAGGGTTCAATTATTGTTAGTTCAATTTGTTCGTGATGCACTAAGAAAAAAGGGACACTGGGAAAACCCGCTCCAGCACCTATATCAACAAGTTTATATTTTTTATTTTCTTCAAGCTTGAAAGCTTCGTTTAGAACTAAAATTGATTCAATTATCCCTTCAATAACAAGTTTTTCATCAGTAAAACCTGTTAAATTCATGACTTTATTTTTTTGTTCAATAAGTTCATAATAGCGATATAAAAGATCAATTTGTTTTTCGTTTAAGTCGTCTAAATAACTAGTAAAAATCGTCGAAGTTTCCTGTTTTGAAAGCATTGTAAATTCCTGTAATTGATTTTCTTTCAATGTTTGACTTAATAACGTGCGCTAGTAAAAATCCAAGTGATAAAATTTTTATCTTTTTGAAACCTTTTAAGTGGTCTAAGTTCATTGAGTTTGTAATAATTACTTCACTAATCACGTCATCATTTTCAAACATTTCAAAACCTCTTGAAAAGATTCCGTGACTAGCAGCAACAATAATTTCTTTAGCACCACATTCTTTTAAAACGTGAGCTGCTTTAATTATTGTTCCACCTGTGTCAATAATGTCATCAATAATAACAACATTTTTATCTTTAACATCACCAAGAACCCCCATTACTTCACTAACATTTGGAGCTGTTCTTCTTTTGTCTACAATAGCAATTTGAACATCGTTTGAAATTAATTCTGAAAGTTGTCTTGCTCTTACTGCACCACCATGGTCAGGACTAGTAACTGTAAATGTGTCATGTCTTTTTCTAAATTCTTCAGCAAAAATCAATTGACCACGTAAATCATCAACTGGCACATCAAAGAAACCTTGGATTGATGAGTTGTGTAAATCGATAGTAATTAGCTTAGTGATTCCGGCTGTTTGTAATAGGTCGGCAATTAATTTAGCGGTAACCGGTTGTCTTCCATCTGCTTTACGGTCTTGACGAGCATAACCATAATAAGTCATAACAACATTAATTGTTTTAGCGCTTGCTCTTTTTAAAGAGTCAATAAAAATCAATAAATCCATTAAGTTATCATTAACGGGTGAACCTGTGTTACATACAATATATGTATTTAGGTTACGAACAGTGATTTCGCTTGAAAGCATTCTTTCGCCATCACTAAATACCAATTTTTTTGGTTTTTGAACTTCAATTTCAAGAATTTGCCCAATTTCTTCAGCTAATTCTCATGAATTATCCATTCCAAAAATGATTGAATCACGATAAATTTTTTCCATTATATTCCCCTTATTTTGTTTATATATTAAATTTTAAATTAATAATCATATATAACAAAAAAAGTAATATAAAAAAAACGAAATTTAGCGATAAATTTCGTCAATTGTTTCATCATTCAGGTCTAAACAAGCACCCATTTTAAAGATTTCTCCATTTTTAATGGCAATATATTTTTGAAAATTCTTTTTAACTGCTTGAATATCGTGCATTACACAAACAATTGTTATTTGTTTTTGCTCATTAATTTCCTTTAAAATATTTAAAAAATCTTGAGTTGTTTTTGGATCTAAATTAGAAGTGGGTTCGTCAGCAAGGATGATGCTTTTTTCTTTTAAAAGCATTTTGGCAATTTCAACTCTTTGGAGTTGTCCACCACTAATGTCTTTAATCTTGTTAAACGCAATATCTTCAATATTTAGTTTTTTTAAGACATTAAAAATTTGCTCAGTTTTGTGTTTTGTTAAAAAACTAAATCAAAAAATTCTTGAAATGTAAGTTAAAACATCATCATTTTCAGTGGTTTCGAAAGATTGTGACAAGTAACCAATATTTTTAAAAATTTTCTTAGTTTGTTTTTTGTTTGCTTTATAAATTGGTGTACCTTGAATTAAAATTTGTCCTTTTAAAATTTTTAAATCACGATAAATTGCTGCAAAAATTGTACTTTTTCCCGCTCCTGAAGAACCCACAAGAGCCACCATTTCACCTTTGTTTACATCAAAACTAATATTATTAAGTTGATTATTTGCTGCGTTTTTATATTTTGCAACAACATTTTTAAATTCTAATATTTTCATAAATTCCTAGCTAAATTATAAAAAAACTTGTCAAATGTTGACAAGTTTTTAATTATTTTTTGGACTATTAAGCAGTTAAACCGTGTTTTTTTAATGTTCTTGCTGTTTTAGCAGTAACACGGAATTTTTTCTTTTGTCCATTGCCCAATAAAACTGTAACTTTTTGTAAGTTAAGATCATATCTTCTTTTTGTTGCATTTAATGCGTGTGATCTTTTGTTACCGCTTAGAGCTTTTTTTCCAGTTAGTTGATCTTTACCTGGCATTTTTCACTCCTTTATAAAATTATTCGAATAATATATCTATTATTGTACATTATTTTTTGCTTTTTCCAAATTTGTTTTACTTTATTCGTTTTTAGTGGGAGGGTTGTCAATTGAATTAGTATTCTTTTTATTTTTTAAATAAGATAACATTATTTTACGTATTTACATAAATAAATTATTGAATTTTATGTTTTTTATATTTTTCGAGTTGTTTTTTACCGTCACTTATAAAATTTTGGATAACTAAATGATTGAAATTATATTGTTATTAGCCTTTATTTTATGAAGTTTTTGCAGTCTAAATTGAAATTAAAGACTGATATGTTTACATTATGTACATGATTATTACCAACTTTTAAAGACTAAAAATATATTCAAAATATATTTTATTTTTTTGTGTTTTTTAATATCTGATTTTGTTGTTTTGAAGTAAATGTTTATTATTTTGTCATTATTTTTTTGACTTCACAGAAGTTTTTATGTTTTTATCTGATTAACGCAAAAGTGTAAATTTTAAGTGTTTTTGATGAGTAAAAATGATAAAAATCGTTAAAATTTATAATTTTTGATTTTATTTACTTGGTAAAATTACAAAATTGATTATTTTGATTTTTTATGAGAAAGTCTAGCATATAACATATATGTTATAATTCTTGATATGAAAAAAGAAAGCATAAAAGAACAACTCATTACAATTATCTCAAGTGTTGTAGGGATTGTTGGTTTCGCTTCTTTGAATTTAAACGAAGAAGTTGAAATTCTTGATAGCAATTATGAAAAAGGTATCGAAATCAGTATTGATAATAATCAAATTAATTTAACTATCGCAGTTGTTATTCTTTCAAGCGTTAGTGCAAAAGGAATTATTGAAGAAATTTCACAAAATATTTCTTATGTTCTTTCGAAAGAAAAAATGACTTTAACAAACTTAAACATTTTTATTAGGGGTATTGAATAATGAAATTTATTAACGGAATACAGTGAAAGCACGCGGTAATTTCAGGTGCTAATAATTTGGCAAATAACAAAAATGTTGTTGATGCCTTAAACGTTTTTCCTGTACCAGATGGAGATACAGGAACAAATATGAACGCAACAATTCAAGCAGCAAAACAAGCTCTAGAACAAATTGATGACAGTAAATGTGAGGATATTTCTTATACATCAAATTTAGTTGCACAAAGTATGTTAATGGGTGCAAGGGGAAATTCAGGTGTTATTCTTTCACAAGTTTTTAGAGGTTTTGCAAAAGAATTTAAAAATAAATCAAATGTTACAACTTCAGAATTAATTCAAGCCTTTAAAGAAGCTGCTGCAACAGCTTACAAAGCTGTGTTAAAACCAATCGAAGGAACAATTTTAACAGTTATTCGTGAAACAAGTGAAACAATATCAAAAAATGTTTTAGCTAGTTCGGAAATTAAAGAAGTATTTGATAATGTTTACCAAGCGGCAAGAAAAAGTTGTGATAAAACTCCCGAATTACTACCAGTTTTAAAGGAAGTTGGAGTAGTTGACTCTGGGGGAGAAGGACTTGTAAAAATTTTCGAAGGAATGTCAGCATATTTACATGGTCAACCAGTTGAATTAAAAACAGAACAAGAAGATATCAATAAATTTATCAACGATTCAGAAGTTTTTGATGGTGAATTTGGGTATTGTACAGAATTTATTTTAGAGTTAGAAAAACCTAATCGTTTCGACAAAGAATATTTAGTTCGTAAATTAGAAAAAATCGGTTCATCAATGGTTGTCGTTCAAGATGATTCATATTTAAAAGTTCACATCCACGCACAAAAACCAGGTAATGTACTAAATGCAGTACACAATTTAGGTCAATTTATTAAGATCAAAATTGAAAATATGACTCAACAAGCAAATAAATCAAAAGAAAATGTTGAAAATATTAAGTCACATTCAAAAGAAAATGATGAGCAAAATCAAATTATCGAAGCAAAATGTGGATTAATTACTTGCAATACAGGAGATGGTATTGTTAAATTAATCAAAGAATATGGAGCACACTTTGTTGTTGAAGGTGGACAAACAAATAATCCTTCAATTCAAGATATTGTTAACTTAATTAACAAAATCAATGCAAAAACAATCTTTATTCTTCCAAATAATTCAAACGTTATCTTATCAGCACAACAAGCATCACAAGTTAGTGGTAAGAAAAATGTTGTTATTATTCCAACCAAAAACCAAATGGAAGGACTAGCCGCAGCATTGAACTTTAATGAAGAATCTTCACCACAAGATAACGAAGAAAACATGAAAGATGCAGTACGTTCAATAAAAAGTGCTGAAGTCACATTTGCTGTTAAAGATACAAAAATTAACGGAATTAAAATTAAAAAAGGTTCATTCCTTGCAATCACAGGTGGTAAAGTAATTTCTACTCATAAAACATACAATGAAGCTGCAATCGATCTTTTTGATAGCATGATTGATGAAGATTCAGAAATTGTAAACATCTTTTATGGACAAGATGCAAGCGAAACAGATGCAATGGAATTAAAAAATTATTTACAAACAAACTACGACATTGAAGTAGAAGTATTTTCTGGTGGACAATCACTTTATCCTTACTACATTAGCGTTGAATAATGAAAACAATTGTTTTTGATATTTTAAATAACGATAATGGTTCACTAGAAGCTTTACATGCTTCAATTGAGTTTGCGAATAAAAATTCAGATTATCAACTTGTTTTATTCGGCGATAAACAAGTTGTTGAAGAAAATAAAATTACTTTGCCCAAGAATATTGTCTTTAATCACTCACCAGTATTATTGCAAAAGACTGCCAGTTTAAGAGAAGTATTAAGAATTCCTTCTTCAATGCTAGACAGCATTAATTATTTAATTGAAAATAATGCTAATGCTTGTTTAAGCAGTGGAGATTCTGGTTCTTATTTAGCTATGGCGACATTGTTAGTTAAACGTTTAGAAGGCGTTTCACGACCAGCGTTTATGCCAATGATACCCAAAACTACTGATGGTTACTGAGTTTTATTAGATGTGGGAGCTAATTTAGAAGTAAAAGAAGACTACTTAGTTCAATGATCAAAAATTGGTTCTGAGTTTTATAAAACGATGTTTAACAAAAAACAAGCCAAAGTAGGACTTTTAAATATTGGTTCAGAAGATTATAAAGGACCACAAATTACTAAAAATGCACATATCATCATAAAAGAGCAAAACAACAATTTCGAGTATATTGGTTTTGTTGAACCTAAAGATGTTTTTAATAAGGATATTGACGTTGTTGTTGTTGATGGCTATGCTGGAAACATTATGTTAAAAACTATGGAAACATCTTTTATAACATTCGGAAAATTAATAAAACAGTCAATAATGAAATCGACAATTTCTAAAATTGGTGGATTGCTTATTAAAAAACCAATGTCGAAAATCAAGGAAAAATTTGATTATCGAAATGTTGGTTCAGCATATGTAATTGGATTGGACAAGATTGTTATTAAAGCGCACGGAGCTAGTGATAAAAAAGCTTTCTTAGGTGCTTTAAATCAAATTAAAATGGGTATTGAAGCTGATGTTATCAATAAAATGCAAAGAGCTCTAGGGACTGAAAATGACTAATTTAAAAGATTTTAACGTTGCTAATTTAGAAAAATTACTAAACAAATTTAATCTTGACTTAAAGGAAGTTAAAGATATTAAAACATTTGTTAATTCATTAACACATTCAACATATGCTAATGAAAATAAAGGACAAGTATCATACGAGTATTTAGAATTTTTGGGCGATGCAATTTTACAATTCAAAGTGACTGAGTATATGTTTAAAAAATATTCAAGATTATCTGAAGGTAAAGCGACAACATTGCGTTCGCAAGCAGTAAGAACTGAAAATTTGGCAAAGATATCACAAGATTTAGCTTTGTTTAGCCTTTTGAGAGTTTCAAAGGGGGCAACAACTTTAAGCGAATCTGCCAAAGTGCAAGCTGATTTATTTGAATCTTTTATTGCTGCGATTTATTTAGAATTTGGTTTAGAATCTGTTGAACAGATTTTAAAAACAACAGTTTATCCCAAAGTTGATGAAAATGTATCAACTGAAAATAAAGATTCTAAGTCGTTATTTCAAGAGTACATGCAGTCAGCAGAGAGAACAATTCATTATGAAACTGTAATGCAAGAAAACGGTGGATTCAGCGCAAAAGTTTACTGCAATAACAAAGTTTTTGGTAAAGGTATTGGTAAAAATAAAAAAGAAGCTGAAGAAGATGCAGCCAAAAATGCATTAGAAAATTTAGGAGTGTAGCTATGAAATTAATTGAAGTTCAAGCACATGGATTTAAATCATTTGCCGACAAGGTTTCATTAAAATTTGATGGTGGTATTGTTGCTATCGTTGGACCAAACGGTTCAGGAAAAAGTAATATTAACGATGCGATTCGTTGAGTGCTTGGTGAAAGCTCATCAAAAGCTTTACGGGGAGATAATATGGAAGATGTTATCTTTGCTGGTTCTGAAAGCCAAGACGAAATGGATAAAGCAGAAGTTATTTTAACTTTTGATAATACTGATAGAGCGGTATCTATTCCTTATGATGTTTTTACAATTAGTCGTGTTCTACATCGTGGAAAAGGTTCTAATGAATATTACATCAATGGTGAATTAGCAAGAATGCGTGATATTAAAGAAATTGCAATGCAAAGTGGAATTTCTAAATCTTCACTCGCGATTATTTCACAAGGAACAATTTCAGATGTTGCTGAAGCAACCCCTGAAAGACGTCGTGAATTCTTTGAAGAAGCAGCTGGAACAAGCATGTATAAATCAAGAAAAGCAGAGGCTGTTAAAAAACTTCAAAAAGCTGAAGAATCACTTGCTGGAATTTCAACAGTTGTTGCTGAGGTTGAAAAACAATTGGGTCCATTACAACGTCAAGCAGCAAAAGCAAAAACTTACTTAGAAAAAACAGCACAACTAAAAGAAGTAGAAGTGTCTTTATTAGTTCACGAACTAACAGAAGCTAAAGAAAAAATTTCTAAGATGCAATTAAATGTTGGAAGCAGTGAAGAAAACCTTATAAAACTAGATTCAGATATTAAAGAATTGAGTGAAAAACAAAAAATCTTTACTGACCAAAGAATTGCCTTGGAAACAGAAATTTTAAAATTAAAAAATGAAGTTGAAAAAATAAATGAAGAAATTACTGATTTAAAAGTTCGTGAAGCTCAAACCAAACAACAACAACAATGAATTTTAGAAGGTAAAATTCAAGTTTCACACGAACAAAAAATTTCAACAATTAAACAAAGATTAGATGAATTAAACAATCAAATCTCAGGATTTAAACAATTAGAAATTTCATTTGAAAAACAAGCTGATGAAGAAAGTCAAATGACTGCTAATTTAAATTCAGAAATTTATAATCTTTCAGTGCAAAGAAATCAAACAAAAGATGAACTTTCAAAAGTGAGTGCCCGTCTTGAAAGTTTTAAAGATATGCGTGATAACAAAATTCACATGCAAAAAGCTACAAAGATTATTGTTGAAAATTCGCATTTATTTAAAGGATATAAAGGAACAGTTGCGCAACTGCTTCAAGTACCTTCTGAATACTCATTAGCAACTGAAATTGTTCTTGCTAACACATTACAAAATATTGTTGTTAGTGAGCCACAAGTTGCGGTTAATGCAATTGAATTTTTAAAGAAAAACAAAGGTGGTAGAACAAGTTTTATTCCCTTGTCATCTATTCAAGAACGTTATATTCGTGAAGATCATATTCGTGTCGCTAAAACACATCCTGGATTTATTGGAATTTTAGGGGATTTAATCACAACTAAAAAAGAATTTGATGTGTTAAGAAAATTTTTACTAGGACACATTATTCTTGCTAATAACATTGATCAAGCTAACCAATTATCGCAACTTCTTGAAAAAAGATACATGATTGTAACCCTTGAAGGGGATATTATAAGAAGTGGTGGAGTTATTACAGGGGGACAAGCACCTCAGTCAAATAATACTTTTGGACTTGATGAAAAAATTCGTGATCTTGAATCAATTATCCCAGTGCTTCAAGAAAAAATAACTAATTTTGATAATCAGCTACAAAACTTAATGTATAAAAAAGACAATCACTCGTCAACAGCGCGTGAATTAATGGTTGAAATTTCTAAGTTAAGAGATAAAAGAACTCAATCAAATCAAGAATTTGATGAACTTAAAATTCAATATGAATCATTAACAAACGAAAAAATTAAACTTGAAGAAAATGTTGATTTTATTAACTCTATTGAGTCATTATCAGCACAAAGAAGTCAAAAACAAGCAATAATCAATACAAAACAAGATACACTGAGAGAAATTAATCACAATCTAAGCAGTGTCATGGAACATAAGAGTTCGTTAGATCGAGATTATAAATATTACTCACAACAATTCAATAGTTATTCAGTTGAAAAAACAAAAAATGAATCAATTATTGAACAGGCTACAAAACGTTTAAGCGAACAATATTCATTGTTGTATGAAACAGCCAAAGAAGAATTTTATAATCCTGAAATTGACTACAGCACTTCAAAGAAAGTTGTTCAAGAATTGCAACAAGAAATTCGTGAATTAGGTAATGTTAATGTTCAAGCTATTGAAGATTTAAAAGAAATTCAAGAACGTTATGACACAGTAAAAGCGACAGAAACAGAATTAAGCGAAGCAAAAGCAACAATTGAAAAAGCCATTGATGAAATGGATAAAATCATTATTTCAAGAATCAAAAATACAGTTAATTTAGTAAACGCTGAATTTAAATATGTATTTAACAAAATGTTTGGTGGTGGAATGGCAGAAATTCGTTATACCGACCCCGAAAACCTTCTTGAATCTGGGTTAGATATTATTGCACAGCCACCCGGAAAATCAATTAAAAATTTAAAATTATTTTCAGGTGGAGAAAAAGCTTTAATTGCTATTTCTTTATTGTTTTCAATATTAAAGGCAAAACCACTTCCCCTATGTATATTAGATGAGGTTGAAGCGGCGCTAGATGAAGCAAACGTCATCAGATTTGCTGAATTCTTACATAAACTAAAACAAGATACTCAATTCATTGTTATTACACACCGTCAAGGAACAATGGAAAGAGTTGATACACTTTACGGGGCAACAATGCAAAACCGTGGAGTTACAACATTCTTTGCTGTTGAATTAGCAAAAGCAAAAGAATTAATTGATGAAAACCAAGGAGAAAAATAATGGATAAAAATAAATTAAAACAAGATTTTTATGATGAAGTAAACAGGGAATGATTAGCAACAGCTACTATTCCAGCAGATAGAACTTCTAATGGTTCTTTTTATGAAATACATGATAAAATCGAAGAACTATCAAAACAGTTATTCAATGAATGAGCAACAGATGATTCTAAGATTCCTAATGATGAAAAAATTCAACAATTCATTAAGTTTTATCGTATGTCAATGGACTGAAACAAAAGAAATGAGTTGGGAGTAGAACCTATTTACAAATTAATTAATGAAATTGAACAAGTAAATTCATTTGGTTCATTATTCGCTGATTATAAAAAATATAATTTATTAGGTTTATATACACCAATTGAATATGGTGTTGATAGAGACTTTGAGGACTCAACTAAACAAGTTCTTTTTGTGTCTCACCCTGAATTGTTATTAAACATTAAAACTCTTTATGACGATAAAGAAAGAAAACAAAAACTTTATGACGTTTTCCGTTCAATGTCAGTAAAATTATTGACAAAAATCGGAAAAACTGAAGAACAAGCAAACAAATTAGTAGATTTAGCATTAGATTGAGATCAAAAATTATTACCACTAACAATGTCACCTGAATACTCAGCTGAATATACAAATCTATATAACCCTACTGATGTTGAAAAGTTAAATTCATATTCAAAACAAGTGAATTTCCAAGACTTAGCACACCAATTAGTTGAAAAACCAGTGAAAAATTTAGTTGTAACTTATCCTGAATTCTTTGAAAAAATTGATACATTAATAAGTGATGAAAACTTTGCTTCTTATAAAGCAATGATGCTGATTTTAGCTTTAAGAAAATATTCAAGATATTTAGATGATGAAACAAGAAAAATTGGTGGAGAACTAGGTAGAGCAATTAGTGGAATTAAAGAACCTGAATCACCAGAAAGATTTGCATTACTAACTTCATTAAGTCCTTTCCAAATGATTTTCGGTTTATATTACGCAAAAACATATTTTGGGCCAAAAGCAAAAGCTGATGTTGAACGTTTAGTTAAAAATATGATTGAAATTTACAAACAAAGACTAAACAAAAACGATTGACTTTCAAGAGCAACAATTGACATGGCTATTAAAAAACTAGATTATATGACTGTTTCAGTTGGGTATCCAGACGAAATTGAATCATATTATGACTCAATGATTACTAAAACTTATGAAGAAGGTTCAAACGTTTTAGAAAATATTTTAGAATTTGACAAATTAAGAATTGAATATTCACTTTCAAAATTTGGTGAACCAGTTAATAACAAATTATGATCAATGTCTCCAAGTGAAGTAAATGCTTACTTTTCTCCTGTTGAAAATAAAATTGTCTTTCCTGCTGCAATTTTACAAAAACCATTTTACTCATTAGACCAATCAAGTTCTAAAAACTATGGTGGAATCGGAGCAGTTATCGCTCACGAAATATCACACGGTTTTGATAATAATGGTGCAAAATTCGATGAAAAAGGAAACATGAAAAATTGATGAACAGAAGAAGATTTCAAAAACTTTGAATTAAAAGCACAAAAAATGATTGAACAATTTGATGGAGTAATGACTGAAGTTGGTCCATGTAACGGTAAACTAGTTGTTAGTGAAAATATTGCTGATAATGGAGGAGTTGCTTGTGCTTATGAAGCAGCTAAATTAGAAAAAGATTTCAATGCAAAAGATTTCATGATTAATTTTGCAACAATTTGAAAATCTATTTACTTACCAGAAACATCAAAAAACCTTCTATTGCACGATGTTCACGCACCAACAAAATTGAGAGCAAATATTCAAATTGCAAACATGGATGATTTTTATACAGAGTTTGATGTTACAGAAAACGATGCAATGTATATAGCACCTGAAAAAAGAGTAAAAATCTGATAACTTATTAAAAAAAACGCAAAAAGAATGCGCTTTTTTTAATTTAAGTAGAATAAAAAATATATTTTGGTCTTTTTTCATTAATAAAATTGAAAAAACTCGAATAATGTTATTATTATAACAATACTTTCTATATATGGAAAAACAAAAATTGGAGGTCCTATGGACAATGTTGAAAAAAATAACAAACTAGAAGTTGAACAAACTGAAGTTACTGATACAAATGAAACAAACTTAATTGAAACACAAAAATCCGGAGAGGAATTGAAATCAATAAAAAGAAAAAAAATTTGAATGGGAATAATAATTTTTATTGCCATTGTTTTATTAGTATTCTTAGCTATTGAAATAGCATATATAGCTGATTTCATTAGATATAAAGGAACCGATTCTAATGGACTTCTTTTAACAAAAGCTCAAAGAGTTCACGGTTTATTCGGAATTTTTAAAGAAAACTAATTAAGGAGATTTATGAAATCAAACACCAAAAAAGTTTTAACAACCGTTTCTTTAACAGCTGGTTTTAGTGCTATTGCTGGTCTAGCTGTTGCATTGTCACTAGTTCATGAACAAAAAGAAGTTGTTTACAACTTTGTAAAATCAAACAATATTTATGAAGTTTTAAAAGCTCAAAGTGATAGATTACAAACAAAAGCTCAAAGTGAATCGCTAACACCACAGCAAAAAGCTAATTATGATAATATGATTAATTATGCAAACCAATTATTAAAAAATAAAAACGCATCAATCAAATCAATGGTTGCTTTAAAAAATGATATGCAATTTACAGAAGCACTTGATAATGTATTAAACCACAATAAAGATGATGACGAAATCAATAACTCATTTAATGAATTGAAGACTTTCATTAAAGACACAGACTTTAAAAATAAATTAGATACTGTTTTCGAAGATTACAAAACCAGTCAACAAGAAGATGCAAAAGAAGTTTTTACAAAACAAGTAAATGATTTAAGAAATCAACAAAAAGATTCAATCAATGAATTAGAATCTGGAATTTTTACAATACTTGAAAACGATATTCGTTTTGCAAGTTTATTAAAATCAAAAGATTTAGAAAATAGAGTATTAAACACAAATCAGAAATTAAGAAATACCTTAAATTCTGAAACACTGTCAAATGATACAATGCAAGAATTAGCATTAATTTTTGAAAACACTTTTAATTCATCTTCTCAAGTTCAAAACAAAAACTATGCACAAATTTCATCATTAATGGTTCAATACCAAAACAAATTAAATAATGTTATTGACTTAATTGAATCTTCAGCGATTGACGATGATAATAAAAAAGAATTAACAAACCAAGTTAATGAACTAAAACAAAACATCTTTAATTTTAAGGCTTTAGAAACACTTTCATCAATAGGAATAGAAGAATCTCTTGATGAATATGTTAATAACTTATATTCAGAAATTGAAAATAACTTTTTAAATAAAGAACAACTCAAAAATAAATATAAAGAACAAATTTTAAAAATTCAAAACTTACAAGAAAACTCAAATCCTGAAATTATTAAATTCACCAGTAAATTACTTGAAAAATATAATATTAATGAGGATGACACAAAAGAGGACTTGCTATCAAAAGTAAGTGGAATTCAAAAGGATAGTATTGATTTATTTCTTTTAAAATCATTAGTTAAAAAGACTAATGACATTTTTTCACTAAATAATTCACTAAAAACTTTTGACAATGATAGACAAAACACTTTAAATAATTCTTTACTAGAAGCTCAAAATAGCAACGATATTGAAGATGCATTGCAAAAATACTCAGCATTATATTTAAATGTTGAGTCTAATTCAAATCTTGTTAATAATTTAAAGAGCGCTTTAAAAGAATTAAAACAACAAGTTGAATATTCAATTGATAATCATGAATTTAACGGACTAAATAATCAAATTAAAAAAGATTTGGAATCTTTAAAATCTGACATTGATTTAGCATTGGCAACAGCCATGCCAGTCGAAGGTGTTATTTCTAAATTTAAAGAATTAAGCGAAAAAGAAAGATTAATAAATAAACAAGAACTATCTAATTTAATTAACAATTCAGATAACTTTTTAAGCAAAACTGTTTTAGATGAAACAAGAAACAATTTTACAAAATTAATTGAAAATTCCAAACCTCTAGTAGATGCTTTTTCTGGCGCAACAAGAGAACAGCTACAATTTAAAATCAAAGAATTTAAGCAACAAGAAGAAAAAATTGTTATTGAAAATTCAAATAACGCAAATGAAAATTTAGCAAGTCAAGTTATTAAAACTGTCAAAAATGTTTTCGGGGAACAAAGAAACGAAACCAAAGAATCATTAATAAAAAACTTAGAAGAATTAGAAACTAAAGCACGATTAGTAAAAGAAGATTCAAGTTTATCTTTTGCTGAAAAACAAGAACAATTAAATGAAATTAATACAACTATTAATGCTATTAAAGATAGAGTTGAAGACTATCATGATTTAGATACTTTAATTCCTGAAGCAAATGATTTGGTTGCGGGTTTAGATGAAGATACTAAACAAGCACTTTCAAGAGAAGTTAAACTAATTAATGCTTTAGTAGAGCAAGCAAATATTGATTTTAAAAATCCAAATACTTCTGATCCTCAAGGAACAAAAGAAAAATTACAAAAGGCAATCAATGATTTAAAAGAAGCAAAAATTCAATACAATCTAAATAGAGTATATAAACCAGCTGTTGATAAAACAAATGATAGTTTTGGACCATATCGTGTTAATAATGCTGATACACCATTAGAACAAAAAATTTTATCTCAATTAAAGGAATTGCGTGATGAATATCTAAATTCAGAAACAACTGATCAAAGACGCAAAAAAATTGAAGAAAAAATTCAAAAAATAAGTGAAAGCGCTGAATCAGCAGCTTTATTAGAAGATCAAGCTAACAAACTAGCGTCAGTTATTGAAAAAGCAGAATTGATAAAAAATAATAAACCAACTAAAGAAATTGAAAATTCACGTGAAAATTTACAAAAAGCAAAAGATTTAATTGCAAAAGCAAATGAAGATGGTATTACAAGCCCTGAAGACTATAATAAATTGACTGAAACATTAAAGCAAAGCAAAAAAGATTTAGATATCGCAATTAGTCTTTCTAAATTGCACACTGAAGCTGATGAGCTTTCTAAGAGTCTTTACAAAGGTGAAGATTCTAATATTTCTCCATATAAAAATGTTAATGATGCAATTCAAAATCTTTTAAATCAAAGAACTCAAATCGTAAACACACCAAAACAAAATTTAACACAAGAACAAGTGGATTCTTTAACTGAAAAAATTGAAAAACAACAAAAACTAGCCAAAAAATTAAATGAAGCATTACTTAAATTGAAAACAATTGATCCTGCTGAAAATTCAATCGCATACAACAGTTTAAAAACAGTTATTGAAAATTCTATAATTAATGAAGCTGACGCAACCTCTGACATCCAAAGTAAAATCTCTAAATTAAATCTTGCTATCGAACGTTCACAAGTAATAATTGACTCAGAAAAATCAGTGGATGAATTATCAAAAGTTTATACAGATGAAGATCGTAAAAAAGCTATTTTTGCGGATAACATTGCAGCAACCGATGAAAAATTAGAACAATTTAAAGAAATTCTTAAAAATCCAGAATCTTCGCTTTCAGCACTTAAAGTAATGAAAACTAAAGCTGAACAAGAAACAAGAAAACAAAAAGAAGCAAAAGAAGAAATTCAAACACAATTTGATAAAACTAAATCATCTATTGAAGAAAAATATCAAAATCTTGTTAATGATGCAAAATCAGACAACATTGTTGATGAAAACAACGAAGCGGCTCTCCCAAAACTGAAAGATTTATGAGAAAAATACAATGAAATAAAATCTAATAATGCAACAACCCAGCAACAGTTAGACGAAATTTTACAAAAAATGGATTTAGCTGCCAAAAAAGACACTTTTAACTTTAAAAAAGCAAAACTAGAAAAAGAAATTTCAAAATTAGCTGACAGACAAGATCCTTTAGCAGACGAAATAAAACAAAAAATGTCTGATGCTGTTATTGCACTTTCTAAATCAGTTGAAAATGAAAGTGACTCTTCTTCTAAAGGTGTTCAAAATGTTGCTGATAAAGTTAAAAAACTTGCGGATTTAAATAGTTTATTAACAAAACAAAATGAAGCCTTAGATAGAATCAATGAGTTAAAGGCTAAACCAGCTAATGATGCTCTTGTAAGTCCGGAAGCTTTAGAAAAAGCTATTAAAGACAATTATCCATCTGACAGTGACACAGCAAAAGAACTTGAAACAAAAATTCAAAATTTAGGTTCAAAAATAATTGACTCATTTAGCCTAGAAGATTCAAAAAATCGTGAAAAAGAAAGAATTTCACAGTCAAAAGAAATATTTGATAATTCTGTTTCAGATTCTTTAGACCCTGAATTTAAATCAACTATTGATTCTTTATTTAACAATCTTTCAGAAGAAAATAAAGCAGCATCTTCAGTAACTGAAGTTAAAGAGATTGATAAAAAATTAGATGAATTAAATAAAAAATACGAAGAGAGTCGCCAACTTGCAAAAACTGTAAAAGATGCAAGTACAGCAGTAAGTAATTTACCTACAGATTCAGAACAACTATCACCTGCTGAAGCAAGAATAAAAGAATTGATTAATACACAAATTACTGAATCTCAACAAATGTATGGTGATTTAACTATTCAAGATTCTGAAATTTCAGATAAAAAAGATACACTTAACTTACTGATTGAACAATTAAGAAGAGCATCAAATATCAAAGGTTCAAAAGATATGTTGCTTGAAAAATTAGATTTACTAACTTATCCTGCTGGTACAGGAAATTTTGGTGAACCTTCGGATAGAAAAGAAGGTTTCAAAAAATATATTACACAGTTATATAATCAATCACAAGATCCTAACATTAAAATAGAAGAAACAACAAGAATTACCATTGAATTTGACAAAATTGATAAATTACTTGATGCTCAAAAAACAAAAATAGCTGAACAAACAACAATGTTGAATACACAAGGATACAGTTCTCATTCGTGAAATTATGAAATTGATGCTAAAAACTTTGCTGATGCTATTTTAAAATCAATTCCTAAATTTGAAGTTACAAACGATAAGCTAAAAGAGTCTAATTTAAAAGCTCTTAAAGAAACATTAGAAACATCCACATCACAGATTAACGAAGTATTTGTTAACAGAAAAGAAGTGATGGACTTTATTAATGGTGAAACAACAGGTTTAGTTGATAAAGTAACTGAATCTTTAAAAGATACTGCAACATCACAAACAGACGAAAAATACCAACTTTTAAAAACAAAATTAGAAACATTCTTTAACAAACAATCACAAGAAGTTAATGATTTGAATTTTGCAGATTTAAGACAACAAAACCACACAATTTCTGAATACGAAAATATTTTAGAAATTATTAGCAATCACAGAAAAGATGCAAACACTATTTTTTCAAATTTAAATATTTATAAAAATATTGCCGATTCAGTAAAACATGCAAAAGATGAAATTGCTAAAATAGAATCTGAAAGTGACTTAAATTCAAATAGAGTGATGCAAAAGGAAATTGCTCGTTTAAATGAACAAGAAACAGGTTTAATTGATAAATCTGAAAAAATGTATGCTAATTTAAATGATTCAAGAGTAGTTTTAAATCAACAAGTTACAAAGATTGAAACACAAGTTGCAAAACTATATTTAGTAAAGGCTTATTACTTAAAAGCAAAAGAAATTGAATCTAATAATGTATTGGAAGCGGCAGAAAAAAGACCATTAAATGATATTCTTGTTACTGCATTTCAAGAAATTCAAAGAAATTCATCTCTTAATAGTGCGGATGGCTTTAATGCATTAAGAGTTAAGTATATTGATGGTTCTGGAAGTTTTTCAGTATCAAGAGCAATGGAAAACTCATTGAAGTTACACAATATAATTGAAGAAGCTAGAACATGACAAGCATCTGATTCATCGCGTGAAAATGCAAAAATGAAGGAATACTACAAAAAATTAAATCAATATATCGACAAAGCTATAGTGGACAACTCAACAATTCCTTCACAATATCAAAGAGATAACCAATTACAAACTAAAGATATTGCAATTCAATCAATAAATTCAAACAAAGAAGAAATTATCAGTAAAATTAGTGATTCATTTACAGGAATTATCGCTCTAATTAAGAAAGAAAAAACTGTAGAGTTAAATGAACAATATACAAGAGCTAATTCATTATTAAATTTCATTAAAACTCAATTTAATCTTGTTTCTGGAACTAATAATGTTAGCCCATTAATGCCTAATTTTGAATCGGATGCTGTAACCCCGTTAAACAACATTAATATAAGTAGCGGGCAAGTTCTAGATGATTACAATTCAAAACTAGCAACTTCAAAAGATTTATATAAACAGCAAATAATTAAATTATTTACATGACAAAAAAATCACTTAACTTCAGTTGCAAATAAATTGAAAAAATACATTGATTTATTAAAAGATGGAGTAACAGGAAATAGCGATAATTTAGCTCCTGAAATGATTGCTTTATATCAAAAAATTACTGGCACAACTAATGAAGAATTAGATTCTTGAAACAATACAGTTGCTCAAGCTCTGGAAGCAGCAAATATTGATCCTAGTGATTTTAGATACTTAGATAATTATCGTGTTGAATTTTTATCAATATTTAAATCAAAAATTGACATAATTAGTGATATTTATCAAACACTTAAATCAAACTCAACAGCGAAAATGATTCAAGGAAAAGAACAATATACTGGATTTAAAGCTCAATTTGAAGACTTATCATCATCTCAAGATGATTCGTCTGCAAATCAAATAAGAAATGTACTAAAGTTAATCAATAAGTTTAATGGAACATTACAAAGTAATATTGAAAACTTTTTAAGAGACTATCCCCAATTGGAAAGCTTGGAGAATAATTTAACCGATAATGAAGAATCTAATATTGACTATAATGTTGAAACACACCAAGATATTGAAGAGCAAAGAAAAAATACATTCAATTCATACCGTGACTATGCAAAAACACTTGTTAATATTGATAATATCTTAAATAAGATTTTATTTGGCGATAGCTTAGATGAAAATAGTTCGTTAAAACATATATTTAATGATTACATTGATAAACGAACAAATTTTGAACAAATGTTAGGCTTTGTCGCTAATAATCAAGAACCATTTAATAAATTTGATACAGATAATTTAGACTCTAATCCTTATTTTGCTGCAATAAATAAGGCGTATTTCGTTCAAACTTCAACAGCCAAGGCAATACAAAACGATATAAATACACAACTTAATTTAAATACTCAAAGCGTTCCAGCTGAATTAGATCTATCAACAAAAGCATTCAAAGTAATTAAAAACTTAAGAGCATGACTGTTGCAAAAAGCGAACTTACAATATTTCTTTAATTTCTTAAGACAAAATGTTAATGGTCAAAAATATCAAAATTATGACAATATTGTTACTTTAGATTCTTCTTTAACTGAAACATTTTTACAAAAATTAAACGAAATTCCAGTATCCGAAAATACATTCACCAAAAACGATAAAACATATCAATATAAAGTACTAAATGGGCAAAATGGTTTATTAGATTTATTTAAAGAGTTTAACATTTTAAAAACTTCTTCAGGTCTACCATTACCTTACAACTTAGATAATGTTAAAGTTTACGTTTATGCTGAAAAACCATCTTCAGGTAATGCAGAATTTGCAAAAGTTTATTTACAATCAGATACATCAATTAAAAAAGTTGCTTTAAATTTAAGATTTGTATATGAACCAACAGCACAGCAACATGATACAGAATTTAATGATGTTCCTTCTTTTGAATATGACTTTGAAAATATACTTGTTACATTCAAAACATATGATTGAATGCGTGTAAGAAAAGCTAACTTTGAAGGTGCTTCTGATCAAGCTATTCAAAATAATATGACTACAAGCGGACTTTTCTCAATGAATGAGGCGGGTTGAAATAAATACACAATAGTGCCTAACTATTTAGCTGCATTTATGAAAAATTCATTCTATGAATTAAAAACACGGGGAATAGGTTCATTCTCAGATAATGCAACAGTTAGTGTAGATGATGCGGATCAAAAGAATCCAAATAATAATGCTTCATCACCATCATTTAGAGTTAAGTTTGAATATAACGATAATTTTGTGTACACATTTAATGGTACAAATTATAAACAATATGCAAGATCTGATGGTTCTAAGTTTGTTTACTGAGCACCAATGGAAACAAAATTAGAAATTGAAGGAACAAAATATAAATATTCTTACTATATCGACTTAGCGGTTCCTATGGTTTCAACAACAGATAATACAAAATTTATAATCATTAACCTTCACCAATTATTTAAAGGTGAGGTTGACACAGCTTCAGACGAAAACTTCAAAATAACAATGGGTTATGGAGTTAATACAAGTGATCAAGGTCAAGAAGGAAGTGAATTTAGAGTTGTTTATCCTGATTTCGACAGTAGTCCATCAGCAAAAACAGTCGAAGGAACTTCTATAAGTGTAAATACTTCATTGACTCAAGAATTTTTAAATAATTCTTATAAACAAGCACAACAATGAGGTCTTGAAAATAACTTGCCAGAAGCATTTGCAAGAAAATTAGCAAGTTCTCTAACTGGTCGTGCAGACCGTTTAGGATATGTTTGAGATACTAGATTCTTAACAGAAACTTCGAAAAGATGATTCAATGGAGCTGTTAGTGGACAAACTGACAGTGGCATGTATCCAGGAACAGTCGATTTTGCAACAAAAATTAAGAAGTTTGATATTAAACTAAAACTACACTAATTTAAGGAGAAAATATGAATAAAAAATTATTATCATTAGTCGGCGTTTTAACCGTCGCAACAGTATCAGGAATTGTAGCTTTATCATTAATAAATGAAAAATTCGACAGTTCAAAAACTGATTTTAGAAAAACTTTTGAAAAAACAAGTCAACAATTTTCAACATATTCAAACTTCTTAAATTCAGACAAAAATAAAACAGAAGAATTAAACCAATTATTTAAAGAAGCTAAAAACAACTGAAAAGAAAACAAAAATATAAATGATATTTTTGAATCTACAAATAAATTTGAAAACGAATTTTTTGATCAATTTACACAGAGCTTAATATCAAAAATTTCTGATGACAAAAAACTAAACGATAATGAATTAATGGAAGCTAAAATTGTTTTGTATACTCAAAGAAACAGAATTAGTGAAGCAGAACTATTAAAAGAATTCGATAATTTAAATAATACTGATATTGATTCTTTTATTAAAAACTTTAATGATATAAGTAAAGAACAAAAAAACTTTTTTGTTAACTCATTCACCAAATCTTTAAAAACCGTTTTAGATTCACGAAAAAGTATTATTTCACCTTTATTAAATCCTGAAAATCCTTTATCACTTGATAATATGAAAATAGGAATTGAAGAATTTTTTAACGAGGGTGTTTCAAATAAAGCAAAAACAATTTTTGATCAAATTAAAAAAGAAGTTTTTTCAAAAGAATTTAGAAAAAATGAAATTGATTTAGCGTTGAAAAGTATTAAAAATAATTACAACAATTATTTAGAAAACAAAGAACAATTTGAAACATTAAAAAATAGTCTGTCAGACAAAATGAATCAATTAAGTTCTAGTCTTAACAATAATTATTTACAACAAAATATTAAAGATATTATTTCTAAATATTTAAATAATTTAAAAGCAAAACAAAATATCGCTGAAACATTGGATGACTTTAAAAAACTTCAAAAAGAAACAGAATTAGCGTTAGAAACAGTTAATGATACTCAAAGAAATCTTAATGAGTTAAAAAATAACTTAAGAACTTTTGTTGTTTCAATGGATGATAAATTACAACCATTACAATTGTTGGCAAACAGAATTAAAAATAATAATGATTATCCTAATTTTATTGACAGTACAAATGATAAAAATGCTTTTATTAACCAAAAAGCTAAATTAGTTTTAGAGTTATCTAATCTCTATAATTCACTTCAAACAATTAACCAAGTTAATGATTTCTTGAAACAAAGTCAAGGTAATAATACATTGCTAACCACTGAGGTTAAATACTTTAATGACCAAATTGTTAAAGCAGTAAATGATTCGCAAGATTCTTTCTCGCTTGAGAAATCTATTAAAGGTATAACACAAGAATTATCAAATCTTATTCAAATTAAACAACAGTTATATAACTTACAAGATTCAATTGATTCAACAAAAATAAGACTTCAAACAAATTCTGAAAAATTAACAAAAACACCTGATTTATTTAGCTCTATTTTAAGTGCAGAAAACAATTTATTACAAAACTTGGCCCAAACACTTAAAAAGACTTCACTAAAACCAAGTGAATTAAGTATCATTACGAAATCTTATAATGAATTGCATCGTCAAGATCTTAAATCAGAATTGAAATTATTAGTAAAATTATCAAAAGAAAACATTGAAAAACTTTCAACTGTAGATGCTAAACAAAACGAAAATATTATTGTTGCATTAAATGATTTAAATGCAAAATCAGAACCAATGATTTTGGAATTTTCAGTATACTCAAGTCCTGAATTAGAAAAACAAATAAAGAAATATTCATCTTTATTATTAAAATCAGAATACAACATCTACATTGAGCAACTTCAAAAGTCTTTAGATGAGTCCCAAAAGATTTTAAATTTAACATACAATAAAACAAGTGATCCTAACTGAAAACCATCGAAAAACGAAAAAAGTCAATTAGACATTTTAAAGAAATATCAAGAGCAATTAGATAATCTAAAAAAACAAGCAGATACAAATAATAATTTAGAACCTGAATTTATTAATCTTGGCAATCGAATTAATAATTTAAAGGGCAAAACCAAAGGATTAAATGATTTAAATACAATATCAAAAGATGCTGATGAACTTATTGATAGCATTTCACAAAATCCAGAAAAAGCAGAATTATTAAAAGATAAAATTGACTTACTTAAAAAGATACAAGACAAGGTTGTAAACGCTTTTAAAGACGAAAGTTTATCTATAGAAGACATTAACAAATTAAATAAAGAACTTTTAGATGCATATGAAAATTTAAATAATGCAAATGGCTTAAATGATTTAAACGATTCATTAAATAAATTACAACAAAAAGTAAATGAAACTTATAATAACGATTTTAAGGGTTCACAAGGAAATAATGTTTTAAACGCCAAAATCGAAGCACTTAAAAATAAACTTAAGTTAAAACATTTATCAGATGACGACAAGCTTAAAATTGGACAAGATATTCAAAAATTATCTGATTCAGTATCTTTAGTTTTTGAATTAGACAAAAATATTAAAGAAAACCAAGAAACAAGTAAAGTAGTGAATACTGATGAATTTGCTTCTAAAAACGTTGAAAAAGCAACTGAAGAATCAAAAAATGAAATTCATAAAGCAACTCAGCTTATTGAAATGATTAACAGCAGCCAAATTCCTGATTTAAAAGATTTACAAGCTGAAAAGAAAGCATTAGAAAACACAGCTTCTGAGCTAAATATTTCATTGCAACGTGACATTATTAACAATAAAAATTCAAAAATCCAATCTCAACAAACAAATTCAAGAGAACCTGAAGCTCAAAAATTCAACCAAAAAATTTCTGAAATTAACTCATTAGCTAAAGAATCTGAAAAAGAAAATGGATTAAATACATTAAAAAGTACAGCAGATAAATTTAAGGCATTTGTTCCTCTTGCTGATGTGACAAATAAAGCTTTAGGATTTGCTAATAACAACAAAAATGATGATCCACAGATTGTTACTGAACTTAATAAAATAATTTCAGAAAATTTAATATCTGCAAATGATGATCCACAAACTTCGCAAGAAAAATATGAAAAAATAGAAAAAGCATTACAAAAAGCAAAGGCGCAAAAAGACTTAAAATCTTCGCTTGTTGATTTAAATAGAATTTTAGGTAGTGAAAAAGGTAAAGATATTTATCAAGATATTGCGGATGAAATTGATTCTTTAAATTCTGAGTACGAAGATGCAGTTACTTCTGATTTCCTAGACGCTGATCAATTACGAGCTAAAAACAAAGAATTACAAGAAAAAATTGCTAATTTAAAACAGAAAAAAGTAAAAATTGATAGTGATTATAATGGAAAAGTTCAAGAAATTGAAGATGATGTTATTAAAGTTACCGACACCAAAATTGATGATACACATAAATTACCAGGGCATAATAATGATCAATTCCCGCTTTATGAGAAAGCAAAACAAGAATTTAATGAAGCTAAAAATAAAGATTCTACAACAATTGAAGACTTGGATAAATTTAAGGAAAACTTATTAAATTCTTACCAAAAAGATAAATTAAACAATAGATTAGCTGCACTTGAAGTACTAAAAAATAATGATAATTTTGATTCAACAAACCTTGAATCACCAGCAAAAGAGGCTGTTCATTTAGCTAAAGACAAAATTCAAGAATTCATTGATAATTTAAACAAAAAAATCAACAATGTTGCTGCAACCCAACAAGAATTAACTAAAGCCGAAAAAGAACTTGAAGACTTTGAAAAATTAGCCGCAACTCAATTACTTGTTTCAGAGCAATTACAACAATGAAACAAAATTACTGATCCTAAACAAAAAGAATCAAAGAGCGAAGTAAATGAGACTCTTTCTAAAGCTTTAGAAAGATTAATTCCAAACTCAGCTAGTGATTATATGGATGCAGACGATAAAACTAAAGAATTAAGATTAGAATATGAAAAAGTTAAAGAAATTGATAAATGAAGAACAGACAATTACTTTGACATTGAAGATATTACTACTGGATTGCGTAACGGTCTTAAACAAGCCTTTATTGAAGCTGATCCAGGAGTTGATGATGAAGCCGCGGGAATTATTGACAGTTCATTAGATAAACTTTTAAAACAAAATGCAACAACCCAAAACATTGAAGACTTAAAGAAAATTAACTCGCTTGTAACACAATTAAAAGATAAAAAACAAGAAGTTACTAGCTTAGTTCAAGCAGTTAAAATAGGTAAAGACGCTTTAACTGATCTCGGGGATACAACTTCTGATGCAGTTTCTAAATTTAAAAAGCAATTACAAGAATCGATTTCGCTGGCTCAAAACAATTACATTCCAACACTGGAAAACGTTAATAAACTAGCAAAAATGAAAGATGATATTATTAATTTAACTGCTTATCTGAAATCAGCAAAAGAAATTGAAGATATCATTAGTCAAGCAAAACAACAATTAAATGGAACTCCAAACCCTGAAAGTCAAAAAATAGAAAACTATGTTGATTTCTTTGCATATCAAGGAACATCAGGAGAAATTAAAAAATCGCAAGTAAATAAATGACTTGACAACATTCAAGAAGATTCAATTTTTAAAACTTCAGAAGACACAAATACATTAGATACCGTAGCTGCTCAAAAAGAACTTTTAAAAGTGATGAAAGCAAGAGCACAAAAAGCATTGCTGTTAATTCAAAAGGAAAAAGTGGCTTCAGATATTATCAGTGAATGAAAACTTGCATATGAATCGGTATCAACTGATCCATTTTACGCAGGATATCAAACAGATATTGATTTAATGTTATCAACATTGTGAGATAACGCACCAATACCTTCGCAAAGATATCAAAAAGATAAAAATAATAATATTTTAGATTCACAAATTCAAAAATTAAGTAATGATATTGATCAAATTAAGAGTATTAACGAAATAAGAATTGAAAATGCTCAAAATATCAAAGAATATTCAGATAACGTTTTAGAATCAGATGAACAAGGTTCAATTAAACAAATCTATCCTTTATTGCATAAATATATTGCACGTCGTTTAAAAGATATTAACAGTCAAAATATTAGTTCTAAAGAACTTCAAGAATTAAAGTCAGAAACCGATACCAATGCAATAAATCAACAAATTGAAATTCTTAAAAATATAACTCCAAACTTTAAAGCTTTGGCAGAACAAAAAAAACTTGCTGATGAAGTATTATCAACAACAAGAGATTTTGGTTATGAAGTTATTACTGAAGCAAAAAATAAAGTTCTAAAGTTAATTGAAGAGACAATTAATAGTTATCAAACCGAAAGTAATGCCCAAAACATTGACAACTTAAAAGACAAACTAGAAGATTCAGTGCTTGAATTAAAATTCTGAAATCAATATGCACTATTAAAATATGAAGTTGATTCAAACGGAACTCTTTCTCAAGCAGAAAAACAAGTAATCTTTGATAAGTTGGAAAATGTAAGCAGAATGGTTAATGATGGTCAAGAACAAGCTAGTGATAAAGCTGCATTCTTTGACAACTTGTATAACACATATTTAAATCCTGAAACACATACAAACGATTCTATTCCATATGTTTTTGCAAACTCAAAAAATTTAAGACAAAGTATAGATAAAGCTTCTGAATATTTCTCATACCAACAAAAAGGTTCAAAAGCATATTTAGAATCCTCAAAATCAAATGAAGAATATGAAAAACTTCAAGAAGTATTGAATGGATTAAACTCAATTAACACTGTACAAGATAACGACGAAAATGCAAAAATTACTGCTAATGAAAGTATCGACAATGCTATTAGAAATTTAGTTAATCAAAAACAAGAAGATGCAAGTAATGTAAAAGAAAAAGCAAGCTCATTATTAAACGCAATAAGAACATCTAATATTCCTTCATTAGTTGAGTTAATTCCTGAAGATTTTGAAGAAAAAGCAATTGAAGTCTTTGATAAATCGATTGATGAAAACGAAAATAAAGTAGCTGTTTTAACTAACAGAATCGAACAATCTGTGGAAGCAAGAAAAGCTTTAATTATTAGTATTTATCAACATATGCAAAACACCATAAACCAATCTAATCAAAAAATTCGTGTATTTAAAGATGAATTTGCCGATATTAAAACAAGAAAAACTGAAGAAGTTAATAGTAAATATATTGAATTAACAACAACACAATTAAATGAGTCAAATGGATTTTTAAACAGACCGTTTGACTTGGATAGCTATTTACAAGTTGGACTTGAAGATAGTGCAAATGAAGGTTATTTATCCCCAGCATTAGACTTGTTAAATACAAACAAAGAAAAAACCACTTCTTTAATTAATGCTGTCAAAGAAAGAGCTAAACAATTATTTGAAAATGAAGATTCACAAAAAGGTTTATTCCAAAAAATGTACGAAACAATTAATCCACTTACAAGTGATCAAAACAATTTATTTGATCCAGCTAAATTAGTGGAATCCAAAAACATTTGAACCACTTCATTAAAAACATTGATTGAACAAATGGTAAACACATACAGTTCTTCGATTAAAGATACAGATGATGCTAACTTATTGGCTTCTTACAATGCAAATATCGAGAAAACATATAGTTTATACTATGATTTCATTTCTAAATTCAAAGAAGAAGTGAATAAAGTTACCGAAAAAAGAAAAAATCTCGAAGAACTATTTTCAGAAATTTTCTTAAAAATAAGATGAAACACAAGTTCAGAATTTACAAATGATATTAAAGCTAATTACACTGCTAAATTACAAGAAGTAAAAACAGAATTAAACCAAATCTCAAATTTAAAAACATATGAAGCAGTAAATGAAGAACAGGCAACATTCATTTCTTCAGTATTAACACAACTGGATACTTTTATTAAATGACCTGTTGAAAATAAAATAATGTTATTTAATCAATTACTATCAACAAATATTGATGATTCATACAAAACACAATTTGATAAACGTTACAAAATTGTCGTTCCTAAATCGTCAACAACAAGAACTAAATTAGGTGAAGTTATATCGGGAATGCAAAGTTCTGATAGTGATGAAATTGATATTACAAACTCAGATGTTTTCTTGGATTTATTTAATGATTTTGCCTTTACAAAACTTGATGTTAAAAAAGGTGTAAAATCAGTTTATAATCCAAACTTTTTCAGAGTAAAAATTGTTAAAAATCAAAACCAATGATGACAACCTGATACAGCTCACGACACTGAAGCAGTCAAATACGCAAAAATCAGAATTAAATATGAATATACACCAGGAAATTTAACAGAATTTTCATCATTAACAGGAATTTCAGAGCAGACTTCTGAGTCAGGTGAATTAGTTGACTTAATAATTCCATTCCAAACCGTAAACGAAATTAAGGTTTTAGATGGATCAAGTTCATTAATTTATCAAGGTGAAAAAGTTGGATTTAATTCAAAAGTAGAAGTTTTAGATCCAGTTGAAGCCGGATGAAGTGAAACAGATAAATCACAAATCGAGCAAAAAGCTTTCAACGCCTTTAAAGATCAAGTTTTAAAAAATCAAAAATTCATTACTATTAACCCAAATGAAAATTCAGATTCATACAAATTTGAATTTATTAACTCGCCTGTTCTAAACTATGAAAATAGTGGATACTCAGCTTTATACCAATTATTTAAAAAACAAATTTTAAAAGTTACAGCTGATGACAATACAAGAGAGTTAGTGTTCTTTGAATATGTTCCAGGTTCTTTAGTTTCAGCTCCTGCAATAAATGGAGCAGCAAATGAATCTGAATATAATAACTTAACAGGCGACGATAAACCTTATTACCCATTAATACCAGAAACATCATTAATGAATGTTGCTACAACAATGCCTGGCGTTACAGTTAATGTTTACAGATTTAAATTTGATTATAGTGACACAGAACATAAATTATTTTTATACACAACTTGATTTGAATCAAATTCGTATGTAAAAAATGCTTACTTGCACGATGATTCAATAGCTTCTACAAATTTCCAAATACCAAATGGGCAAACAAGATATAATTGAAGTCCAGAAGATTTTGCAAAATATATGTCAACATACTTTGATAAAGCCGCAAACAACAATGAGTTTAGTGGTTATATTTCAAAAATATACTCAGATGGAGCGACATTTAATGGAAGTTCTACATCATTTATAAAACATGAAGATTTAAGTGAAAAATATTTTAATTACCCAGTAAATGGTAAAGGAAAATTAATTTCATTTGATAATGATAATTCGCAAGAAACACACGTTACATCAAATATTTCAGATAAACCTGCAGTTTACAATTCAGGAACTAATTTCTTTAAATTTAAAATAAGATAATAAGCTATTTAAAAAATTTAACCCCTAAAAAGTTTAAACTTTTTAGGGGTTTTTATATTTTTTGTTACATTTATTTTGAACAATCAAAGTATAAACAAAAAATAAATTTTCTTTTTTTTGTTTATTTAGTATACTAATTTCATGAGAACAAAAATAAAACAAAAATATTTTTATAATTGAAAACAGATAACAAATAGTATTTTTATAACTTTAATGGCAATAATTTTGATAGTAGCTACTCTTTGAACATTTGATGTTATCATCAATAGACAATTACAATTGGTTGCCGAAAATAAAATGCCTCACGCTGTTGTTATTTCATCTTTTACAAGGTTTTTATTCTCATTTACTTGAATATCGAATCTTGTGGCTGTTATTGCTTATTTTATTTTCTTTTTTAAAAAAGAAAATAAAACAGCTCAAAAGTTAGCGTTTGTTGCTACAACTTTAATTACTATAACTTTTTTAGTCTACTGAGCTTTAATTTTCCCCGATTCAATTAAAAGACATAGCAACGTTCCTAAATTAATTAATTCAACATTATTACATTTAGTAAATCCTGTTATTGCAATATTTTTATTGTTTTTTAATAAAAAAGATATTTTTATTGATAAAAAGACTGCTTGATTAACATTTTTACCAATTGTAGCATATTATCTTTTCGCCTTAAGCATGTATTTTATTGGCCTTAAAGCAATGGAAGGTGTGGAAGAAACTTCGCAAAACTTTATTAATTACGATCTTGTAATATACAGTTTTTTAAACTTTAAACACCCATTATTTTATTATGGGGATAAAACAATTTTAGTCATTATCTTAAATTTAGTAATGGTTTTAATAGCTTTTTTATTGGCTCCAGGAATCGCGTTTTTATATAAAAAACTTTCAAACATTAACTTCAAAAACGAAAAATAAAAAACAGAAAAGGTTTTAAGAAACAAGCCTTTCTGTTTTTTTATATAAATTATTTATTTTTCATCTTTTTCTTTTTTGTCAATATCTATTACATTTAGATAAAAATATTTAGAATTAGGTATTTTAACTTTATTTAAATCGTTGCCAAAATTTATTTTTAAATAATCACTATATTCATTTAAAGCGTTTATTTCTAAATCATTTCATTTAAAAATAACAACGTGATTAGACAGGTTAGAAATTCAACGATTCGATAATTTCTTTGAAAGGTTTTTAGCAACAAAAAATCCTTCGTAATGCCCTTCATAAGTTTTATTTACAACTTCTTTATAAGTAATTGTTTTAAAAAACACGCTTAACATTTTAGCAAAAAACTTTTTAGCTTTAATTGAAAATAAAGTTGTGTTTTTAAATGTTTTAAAATATTGCAATTTGTATCTAAATATGTTTGAAAATGAATTAATTTTTTTAACTTTTTTTAGTGTTGTAGGCATTATTAAATTAATTTTTATGAAGTTTGTGTCTTCAAAAATATTGGTTTCGTTAAAAACAAATTTTATTTGTAAATCTTTGTAAAGCGAAATAGTAGTATTATCTACAACACGAGTGGGAAATAAAAATTTTAATTTTTCGTATGAGTCGTATTTCATCATTACTTCAAAATACTCGAGATTTTGAGTGAAATCAAAGTTAGTTGCAGCTGAAAGAAGTGTGTATCCGTCAGCTGAATATCACAAATTGTTTTCTTTGCAAATATCAATAAATTCTTTTAATAATGTTCATTTTTTATCGTAAATGTTATTCATAAATAAAATTATACCTTAATTTTTTATGCACAAACCCAAACCAAAAAACCATTTTGTACTGCGAAAATAACTGTATATCGGTTATAATTTAATTATTTTATATTACATATAAAACATTTTAAGGAGTATTGATGGCTAATAATAATTGAGCTAAAAAAATTGCACGTTTTAATACAACAAAAGCTGCTCAAAATAAAAAACCACAGCAACAACAAAAAGAAGAAATTGTTGTTAAGAAAAAATGACCAAAAGTTGTTTTAGGACTTGCTATTGTTGGTGTGCTGACTGCAGGTATTGCAATTCCTTTATCAGTAGCGGCTAAAAAAACTCGTGAAGATTTTCCAACATTAAGAAACACTGATAAAGTTTTTACTATTGCTCTTCCTGACGGAAAAGAAATAAATGTAACATATGAAGATCTGCTAAAAAACAACGAAAAATTAAATTCATCAAAACACATATACACAAATATAAGTGATCAAATGGCATTCTATCTATATGAACAAGAATATAAAGCTTCAGCATGATACGAAGCTGTTTATAATGCTAATAAAACCGATGCACAAGCAAAACACTTTAAACTAAGATCTTTAGATGACATTAAAAAATCAAAAACAGATGAGTTAAATAATTTAGAAAATCGTTTCCAAAAACAATTTGGTTATGAAAAATGACAAACACCATTTAAAGAAGAATTGGCTAAAGAACAATATGGTAAATCAAACACTAAAGAAGACGCAATTAACTATTTAGTTGCACAAGAAATTAAAAAAGATGCTTTTAGAAGATATCAAATTGAAATCAATAGTGATTTTACTGTTTCTGAGTTAATTAATGGAATTGTTGCAAACAAAGATGTTAAATATACATACTGAGATTCTAAACAAGCTAAAAATGTTGAAGTTAAAGTCGCAAACAAAGGTGATGTAATTCATTTTGGTAGTGCTGCAAATGATTTACATTTTTTAAAAGCTTCAGGGGACAATGCTAACGTTGTAATTCCACAACAATCATTAGTTTCAAACACACAAGACACAGCTAAAGTGTATGCTTTTACAACTAAATCATTCGTTAATGATCAAAAGGATGCAACAGTTTATGTTGATCAATGATTGGCAACTAAACCTGTTATTTCATCAGAAATAACTTTACCAATGACTCAAAATCAAACCTCAGCTGACCTACCTTTTAAATTTGCAAAAAATGATCTAAAGAAATTACTAGCGTTTACAGACTTTAAAACTGAAAGTGCTTCAGAAATCGATTTACCAATCAATAGATTAAATGACTTTAGTGGTATTAAACCATTTGCTTCAGGAGAAACACTATCAAGTTCACAAAAATTACAAGCTTTAAATGATAGCTTGCTTTTAAGTGTATTAGGTAATGAAAATGCAAGCACATATGGTTCAAATGGTTTTCAATCAATTCAGAATATTTTAAAAGATAAAAAAGCAGAATATTGAACTCCTTATATTTCAATTATTAATAATGACTCATTATTCAAACCGCAAGTAGTTAATGATTTTTATGCACAATTAAAACAAAAAATCATCGAAGTTATTTTCAAAAATTCACCTTCATATGCACAAATTCTTACTCAAGATAAAAAAGCTTGAAGTCAAGAAGAAGTTAAAAAAGCAATTGAAAATAATAAAAAAATTGCAACTTATATTGATGATTTAACAAACTATGATGAATTAATGGGAAATATTTTAAGAGATTTATTAAAAGTTAATGACAGTTATCAAGCTGCAACAGTATATCAATTTGGTGACAATAAAGCTTTCTTGAACACAACAGGATTACATATTTTAAGTACTAAATTCATTAACTCAAGAGAAAACGCATTTAAATTGATTATGTCCGATTTAAATCGTTATGCTAATAATGTTCAAGACTCAAGTCTACAACCTTTATTCAAAGTTAAAGACATGTTTAACACAATGTTTACTGACGATTTTAAAATGTCAAAAATGCTTTCAGATGCAGGATTTGTTGAATATTTAAAAACATTGGACTACAAACCATATTTAAGTACAACAACTCAAAAATACACAGACCAAGATATTAATAGAGCAAAAGATTATTCAAAAAATATATTAAATGAATCAAATAGCCAATTCCTTGTTGGTAAACAAGCACAAATTAAAGAATATGTTGCGCCATTAATTTCAAAAGAATTAAATTCTGATTATGTATATAATGCAAGCGAAAATAAATGATATGTTAAAGGACATGACACAGAAGAATATGTGCGCTTTATCTTTCATGAAATTAAAAACCAATTAAGTCCCAAAGGAGATAAATAATGACTAAAAAACAAAAATTATTTTTTAGCGGTTTAGCGATCACATTAGCTGCTGCTACTCCACTGGCTTTTGTATCATGTAAAAATGATGTGGATTCAAATAAAAGAGGAACTCAAAACGATGTTTTAAATTCTGAAAGTTCAAAAAACATTATTCTGACAACATATGCTAATGCTTTAATTGAAACCTTATATAAAAATGATGTAAGAGCAAACTCAGGATCATTTGTTGATGCCTTATTCGCAAACGAATCGTCAGCTTTTTATAAAGATTTTTCTTCATTATTTAAAATTTATGCTCAAAATAAATTACAAAAAGATGGAATGTTTTTTGTTAATTTAAAGGCTGATTTAGTTAAAAAAGAAGTTGACGTTACAGGATTTAATCCAAATGAATGAGAGATTCCTTCAGATTCAGATATGCAATTTTTATTCAAAAATTCAGCTTTCTTGTCTGAAAATATTCGTTTAGAAATTGAAAAAATGGTTGTTGTTCTTAACTATTTATTAAAAAACCGTTCAGAATTACAAGTTCTTTCAAAAGACAACAACAAAGACAAAGACTTTGAAAAAATGTCAAAAGATTCTTTAAAAAGTCAACAAAAACAAATGTATGAAATGTTAGATTCTTCATCTAATGATTTATATTTAATTAAATATTTATTAGACAATAATTTAGCTCAAAGCTGAAATTATGAACGCAAAGAGGATGTTCAATTATTACAATCACACGCTTTTGTAGACAGTGTTGACACATTTAATTCACTAGCTAACAAACGCGCAGAAGATATACAAACATCTCAAGATTCTAAATTAATTTTAGATTCTAACGATTCAATTGATGTAACAAAATTACTAGGTTATCGTGGAGTTGTAAAATATAACTCAGTAAAACAAAATGACATGAATTATTCAGTAGATGCTTTAAAAAATGCTACACAAGTTGTTAGTGGTTTTGTAGATCCAAAAACAGGAAAAGTGTATTCACAAGATGATTTTGAATTCAGTAAAATTTTATTAAATAAGATTCAAAACACACCTGTTGTAGCTTTAAAAGAAGCTTCTAAATCTAAGACAGCATATGAAGTAAGCGATTTTGAAATTCAAGGTGCTTCATTAAAAGTTGGAACACAAGACACATATGACCAAAATGTTGAATTTAATTCAAAACAATACACAGTTGAGTATAAATTAAAATTATCACCAGTTAAAAACGATAATTTAAGTCGTCTATTTGTAACAATATCAATACCAAATTTAAAATCTAGACTAAGTTATGATTTTGTTACTGAAGTAATATCTAAACAGGCTTCGGTTGCAAAACCAATTGATTCTTCACTTTTACCAACATACGTAAACATTTTTGATGAAACTTCAAAAACATTAAAAGGCGCATACTTAACCAAAATAGTACCTTTAGCTAAAGATGTTACTGAAAACGGAAAAACTAAAAAAGTATTTTCATTAGAAAACACTCCATGAAACAGTAATGAACAAAAAGAATTATTAGCTAAAAACATTATCTTCTTAGATTATCAAGAATTATATAAAACAGCTGCCAAATACTTACAAAAGTTAGGACTTAAAATCTCTAATAGTGACACAGTTGTTAAAAAGGTTCTTTCAGCAGAAGGGTTATTATAATAAAAACTCCATTTTGGAGTTTTTTCTATTTAATTAAATATGGAAACAATCTATCAAGGAGTTGTTGTTAAAAAAATTGAATATGAAGAATACGATGAAATTGTAACTATTCAAACTCTTACTAAAAAGGTGACTTTTATAGCTAAAGGAACACGAAAACTAACCAGCAAAAACCGCTCTAGATTACAAATTTTAAATACTGTAGAATGCGAAATTTTTGAAGCACGTTTAGCAAACAAAATTTCAAAACTAAAACGTGCTGAAATTATTCAAGAATTTAATCCAAAAACAGATATTAATGTGATAAACAATCTAATCCAAATATTTGAACAATTGCCAGATAATTCCTATAATTTTGTTAATACTTATATGAAGTTAATTGCTAATTTTGGATACGGTAATGACTATATTTATTTTGTGTTTCTGTTAGCTAAGCTTCTGGATTCTTTAGGGATAAACCCTAAATATGATGGATGTGTAGAATGTGGTACAAAAAACAATATTGTTGATTTTGAATTTTGAAAAGGTGGTTTTTATTGTGCTAACCATTCCACAAAGAAAAAACCAGATTCTTATTTAACTAGTATTTATTTTTTATCACAAAAACCCATTGATTTTTTTAACAATATCGATTTTAGCTTTTTACAACAAATTTATAAAGAACTTTGAGAATATATAAAACAAAATTCCTATTTGCAATAAATATAATAAAAAACACTGATTACTCAGTGTTTTTTTAGTCAATTTCTTGATATGGCTGCCCTTGTTAGATTCGAACTAACGCATGGCGGTACCAAAAACCGCTGCCTTACCGCTTGGCTAAAGGGCAATATAAATGGTGGGGGGGGAGGGATTCGAACCCCCGAACCGTTAGGAAGTGGGTTACAGCCACCCGCGTTTGGCCGCTTCGCTACCCCCCCATTTACTAAATAGCTTTATTATTATAATAAAAATCCAAAAAAAATCAATATTTTTTTAATAATTTTTTTGTAAATATATCTATAAAAAATAATTTGTAAATAAATTAAAAAAATTATTTGACTTTTAAAAAATATATAGTACAATATTCAATGTAGCAACCACAGAGAAGGTGTCCACCTGAACCCATTCCGAACTCAGCAGTTAAGCCCTTCATCGCCGACAATACCGTATGGGAAGATAGGACGTTGCTTTTTTTATAACTTTTTTCTAAAAATAATAAAATATAAATTAATGAATAAAGAAGAATAATATGAAAAAAGAAAAGAAATTACTTTACTATAATAAATGAATTAGTTTATATGAAACGTCAAAAGGTTTTGTATATGCACAAAGAAAAGGGGTTGATTCCGTTGCTGTACTTTGTTTTAGAAAAAACGTATCAGGACAACGAGAATTTTTAATTCGTTATCAACCAATTCCTGAAGTAAAAGAAAAACAAAAATGAACTGATTGTTTTCCATGTCCTATAACAGGAAGTTGTGAAGATAATGAAGATAGGCTACAAACCGCAATAAGAGAAACAAAAGAAGAAGGTGGATTTGAAGTTACACCGGAAAATCTAATTAAAGAATTTCGTTTTTTGGCCTCAACTCAAAGCAATGAAGTTGTGTATTCATACATTTTTGATGTCACAGGGCTAGAACAAGGCGCTGCACCTGGAGATGGAACAATTTTTGAACAAATTAGTTATAATAAATGACACAGCGAAGCAGAATTGAAAGAAATTTTAAAGCAGACTCCTGTACTTACTTCACTCATTAATTTATATTACAAACTGGACGAAGAATAAAAAGATTAGCTAGCTTTTATGCTAGCTTTTTATTTATTTTGTTTTAACACAAAAAAACTAAAACAATAAATATCTTTTATAATTAAAAAGAATACTGAAAGCACTGCAAAAAATGTTTATATTTTTGAAGTCTTGTTTTATTATTACTCATAAAAACAATTTCTTAAATAATTAAAAATATCAAAGCCGTAAGCCTTGATATTTAAAATGTTTTGAAAAAATTTGTGTTATTTTATTTTATTTTGTTTTAAAGATTTTATTTCCCAATTGAATATATTCATTAATTTTTTGTTCAACGTTTTCAAAGGCTTGTTGATAGATTTCGTCTGAGTATATATCAACACCTGCATTTTTTAAGATGTCAGCAGGTCATAAACTATCACCAGCTGAAAGGAATTTGTTGATATATTCTTCTAGTGCTTTAGCACCTTCTTTTTTAAATTTATTGTAGAATACATTAGCTACAATGTAACCTAATGAATATTTGTAAACATAAAAATTGTAGTAATAATGTGGAACCATTGTTGCGTACACATTTACATAATCTCCAGGTTTAGATTTTTTTCCTGACACTGAATATTCGTTAGCGACTTCAATGTACATTTTTTCGAGATCTTCATAAGTAGCAATTGGTTGTTTTTCATCTAAGGCTTTATATAAATTAAATTCATAATTTGATCATTGTGATTGTCTTATAACAGTACCAGCAAAATCACTAATACTTTCACCTAAAATATAGAATTTTTCTTTATCGCTTTTTGCCTTTTTAATTAAATAATCACTTAACATTAACTCATTGAAAATTGACGCAATTTCAGCTAAAAATATTGGATATTGACTACGACGAATATTTTGATTTAAATCTGAAAAGTATGAATGCATTGAGTGGCCCATCTCATGGCAAAGAGTAGATACACTGTCTAATGAACCATTAAAATTCATTAAAATATATTTTTTATCGATTCCGTAGTGTCCACCAATTGAGTAAGCTCCACCACGTTTATTAGGAACGTTAATAAAATCTACTCAGTTTTCAGACATAGCTTTTACTGCTACATCTTTGTATCTTTTTGGCATTACGTCCATTAAATCAATAAAAATTTGTTTTGCATCTTCAACACTATATTCTGCTTTAAAATCAACTAAATCAAGCATTGAGTCTCATTGTTTACGATCTTTTTTGAATTTAATTTTGAAGTATTTTCGATTAGCTTTACTGAATTTATGGAACATAGGCATATGTTTTTTGACGTTAGAATAAATTGTTTCTAACAATTCTTGTTTAACATTATCAGAAGAAATTAAAGCGCTAACTGAAGAAGGAAACTTTCTAATTGACGCCATTGTTGTATATTCTTTAAAGTGTTGAATCAATAAGGCAGCTAAACTTTGGCGATGTTTTCAGAAACCAAGTAAATAGTTATTATATGTGCTTTTACGTGTTTGTTCATCCTTTGATTTTAATAAACTAATTCTAGTACCATCAGTAATTTTTTGTTTTTTACCTTTTGAACTTATTGCATAACCAAAATCAATTTCTGAAGAATCTAAGATTGAAAAGATTCGGTAAGGACTTGGATTTCCACTAGCCGCTTCGTTTAGAAATTGTTCAACTTCAGGATTTAATTTGTGTTCAAGATTATTTAATACTTTTTCGAAGTCTTTTTTTACATTTTTAAATTCAGGTAAATCTTTTCATGCTTGCAGTTTATCTTTATTTGCTTCAAGTCGGTTTACTTCAGAACCCAGTCTAATATTGAATTCATTATCTTTATTTTCGAACTCAACAATTAATTTATTAATTTCTGGGTCGACTGTATTGATGTTTAGTTTGTTACTTAAGTAATTTTCAATCTTAAAAGCAACAAGTGTTCTTTTATCTTCTAATTCGATAAATTTTAAATATTCTTCTTTTGAATTATATTTTGAATCTTTAATTTCAATTTCTTTTTCAAACAATTCAAAATATTCTTCTTGAAGTTTTTCTAAGCTTGTGTTTTTTAAAATATCTTCTAAATCTCATTTATATTCAGAAGGTACTTCTTTATATGAATTATATTTTTTCATTATTCTCCCTTTTCAATTTTTATTAATGATTCTACATCAACGTTTAATCTTTGTCTTGCATCAAAGCCGTCTAATTCCATTAAAACAACAACCCTTAAAACTTCCACTTTTTCACGGTGAAGTAATTTAATAATTGCTTCCAGAGTTCCACCAGTTGCTAGAACATCATCAATAATAACTGCTTTTTGTCCTGGTTTAGTAATTCCATCTTGAATTTCTAAAACGTTTCTTCCGTATTCAAGTCCATAGTCACATGAAAGAACAGGTCCTGGTAATTTACCTTTTTTTCTAACCATAATAAATAATAAATATGAAATGTCTTTGAAAACAATCCCTGGTGTAGGGAAATCATAAACAGTTCTAATAAGTTTTTTTAATTCTGTATTATCCATAACAATAATATTGTATATTATTTACTTTTAAATAAAAGCATATAAAAACCTCCACTAGGGAAGTTTAAAATAAGAGATTTAATTTTCTTCGTTGAAATTAAACCTATTTTTTTTACGTCTAAACAAGAAATATATTGTTGCAATCAACAGTGAGCCTAAATATGAAACAATAACAATTGTATTTGTGATTGTTCAAGGCATGCCCACTAAAAATGGAAATAGATAAACCAAACTTGAAACAATTATTATTATTGATGCCAAATAGTATAAAATTTGTTCCCAGATTGGAATCTTTTCAATAACTTTCATTTTTTGAAGTTTGAAGAGAGTAACGAAAGCAAGAATATATTGCATTAAGAAAGCAATTGTACCCATATTAATAACATCATTGAAAATTGATTTATTTAGATGTAGTATTTCTGGTAAAAGTGTAAAAATAATCATTGCAACAATAGTTAATAGTGCATTAGCTAAAATTGCATTACGGTGACGCCCATATTTATTGGTCTTTGTTAAGAATTTTGGTGCAAAACCAATGTTAGCTAATCCGACTAGTGCTGCTGGGTAAGTCAATGAACTTGTTAGGGTACTTGATAAGTTATAGAAAAATAAGTAGAAACTAAAAGCAACAATACCAAAAATACCCATTGAATTTTTATAAATACTGTAAAAACCATTGTTTAAGGCGATTAAATCAGTTTTTAAAAATAAAATGTAACCCAATGTATAAAACCCAACAATGACTAAAAGACTAGTAATTAATACTTTTCTAAAATTTTTAAATTTAACATCATGAGCAATATTGGGAACAGTTTCAATTCCTCCAAAAGCAAACATAAAGAAAATAATATTACTAAAAATTACATAAGAATTTACTTTTGATGCATTAATAAAATTATCACTAACACTGTTTGTGTTTTGGGTAACTAAATAAATCAAACCACCAAAACCTAAAATAAGAGTTATTCATTTTATTGCTGCGGTTGAAAAAATTAATCATTTTGATAATTTCATTTTAAGAGTAGAAATCAAAACTAATACTGTAAAAAATGCAATAGATACACCTCTTACACTTCATAAAGTTGTATTGTTTTCAGTCAAGTTACTTGCTATTTTAACTAAAAATAAAGGTCCAGTAGCTGCAAATAGAGGGGCTTGAATATACTGATTAAAACCAGTAAAAAAAGCAAGATAAGTCTTTTTGGTTTTTTTAGCATAAGCTAAAGAACCACCAACTTCATTTGGAAAACGATTGACTAACCTTGAAAAGGCAAAAGCAGTTGCAGTTGCAATTAAGGTGGTGGCAAATAAAATTAAAAGTCCTCAGTAACCTACCTTTACGATATCCATAATAGTGGCAACAAAACCAAATCCTATTACATAATTAATAGCAAGTAAAGTAAATGTTTTTTCATTAAATGTTTTTTTCATCTGTTCTATTATAAATGGAAAAAGTTGTTTTTTACTGAAAAAAATACATAAAAATGTTTTTTTACATTTATTTATACTTTTTTTATGTTGCATGTTTATTACAAAAAGTGTTAAACTTATAGATAAACAGTTCATAATAATTATCATTTTTCTTTTTTGTATATTTTTATTAATGAGTGCTTCGTACAATTATTAAAATAGGTTATAAAATGCTATTGTTAACTTATAAAGATACTTTCTTTGTTGCCGCAATAAAGCAATAAACACTAATTTTATTAGAAAAAACACTTGTACAATGTACAAAGATGTTTTTTTATATTAACTTTTTTATTCAAAAATATTAATTTTAAAATCTCAAATATTATAGTTTTTTGGACTTTGAATATGACTTTTCAATATTTTTGTTGCACTTCTTTTTTAAATAAATCATGAACTTGTTTGTTTTTCTCGCGGAAGTCTTTAGCACTGCTTCGGGGTTTAAATTTATCATTCAATGAAAAATATTCAACTGTTTCATATTTTAGAAATTGATTTTTTTTGTAATTTAGGTATTGCTATTCAGAACACGCCATATCTAAAAATAGTTTTTCAGTAATATGGAATAATTCCACCCGCTGTATCATAATTAAAACAAAATTTATTATTCATTATATTTATATTTTCCAATCCCTTATCAGTAACTGAAATATCTAGATATTTTGCGTCTCAACTACCTGAAAGGAATAAATTATATTTACTAAAAAACTAATTATCAAATTGTTGCAAATTGAAAACAAGCAGAAATATAAATTTTTTTGAATATTTACCGAAAGTATCTTCTAAATACTTAGCGACATCTTTCCGTAACTCATCTTTATTGGTGTATACATATTGTAGAAATAATTGTTTATTAGGACTGTTAGAATAATCCATAATATCATCATAGTCAAGTAAAACTCCCGCTTCAACATTAACCGTTTCTATTTTTTTATCAAACGACGATTCTATAGTTTTGTCAGAAGCAGTTTCTGTATTTTTGTCATGGTATGTTTCAAAACTTTCACCTAGAGAATGTTCTTTTGCTTTTACGATTTTTGTCGATTGATTGCATGATGCAGCCAATAAGGGAGTTATCATTAGAACGAGTGAAATTCTTAGAATTTTTTTAAATCACAATATAATTAATTATTCCTAAACGATCGTAATTATCGGGTTTGTAAAAAGTGTTATTTATTACTTGTTCTAAATATTTTTGTATTTTTATGTATTAAAATTCAAAAAAACTTTGTTTGATAGCAAAACTCAAGATTTATTTTTTACATCTATTATTTGATAATGTTTTTTAAACCTCAACAAAAAAAGTGCATTATGAATTGTGAAAATTTAAATTTCTTTTTAAATTAAGCTAATAATTTTTCAATTTCAATTTTTCAGTTTTTATTCAGACAAGAAAAAATATATAGCTAAAAATATTCTTTTTATTTATTTGTCAACGTATTTTTAAAAATAAAGCTAGATAACTATTTTAGGTGACTAAATTTATAAAAAACACACTCTTTTTGAGAATGTGTTCACAAAATTAATATACTTTAGTTTTGAAACATATAACAAATTTTGTGTATTTGTTTTAAAGAAATGAAATTACAAACAAAACTATAAAGAGATAGTAAATGTCTCGATGTTTCGTTTTCTGTGCTTAAGCTTATAATTTCTTTAAAGATTTTATGGATTGATTGAAGTCTTTTGCTGTTTTATATTTACAAATTCATTCGTTTTTAAAAACATCAAAAGCACAAAAGTTTGCTGTTTTTGGTTTAACTCTTTCAATCAATCCATAATATTGAGGTTTATTTTTTTCGTGTCTAATTTGTTGAGATCAAATTTTGTAGGTTGCACCTTCGTACTCGAAAAGTTTTCTTTGCTTTGGACTAGTAAGCTTTTGAAGAAATTCGTAGGTTTTTGTGCTAACAATCATTTTATTGATTTTGTGAGTTGAAGCGATTCCTCTTTTTTCTTTATCTAAAACGCTTACTTCCTTTCAAGTATTTTTGTCGGTGAATACATATGGATTGTCTAAAAAGTCATAACTAATTACTTTTTGAAGCTGATCGTTTTTTGCTTTTTTCGGAGTTTTATTTTTTAATTCTTTAGCTAAGGCAATATATCCTTCACTTTGACGAAGTTGTTTACCAAATTCTTTTTGAGTGCAAGAATCAGAGCTTCAGGTTTTAGTTAAAGGATTGTATCAATTAAAGTTTTTTCCATTTTGTCGTTTCAAGATGAAAAAGACGTTATTTTGATTATACAATTCAGAATTGATTGAAAACTTGTAGTTTTTGTAACTAAAACTTTTATTTTTAAATAAGTGTGCGTTTTCTTTTCTAACGATAACAGTACTTAATTGTTTAATTACTGAATAGTTTTTTTTGTTACAATTTCCACTTAGAACAATTTCTGTTCATGAAGATTTATCATTTGCATCATAAGAGTCTTCTAAGACGTCTTTAGAATCTTTAGAGACACTTAAATGCGAGTTTTGTTTAATTGTATCTTGCGAAGTGATTAGCTGAGTTGATTCAGGCACATAATCTTCATTGGTGTTTTGTTGTTTTCAAGATTCGTATGTTTCAAGATGCTCCGCATAACTCGCTTCCACTTCATCAAGTGTTTGCCACTTGTATGTTAAAGTATTGAAATATTCAAAAGATCGAAAATTATTTTTAGACTGTCTTTGAATTATTCCATAAATCTTGTCTTTATAACGATTAGGTAAAACAGTGTAGAAATACTTTTCATCATTGTACTGAAGCTTTTCAGCCATATCTAAATTGTTTTTTACACCCACGATAGTTTGGTTAATGAATAAAGATTCACTTCCACCTCTTGCTTTTGGAAATATATGGTGGATATTTCATGAGTGAGGGTGATCTTTTTGGTTATAGTAATCCATATGAATTTCTTGACCGAAAAAATCTTTTCGTTTTTTGAAAAAGTTTTCGATTAATGCATCCTTTTTATTGGTGAGCATTTTTTTCCTTTCTCATCTTAATTTTAATTTTTTCATAAAAAAAAGCAAATCTTTTGATTCACTTTCTTTATTTTTATAGAAATTCTCGCATTTTTTGAACAAATTCATCATATTGTTCAAGTCAAATTGAGTGTCCTGCTTGTAAAAAGCGATAAACAATAACGTCTTTATTTAAAGAGTGATAGTATTCAGCAATATTTTTGTAATCAATAATACCATCATAAGCACCAATAAATAAACCAACAGGCATTTTTGCGTTTTTAATTCCATAATCAATTGCATCCATATTTACTAATTCAGGTAGTTTATGTCCTAAATCGTAAACAAAGTCCAATTTGTTTTTATTTTCTCTTAAATATTTTTCAACTCTAGAAACAATATCTTTATTATTTAGAATGTAATCAGGTTTATAGTAGCAAAGATTTACTAATTTTTTTCAATCTTCAACATTTCTAGGAAAGAAACATTCTTCAAATTCATCCATTCTTACTCTTCCTGAACGAGACATGGGTCCAATTAAAGCAATTTTTTGAATTCTAGGAGCTAGTTCTTTAATGCTTGCCATTGCAATTCCCCCACCCATTGAATGCCCAATTAAATAAAGATTGTTAATATCTAGCTCTTTAATTCAAACATGAAAAATATCAACAAATTCAAGAAAATTCATTAATTCTTTTTTTTCTTCTGAACCACCATGGGCTGGCATGTTAAGTCCATAAATATTGTATTCATCTTTAAATTCTTCAATTAATTGATTGAAAAAATTAAATTCTGAAGAAAAACCATGAAGAAAAACAAGGTTTTTTTCTTTATTACTATCAAGTTGTAAATATTGAAGTTTGGTATTTTTATAAATAAATTCTTTTATCATTTTTTCTCCTTAATAAAAATCAATTACTTTGGCAATTTCAATTGCTAAAAATTGATTTATAACCAAAAATACAAATAAATATAATGTTGGGAATAAGATTTGAAAGATGTTCTTGCTACGATCAGGTCAATTTTCTTTAAATAAAGATACTAAGTTTCAGTCAATATTATAGCCCAAGAAACTAATGGTTGCAATTAAGAAAATGATGTAACCTATTCTTCTTGCAAATAGTATTAATATTCTTCCAAAAATTGCAGGAATAACGTGACGAATAATGATTCTAAAAGAAGAAACATTGATAGATTTTAAAGCAAGAATATAGTCTTTTTTATATTCATCTGCGGCATATGTGTGTGCTCAATAACTTAATCTTACAAAACCTGTTACAAATATCATAACAATTACAGATCATAAAGAACCAAAAGATACCAAAACGACAAGAATATATATGATGTCAGGGATTGTAATGAACGAACCACTTAATTTTATAAAAAAGTTTGTTAAGTTATTTTGTTTAGATGCTAATCATGTACCAAAAAACAGTCCAAATAGCATTTCCAATGTAAATAACACTATTGAAGATCCTACAGAGTAGAAAAATAACTGTAATGTATTTACCAAAACATCTTTTCCACTTGAATCTGTTCCTAATAAAGCGATATTACCATTTGAAAATTTTTGAATATATTCAAGAATATTAAATTGAATTTGTGGAACCAAAGAATCTCTTACAATTTCATAGTGAATTTTGGGTTCACTATTTAAACCTAAAAGAATTTTTTTATAAATAATATCATTAGGATTTATAAGTATTTTAATTTGTGAATTGTGTGAATTACTAAATCATGGAACAACATTTTGATCTAAATTAATGTTGTGTAGATTTTTATATGGTTGTGTAGTTCAAAAAAACGAAATCAGTGAAAAAATAATAAGTAACAGTCAAATTATCATTAATGTTACTCCAATTCAATTACTGAAGAAACGTTTGAAGGAATTAGTTTTTTTTGTAAGTACACTAATTTTATTTTTGTTTTCTTTTACAAAAGAAAAACTATGTTTTTGAGTTTCTAACATGCTTTATCCCTTCCGTAAGGATCAATAACTTTTTTAATAACTTCAGTTATAAAATAAGTGACTAAATAAACAAATGAAAGAAACATGATTAAGAAACAAATTGGTTCGTTTTCATAAGCAAAAATTATTTGGTATAAATATCTTCAAGTACCACTTACACCATAATACACTTCTAAGAAAATACTTGATACAAAAAGTGAAATTATTGATAAAGGGATTAGAGTGAGTACGGGAGATATTGAATTTTTTATGACAACTTTAAAAAATCTTTGTGTTGTTGAATAACCAATTGTTTTTGAAATTATGTAGTATTGAGTAGATACAACTTTTTTTACTTCATTTCGTGCAATTTGTACAGTTGATGACATGCTAATAAGCACTAAAGAAATAATAGGTAAAATCCAAGTCGAATATTTTTTTTCATTAAACTCAACGATATTACCAGTTGAAGAATAAATAAGATTAATAATAGGTATCAAAATTAAAACTGATATAGAAATAAAAATTATTACAAATCAGTTAATAATATAGTCTCAAAAAGTTCCGTTTTTGTATCCAGCAAAAACTCCCAACAAATAACCAAGAAAAAAACTGAAAAGCAAAGAAATTAGACCAATGATATAACTATATTTGTTTCTTTGGATAAAGTAATAAGAAGGAATAGTATCTTGAATACTTTGAATTCCTAAAGAGCTATCTACATGTGAAAAAGGAAGAAAATTTACACTAAAGAATCTGAGAAAGAAGTCTCAGATTCTGTGTAAAACAGGTTTGTTTATTCCATATTTTTCGTAAGCGTTATCTAACAATTCTTTTGTTGCTCCACTAATATCACCGTTTTGCATCTTCTGATAGTAAAGTGGCAAGGGGTGAAGAATAGTCAGAATTGTAAATATTAATACATTAATTAAAACTAAAACTAAAAAACTTATTAATATTTTTTTAAATAAAAATCAGAATACACTATTTTGTAATTTTGAAATCTTGAGCATAGATAATATCGTCCAGAGCAGCGGGAATGTCTAAATGTTTTTTTGTAACTTTATAGTCAAATGTGCTTAGAGAAGGTATTCATTTTTCAAGATTTATATCAAATGATCTTCATGTGTTTAATTCACGTAATAAATTAATCAATGTTTCATTATCTACTGTTTTTAGGTAAGTTCTTGCAAACCTTGAAGCTTCTGCAATATTATCGATTGTAAAGATACCTTTTTTTGGTGAATATTCATAACCAATACCACCTAATCCTGCAAATTTAAACGCTTGAAGATTTGAGTCATATATTCCACGTAAATATAGGTTTCTTTCTTCATATGAGTTAAATTTATTAAAATCATCTCATGTTATTTTACGTCATGGATATGTTTCATTATTTTGAGAATCAGAACTAGGATCATAAATTTCATTCATCAAGAATTTCTTATTTTCGAACATTTCTTTTAATTTTTTAGCATAGCCTGTCAACGCAGGAAATTCTCTTGCCAATTTATCATCAGAATTTAAATTTCCAAATTTTTGTAATAATGGAAACATTGAAATTCCAATAGCATGAGTAATTTTATCTAGATATGAAGCAAGTGAATCGTCTTCATAAGAAAGAATTAAATCTTGTGAAATTGAGTTATTTCCGTTTGCGTTATCTTTTCCAAAAACTTTAACAATTTGTTCAGGGGTTTCTAATTCAATAAATTCAGGTTTTAAATAAGGTGATAAGCGACCGATTGTTTTTACGATATTTTGATACACTTCACGTTTTTTATCATCTAAAACTTCATGGTTATAAATTGTTCATCTAACAGATAAGTTTTCAGGATTATCACCATAATTTTCATCAGCATAATCTATAAGTAGTTTTCTCATTGCATCAGCTAGTGTTGCAAAATATGGAGAACTATAAGGATTTTCTGGTTCTTCTTGATCTGGCTGTCCTTTATCAATAATATTTCCATTGTGATCGATAACGATTAAATCATTAATGATATCTTTACCATCTCTTGGTGTTTTATATTTTGATGTTTCTTGATCATTTCCACCAAGTTTTGCATCAGGAGCAGCACCATTAAGTCATAACTCTTGAATTGAGTTAGGGTTTAATTTTGACATTACATATTCTCAGTTGATTGCAGCATTGATAATTGATCTAAATGCTACTGATCGATTAGAAAATACACCACTTGAAATTGAGTCAAAACCTTGTTGGTTTATTGTATCACCTTTGAACCCTTTTTGAATTTGTTCAATTGAAGCGCCGTAAACGATTTTTGCATAATCATCATTGTAGAATTTTGAATAATTTACGTCATTAAATACAAATTTACCATTAACAAAGTTAACAACTGCTCTTGGTGCAGGAATAACATTAAAAGCAGTTGAAGTTGTTGTTTTTGTTTTTAGGAAGTTTTTGTATTTTAGAAGATTTAAATTATTTCTATTTTTTTCAACAAAATCTTTGTTATTTTGATCTAAATCAAGAAAACTTCATACTGAGTTTTGTCCATTTTTAAAGTTTTGGAAATCAGTACTTTGGTCATTTGAATTTGCTTTAATTATAACTTTTTTAATTGAAGTATTTGAGTTTACTCAGTCTTTATCTCAGTATTCAGGGTTTTGTTTTAAAACTATTTTATTTTCGTTAGATTCATCAGCACTTGGATAATAAGCTCCAGCATAAAGATTTTGTGTGTAAAAGTTTGTACCGTAGTAATATAAACCTATTTGGTGAACAATTCCTTTTCCATATTCTGGAAGTTCTTTTGTAACGGTTGTATCACCTTCTTTTACTTGGTATGTAAATGTTGTATTATATTCAGGCTGTTGTGCAAGATAATCAATATATTGACTAGGTGCTGCGGCATATAATAAAGATTTTGTAAGCAGTAGTTCTCAGTATTTTTCAAAGTTTGCGAAATCTTTGTAAGTATTATCACGATTAAAAACAAGTTCATTGTTTTTTACGGCATTTATTGGTGTTAGACTTTCTTTATCAAATTCTCTGAATTGTTCCGAACTCAGTCCATTAATTTCGAATAATTGGTTGTGTGTAAATAATTGAGAACCAAATCTAACATTTTTATTGATTTTTAATTTCTCAATAATGTGTGCATCCATCTTTTTAGCTTCTTCTGTAGTTCCGTTATAGCCGGCTTCTTGACGTTGGAAACGCCCTAAGAAATATGAACGTAAGTATGAATATCAAAAGTCTTTTGCTTGTACTTTATAAGGTGTCTTATTTCCGTGAGCATCCACTCAGTAAACATCATCCTTAATAGAAATTGACATTTGTATTGCTTGTTTTAGCGCATCTTTAAATTCTTTTGAGTTAATTGATTTTGGATTTGAAGATATTTGCATTTGATATGGTTGTGTCGAAGGTTTTTGAGTTTCGTCGTAAACATCGGTATCAAATGTTTTTGTTGAACCATCTTCTAAAGTTAAGGTTATAGCTTTCGCTAATTCAAATCTATAAGCAATTTTTCCTGGTGTCGAAACTATCCTTGGGTCAATATCGCTATATTTAGGTGATGTGATAGTTTTAATTCTAAATAATTTAGCCGCAACCGATGGGTTGGCGACATCGTTTTGTGGAACTGAGATACTAATCATTGCTGATGTATCTAAATAAAAATTATTAGCTTGCAATGATTGTGATTGGTTAAAGTTAACGGTTTGTAATTTTGCAATTTCTTCTTGCGGAAGAACATCGTTAGATTTTGCTGAATCATCTCTCGTATCAGTAGATTTTGTTGAATCACCATTTGCATCAGATGTTTTTGTTGAATCATCGCTTTTAGCAGGAGATTTTGCTGAATTACCACTTTTATCAGTAGATTTTTCTGAATCTGTGCCGTCACATTGCGCGGCGATAAAAGGCAGCGATACTAATGACGCTGCTGCTAAAATAGATGAAAATACTAATATTTTCTTATTAAGTTTTTTCATTTCTTTTCTCTTTTTTTGTTTTTTTTAATTTTGGTTAGCATTTTAATTATTACATTTTTTTAACAAAACATACGCAAAAACACACTTTTTTTACTTTCTCCTTTTTTTACCATAATAAATATGTTATAAATTACTAGTAAAAAAAGGGGGGATGCGATGGCTTTGTTTAAAAAAGGCGAAATTCATGTAATTGTTGGACCAATGTTTAGCGGTAAAAGTGAAGAATTATTACGTAGAGTACGTAGACTAGAAATTGCTGGATATAACTTACTTTTAGTAAAATCAGTAATTGATACACGTTTTGGAATTGATAAAATTTCTTCGCGAAGTGGAGCAAATCGAAAAACAAACACGGTAAAAAATGCAAACGAAATAAAAACATTGATAACACCAAATATTGATGCGGTTATTATTGATGAAACTCAATTTCTAGGCGATGAAGTCGTGGATGTTTGTGAATGATTGGCAAATAAAGGTTTAATGGTTATTATTAGTGGTCTAGATCAAGATTTCAGACGTAAACCATTTGATAATATGGCAAGATTAATGGCGCTTGCAGAAAACGTAACAAAACTGCAAGCAATTTGTGTAAAATGTAAAAACGATGCTTCTTGTTCATTTCGAACAGTTAATTCAGATGACACAGTTTTAATTGATAACAACAACATTTACGAGGCAAGATGCCGGATTTGTCATATTGCAGGAGAAGAAGCGAAAAAGGCAAAGTAAAAGTCAAAACCTAAGTTTTGACTTTTTAATTATGTTTTTTTGAATTTTTTTCAATACTAAATAAATAGAAAGGAGTTTAAATCTAAAAAATATGTTAATTATAAGAAAAAATGAAGAGAGAAAAAATAACATATATACAAACTTTAATTTAAACAATAAATAAAACTATAAAAATAAGAGTTAAAAATTTGAAAAAAATAAAAAATAATAATCTTTGAAAATTGAAATGTATAAATAAAAATAAAAATAGATATAAATATTAAGATAAAAACAAATATAGAAATATTATATAAAATTTAAGATTTTAAATTTAATTTGATTGAATATAAAAAATTTTAAAAATGATAAAAAAATAATTATATAGGTGTAATTTAATACACTTTTATAGTGAAAAAAGTATAAAAAAATGGGGCGGAAGACGGGAATCGAACCCGCGAATGCTGGAGCCACAACCCAGAGCGTTAGCCACTTCGCCACTTCCGCCATATTAAAGCTTAAAAATTATAACAATTATTTGTTTTTTTTCAAGCATTTAAATAAGTTTATGTGACATTAATTTTGAGCGTACTTATTAACTTTAACTCGTTTTGGTTTTTGATAATTAAATACTAAAACAAATTCGCCTTTAATATTATCCTCTAACTCACTAATTATATCACTTGCAAAACCCCTGTAAAATTTTTCATATTTTTTAGTCATTTCTTTAATTAGAAAAATTTCCGCTCTATTTTGATAATGTTTATCAAAGTCTTCAAGAGTTGCAATTAATTTGTGTGGACTAACATAACAAACGTACACACCGTAATCTAATGTTTCAAAGAAATTCAGTCTTTGTTGACTTTTATCTTTTAAAAATCCAAGAAAAGTAAAAGAAGCACCAAAATTAGATTTAATCAGAGCATGAATTAAAGCAGTAGGCCCACCAATAACATCAACTTCAATATTGCTGTCTTCACATTGCTTAATAACCTCAAAACCAGGATCGCTTATTACAGGCATTCCCGCATCTGAAATAATAGCAACTTCCTTACCGTCCTGAATAAGATTTACAATTTTTTTTGCCATTTCCTTTTCATTAAAATTATGGTAAGAAAGTGTTTTAGTTTTGATTTCATAGTGTTTTAAAAGGACTGAAGAAGTTCTAGTATCTTCGCAAAAAATATAGTCAACATTGTGAAGAGTTTCAACAGCACGATAAGTGATATCTTTTAGATTTCCAATGGGTGTACCAACAATATATAGTTTAGACATTATATAACTCGCTTAATTTAATAAAAAATTCTGATTTTTGAACATTGAAATTAATATTATCTTTTTTAAAGATTTTTTTATATTCTTCAATCAAATTAAAAAAGAGAATTCAATCTTTTTCAGTATTATAAAGATTTTTATTAAGGTTAAAAATAGAACGGAAGAAATTATTTTGGTCAAAAATAATTTCACTATACAATACGCTTAAGAAATTTAAGATGACTAAAGAATTATCCTTATTAAATATATTTACTAATTTTGCAAGGAATTTTTTATCATCAAGACTATTGAAAGCATCAAATATATTTTGAAGATTGTTTTCAGTTTCTTGATTATATTTAGCATTAATGAATTCTTCATCATCGGTTAAATAAGCTCAAAACTCTTTAAACATTGAATTTCTTAATA
>NZ_JAFFTD010000004.1 GCF_016924775.1 [Mycoplasma] gypis
GACTTAATAGAAAAATTTATGATAAGTTTTCCAAATATAACAGAGCAACGAAAAATTGGTTCATTATTCCAAAAACTAGACAGACTGATTCAACTCTATGAATTAAAACAACAAAAGCAAGAAGCAATCAAAAAAGCTTTACTTGAAAAAATGTTTATTTAGATGCGCACAAGTGCATTTTTTTTATTGCAAGGGATAATAAAAAACTCGCAATACAGCGAGTTGATTATTATAATTTTGGAAGAATTTTTTTCTTGTAGAAATCGGTTCTTTCAATTTTTCAAATAGCAAGGGTTTGACAAATTTGTCATATTCCTGTGAAAATTCAATAGATTTGAAGACCAGCTTGGAATATAACTCCGAATCCAACGAAAACAACCATCATAATATTTTGCATTCTATTTGATTTTTTGAATGCTTCACGTTCATACACGTTTGTTCTTAACTTATCTTTCTTTCTATTTAAAATTCTTGGAAGCAGTTGTGAGAATAATTGTACAACTAAAGAAATTAGAATAACCGGTAGATATCCTCATTCTTTTCCATAGACTAAGTTTCTTCATGAAGTTGCAGACATATCTAAACCTAAGAAGAATGTTGATTTAATGTCAGGAGAAGCTTGAATAACCCTAAACATAACAAGTAAGATAGGCAGAGTAATTAATGTACTTAACATCGCTGTATAAGGGTTAGCGTGATTTTTCTTGTACATTTCTTGAATTTCTGCTCTTTTTCTTTGTTCCATTTGTTTATCACCTTTATAAGGTGCGTATTTAGCTTCAATTTTCGCTTTCTTAGAGTTAAGTTCTTGTTGTTTTGCTGACGCAAATAAACTTTTATAAGAAAGAAGAATTGTTATTAGACGAGTAATGATAATTGTAATAATAATTGCGATAATGAAAGCTCAGCCACCTAGTGAATTCATTGCAATCATTAACCCAATTAAAATTTTGTAAATTGGTCATACGAATAAACCATAGAATGGTCCGAATTCTCAGAATTCAGCTCATGTTGAAATAGGACGGTGAGCTTCTTGATAGTAATTTGCCATTGCATTAGCAACGTTAACTGATTCATTATATGTTGATACATTTGAGAATTCAATAACGTTTGCATTATTGGCATCTTTTTGATTTGTTACTAAATAAAATCCAGTTAATATATTTCCGTAATATTGGCGTTCTTCTGCTTTAATTAAAGAAATTTTTTCAATAACAGAAATTAGGTTAGCATCAAGTTTTTGATTTTCAAGGTTTTTAAGATTTAGAATAAATCCATTAAGAATATCTAAATCACTTCCACTAGAAACTGTTGAGTTTTGAGTAATATAGTCTCAGTAAGTTTTGTTTTCAGAATTTTTATTAACAACTTCTTTTCCTGTTGTTAGTTTAAATTGTGTAGCTCCTTCTTCAGCTAAAGCTTGATAGAAGTCACGAGCGAATTTAAGACTTAAATTTCCAGCTTGAGAAACATAGTCGGGAAGAACGTTGTAAATAATATTTGAAATACCAACATTTTTATTTACTGTGATTTCTTTATTTTCCCCTGATGTATTTTCATCTTCAACAGTAACTTTTTCTGTTTTGTAAAGTATAGTTGGATAGTAAATGTTTGTTCATTTATTTACATTTTCGTAACTTTTGACAGCACCTTCTCCGTTTTTATCACCTTTTGCCATTAATAGGTAATTGTTGTCTTTGTGATATACAACACCATTAATAGTTTGTTTTTCGTTGTTTACTAATTGGAAACCAAGAGTTTGTGAACGGTATTGTTCATAATTTCCACCGTTTTTATCAACTTGATTTCTAATTTCATTCAGTTCTTCTGGTGATTCTTTTCAAACGTATGGGTTAATTTTTGCGAAATCAGAATTGTTTACTAATTCAAAAGTATTTTTTACATTGTTGTATTTTAAAACACTAACTTGTGGTGACACTTTGTCTTTTGAACCATACATTTCAAAACCAGTACCAATTGTAACTGGTGAACGTAAAGAAAATGACTGAACACAACCTACCAATCCTGTTCCGATAACAAAAACAATAATTGCAATTTTTAATCATTTTCAGAATTTTTTTAGTTTTTGTTTTCAAGATTTAGTTGGGGTTTGGTCATTTTTGTTTTGTGGGCTGAAAAAGTCGTAATGTTTTGATCTATTTTTGTAAGACATTACGAATCCTTTCATAAAGTTTTTTTATTTCCAATTCTTTCTTTGCAAAATCAATTAAAAAGAAATCCTTGCGAACAATAATGATTGTTCTTGCCTTAATATCTAAAAAATCATTTTTTCTGATAATGTGACGAATTTGGTTTTTAAATTTATTTCTTGTACAAGCATTTGCAAAGGCTTTTGGAATTGAGATTCCAACTTGAAAGCTATCGTGAGGTTCGTAATAGATGATTACATACTTAGAAACGAACTGTTTCCGATGGCTAATAATATTTTGGAATTCTCAGTTTTTCTTAACAACATTTTTTTTATTCATTGTTAAATTGGATTATTTTTCGTCTGATACAGTTAATTTGTGTCTTCCTTTTGCTCTTCTAGCTGCTAAAACTTTTCTACCGTTTTTTGTTTGCATACGAGCACGGAATCCGTGAACTTTAACGTGTTTACGTTTTTTAGGTTGATATGTTCTTTTCATTATTGCTCCTTTTTAAGATACATTTTTAAATAAATTGTTCAAGCTGATTTAATTAAAAATATGCAATAATATTTTACCAAAACAAACACCAAATTTATATAAAAATGTTTTATAGCATTATTATAAATAATGAGTTATAGACAAGTTATTTACATTCGATAATTGTCTATAACTTAAAAAAGTACTTATAATGAGTATTTTTTCTGTTTAAAAAATGTCAATAAAATGTAAATAATTCCAACATTTATTGTTCTTTTTTTCTTAATAATTCTTAATAAAAAAATATTTAAATATAATTTATTCATGAGTTCAGAAACATCCCAAAAAATTAATAAAAAAATTGATCTTGAAAATCAGACAAAGTTGATGCAAAAAGAATTTGCCAATTCAGGTTTTAGTGAAGAAAACGCATTTTTATACAATAGTTTTCTTCGTAATCTGCAAATTATTGAAATTGTCGAAGATACTTACTGTTTATTGACAACTGATAAAGAACTTGAAGAATTAGAAAAACCTGAAAATAAATCATATATTCGTAGGGTTTTGGCTGAAATTGCTCAAAAACCAGTTCAAGTAATTTTTCAAACTAGTCCTGATGTCAAACCTTTTATTGAAAAAATTCAACCCAAGAAGCAAACTAAAGAAATTGTTTCTAACATTAACTCTTCATTAACACTAGACAAATATACAACTGGTGAATTTAATAAAAACGCAATGTTAGGAGCGATGTCTGTTATTAATAACAATACTAGTCAAGCAATATTTTCACCATTATTTATTCATGCACCTTCTGGATTTGGAAAAACTCATTTACTTCATGCGATCGGAAATGAATTAATCAAAAAAGGACAAAGCTGCTTCTATATAAACCCTGATTTTTTTACAAGAGATTTAGTTGTTCATTTACAAAATAAAAATCAAGATGGAATCAATGAAATTATTGATAAATGTTCAAAATATGACTGTTTAATGTTTGATGATGTACAACAATTTAGAAGTCGTGAGTCAACATTAAATGTGTTATTTAACATTATTAATAATCATATTTCTAATAAAAAACAAATTATTATTTGTGCCGACAAAACACCTGAAGAATTGGGTGGATTTGAAGAAAGATTTATTACAAGATTTTCAGGCGGAATAACATTTGCCATTACTCAACCTCAGACTGAAGATATTATTAAAATTTTTAAATTTAAGATTTTAGCTGCAGGAATGGATCCGAATGTATTTGATGAAGAAAGTTATAAATTTTTAGCAAGAAACTTTTCTAATTCAATTCGTTCAATTGAAGGGGCAGTAAACAAGATTAATTTATTTAGAATAAACGACAAAGATTTTAGGTTTGATTTAAGCTATTTAAAATTTATTTTTAATGCCAGTGAACAGATTGCAGAAACAATTTCACCAGATAAGGTAATTGACTCCGTTTGCAAATATTACAAAGTAGATAGAAAAGATATTATTGGTAAAAACCGTTCTAAAGAAATTGTTGTCGCGCGAAGAATAGCAATTTGAATCATTAGAAATTCCTTTGATATGTCTTATGCAGCCATAGGAAAGAAATTTGGTGGTCAAAGTCACAGTAACATAATTAACAGCGTTGAAGAAATAGATAAAGAAATAAAAATTAATACATCAATTAAGATGGCTATTACAAAAATTAAAGAAAATATTAAGAAAATTAACTAAGGAGAAATAATGCATATTAAAGTTTCAAAATTCCAATTGGATAAAGTTATTGATCGTGTATCAAGAATTTATGAACCAAATCCTTATCAACCACAATACAAAGGATTGTACGTTGAAGCAACAGATTCAAAAATAATTTTTACTCTTTCCAACGAAAGATTAAGCATTCAACATACATTAATTTCAAGCGGAAAAGATTTAGAAAATTTTGATTCAGAAAGTTGCCAAATTTTGGTTGGGGGTTTTGCATTAATACCCTTGCCTTTATTCAGAAATATTATCAAAAGTATGAATGGACCAATTGAATTAATTAAAAAGGGAACTCTGTTAATTATTAAAAATGATCAAGATAAATTTGAAATGAATTTAATGGATGAAAGTTTTGGTACTTTAGACTTTAGATTATTAGGAGACAAAATTAATTTAAACATCAATAATTTAAAAACAATTTATAATAATGTTGCATTTGCTGCAGACGTCCACAACGAAACAAACGAACTTGCTTTTCGTTTAATTAATATAAAAGCGCAAAATGGAAAAATGACTGCTATCGCAACAAACTCATATCGTCTAGCTACTGAAACATTAGATATTGAATCAGATGCAGAATTTTCATTCTTAATCAGTCCTAAAAACCTCAAAGAACTTTTAAGTTTTGACATTAAAGGTGATGTTGATTTCGTTGTTAATGATTCAAGAATCAGTATCGTTTGAGACGATTCAGTAATCTATTCTTTAATTTATAAAATGGATTATAAAGACACTTCAAAAGTTATTCCAAAATCTTTTGACAGTGTACTAGTAATTGAAAAAAGAGTACTTGCTAATTTATTAAATAAAACTAAGGTCTTTCACGCTGATAGAAGTAACAGAATAAGATTGACAATTAAAGATGGTATTTTAACTTTAGCGACAAAAGAAACTGAAGTTGGTAGAGCTGAAGCAACAACAAATGAATTTACTTATAATGAAGAAAAATTAGATATGTTTATTGTTAACCGTTATTTAACTGATGCAATTAATGTTTTTGACGGCGAATTAAACATTTTATTCGCGGACAATAACCGTAGAATTGTCGTAATTTCTCCAAATTACAAAAATAACGTTCAAGTATTAACACCACAGAAAGGGCACGTTGATTAATGTTAGTAGAAATAATTGGTGAAAGTATTAAACTATCACAACTTTTAAAAAAAATGCACGTAATTGAAACAGGGGGAAGAGCTAAATATTTTATTGAAGTTCACGAAGTAACAATTAACGGTGAAAAAGCTTTTAGTCGTAACCAAAAGGTTAAACCAGGCGACATTCTTTGAATTGATGACAGAATCTATAAAATTGTTCAAAAGCAAGAACAAGAATAAAAATTTTTGTTAATGGTTTAAAATTTTATTATATTAATCTTTGAAAGGTGTATTATGTCAAAACAACACTCAAACTTAAAAACATTTAAATTAATATCGACAATTATTTTTATTATTTTATTAATTATAGGAATTGTTTTAATGGTATTGGGAACAGAGATAAGGGATGCAAATCAAGTTGAAACAAAACAATATTTAATTTGAGTTGGACTTGCTTTCATTTTAGGAGCGATTTTATATGGAGTTATTTCAATAGCCATTTTATTCAAAAAAAGCTACAAAGAAGTATTGGTTGAAACCCTAAACAATGAACACGTTTTTATTCAAAAAACAAAAAAATAATTTTTAAAAATTCCCTTTTGGGAATTTTATTTTTTGTTTTTTTAGTCTATAAAACACAAACCGGTTTATTTTTAATATAATTTTTAAATTAAGGAGAATATGAAATTGGCAAAAAATATCATTATTAATATATTTTTATTTTTTACAAGTTTTGTACTTGTTTACTTTTTGCTTAATTTTTTATTAAACAAACAGATTGAAAACAATGTTATTGTTAGCAGTAAAATTGACTCAAACCTTTTTTTGAGATTCGGACACTATATTAGGGATATTTTTAATGGTTCTTTTGGTCAAATATATAACGAAAACTTATTAAGCGTTCACAAATCTATTCCTTCACTTTTCTTCAATTATTTTGGTTTAACTTTCGGAATTAGTACGATCACATATTTATTTTCTTTAGTTTTTGGAAGTGTGCTTTCAGTAATTTATACTGAAAGTAATAGAAAACTTTTTCAAAGAATCATCTTTTTACTGGTTATTTTCATAAGTTCAGTACCTTTAATAATTTTATTAATTGTTTTATTAATATTTTCATCCTCTATAGGTTATCCAAGTCAATATTTAAATATTGCAAATAATCAAGCCCTTTCATTAATTGTTCCAGTATTTGTTTTCTTTTTTGCGACATTTGGATTTGTATTTTTTAAAACTACAAAAATAACCCAAGAAGTAAAAGCTAATGATTGATTTTTATTATCTAAAACACTTGGAATGTCAAAAAAAGAATTATTCCTAAAAAATGTTTTCAAAAACTTATTTTTAGAAAACATTAAGTGATTAGTACCATTTTTTGTTTTATTAATGACGATTTCGATTGTTGTTGAAAGAATCTTTTCAATACCTGGTCAGAGTGAATATATTTCTTTTGCATACAATAATGCAGAAAATGACATGTTAATGTTTTATGTAACATTTAGTTTATTAATTATTTTTGGATTAAATATTATTTTTAGCATCATTTGCAATTGAATCGAACCAAATAAGGAACAAAATAAAAACACACATCTAATCTTCAGAAAGAAGGTGATGTGACATGAATAGTTTTAAATTTTCAAAAAACAAAAAAATAAATAGCAACATCATTAGTAATAAAACATCTTCTTTAAAGAGATTTTGAAAAGACTTTTCAAGTAAAAAAGTTAATATTCTTGTAGCCATTTTACTTTTGCTTTTCATTGTTTTAGCTATTATTTTTAGTGTATTTTCAAGTTTTTCGCCAACAAAACCTGTTAATGAAAACACATTTTTATTAAATGATCTACCACCTTATAATTTCGGAATAATAACAAGAAACTTTTCACGCGGTTCGCAGCTAAACTTCATTTATGAAATCGCTAACAAAGAACTTTTAAGAGCTTCGGAACTTGGACAACAACCTGTGTTTGTAATTTTAAAAGATTCTTCAAAGCAGATTGATTCAGCTCTTAAAACTGTTAATACCGATATAGTAACATTAACCTATAATGCATATGATTTACTGAAAGCTATTCAACTGAATGCTAGCGAAGCTTTCAATATAAACACTCACTTTATTTTGGGTACAAATCAAAATGGAGTTGACATATGAACAAGAATCTGAAGTTCCACAATAAAGACAGTGATATTCGTTTTATTGGCGTTGATGATAAATATTTTTAGTGGATTTTTACTAGGTTCAATTACTCAAATGTATAAAACCAAAGGAGCAAGTTTTGTCATAAATTCGCTAGCTTCTTTAATTAATTCAATACCAGAAATTATCTGAATTTTTATAATTTGTGGATTTTGAAATACTTCATGAGTAGCGGTGTTTATTGCTTTTTGTTTAATAGGTTGAGTACCGTTCTTTAATTTAGTTCAAAGAATGACACAACAATTGAAAAATTCAGATTTATTTTTAGTCTTATTATCAATTGGTAAAAATAAATTTCAGATTATTTACAGTGACTTATTTAAAATATCATTGCCAAGAATTTTTATTGAAACAATTGAAAAATTCAGTAGCTACATTTTAATTATTTCATCACTTGCATTTCTAGATTTTGTTAAAAATTCTAATTCTGACTTGTTGAGTAATTTAATAAAAGAAAGTATCCAAATGATTTCAATAAATAATTTATATTTAGTGCTTTTAATTATTAACATTTCAATTATTAGCTTCGGTTTTAAATATTTAAGCAATGCTTTTGCTTCAACATATCAAAAACAAAACATTATTAATTAAAGCGGAACATGTCTGCTTTTTTTATTAAAGGAGTATAAAAAAGCAGGATAATTCCCTGCTTATATTAATTAAAGTGTTTTAAAACTTCTTCATAATTTGGTTCTGATGCAACTTCTTGACAATATTCAACATGTTCAATTTTATTATTTTCATCAAGAACAAAAACTGCTCTTGTTAATAAACCAAGTTCTTCAATTTTGGTTCCTGTTTTTAATCCAAAATCATTGTATTTAAATTCGCTCAATGTTACAACTTTTTGATTATTTTTTGCTTGGCATCAACGTCCAAAAGCGAATGGCAAGTCATAAGAAATAACAATTACAGGATAGTCTTTGTTTTTAAATTCGTTCATGAATCTTGTAGTTTCCATTTCACAAACACCAGTGTCGATTGAAGGAATTGAAAAGACAAGTTTTTTACCTTTCACGTTATCTAATTCAAAGTCACTTAAGTCTAAATTAACTGCTTTGAAGTTTGGAAAAAGATCACCTTTTTTTAGTTCATTACCTAAAAGAGTAACGGGATTTCCCTTAAAATTTACTTTCATTTTTCTCCTTTGTTTTTTATTATTAAATAATAAACAAAAATTATCTTTTTTATTAAAAAAACACTGATTTTTATTTTTTCAGTGTTTTTTAAATATTAATTTCAAGTGTTCTTTAGAACTTCAAATTGTCTTTCTCTTATAGCCATATAACTTACAACATATCTTGGTGTTTGGAATTTACTTTCAATAGGAATTCCAGCTTCAACAGTTTTGTTGTAAAACTCATCATATAGTTTAGCAAGTTTTGCTGAAGATTTTCTTTGTGCATGGCTGTTTCATCCTTTAGACAATTTTTTAAATTCGTTAAACTGTTCTTCTACTTTAACCTTTAATTGTTCTAATTCTTCATGTCCTGCAAGGCTAGGATATTTTGTAATACGTTTTTCCATTCAAATTGCATAAATTATTGAAGCATTTCTTGTAATTGATTGTTCAACTTTAATGGTTTTACCTCTGTCTTGTGCTTGTGCGTTGTCTGCATTGACAATTGATTCTTTAATTCTGTCAATTTGAGTTGTTATATTTTCAATTTTCTTAATCATTGAATCTTGATTATTTTTGCTTGAGTAAAGTACTGAATTAGGATCATTAATTAGAATTTGAGCTTGATTGATAAAGTTTTGAATTTTATAGTTTTGTTCATTAATATCGTTTCACTCTGGTTTAGCTCAAATTTTATCTTGAGCTAAAGCTGTGTATAAGTTTAAATCAAGGAATAAACTTTTAGCATTTTTAATTTTTTCAACAAGAAGATTTGAAATAATATTTCTTGCTTCAGCTAATTTTTTGGTTATTTCTGCATTTTTTGTTTTAGCTTCTTCGTAAGTCATTTCACCCGATTGTACTTTGTTTTGAATTTCTTCTTTTATTGCTTTGGCTTCAGCAATTAAATTCATTGACTTTTCAATTTCAGCTTTATCTTCACCAGAAACTTTAAGTTTTTGAATTTCTTCTTCTGGCATTTCTACATTCATTGTTGAATTAGGTTTTGAGTAGCCATCAAGAATTTCTTTTTTAGTTTTTTCAATGTTATATTGTTTTACTTGTTGTTCAAGCGAATTGTATCTTTCGATGAATTGTTGTTCTTGTGGTTTAATTGTTTTTCAATCATTTAATTTTTTAGTTTCTTTGCTTAAAGTTTCAAGTTGTGATTTTAGGTTATTTCATTCAGCAGAAGTATCGTTACCTTGTTTTTTAATTAAATTTTCTACTTTTTGTTGAATATCTTTCATGTGTGATAAGAAGAAAACATTTAAAGTTCTGTTTAGTCTTGAGTATCCACTTCTAAATGAAAGAAGTAAAGAATTCAATTGTTTAAATGGTTTGTTTTCTAAATCTACAGCCATATCTACAAGAGACTGTTGACTTGTCTTTAATTTATTTATTGATTCATTATTTACATCAGAAATTTGTTGAAGCATTTCTTCTGATTGTTGTTTTTGTTGTTTAATATTTTCAATAAACAATTTTTTCAATTCTGAATCTAAATCAAAAAGCGATTCTAATTGTTTTTCGTATTTTTGTTCTAATTCTTCAACGGTGTTTAAGGTGCTAGCATCTAAAACAATTGAATTTAAAATACTTTCATTGTAGTTATCTCTTTCGTATTTATTTTTTGATTCAACTTTTTTATAGTTTGATTTTAGTTCAATTAACAAGTTGTTAATTTGTTCAATTTTAGTTATTAAATCAATTTTTTTATCTTGTTCTAATGTAACGATGATATTTTGAAGCTCTAAATATTTAGATTGTAATTTTATTACAATGTTTTCAATGTAATCTTCTGCAAGAATGTTAATTGAGTCATTATTTAATTCTTTTAAAGCTTTGACACTTTCAGGTGCATCGTTTTCTAAAGCATTTAATTTTTTATTATTATTTTTTATTTGATTTACTATCAATGCTTTAACTTGTTCTTTTAAAACAATCATTTTTGAAGTTTCAACTAAAGCCTTATCAATTGTTGTATCAACAGCGTTAAATTTTGTGTCCGAATTCATCAATTTGATTTTGTGTTAAACTGGTTTTATTTGAATTTTCATAAGTGCTTATCAAAGTATTAGCTAATTGGTGACTTAGAAAAACACCTTGAGTGATTTCATTTTTGTTTTGTGTTTTAATTTTAGAAATTTTAGTTTTTAAAAGTGTAACAACTTTATCTAATTGACTGATTTTTTGTTGTTTTTCTTTTTGCTCAGCTTCTTTTTCTGATGCTGCTTTTTTATCAGCTAAAGCCTTTGAATCATCTTGTTTTGCTTTTTCAACAAGAGAATTAATTCCTTGTAAATCTTTTGTTGTGTTAAGTAATTGTTTGTATGTTTCTTTTTGTTCTGCTGTTAAATTTTCTAAAGCGTTAATTTTTTGTAATGCATTTTCTTTTTGTGCAATAACAGCATTAATGGCGTTGATAGCTTGATTTGCTGCATTTAAAATGCTATCGATAGATTCTTTTGATTTAGCGTTTCGAATTTGATTAATAAAGTCATTTTTTTTGTTCTTGACTTAATTTTGCAAAGCTTTGCGAATTTAATTGTGTAATTACTTCTTCTTTTTTATTTTCAAGTGTATTTTCTTCAGTTTTTGGTTGATTACATTGAGCTGCAAAAAATGGCACTATTGCCAATACAGAAATGAACGATAAAACTGATTTACGTATTTTATTTTTAGTCATTTTACTATATCCTTCCCTTAAAAAAACTTATCTACAATTGTACCACAATGCAAAAAAATAACTAATATTTACCTATTTTTTCTACTATTTTGTGCAAAAAAAATCAAAATAACCAATTTTTTAGACAAAAAATACAATCTTGATATTTTTTGGGTCATTTTTTAGCTGTTTTCACACGTTTACTCGCCACTGAAAATTGCGTTTTATGTTATAATTTTTATTATTTTATGAAACTTTAAAAATAAGGAGAAAAAATGGCATTAAAACTAAGAACAAAAGTTCTAATTACACTAGGAATTCTTGCTGCTGTAACCGGTGCAACAATCGGTTCGATGTTTGGTTACGCTGCTAACTCAGATGAAGTGAAAGGAAAAGTAGCTCCTACTGATTCGAAAGCTTTTTCAAATCGTTACCAAGACATTTACGATGAAGAAGGTAATTTAAAACCTGTTATTGCAATTACTGATCCTTTAAAATCAAGTGAAGTAGCTTCATATGACGAAAAAGACGGACAAGTATATTTCTGATGAAATAGTGACAAAAACCGCAAAATGGATTTTGATACATTTTTTAAAGAATATTATGCAAAGTATAAAGAATCTTTTATCTTCAAAGTAACTTACGGTTCATTTAACTTTTTTGATGAGTATGTTTTAGCTGTTAAACCAAAACAATTTGTGGAATTTACTAAGTGATTTATTACTAATGTCTCATGAGGTCCAGATTTATTAACTCTGGATAGTTTTAGACTTGTACCAGGTGTAGAACAAAATGGTAACTCGATTACTCTTGGATCTCACTCAACATTACACAAAGAAGAAAGTGAAATTAAATTCTTCCCTGATGCGTTCTTTGGTTCAATGCCTATTTATTCAACATTAGGGGGACCTGGAAACTCTTCTGATTCATTAACATATTCATTATTTAGAGATTTTGAAGACAAAAAAACAGTAGATTTATTCTTAAAAAATATTCCTACTGCTTCAGCAATTATGAATAGCAACATTTTAGGTAAAAATAATCAACCCCTAGAATCTTATTCAACAATTGCTTTACCTTCAAAACTTATTGGAAAAGACATTCTTTTACTTGATGAACAAAAATCAACCTATGGTGCTTTAAGCTCTACATCACAAAAAGTTATTGTTCTTCCTGCAAATACTACTGAAGAAGAATTTAATTCAAAATATTTAAATATATTCAGAACAAAAATAAAATGATTTGAAGGTAAAACTTTCAACGATTTCAAAAAAGCTAAAATTGAAGAAGTATCAATCGAAAATATTAATAATTCCGTGAAAGTTTTATGACTTGGTGGTCATACCGAAGATAAAAAAGAATTTTCGATTTCATTTAACCAAGAAATTTATGATGAAAACAATACTATTGCTTTAGATTTATTTACCAAAATATCAAATGAATTTAAGAGCTTTTTAGATTTTTATAATTTTGACCAATATATTTCAAAAGACATTTATGTAGTAACAAAAGAAAATAAAAACAGATTCTACGGTTCACTTTTAGAAGCTTTAAATTCTGATAAAAAATTAAAAACTTCTGATGTACGCAAATTTAATGTTAAAAACATGACAGTTGAGAAAAAAGAAGCTCCAATTTTTGTTGTAGAACTTCAAAATGAGAAAGAAACCAAAAAACTTGTATTTACAAGAAGTTTATTTGGAGAAGAAGAACAGGAATTTAATAGTTTAAAAAGAGCTCTGGGTTATAAAGGTTCAATTGATCCTGTAACAATTAACATTACCCCTGTAGATGTCAATGCTCGTGATGAAAACGGAAACAAATTACCTGATCTAGATGCGAGAAGATATCAAATTTACAACGAAGCTTACCCAGGGTTATTAAAACAAATTACCGACAAGTATCCACACCTTCTTAAAGAAAAAATTGGGCCACACATTGAAAAGACAATCAATGATGAAGGATTTTACGAATATAAACTAGTTGAAGGAAAATATAAAACTTTAACTGATACTGATAGAATTGGACTACCACTTTTACTAGGAGCATTGGTAGACGGGTTTAAAGGAATTTCTACTGATTTCTTAAATTATGTAGCTGCCCACGAATATGGACACCATCTAACACTTGAGAGAACCCAAGCGATTGACGATTCTAAAAATGCTGTTGTTGTCGGTGCTTTAAACCCACGTTCAGGAACTTCTGAAACATCATTTTACTCAGCTGTTGCGCTTCGTAACTATTTAGAAGCAAGAACAAATCTTGATTTTATTAGAGTAAATGCTTTTGGAGAACCTTCTGACACAGGTACATTCTTAAAATTTATCTTCTTGAACAAAGATGGTTCAACACCAAAAGATGAAAACGGAAATGTTATTTACGAATCAGAAGATGACGTTTGGGGTAAAGCTAATAAAAACTCTAGTGCAAAAGATGTTTTATCAAATGGAAAACGTCGTTTCTTACAAGACTGAGAAGGAATGCAAAAAGCAGCTAAACTTCGTGGTGTAGAAGTTAGAGATTTATTTTTAGCAAACTCTTTTGATCAGCATTCAGGAACACTTAACCCATTCATTCAAGGGAATTCAAAAGTATTTAGTGTTGAAAACGGAAACCTTTCAAACTTGGCTGAAGTTACTCCAAAAATGATTTTAGACAACGTTAGAGACGGTTTAGGGCAACGAATTAAATTCAATATTGAAGCAAATGGAAATGCTACAATTAAAGTTTTTGAGTCACATACAGATTCTGAAGGCAAACTAGTTATTGATCAAATCAACATTTTTGATAAAAACGGATTACCAGTAATTAACGCACCTTTAAATACTCCACTTTCTGACAAAGACGTTCAATATTTAAGAGCACAAGAAAAAATAATCCAAGATAGTATTATTGAACTTGTAGATAGAAATTATTATGATTCTGGATGAAATAATCGAAGTTCATTCATTGGTGGTCAAGCAAATGCAACAGTTACTTCTCTATTGCAACCAGGATTTTCTGACGATTTTATTGAAGCTTTAAAAACCAATAAAGATCCAATTAACTCTTTACCTTCTCTAAACGAACCAGGTTCAAGAGTTTTACAAAACCCTGATGACCCTAACTCTGCAATTTCAAGAAAATCTTGAAAAAAAATCGGTTTAGCTGGTGATATTCAAGCTGAATTAAGACTTTTACAAAGACAAATTCAATACACTATTCAAGAAGCTAATGATCGTGAAGAATACAGATTCCCATACTTTTCAAATCAAGGAAAAGTTTTAGCGTTTAATGACGAAAACGGAAGTAACGAATACTTCTTCCCATATGTTGAAAACTCAGCCTTCTTAAAAGAAATGTACAATGGTTCAAATCAACTATCTCAACAAATGCAAGAGGTCGCAAGAAACATTCATGCAGCAGTTCCTTATGGAAAGGTACAACAATCATTAGCGTTTGCATTATTACGTTATACAGGTATTTTTAATAATGCACAAAACAATGCTAGATATCCAATTTTAGGTTTTGTTTCAAAACCAAACCCAAATACTGGAGAAAGATTGATTTCACGTGGAACAAATGCAACACTAACAACTGCTTCAATTTTGAACAACATTGAAGGAATAGCAATTGACACAAGATCATCTGGGTATGCAACTCAAGATTCAAAATTTTATGATGCTTTTTCACAAAGTTTAACAATGTTAGAAGTTAGAGACAGTGTTGGAACAAGATATACAGTGCCAACATTTAACAACCTAAAAAGCTTATTTGAATTTAGTTCAATCGACTATTCACAAGCTCAATATGTTGTTAATGCTGACAAAACATGAACATGAAATTGAAACATATCTTATGTAGAAACTAAATTTGATTTAGATAAATTCAAAAAATCATTACTTGAAAATGAAACAAATCGTGATGATATTAATACAATAACTGCTTTAAAACAAAATTTAGCTAACGAAATTATGAAAAGATTTAGAAATTCAAATCTATTTATGGCGGCTAAAAACTTCAATCCAGCAACAGAATTACTTAAAAATGGTGCAATCCTTTCAAAAGATTATGGAATGGATATATTATCACCACAATTTAAAGATAGTTATATTGAAAATGATGATTTAAAAACAGAAATGATTGCAAAAGACCCATCTGCCTTATTATTTAGTTTACTTGACTTACAAAATATGTTTGCTAAAAAAATAACTGAAGAAGTTGGGACACAATATGTCGCAAACTTAGACGCACAAGATATGAATATTCTCTTAGGGCAAGTCCTTTACTTTAAAGACTGGGGAAACACAAATGGTTATTTATCAGATGTTTACTATGGATTATTTAGTTCAGGTAAACCAAGTGATGATGTAATTAACTATATTCTTTCAAGAATTGAACCACAAACAGCTGATAAATTTACTGACTATATCTATAGTATTGCTGAAACATTAACACGTGATTTCGTGCAAACAACATATGTTCCAAGCACTAAAGACTTTGGTGATTTACCAAATTACATGACAAATGTAAATGAAGCAACAACAGGATTAGATTATGTTGTTGACGCTACTTCTGTAGACTGAATTAAGTCAACATTATTAGATTTAAATAGTTTAAATAAAGCTGTTGTGGATTCAATAAACGTTGCCTTTAAGATTGCTTATGAAAAAGAAAAAGCAGTAATTTATCAAAAATATCAAGATGAAGTCGATGTTTTACAAGAAGCAATTAAGAAAACTAAAGAACAAAGTGATAGAGAACCAAATAACAGACAATATCAGTTAAATTACTTTAATGCCGTTTCAAACCTTCAAAATTTCCTTGCAAAAAGAAGTAAAGAATATGATGAAGCTAAAGCTAAAATCTTCCCTAATGGAAAAGAATTTAGAGTAAGACAATTCAATTCAAACCAAAATATTTCTAGTTCATATTTTGGAAAATTCATAACTAAAAATAATGGATATTTTAAAGATCGTTGACAAAAAGAAAAAATTGGAATGCAATTATACAACGATGATAGAAGCGCTGTTCAAGACGAAACAATAAGAATTAAAGACTTAAATGACAACAAAATTACTTCAAGACCAAAAGCGTTCTTTATGTCACAAATTAAAAACTTTGGAGTTGGACAAAGAACAGTTTCAGGAATTTTTAGAAATAAAACATTTGATGCCGTTGCTTTATACGGATATATTCCTACTGAATTAGCTACAAAAGCAAAATTCTTACAATTTACTGATGTAAAAACAGGTGAAAAAGAATTTGTTTCAATCAATATTGCAAAAACAAACAATATTTTCTACCTTGAAAGACAAGGAGATGCTTCTTCAAAAGTAACACTAGAAGATTTAGGTTACACATCATGATTAAGTGATTATGCTTTAATGGCTAAATATAGAAATACTTTATTGAAACCAAAACATTCATATTATGTTGAATTTGCCGACAATACCAAAAAAGCAATTCAAGATGTTTCAATGCAAGGTTTTGATTTCCTTGCTGAAAATGGAAAATCAAGAGACCAATCACCAATTGCATTGGTTGCAGAAAAGAAAGATAATAAATTAACAGGAAAAACAATTCTTGCTATTGATTATCAATTTAACATCACAGGATAGGAGAAAAATGAACAAAAAAAGATTTTGAAACCTACTTTTGCTTAGTCCAATCGTTTCATTGGTAGCAGCAGTGCCTTTTATTGCCGCTGCTTGTGGCCACGATGGTGACAAAGGTGAAATTAGTCGTTCTTATGATTTAGGTTTAACTAGCGAACCTATTAACAACCTAAACTATGTAAGATATAAATCATTAGATAAAATTCTTCCTTCATTAGTTGATGCATTTGTTAAAGAAGGTCCTTCAAAAGAATTAAAAGCCAGCGCTGTCCATACTAACAAATTCAGTATGTCAGTTATGAAACAAACAAATACTGAAGAACCAAGTTCTAATTTTGATGACACTTACAAATTAATTAAAGAAAAATTAAGAGCTGAAGAAGGATACGGTGAAGTAAGTAGTGGATTCTGACCACTAGATGAATATCAAACACTTGGTGCTTTAGGAAGACCATCAATTGGTTCTGACGTTACTAAATCAGCATCAATTTATGCATTTAGAAATCCAAAAAATACTAATAACTATATGGCGATAACAGGGTTTGTTAATGAAAAAACAAATCAATGAAGCAATGGTGATTACATCAGTGCGCAAGATCTTAGAGATTATTTAGAATATGTACTTGATTTAAATACAGGTTCACAAAAACTAAATAATGTTGAAAAATTTGGAATTCGTGGGATTCAAGAATTTTTAGATGCCCAAAGAGATTACGCGAAAAAATTCAATAAAAACTACAAAAATCCTTGAGGACGTAGAAGTTATGTCGACTCAGAATGAGTAACAGAAAACGGGAAACCACGTAAATTACAAAATTATGATGAATATTCTTGAGACTCACAAGTTTATGATGCAAATAATAAACCTTTAGATACTAAAGAAGTTGAAGCTATTAAAAACGCAGCATTAAAATTTGGATTCTACACAGGACAAGTATTTTTAGATTTTACAAACGCAGAAGTTTCAGAATTTAAAAAATTACCAGAAAACTTTGGGATTAATTGATTAGGTAATGAAGAAGGTGTTGTAGAATCAGTAAGCACTGGTATTGTTACTGAACAATGACAAAAATTTTCAAAAGAAATTGAAAAAAGTACTCAAAAAGTTAATTCTTTATTATCAGGTAATGTAACTGAAGATGTTAAAGAATTTTTAAATCGTGTAAAATCATTAATTTCATCATCAAGATCATACGATAAATTAAATTATCTAAATGAGCTTTTAAATAAATTTGAAACAAAGCAAAAAAGTTCTTCAAGCAAAGATCTAAAAAACTTTATTTCAGAAGAAGAAAATAAATTTAGATCAAAAGAATTCCTTAACTTAGAACAAACTGTTTATTCAAAACAAACAAAATATAAATTAGGAAGAAATAGACAAAGAATTCCTTACCACCCAATTGAAAAAAATAATATTATTGATAAATATTACAAAGTTAATTTAGTAAAAAATCCTTTTGTAAATCCTTATCAATTCTTTAAAGATCAAGTAGAAGGTGAAATTAAAACATTAGCATATGATGAAAATAGTTTCACAATGATATTTGATGAAAATAAAACACCAAACTTAATTTTCTTATTAAACCACGTCTTCCCTGGATTATTCCCAGTAAATAGACAATATATTGAAACAGTTGCCGGTGGAATTGATAAGTATGGATCAGATCCTAAAAAATTCTTAACAACAGGTCCTTTTGTTATTGCTGATAATGATATTGTTTTAGGTCCACAAGGACACATAACCTTAACAAAAAATAAAGATTACTATGATGCAGAAAATACAATTTCTAACACAATTAAGATTCTATTTTCTACTGATAAAACAATTAATGCAACATTATTTGAAGATGGTTTTGTATCACAAGCATACATACCAGCCAATAAAATTAATGGATATTGATCAAATAAAGAATATAAAGAATATTTAAATAAAAATAATGGGTATGGAACAATCGCGTTTGGATTTAACTTAGATAATGAAACAAATGCACAGAGCTGATTGCAAGATCAAGATCTAAGAAATGCAATTTATTATGCAATTGACCGTGAAAAAGTTCTTAAATCAGTTGGTTGAGACTTTTCATTCCCAGTTAATACATGAACAGCTTTTGGAAGTTACAAAACATACGACGGAAAAAACATTGAATTATTCTTTGATGGTAAAAAAACAAAAGCGAAAAACGGAAAAGAATTTGATATTCAAAACTATGACTATTTTGTTCACCTTTCAAAATCATATAAATTTGAAAAAACAAATCGTCGTGATATAACATTTGATCCAGAAACTGCACAATTTTACATTGAAAGATTTAAACAAAAACATCCAGATGTAAAACAAATTAATTTAACATTTTTAAATAACTCAACTGATGAGCAAAAGAAAGCTGGTCAATACTTAAGAGAAATTTTAAGACGTTATTCAGATGGATTTATTAATGTAGAAATTAAGAGTTTACCGGAAAACACATTTGCTTCATTTATTGAAGAGGGTAAATACGACATTATTTATCAAAACTATGATAGATTTGGTGGAAATTCGCCAAGTGACTATGTTCAAGTATTCTTTAAACCGGATGAAATTGACTCATTATCACAAAGAACAATTGCATTCAAAAACAATCCAACTGGGTCATTTACATACGCTGACTATATTTCTAATTATGTTTTAGAAGCATTGCAACAACAAAATCCACAAGCAACTAAAGAATACTTTATTGCTCCTTATCAAGATGTTATTAATAAACTAATTGAAAAGGTTGCAAAAGAAAATAATGAAGATTTACAAAAATTAATCGATTCAAATTCAAGTTCAGAAAAATCAGATTTTGTCAAAAAATACACAGACACAATTTTTAATGAAATTCCTGCACAGAATTTAGAAGGCAAAAATCCATATACAAAATTATTTGTTGAGCACCAAATTGAATATTACTTAACAAATAACGTTAATATTAAGGTTTCAAGAAGAAATAAACTATTCAACATATACGTAAGACAAATGTTTAGTAATGTTGAAATTGAACAAATGACTGCATCTGTTGTTGAAAGAATGTTTGCTGAAAAAGGAATTGAAACTGACAAAAAACATCTATATTGAGAAAAGTTTATTGATTTATCTTATCAAAAACCAGAAGAAGGAATATCTGAATATAGTTCAAGATTAGATGCTTTCTTCTCAGGAAACTTTACAAATGAAGACCTAAAAAATGGTTGACATAGCGAAGAACAAATTTTTGATTTTATTGCACTATTAGAAAAGGTCATTCGTGACGCTGCTCCAGTAATTTCTTTAATGGAAGTTGATACTAACTGAGAAATTACAAAAGTAGGTGGAGTAAGTTCACTATTTAGATTTAACCTACAATACGCATACGACATGACAAGACCACCAAAATCAGATTTACCAAGAAAAAGGGAGGGTTAGGCTTTGAAAAAAGAAAAATATTCTTACAACGGAAAAAATTATGTTGTAAACAAAAACATTGTTCAGTTTTCAAATAAAAGAACTACAAAGTTAACTTTTTGACAAAAGTTATTAGCCGTAGATTCACCAGCGTTAAAGATTCTTTGAAAAATTCTAAAAATAATGATTGAATTTTTAGTAATCTCATGAATCGTTATTACAATAACCTTCTTCCTAATTAATTTAGTGCCAGGTTCAAATCAATTAACAGCAGGGTTAGATGAAGCACAAAGAAAAGCTGTTGAAGCTAAATATGGTCTAGACTTACCATTAATTAAACGTTATTTAAATTATCTTGCCAACTTACTAAGGGGTGATTTTGGAATTTCATTATCGTTATTCCCGTCACAGGAAATTAACTCGTTTATTTGAATTCGTTTCTATAAATCATTCTTAGTTGGAATTTTCTCAGTTTTATTAACAATTGGAATCGGAATTCCTTTAGGAATCTGAGTTGGAAAAAACCCAGGAAAATTAATTGATAACGTTTCAACATTCTTTGTTTCAGTATTTTCTTCAGTACCTTCAATCATTTTTGCATTGATTTTGGTGTTTATCGGAAGAGAAATCGGTATCCCATATATTTTTGATCAAAAAGATTTTGCAACTTACATTTTACCTGGTCTTGCACTTTCACTAGGAAGCATTATTGTTTATATTAAATATATAAGAACTGAACTTAATCGTGAGCTAAACTCAGTGCATGCAAAATTTGCTTATTTAAAAGGTCTTTCTAAATCGCAATTTGTTTGAAAACATGCTTTAAAACCATCACTTTTCCCAATTGCAACATTTTTCCCAGCCGTTATTTTCGGTTCATTCATTGGAAGTATTTTCATTGAACAAATCTTCTTTATTTCTGGTTCTGGGGCAACACTATTACAAGCAATTCAAACAAAAGACTATAACGTTATCTTATTCTTAATTGTTATGTTCTCGCTATTAACAATTCTTTCTTATGCAACACGTGATATGCTTTATGAAGCTATTGATCCTCGTATTAGAAGAAGGGGAAAATAATGGGTAAATTTAAACAATATTTAAATAATAAGATTGCAAAAATGCGTTCAAACCAAGAATTAGGTGAATCAAACCAAGCAACTGTTCAAGATGCACCAATTTCCTTTTTACAACCAATTAATCATAAAAAATGAAAAATGATTGGTGAAGCCTTTGATTATCAAAGTGATATTCACATGGGTTCACAAGCAAAGATTTTTAAAGAGTTTGTTTATCGTTTTTCTAAAAACTTTGGTGGAGTAGTAGGATTCTTGATTCTATTTATACTTATTATTCTTGCCTTAGTTATTCCATTCTTTACTCTTGATCCTAATTTTCAAGACACAAACAACCGTTTCTTAACATTTAATACAACTGATTCAAACGGTGTTTATCACTTTTTTGGAACTGATGATTTAGGTCGTGATTTATGAGCAAGATTATGACACGGACTAAGATATTCATTAGCCCTTGCCTTCATGGTTACATTATTAGAAGTTATCATCGGTGTTTCAATTGGAATCATGATGGGTCAATTTGATGTTTTTGATAAATTTATGACATTCTTTATCAAGATTATTTCAGTAGTTCCAACAATTTTAATTCTTATTTTAATGACCGTTGTTGTAAGTCCAAGTTTTTGAGTAATTGTGTTCTCACTTTCTCTGACTGGATGAACAGGGATGGCTAACCAAATTCGTGCTCAAGTAAAAAGAGCGAAATATTTTGAATGAGTATCAGCTTCAAAAGTACTGGGTACACCAACATGAAAAATTCTTAAAAACTATGTTCCAGTTATTTTACCAATTTTAATTACTCAATTAGTATTCACAATTCCAGGAGTTATTCTTGCTGAAACATCACTTGCATTCATTGGGCTTTCAATTGATGACATTTCAACTCTTGGAAACTTAATTTCAGAAGGGCAAAAAAACTTCCCAAGTTACTTAAGATATGTTTTTGTTCCTTCATCAATCTTGATTTTAATTACAACCAGTGTTCAATTGATTGGTTCAAGTGTTCAAGAAGCTTTAAGAAGACAAAGATAGGAGATTTATGAAAAAGATTCAATTTAAAGAAAAAATGCAAAATTGAAAAATTAAATCACTATTTAAACACAACACTCAAAAATCTTTTGATTGAGATGAATTTTTCAAGAATACAGAATATATTGAATTAAAAGATGGTGAAAAATTAAAAGTTGCTGCTGAAATTAAGGATATAAATCTTTCATTTACAAACCCAGCGGTACCAGGACAAAAAAATAAAGTTCTACGGAACCCAAGTTTAAAAATTTATGAAGGAAAAGTTCACGCTATTATTGGTGAATCAGGATCTGGTAAAAGTGTTATCACATCACTTTTATATGGTTTAACTGGAGATAACGCCGTTATTGATAGCGGTGAAGTAAAGCTTTACAATAATAATGTTGAACATTTTAGCTTTAGAGATTGAGAAAGAAGTCACTACCGTGGTAGAGTTGTTTCAGCTGTTTTCCAAAACCCAATGTCAACACTAAATCCGACAATGAAAGTTGGAAAACAAATTATGGAAGGAATGCTCCTAAACAAGATCGTTAAAAATCGTAAAGAAGCTTGAGACAGAGCAATAGAATTCCTAAAATTAACAAAAATTAATGATCCAGAAGCAGTTATGAATCTATATCCACATGAAATGAGTGGGGGGATGATTCAAAGGGTTGTTATTGCTGCGATTGTTGCTTTAGAACCTAAAATTTTAGTCATGGATGAACCAACTACTGCCCTAGACCCAACTGTTCAAGCCTTAGTTTTAGATGTTATTAAAGAACTACAACAAAAACTAAAATTATCAATTGTTTTCATCACACACGACATTGGTGTTGTTGCTTTTTCGATTGCGGATTACATTTCAATTATGTATGCAGGACAAATCATTGAAGAAGGAAAAACAAGAGAAATTCTTAAAAATCCACAACACCCATATACATGAGGATTAATCATGAGTATGCCCGATGTTAATAAAGGTTCAAGATTATCAACAATTCGTGGTTCAGTACCTTCGAACTTAAACAAAATTGTTGGAGATGCATTTGCAATCCGTAATGATTATGCTTTGGATATTGATTTTGTTGAAGAACCTAATTTCTACTGAGTAAGTGAAACACATCGTGTTAAATCAGCGCTTTTAGATGAAAGAGCACCCGAATATCAACCACCTGCATTAATTCAAAAACTATGAAAGGAATTCAAAGAAAATTAATTTATGAAGAAGTTTTATACAGAAACACACCGTAAATGACTTTTTAAAAAAGAAGACCACATAAGATTTGATGTTGATGGTTTGGATGCAATGCTTGAAAACAATGAAAACAAAGAACTTTTAGCAACATTAAGACATGTTGATATTACTTATGGTTCAGGTTCAAAAGCATTTAAAGCAGTTAAAGATTTAAATTTAAACATTTATAAAGGTGAAGTTTTAGGACTAGTTGGTGAGTCTGGTTCTGGAAAAAGTACAATTGGTAAAGCTGTTGTAGGACTGATTCCACACAGCTTTGGTGAAATTAAATTATTAGATAAAACACTACCTAAAAAAATGACTAGGGGTTTTAAAGTTGGAAAAGCTTTAAAAGAATATAAAGAAATTGAAAAATTCATGGTTAACAAAGTTCAAATGATTTTTCAAGATCCAGCTAACTCGCTTAACCCACACGTAAACGTTGAAGAAGTTGTTTCAGAAGGTTTAAATAATACGAAAAATTCAAAAATTATTTATCAAAACGCAGTTGATTCAGAAACTCTTGCAGTAGTATTTGAAAAAATAAATAATACTAAAAAATATGATAAGGAATTACTAGCAAAATTAAATAAAGACATTAAATTACCGCCAGAAGAAGCGTTTCAAATTCTTTATGAAGATTTTGCTAAACAATTACTAGCAGATAATGAACAAGAAGCCTTAGAAGCTTTAAAAACACGAAAAAATGAAAGATTAGAAGCTGATAAAAAGACTGAAAAAGAAGCTAAGAAAATTCTTGTTAAAGAAATTTTAAAAAGTGTTGGATTAGATGAATCTGTCCTACGCCGTTATCCACTTGAATTTTCTGGTGGACAACAACAACGGATTGGTATTTCTCGTTCAGTAGTTTTACGTCCAACACTATTGGTTGCTGATGAACCTATTTCAGCATTAGACGTTTCTATTCAAGCTCAAGTTGTTAATATTTTTAACGACTTAAAAGAAAAATATGACTTAACAATTTTATTTATCGCCCATGACTTGCGGATGGTTGAATATATTTCAGACCGTATCGTTGTTATGAATAAAGGTGTTTTATTAGAAATTGGTAAGACTGAAGAAATTATGAATAATTCAAAACACCCTTATACTAGATCATTATTAGAAGCTGTGCCTTCTATTGATTCAAAACAAGGAAGTTTGATAGGTTATGTATATGATTCCAATATGCATGATTATTCAGAAACAAATCAACCAGAATGAATCAAGGTAAATGATAACCATTTTGTTCTGGCGACAAAAGAAGAATTTCAGAGATGAAATAAAGGAGAAAAATAATGAAAAAATTTTTATTAGGACTTTCAGTATTAAGTACAACTGTTGCTACTGTTCCCTTTATAGCAGCAGCTTGTGACAACGATAATAAAGAAGCAAAAAAAGATTTAGATGTGTTTTCTGATTCATTTAACGCATCAGCAACAGTTAATTCAAAAAATACTGCTGAAGAATATTTAGAATCAATTAACGAAGAAAGTGATTTTGGACTTCCTGAAAGTAAAGATAATATTGAATTTACACTTCTAAGCATAGAAAAACACCCAGAAAGTAATTCAGCTATAATTCACTACAAACTTTCAATTAGACTAGATAACAAAAAAGTTGTTGAAAAAGAATATTCAAAAACTATTAAAGGATTTAAAAAAGGTTATTGAAACGTATTGCAATTAACAAACCCAGAAATGATTGTAAAATATATGGGTTCAAGAGGATGATGACCAATTTTCAAAGACGCTGACAATAACAATATTTATGTTAAAGCTACTGTAAAAAAAGAAAATATTGTAGAAAATGTTTTACAATTAAAAGAAAATGCTTTAGCAGAAAATCAAGTTTTAGCAAATCCAGACACACCTTTAAACGAAGATGGAACAGTAAATAATCAATTAAAATATCAAGTAAAAGGTGATTTATTAGTTGTAAGTTATAAAGTTGTTGAAAATAATCAAGCAATTGATAAAGTATTCACAACAGAAGTTGAAGTGCCAGGCTTATACCAATCAATTGTTTCTAATTATTCATTAAGATCAAGTGTTTATGCAAAATCAATATTAGACACCGATGATAGCTTTTTATCAGCAAGATTTCATCCAAGAAGAGATTCAACAAGATTAGCAGCAAAATTTGTTGAACCAAGACAAGAACTTATCTTAACATCGGAACAACAAACAATGTTATATAAATTTAGAGCATTAAAAGAAGAAGCAATCAAAAAACTATATTCTCCTGATACACAACCAATACCAGGTGAAGGTAGAAAACGTATTCGTGCTTCATTATTGAGCGGAAGTATGACACAATGAATTTTTGCTTCAAGATTAATGGCAACATTAGATTACTTTACATATAATGGTATCTTAACTCAAGAATCATACGACTGATTATACTCATTTAATGATTCTGAAAACACTTTAACAGGTGTTCCTTCTAAAAAACCAGCTTCTTTTGAAAGATCATTTGAAGCCGTTAAAGCAATTACAAACGCAAATGCTTAAAAGTGTTATAATTAAAAAGCCTTAAAAGTTAAAGAAAACGGGCGACCACCAAGGTGGTTGCTCTTTTTACATAAATAAGGAGTAATATGGACTTAGTAACCAAAATCAAAGAAAACTTTTCAACAGAAATTTCAAAAATATACTGAGAAAAAAATGAAGATGGTAAATTTTTAAAAATTGAATTGAAAAGCCACGATTTCGAATTCATCACAGAGATAAGCCAAAAAATTAACACAATTGTGGATTTATATGATGAAGGTGAGTTTTGTTTAGATATTTATTCAAGTGGGATTGATTTAAATCTTACAAAAGCTGATTTAAGTGAATATATTGAACAAAAAATTGCCTTGAAATTATCAAAACCATATAAAGATGAATATGAAATTGTTATTAAATTATTGGAAATAAAAGAAAACGGACTTTTTGGAATTAAAAACAATAAAGGGAGAATGCAAAAAATATTGGTTCTCGACACAGATATTTTAGAAATTCAAAAAGTTATCGATATTAAAAAATAGGAGAACTCATGTCAAATAATTTTTATTCAAAACTATCTGACTTATCAAATTTAAAAGGTATCTCATCGGAAGATATTAAAGAAATGATTAAAGATTCAATCATTAAAATTTTTCAAAAGAATTTTGATGAAGATGCTGAAGAAAATTTAGAATTCATTTTTAATGAAGACAATAATGAATTCAGATTAATTAACCATGCAAAATTTAATGAAGATGCTGAAGAAAATTTAGAATTCATTTTTAATGAAGACAATAATGAATTCAGATTAATTAACCATGCAAAATTAGTTATCGAAGATCCGCTACCTAAAAAACAAGGTGAAGAAGATAATTACGAAGCAAGTATTGAAATTCCACTTTCTGAAGCTAGAGAAATAAATCCTGATGCAGAAATTGATGATATTGTAAGTCAAGAAGTTGATTTTGAAAGATTTTCAGGAAAAACATACACACAAATGCGTTCACTTTTCTTGCAAAATATTCGTGAATACGAAAAAAGAAAAGTCTTTTCAAAATATTCTGAAATGTTGGGAGCAATTGTTAAAGCTAAACTTGAAGTAAAAACCCCAAGAGCTTATTTATTTGTTTTAGAAGATGGCGCAGAAGCTTATATGCCAAAAAATGCAGCTAATTTAAGAAATATTCCAACAGGAACAATTTTAGATGTTGTTATTAGCGAAGTTAAAGAAGAATCTAAAGGAGCACAAGTTATTGTTTCAAGCTCTGAAAAAATTCTTTTAGAAAAAGCTTTACGTGATGAAATTCCTGAATTAGAACAAGGATTAATCGAAATTGTTGATATTGCTCGTCAATATGGAACAAGAGTAAAAATTTCAGTAAAAACATCTGATGAATATGTTGACACAATTGATCCAGTAGGAACAATGATTGGTCAAGATGGTTTAAGAATTCAAAAAATTGAAGCCAAATTAAAAGGTGAAAAAATTGAAGTTCTTGCTTGAAATCCAGATATTAAAAAATACATTATGAACGCTTTAACACCTGCAAGAGTTATTGATGTAATTGAAAAATATACAGAAAATGAAAATTCAAAATCATTCGATGTTATTGTTCCAGATCGTCAACACACATTAGCAATTGGTAAAAAAGGTATTAATGTTGTTTTAGCAGTTGAATTAACAAACGCAAAAATCAATGTCTTATCACAAACAGAAGCAATGGAAAAAGGTATTGAACTGAAATGAGAAGGTAATATTACTAAAGAAGAAATTCAAAAATTGGATGAAGGACAAAAATTACGTAAAAGTCCAAAAGCAAAATTACCTAAAAAACCATCAAAGAAAATTGAAGACATCAATATTGATGGAATCTTGGCTTCAGAAATTGCTGAATTTCAGTCAGAAATGAATAATTTTGACACAGAAGCTTTTGAAAAAGGATTTTTTGAAATGTCAAATGAACCACTATTTAGTGATGAAGATTTCAAAAAATATGTTGACGAAGTTGAAAATGCTGATGATGCAAAATTAGCTGAAGTTGAAACTCAAAAAGACGAAGATCCATACTCAAGAATTAAAAAAGAGGATTACGAAAAAATCACTCAAACCAAAATGAAAGATTTCAAAGCAGATAAGGATCTTGTTGGCGATTTAGATGACATCGAATGAGATGATTCTGATTGAGAATAAACTGTGAAAAAAGATAATATTTTAAGAAAAAATTTTATTGATGGAAAAATTTATTCAGCCAATAAGATGATTCGATTTGCTAGATTAAAAAATGGGATGATTGTTTTTGATCCCTTACAAAACCAGGGTGGCAGAGGAGCTTATTGTTTAGATAGCGAAGAACACATTGAAAAATGTTTTCAAAAAAAACTACTTAGTCGAGCGTTCAAAACAAATGTTAATCAAGAAATACACAATAAATTAGAAAAAGAGGTGCTAGAATGGCTAAAAAACAGAAAAGAAAATCAAATTTAGAAGACATCAAAACACATTTAGAAAATTCTGAAACTAAATTAGAAGATGGAATTTTCCGTTTTACAGGACCTATGTCTGTTGCGGACTTTGCACAAGCAATTAAAGTAAAACCAAATGATATTATTATTGGTTTCTTTAAAAAAGGAATTGCAAAAACATTAAATACAGCATTAACAGAAGAAGAAATAGCAGAACTATGTTTAGAATACAATTATGACTTTGTTAAAAGTGAAAATATCAATGCTCAAAATGTTGTAGATTCTTTAAAAATAAATGTTGATGAAAAATATTTATCAAAAAGACCACCTGTTGTTACTGTTATGGGACATGTTGACCATGGTAAAACAACACTTATTGATAGAATTAGAAAATCAAATGTTATTGATACAGAATTTGGGGGTATAACTCAACATACCGGAGCTTATCAAGTTGAGTATAATAAAGAATTAATTACTTTCTTGGATACACCAGGCCACGAAGCATTTACTGAAATGCGTTCACGTGGTGCAAAAGTAACTGATATTGTTGTTCTTGTTGTAGCTGCCGATGATGGTGTAAAACCTCAAACAAAAGAAGCAATTGCTCACTCAAAAGCCGCAAATGTTCCAATTATTGTTTTTGTTAATAAAATGGATAAACCACATGCTGATGTTGAAAAAGTTAAATCACAACTTTCTGAAAATGACATTATTTGTGAAGAATGAGGTGGAGATGTTCAATTTGTTTATGGTTCAGCTTTAAAAGACCAAGGAATTGATAAATTATTTGAAGCAATCTTTTTACAAGCGGAATTACTTGATTTAAAAGCTGACTTCAACCGTGAAGCAATTGGAACAATCGTTGAATCTCGTCTTGACAAAGGTAAAGGAGTTGTTGCGACTCTAATTATTGAAAATGGTACCTTATTAACTCGTGACTTTATTGTTGCTGGTTCTCAATATGGGAAAATTCGTTCATTAACTGATACAGAAGGAAACCCAATTGAAAAAGCAACACCAGGAAGCCCTTGCGTAATTACTGGGCTAAATAAAAACCCACAATCTGGAGATAAATTTGTGGGAATTAGTGATGAAAAATACGCTAAAAAATTAGCTGAAGAAAAGAAATTCTTAGATAAACAAAAAGAATTAAATGAAAAAAATATTTTAATTAATAATGAAGGTGATTTAAAAGTTATTAATTTAATCATCAAAACAGATGTTCAAGGAACTGCTGAAGCGGTTAAAAATACTGTTGCAAAATTAGCAAATGACGAAGCTATTGTTAATGTTATTCAAGCATCAACTGGTGATATTTCTAAAGCCGATGTTTCGCTTGCTTCAACATGCGACGCAGTTATTTATGGTTTCAATGTAAAAATTGATGAATCAGTTAAATCATTTGCAGAGCAAAAAAATGTTTCTTTCAAACAACATAATGTTATTTACAAAATTGTTGATGAACTAAACGCTCGTCTAAAAGGTCTAAAAGAACCGGTCTATGAAGAAGTATTTTTAGGTGAAGCACAAGTGCTACAAATCTTTTACTATTCAAAGGTTGGAAACATTGCTGGATCTAAAGTAATGAGTGGAAAAGTTAAAGCAAATGCTAAAGTAGAAGTTATTAGAAAAGGTAAAGTAATTTACAAAGGTGTAATAGATTCTTTAAAAAGAGAAAAAAATGACGTCAAAATCGTCGAAAATGGCTTTGATTTTGGAACACATATCAAAGACTTTGATAATATTATAGTAGATGATACATTAAAATTTTATGAGGATGTTTTAGTAGAAGATGAATAATATTAACCACGAAAGAAAAGCATCTTTACTATATCAATTAGTAAGTAGTGCTTTATATGAATTAAAAGACTTCGATGTAACCAATGTTGCAGTTAATGAAGTGGTATTATCAAACGATGACCAACACGCAAAAGTGTTTGTAACAATTTTTAAGGATCGTGAAAGATACTTTGAAAAATTGAAAGCAATGACACCATTTATTCGTAGTGTTGTAGCAAAAAGCTGAAAATATTACAAAGTTCCAGAATTAGTGTTTTCAATTGATACTGTAGAACCAAAAGCGCAAAGAATCGAAAAAATTCTTTCAGAAATCAAAAAAGAAAATGAATAAAACTTTTGATGCCATCGTAATTGGTGGGGGTCATGCAGGAATTGAAGCAACTTATGCTCTTGCAAAAAGAAATCTAAATGTAGCCTTAATTACCTTAGATAAAACTAAATTAGCTATGATGCCATGCAACCCATCAATTGGTGGATCAGCAAAAGGTATTATTACCCGAGAAATCGATGCCCTTGGAGGAATGCAAGGGTATTTTGCTGATTTGGCCATGATTCAAATTAAATTACTAAATACTTCAAAAGGACCTGCTGTTTGAAGTTTGAGAGCACAAATTGATAAAGATAAATACTGTCAAATTATTTTAGAGGATATTTTAAAACAACCCAACATTACGTTAATCGAGGATGTTGTTACTGATTTAATCGTTGACAAAAATAATATATTAAAAGGGGTTGTAACTCAAGATAATGGAAACATCAGTGCAAATGCTGCTGTTATGACTACTGGTGTATATATGAACAGTCGTATTTTGCAAGGTTCAGATGTTAAACAATCAGGACCTGACGGGCAAAAGACAGATGTTAATTTGAGTAAAAATCTTGCTAAGTACGGTTTTAATTTACAACGTTTAAAAACCGGAACACCCTGTCGTATCTACACAGACTCAATTGACTTTAGTCAAGTTGAAGAAGAACAACTAGAAGAAAATGAACTTTCATTTTCAAGCTGAAGTGGCAAAAAACTAGATAAACAAACATCTTGTTGATTAACTCACACAACTGCTGAGACAAAGAAAATTGTTGAAGAAAATCTTGATAAATCAAGTATGTATTCAGGTTTAATTGAAGGTCGTGGCCCACGTTATTGTCCTTCTTTTGAAGATAAAATCGTACGTTTCCCTGATAAAATAGGACACCACATTTTCTTTGAACCTGAAACAAGTCGTGGGGATATTATGTATATCAATGGCCTTTCTACTTCAATGCCAGTTGATGTACAAGATCGTATGATTAGAACAATTCCTGGGTTACAGAATTCACGTGTGCAAAAGTATGGTTATGCAATTGAATATGATGCAATTAATCCACTTAATTTAAAACGCAATCTTGAAACTAAATTAATTTCAGGTTTTTTCAGTGCTGGACAACCTAATGGAACCAGTGGTTATGAAGAAGCAGCTGCACAAGGTTTAATTGCTGGAATTAATGCTGCAAACTACTTACAAAACACTGAACCTCTTTACTTGGATCGAAGCGATTCATATATTGGCGTTTTAGTGGATGACTTAGTTACTAAAGGTACAGCTGAGCCTTATAGAATGCTAACCTCACGTGCTGAGTATCGTTTACTATTGCGTAATGACAATGTGGACAAACGTTTAGGTACTTATGCTTATAAAAATAAAATGATAAGTGAACAAAGATATCAAGAAATCTGTGCTAAATATCAAAAAATTGAAGATAAAATTGAAGAATTAAGAAATACATTCGTAAGTTCGATATCAGAATTAGGTAAAAAATATAATGTGGAAAATGGAATAAGTTTCTTAAAACTTATTGCTCGTCCTGAAGTAAATCCACAAGATGTTGTTGGTGATTTTGAGTATTCAAATGAATTAGCAATAAACGTTAGACTGCATGGGTATATTGAAAAACAACAAACTCAAGCAAATAAAATGAAACGTTTAGAAGAATTAAAAATTCCTGAAGATATTGATTATTTTAAAGTGGATAATCTAGCTTATGAAGCTAAAGAAAAACTTTCAAAAATTCGTCCAACAACAATTGGACAAGCTTCAAGAATTAGTGGAATTAATCCAGCCGATATTCAAATGCTAATGTTTCACATGAATCAAAAATACAAATAAAATGAAACTAAACTTAATTTGTGTTGGTTCATTAACAGCTAATTATCAAAAACTTTATGATGAATATGTAAAAAAGTTGAAATTTTTTGTTGATGTTAATTTAATTGAAGTTAAAGAACAAAAAGAATCTAATATCGATATAAAAATAAAAAAAGAAACAAAGCTTATTTTAGAAAAGATTCCCAAAAACTCGAAAGTTATTTATTTTAGTTTACAAGGTAAACAATTTAGCTCAGAAGAATTTTCAAAAATTGTTTCACAAACTGATAATATAACATTTATCATTGGCGGCTCTAATGGAGTTATAGAAGAAGAATTTGATAATAAAATTTGTTTTTCTAAAATGACATTTCCGCACCAATTATTTAGAGTAATGGCAATTGAACAAATCTACCGAGGTTTTGCGATTGCTAACAATATAAAATATCATAAATAGTCAAAAAAACAAAAATAATATAAAAACCAGAAAGTTTAAACTTTTCTGGTTTTTTGAATTGCTTTTTAAATTAATTATTTTTTGACTTAATTAATAAACTTTTTCCTGTCATTTCTTTAGGTTGATCAATATTTAAATATTCTAAAATAGTTGGTGCAACATCGCAAAGCGAACCATTTCCAAGTTTAATATTTTTATCAGTTGATATTAACATAACTGGTGAAGTTGTGTGTTTTGTTGCAGGTTTATTGTCACTATCTTCAGTCAATTCAGCATTTCCGTGATCTGCGGTAATAAATCATGTCACATTTGTATTATTCTCAACATATTCTAAAATTCTTTTAAATTGTGAATCTAAAATTTCAACAGCTTTAATTGTTGCCTGTAAATTTCCTGTGTGTCCCACCATATCAGGGTTTGCGTAGTTCATAATTACTACATCATTTTTTTCAATGTTTAAAAGTAACTGATCAGTAATTTCTTTAGCTGACATTTGCGGGGCATCAGCATAAGATTCAACTTTAAGTGAATCAACAAGAATACGTTGTTCATTTTTGTATTCTTTATCCACTCCACCATCAAAGAAGAAAGTAACGTGTGCATATTTTTGTGTTTCAGCAAGTCTTAGTTGGTGTAAATTATTTGCTTCAAACACCTCACCTAAAGGATTATTAACTTTCATTTCTTCAAAAGCCACATTTGTTTTCAATCCTTCATATTTCATCATTGATACAAATTTATCAATGTGAACAGATTTTGAAGGTTTTTGTGTGTATAAGTCACTTCCTATGAAGAAGTGTGTTAATTGTCTTGCTCTATCTGGTCTAAAATTGAAAAAAATAATTGAGTCATTATCTTTGATGAATGTTCCATTTTCATTAATAGCGGGAACAAAAAATTCATCATAAATATTTTGTTCGTATTGTGATTGTATGTATTGATTAACATCAGTGTACTTATTTTCTGAATTTCCCAAAAGGGCTTCATAAGCTAGCTCAACCCTATCAAACATTTTATCTCTATCCATTGCATAAAAACGTCCTGAAACACTCGAAATTGGATATTGAAAATCTTTTGATATTTTTTCTAAAGTTTTTAAAGAATTGGAAATAGACTGAGGTTTTGTGTCTCTTCCATCTCCAAAAATATGTACTGACACATTTTTTAACTGATTTGCATGACACATTTTTAAAATTTCAAAAAGATGAGTATCTAGAGAGTGAACGCCTCCATCACTTAACATTCCCATAACATGAAGAGTTGTTTGTTTACTTTTTACATTATTAATTGCATCTAATAAAACTGCGTTATTCTTGAAATTATTATCTTCGATATCTTTATTAATTAATGAAAGTCCTGTATATACAATTCTACCTGCACCAATATTTAAGTGCCCTACTTCACTGTTTCCAATTTGCCCTTCAGGAAGACCTACAAATTTTCCTGAAGCTTGAATAATTGAATTTGGATATTCATTAAATAAACAATCAAATGTTGGATGTTTAGCAAGTGCAAAACCATTTCCTTGAGTTTCTTTTCTTAAACCTAAACCATCGATAATAGTTAGTATAATTTTTTGTTTTTTGTCCATGTTTTAATTATATTAAACACAAACAAAAGTTCAAAATATTTAAAAAATTAAAAATAAAAATGTACTCAAATGAGCACACGATTATTATTTAATTATTTTCAAATCTTGAATATAATCTAAATCTAAAAATTGAGCAGGTTTGAAAATAAACTTTTGAATTATTTCTTTTTGATAACTATTTAATGAAACGAAATTGTCAAAACTCATTGTGTACGAAAAAATATTATTAATTTCATTTATTAAATTAAGAATTTCAAAAGTATTATGAGAATTTGCAAAATTTTGAATTGACTTATTAAGAATGTTTTTAAAGATATTTTTATTAAAATTAAATTTATTAAAATATTGTTCGATGTTTTTTAAATCATTCTTTTTAATTTCATTTAAAACATTTTCTAAATTAATGTTCTGTGTATTGAAATCATTTTTTAAAAAATTAATAAATTTTTGAATTTCTAAAAAAGCATTAATTTTTGAGGCTGAATTTAAGATAAAAATACTTTCAAAATTATTAACTGTTAAAAATGTTTGTAAAAAATTAGTGGTATTTGGAAGCTGTAAATTGAAATTATTTTCTTTATAAATTGATTTATTATTTGAAATCCAAAAATTGTAATCAGAATTATTCTCAATAAAAATAAATTTGGGGTTTAGTCTTGTGTCAGCTTCCGAAAACACATTTTTAATTTTTTGACTAAGTAATTTTATAAGTTCTATATTTTTGTTATTACGTAAGTCTAACGGGATTGTTCACACAATATTATTCTTTTTATTCAACATATTTTCATCTAAGAAACGTGTTAAATGAGACTTGATGTTTTCAAAATCATAAGAATATAAAGATTTTTGAATGTTTATAATATTGTTTAAATTTTCAGTTTTTTCTTCATTGTTATAGCTGGTTGAATTATTAATTTTAAATCCGTGTTTGTCTAGAATAATTTGCTTATTAATTAACTGATAACCATCGTAAATACTTTTATAATTACTTGAATCTACATTGTTAGAATCTATTAAAGCATTAACTGGTATTTGTGAAAAATATAATTTTTGATTATTCAAATTAGAATAAACAGCTTGATTAACTAAATTATTTATGTAACTTCTAAAAATAAAAACTTTTTCATTTAAGATGTTGCTTATTTTCACATCTGATTGTTCATTATTTTTTAATCCAAAATTTAATCACATAAATTCATCGTTAAATTCTGTATTATTCGAATTAATTAAAAAGTTTTGAATGAAGGAACTTTGGTTTTTATACATTTTTAAATTTTTAAAATAACTTATTTTATATTTATCTCATTTGTTGAGAATTTCTTGTTTTTGCAAGGCATTAAGATTTTCAAAAACAAGTAAAGAATTTGTATTTTGTTTAAATGCATTATAGTCTTGAATTTGGAAAGTATCTGATTGTAATGGCAATAATTTAAATTTAAAAATTACTGTTTTAAAAACATCATCTTTATTTGTGTAAAGATTATTTTCTTTCATTTCTAACTCATCAATATTGTTTTTGGTGATTATGTAGTAAGAAGAAAATAACATATTTTGAGTTTGTTTGTAGTAATCAAAAAAGTTTTGTTCTAAAGAATTACTATTAAAAAGAAAACTAGGAATAGCATCAGAATATTCACCAATAATAAAGAAATTAACAAATCAGTTTTGAAGATTTTGTGAAGAATTTGTGATATCAAATTCTAAATAATCCTGATTAATAAATTCTAAGTTGTCAAAAGAAGCTGTTGAAATATTGTTTGAACTTAATAAAGTAAAAACATTATTGTTATTAAAATTTGCATTTATATTTTTTTTAATTCCCAATGCGTTTTTGTGCTTTTCAAAAAATTCTTTATCTTTAAGTAAGTTTTTTAGTATTCCAAATTTAAAATCTTTTAAAGAAACAGCAAAACCAGTATTTTTTTGCTTAAAATCTACCCACTGTGATTTATTTTCGTTGACATTAATTTTTATTTTTTTTGCATTTTTTAGTGCAATTTTAAAATTATCACTATTTATTGAATGATTGTCACTTGATGTAACAAATTGAGTTAATTCATTTTTTGAGAAGCTTTGATTATTATCTCAATTATCATTATCAAAAATGTCAGTCTGATATTTTGTGCCATTTAGTCATGTTATTTCAACACTTTTTACATATTCTAATTTAAATCTAACCAAACCAGGAGTTTGAACCTCATTATTTATAAAGTCAATTTTAGCTTCGCTTAAAGACTCTACTCTGAATAATTTAGAAGCGGTTGCTAAACGAACTTGTTTATTGACTGAATCAGATTTTAGATACGAAAAATCTTCTAAAGAATTTGCATAATTAAAATTACGGACAAAAGTGTCGTGTGCCGGTAAAAAATCATTTTTGTTGCAGCTTGCTGCTATACAAGGAAGTGAAAACATTGTTACCAATGGAGCACTTAAAAATATCATTTTTTTTAAATTCATCTTTATAATTATACTTTAGTTAAAAAGGAGTAAACATGCAAAAAACAATATCATTATTAAATGAAGAAATAAATTATTTTATTGAAAATGAAAATGACACAACAAAACCATTTGTTTTATTCATTCATGGATTTGGCGATTCTTTAAATATTATGCGCCCAATAGAACGACAAGAAAATCGTAATTTCAATATAGTATCTCTTGATATGCCTGGTTGCGGTCGTTCAACTTGAAACCAACAAATTACACTAGAACATTATCAAGAAATTGCTTTAGAGTTTGTAAATAAGGTTTTAAAAGATAAAACATTTTATGTTGTTGGACATTCGTTAGGTGCAATAAGCACACTATATGTTTTAAAAAATACACATGCTAAAAAAGGTCTTCTTGTTGCTCCAGCCCACTATGTATCAACAATGCCAAAATTTATTTTTGGAAAAAAATATTTAATTCCCGAAAATGAACAAAACGCCTTAGAATCATATATGCTTCTTAGTTATAAAAACATTGAAACCATGAAAAGAAGTGCGTCAACATATGCAAAACTAGTCTTAGACCCAAATACTAAGCGAAAAGAAAAATTTGGATTCATGGTCAATGAACAAATGCTTAATCCTAATTACATCATTCCTAAATATTGAGATTTATATAGTTCAGTAAATAATTACGAAATTGCTAGTGGTGATCAAGATCATTACACAAATATTCACGAAGTTTTACTTGTTGGATATCAAAACAACAAAAAGGTGCATGTTTTAAAAGATACAGGTCATTCAGCTTTCTTTGATTCAGGTGATGAAATCAACGAAATAATTATTAATATGATTAAAAATAATTAATTCCTTGCCTTGCAAGGTTTTTATTTTTATAAACTTTGTGTGTTTTTGATAATTTAGCGAGCAAGTTTTTATGAAAAAAGCAAAGAGTTTTTGTATATAATTTATATAAATAAAACAGGGGTGCCGAAAGGCTGAGAATATACCTAAGCTGATCATGGTAATTCATGCGTAGCGTTGTTAAATATATATTCTTATCTCTACTGTTAACAAAAAACAAGGAGATTTTTTAATATGAAAATTAATAAAAAAACACTAAAAACATTTTTATTCTCTTCAGTATCATTGCTGGCTTTACCATTTGTTGCTGCTCAATGTGATGTTGAGCAAGAACACTCAGACACTAAATCACAAAGTCCTAGTGCAGATGAAATTAGAAAAAATTGAGATACAAATATAAATATTCGTTATTCATGAGCGAATGATGGTTGAAAAGATAAAGAACCTGAATTTTTAGATTTACTAAAAAGTCGTTTCAAAGAGTTAAAGGATCAAAATGAGTTAACTAAAGATTTGCCTGATGTTAATTTTAGCCTTAACTCACTTGGAGACAGCGATGCAGTTGTTGATATTTTAAAATCAAATAATACTGATTACGATGTCGTATTTACAAACTTTTTAAATATTTCAGAAGAAATTAAAAATCAATCTGATTTTAGCAATTTTAAATTACCTTTTATAGTTTCTACTCAAACTTTAAAATTTAATTGAACTGGTGAAAAAAATAATGAAGTTTATACAAATGGTCTTGAAAATGATCCATTACGTCAAATAGCAAATCGAGAAAATGAAAAACAACTTGCAACTGAACAATTTGGAGAGTACCCAACTTGAAATTCTAAGGATCCAAAATATAAATGAGATGGTTCCAAATATGAAGCATTTTATAAAGAACCGCAAGACGTTACTTTATTTTATCGTGGCGCAATTTTAATTTCAGGTACTGATGAAGAAAGAAATGAAATTATTAAAGCATGAGATTCGAAAGATTTTGATAAATTTATTTCTTTTGGACTTGCAATAGGTTCTACAACAAGTGGTGGAAAATATAAGTATCCAATTGGTCTTCTTTCGAAACATTTCAATAAACCTATTAATGAAATTAAAGAATTTTTCAGTGATAAAATAAAACAACAATCAATAAAAGTTATTCAAAAGGGAGCCAAAACCGCTTTAGGACACAATGGAATACATATTGCTTTTGATGATGAAGGTTCATTTAACTGAACAGAAAGAAAAAATGGTTTATTTTCACCAGACAATTTCCCAAATGAAAAAATAAGAGTATTGACTGTAACAAACCCAGCACCATATGATGTTGCTTTTGGTAGAATCGGCTTAAATGCAACTGAAGGTACACTTATTGCGCAAGCTCTTGCATCATTGTCGCTAACAGAAAATACATTTGGTATATATACAGGTTATAATAAATTTATTTCTGGTTCAAAAGAACTTTTAAAAGATATACTTGATGTACAACAATATACAGAAAATAATATTGGAGCCAAACCAAAATTATTAAATGATTAAGGCAAAATAATGAAATCTGTCGAATTTAAAAATGTTACTTTAAAATATCCAAAAACTGATCAAACAATTTTAGATAATATTTCTTTTGCAATTGAACCTGGTCAAATGATCGCAATTGTTGGGCCTTCTGGAATTGGTAAAAGTACATTATTTAAATCTATAGTAAAAAATATCATTCCGATTGAAGGACAAATTCTTTTAAATGAAAAAAGCATTAAAGAATTACCCGAAAAAGACTGAAGAAGACTTATCAATGAAATTGGTTTTTTATCGCAAAAACCTAATTTAATAATCACCGAAAGTGTTTATAAAAACATTACTCATTCAGTGAGTCAATATGAAAACAAATTTTATAAGTTGTTTTCATATTTAACTGTTCGACAACGTGAAGAAATTTTTAAGACTCTTGATGAATTAGATATTTTAGATAAAGCGTTTTTCCGAGTAAGTGATCTAAGTGGAGGTCAACAACAAAGAGTTGAAATTGCAAAGTTGTTAATTAAAAAATCACAAATAATTTTGGCTGATGAGCCAACTTCTAATTTGGATAATTCTACTTCAAAAGATGTTTTAGAATTACTGCAAAAAATCAAACAAAATCAACATAGTACAATTATTGTTAACATTCACGATTTAAGTTTAGTTCATAAATATTTTGATAAGGTTTTAGCTTTAAACAACAAACAAATTTTATTTTTTGAAAACACTAAAGATGTATCTCTAGACAAATTGCAAGAAGCGGTTAAAATTCATGAATAAAATTACAAATCTTTTTTATTATCAATATGAATCTTCAAAAAATAAAACAACTAAAAAAATCCGGCCTTTTTGAAAACATTTATTTTTAATTGCTTTAATTGCCTTAATAATATACATATTCACTTTGAACAATTATTCGTTAAATAGTGAGTATGGTTTTGATATATTCAAAACAAACATAAAGCGACTTTTCCAATTTTCCAATGTAAGTACTGAATCAGGACACGGAAACTTAATTCATAAAACATTATCGCTTTTATTTCAAACCCTTACATTCGCTTTAACAGGTTCTTTTTTAGGGTTTTTATTCGCAATTATTACTTCGTCGCTAACATGTAAAAACTATACTAATAAATTTTGATCTTTTATTAGTCGTAATTTAATTTTATTACTGAGAAGTGTTCCAGAATTAGTCTTTATCACAGTGTTTTCTACTGTGTTTTACTCAGGATTAGCTTTAATAATGATTTTCATGTGATTTTCATGATTATGGCTTCATAAATATTTTATTGAGTCAATTGATAATTTAGACACAAGACATTATTACATTTCTCTTAGCCAAGGTAATTCTAAATTTAAAGCATTTACAAAGGAAGTTTTACCTAGATTGCTTAATCGTTTTATTAGTTTATTCTTGTACTCTTTTGAGTCAAATATGCGTTGAGCTTCATTGCTAGCAACACTGGGCGCTCCAGGTATTGGTATTTTGATTAAATATGGTGGTAGCACAAGTCGTCATTTTTCAGAATTGGGTATTCCCCTAGCAGTACTTTTACTGGTTATAATCACTTTAGAACTTATTAATATTTTAATGAATAAATACGTTTTTGAGTTTAATTCTAAGACACTAAAAACATATGATTATAAAAAGCTCGCTAAGACAATTGACTGAAGATTTTGAATAAAAATTCTATTATTTATATTCGTTGTTATTGTTAGTTTTTATACAATTTTTACAACAACATTTAAAACTTTTCCATCAGAATATATTAATAGCTTTTTTAAAGAGATTTTTAACCCCAATTGAAAAGTTTTTGATTTAAATTCTTCATTGATTAGTAAAAACCCAATCTTAATGCTTATACAAGCTTTGTTTATGTCTGTGTTTATTCTCGTTTTAAGTTTTGGAATCGTATTATTAATAATTCCTTTTGCAAACAAAAAAACCAGTAATATTTTTGTAGTTTTTATTGTAAGAATTTTAAACTCAGTAATAAGATTGATACCAGTTATCGTATTATTTTATATTTTTAGTCCAGTATTTAATAGCTATGGATCACTAATTTTAATAATACTAGCAATTCATTCATCATCTTCAATTACTAAGCAATTATCAGAAATAATCGATTCGGTAGATGAAGAAGTGATAACTAATTTGAAAATGCAGGGTTGGAGTCGTTTTAGAATATATATTCGTTATATTTTACCAACAATAAAACTTGATTTAATTTCATATGCTGTGTTTTATTTTGAAATGGCTTTTAGAAATGTCATTACTTATAGTGCTGTTATTGGACAGGATTTTAATTTGGGTTATAACATGTATAACTTTTTACAGCCAAAATCAAATAACATTGGAAATGCCGCTGCTTATTTTTGGATAATTACACTAACAATTTTTTCAATCAATATTCTGAGTGAAAAAATTGTTGATAAATATGTAAAAAATAAAAAACCCAATTTTAAAACAATTATTTACACAAATCAATACTTTAAAGCTTTAATTACAAGAAAATAAAAATTCAAAAAACAAGACTAAGATATAAAAAGTTGACACTAAATCGTCAACTTTTTATATGGAGGAGAAATTATCATAAGAAACTTCAAAAAAATATTGAATTAAGAAAAGATATTTACCAATTTTTCGGTTCATCATGTAAATGACACAAATTTTATCTACATAAATAAAGAACAATGTGCACAAGTTATTATTATTTTTGTGGAAAAAATAATGTATCTAATAATTTAGAAGAAGCTTATAAAAATTTCTCTTCAAACCCAAGAATAGTTCCTAAACAAACAACAGTTACATTTTTTGGGATATTTGCGTTTTTTAAACTATTTTTTACAGCTAATAGCTTGCTCAATATTTCTTTTATAAACACATTTCTGCTTCTTTAATATTAAACATTATTGTAATTTTTATTTTATCTTTAACATCCTTATTAGGATTGTTGGATCTAAGACAAAAACATCTAATTAACATACAAAAATCCGGTTTATTGCCGGACTTTTTTTGTTGCTCAATTTTATTTCATTGGAACTGAAGGATTTCATTCATCCTTCATTAATTCAGTAAAATCACTCAAATCATCCATTTTAAAAACATTAAAACTAATTAAAGATTTTTTAAATCAGTCTATTCTTTTTAAACTTCGGATGGCTCTGTACATATTAGCTAAATTATTTAAACTTCTTGAGTAGTAAAAACTATTTGATAATCAGTGGAACCCATAACGACGCAGTATTGATCTTATTTCTTCATAACCATCGTGGTAGTTTTCACCATATTCTGCGATTAATGTTTTTTTATCCAAGTAAAAAACCATACCGTACATTATAACCTCCTTATCGCATGAAAAAAGCCCAAAGGGGCTGCCATTTTTCATAAATCTAACATTTATATTTTAAATCAAATTAGAATTTTTTTATGTATTTATGTCATGTTTTATTGTTTCAACGATTCATATATATAATCGAACGCATTAAAGGATCGATAATTAAACTTAAGAAAACAACTGAAAAACAAGCCATTGCACTTAAGGTTCCAGCTCCTTTTTTAAAACCTAAGTCAACAATCATGAATACAACTGATACTTGCACAGCAAGCATTGTAAAGATTGAAATGATGATTGGGACTCAAATATCATTTGCGCTTCACAAGGCTCTTAAAATTGTTAAATTCGCTGTATCTAGAACAATTTTTAAGGTTGTTAAGAAAACTATTAAGTAACCAATATTAACAATTGTTTTATTATCAATTTTAAAAAGCATTAGGAAGGGATGAGTCAGCGCTATTAAGATAATTCCCGATAATGAAGAAAAATAAATTCCTACCATAAATAATTGTCATCCGAGATTAAAGGCTCTTTCACGGTTATTTTTTCCAATTTCAACTCCAACTAAAACATTTGTCACGGCACCAATTGCAGTATTAAATGCTGAAGAAAATGAACTAAGAATTAAGATTGCACGATATAAACCAATATACTCATCACCCAGTCCTCCTCGACTAATAGCACTAGATATTAAGAATTGGGAAATAGTTCAAACTCCAAATTCTAGGGCAATCGGTGTACCTAGTGCAATTGTTTCAATCCCATATTTGAGTTTAAAACAATCTTTAAATTTGGTTGGATATTTTCTAAAAATATATTTTCAACAGAAAAACAAGTTAATAGTTAGTTGAATAATTGCTCCTAGAGTATAGTCAATTGCGGAAATCATCATTGTATCAGTATCTTTTTTAGCTCCAAAAAGAACAGAATATATAAAAACAACAGCAAAAACATTACCAAGGATAGCACCAATTACTGCAATATTGTTCTTTTTAATTGATTGTAAAGCGGATGCAAAAACTTGAGCTATAGAGTAAAAGAACAATCATGTCAGCATATATTGAAGATACTCAGTTGCAAATGAAAGTTCGCTTTCTTGTAGAATTACACCTCCGGGTCCGAAGATTTTTTTGCTTTCTACAGCACCCATTGCTTTAAGTAAAATCTTTGCTAAAAAGTACATTAAAAGAAAAAATATTGTTGAAATAATTAAGTTTACATAAACACCAGTTCAAATAACTTTGGGTAATTCCTTTTCTTTACCCTGCCCAATAATATTTGAACAAATTATGAGCACTCCCCCAGAAACAAGTGTAGGGATAAAAGCAATAAGGTTATAAACTAAAATGACTTTTGCAATCGCATAAAAATAAGCGCCGACTTCTTGTCCTGTTTCAGTGTGATAAATAATCTTATATCAATTAATACTCAATGAACCAACTAATGTTGCAATAACATTAATTAAAACTTGAATAAATATTGGGATAGTTAATTTCATGATCATTTTAAAATCTTTTGGTTTAAAAAATTCTGATCAAGAATCAATTTCCATTCTTCTTTTTAATTTTGCAAGCATAATAAAAATTTTAATATAAACAACAATATAAACAACAAAAATAAATCTATAAATAAATATTATTTATGTGTTATTTTGATAGAATTAAAAATATGAAAAGAAAATTAATTTTATTTGGTTCAACACTTCTTCCTGTTGCTTTAGCAACTTCATTGGTAGCTGGTGCTTGTGACCAACAAAAAACAGTAAATAACTCATTTTTAAAATCAGTTTTAGCAACAAAAGAAGGAGAAGTAAGTCCTTATAACAAAGCAACTAAAACACTAGATTTAAGTAACTCTAAAATTACTGAAATACCTGATAATGGTTTTTCATTTATAGCACTTTCAACTTATACTAATGCAGAACTATATGATCCTGTTACAAAAAAACTTGTTATTGATAATGTTATTCTAAGTAACAAAATCAAAAAAATTGGAAAAAACGCATTCTACAATTCAGGGATCAAAACAATTACAATTCCAAGTGATTCAGTATTGGAATCAATTGGTGATGGAGCGTTTACTTTAAACGATTTACACACAGTTGTTTTACCTAACTCTCTAAAAGTTATAGGGCAATATGCTTTTAGTCAAAACAAATTAGAAAGTGTTACAGTTGGTGAATCATTAAATGTTTTAGAAACTGGTGTTTTTTCAAATAATAATTTAGAATCTTTTGATTTTAAAAACATTAAAGTTGTTCATGATTATGCTTTAGGTGAATTTAAAGGAGCAAGCTTAACACTTCCTGGAACAGTTAGTGATTTTCAAATTAATACTTTTGATTATCCACAATCAAAAGGTAAATACACAAATAAAGTTCAATTAACTGTTGAAAATGCTGCCTTAAGACAAGCTTTAACACTTTCGCTTCAAGAAGCTCAAAATTCTAAACAAGAACATAACATTGAATTAGCATAATAATTTTTAAAACTGCTTCGGCAGTTTTTTGTATAATTTTTTACAAGTAGAAAGGACAACAATGTTTAAATTACAAAAAGGAGATGAAGTCAGAGTCATTGCTCCCGCAAAAAGTTTAAAATTTATTGGAGAGGTCAACACAAATATAGCAATCAAAGCGCTTGAAGATCTAGGATTAAAGGTAACTTTTGGTAAAAATGTGATGAATACCGAAAGAAGATTGTCAGCATCTATTAGTGATAGAGTTAGTGATATTCATGATGCTTATAAAGATAAAAATGTTAAGATGATTTTTACTGTTATTGGGGGATTTAATTCAAATCAATTACTTCCTTATTTAGACTGAGATTTAATTAAAAATAATCCCAAACCACTTTGCGGATATAGTGATATAACTTCACTCTTAATAGCCTTAAAGACAAAGACAAACAGCCTAAATTTTTATGGACCACATTTTAGTAGTTTTGCAATGATTCATAATTCTGCATTTATTAAAAATGAATTTAAAAAAATGGTTTTAAGCGATGAAGATGTTTTTGAAATGGGAATTAGCGAAAAATGAAGTGATGACACTTGATTCATTAATCAAGAAAAACGAGATTTTGTCAAAAATAGTGGTGGATGAATTATTAATGAGGGTCAAGGAACAGGAAAATTATTTGGTGGTAATCTTTCAACAATTATGTTAATTAAAGGGACAGAATACTGACCTCAAATAACAGAAGATACAATTTTATTTATTGAGTGTGTTTCGTTATTTGGGTATGATGAATTTGAAAGAAATCTTGTTTCATTAATTCAGAGTCCTTTCTTTAAATATGTTAAAGGTTTAATGATAGGGAGAACGCAAAAAGATTCAGAAATTTCTCAAGATGACATTTTTGAAATTATTCGTTCAAAGAAAGAATTGGAAAACATTCCTGTTGTTGCTAATTTAGACTTTGGACACACAATGCCCATAACAATTATTCCATACGGCAAAGAAGCAACAATTTCAGCACAAAATAATAATTTAAAAATAATAATTAAAAAATAATTAAAAACCGCAAACGCGGTTTTTTTTTATCTTCCTTTATAAAAAAAACAAACCTCTACTATGAGCTTTGTGTGGTTTGTGTTTCTTCTTTTTTAGATGTTTTGTTTTTATTATTAGAAGAATTTTTAGGTTTTGAATTTTTAGGCGCTGTTTTTCTTCTTTTTGGTTGTGTATTTGTATTAGTTTCTTTGTTTTCAACTTTATTTTTAGTTACAACATTTTCTTTTTTATCATTTATTTTTTTAACGTGTCTTTTTGTTTTTTTAGCCTTTTGTGTAGCAGCATCAACTTTGTCAGCTTTTTGCTCTTTTTTATTCATAATCTTTTTAGTGCTATCAACCATTAAAATTGTTGGTATTACAACGACATTACGACGTTTTTCTTTGTAGAAGAAAGGTTCTAAACGGTCTTTAATTAATTGTTTTAATTCTGGAACAGTTCATTCTTCTTTATTTCTTATTGTATAAAGAATAGCACTGTGAACCAATCTCTTAGTTTCTTCTAAAAGTTCAGTTGAATTTTTAACATAAAAAGCACCACGGCTAACGATTCTTGGTCTTCCTAAAATAATATTTTTTTCTTTGTTAATAGCAATAATAACATGAACGAAACCATTTGAAGCAAGCTCCATTCTTTCTTTTAAAATTGATGTATTAACTTTTGAAACAACTTCACCATCAATGAATACAGGGCCTGTATAAATTCTTTCATCAGATAGTCTTAATTCGTGATTAACAAGTTCAAAAACTTCTCCTAATTTAGCGATAACAACATTTTCTTGCGGTACGCCACATTCGGTAGCTGTATGCCCATGAACAACACTCATTCTGTATTCACCGTGATAAGGCATAAAATATTTTGGTTTAGTTATTTTGAAAATTGTTTTATGTTCATCTTTGTAAGCGTGTCCTGATGTATGTAAGTAACCGTCAGTACCATTTTCTTTGATAATTGCTCCTAATTTGTAAAGACGGTTAACTAAAAGTTCAATTCTTGATCTATTTCCGGGTATAGGTGATGAAGAAAAAATAATAACATCACCATGTTTAATGGTTACCTGTGGATGTTTTGAATAACTCATTTTAGCTAATCCAGCCATTTCTTCACCTTGAGAACCAGTTGTTAAAATTAGTAATTCATTTTCATCGTATTTAGAAATGTGTTTTTTATCAATGAAAATTTCGTCAGGTGCATCGATGTATCCAAGACGACGCCCGATTTGTATTCCTTGTACCATTGAACGCCCAAAGGCCACAACCTTTTTATTCATTTTTGCGCCTAATTCAATAATTGCTTTAATTCTTGTTAGATTTGAAGCAAAAGCAGTAATAATTATTTTTTTCTTGGCGTTTTTCATGTGGGTCTCAATATCTTTTAAAATATCTTTTTCGGAAGGTGAGTGATTTGGACGCATAGCGTTTGTTGAATCACTAAGAAGAATATCTAAACCTTCTTGACCAATCTTTTCTAATTTTGAAAAATCAGTTAAATTACCAATTGGTGTGTAATCAAACCGGAAATCGCCTGTACACATTATTGAACCGTTTGGGGTTGTTATTCTAATTCCAAAGGCATCAGGAATTGAGTGTTGAGCTGTTCAAACATCGACAACAACATCATCAAAAACGAAGCGTGAGTCTCTTTCTAATTCGATAAATTCAACGTTTACTTTTATTTTTAAATCTGTAAATTTTAATTTTAGATATTGAATAGCAATTCTTGGTGCAAAAATTCTTTTTACATCTACTTGTTGTACTAAATAAGGTACACCACCAATGTGGTCTTCGTGTCCATGGGTAATAAATAAACCTTGAACTTTTTCTTGGTTTTCGTTTAAGTATGTGTAATCTGGAATTGAACCCTTAATTCCAGTTGTGAATGAATCATGAAATTTGATTCCTGAATCCAAAATGAAAATTTTGTTATTGTGTTCGATCGCTAATGTGGACTTACCAATTTCCTGCATTCCACCTAGTCCTCATATTTTTGTGGGTGTCATAAAAACTCCTATATTTATTTAAATTATTAATTTGTCATGTAAGAAAAAATATTATTTTTATTATAACAAATTAAAGAATAAAAAAATATCTAAAAAACGATTTAATCTAGCTTTTTTGTAATTTAAACATTTTTAAAATTTTCTTTTTTAGAAATTATTTATTGTCTAGATTTTTATCTTGCAAAGACCTAAATACTCAGTTTTAACACATTAATATATAAAAAAATACATTATGTTAAAAACATTAAAAAATTACAACATGATTCAAAAAAATAAACATAAAATATTAAAAGTATCAATGCTTTTTCAAAAAACCAGTAAGAAAAATTTCAAATAAGAAAAAAAACACAGGTTAGTTAAACTATGCTTTTTTATTATTTTTAAGTATTTATATAGGGTCTATTTGCAAAACTTTTAATATTTTGTAAATGTTTTTGATAAAATTTTATTATTAATTTAAATATAAAAAAAGGAAAAAAATGTCAGAAGGTTCCCAGAGTTTAATTACTAATTTAGATTTAAACAGTAGTGTGCAAAATAATGCATTTCCTGATACAGTAGTTCAAATTATTTTATTTACTGTATTATTAATTTTATTGATATTATCAGCGATAATATCTGGTTCAGAAACTGCCTATACATCATTAAGTTTGGCAAAAATAAATAATTTAGTTGAAAAAAAAGTTAGAGGAGCAAAATTGATTCTCAAACATCACTCAAGATTCAATCAAACCTTGAGTACTATTTTACTTTTTAATAATATGGTAAACATTGCTTCTTCAACTTTAACGGCATATATTTTAGGGATTTGGTTAAGCAACAACAGCAATATTATTCCAATTATTTCAACATTGGTATTAACTCCTGTGCTTGTTATTTTTGGAGAGATATTACCTAAAATAGTTGCTAAAAATCATCCAATTGGTTATCTTAGAATTTTTGTTTATTTTATTCATTTTCTTTATATTATTTCTTATCCATTCACATTTTTTATATCTAAAATTGGTAAAAAAGTTTTAGTTACAAACTCAGAAGAAGAATTAAAATCAATTATTGATATAGCTAGTGATGAAGGTGTTCTTGAAACAAATGAATCTATGCTTACTCAAAAAGCTCTTGATTTAGATTCTACAAAAGTTTCAAGCCACTACATTCGTTTAAATGAAGTTATTACAATTAAGGCAAGTGCTTCTATTAATCAGGCTTTAGAAATATTTGATGAATATCAATATTCAAGATTGCCAATCGTAAAAAACAATGAATTAATTGGAATCGTTCACTTAAAAGATATTTTTAATAAAAAAACAGGAAAAGTTATTAATTATCTAAAAACAGTTCCAAATATTTCAATGAACATTTCATTATCTAGTGCACTGGAAAAAATGCGTCTTAATCGTGCTCAAATGGCATTTGTTACAAAAAATAATTCTTCAAATAAAGTACTCGGAATAATAACTATTGAAGATATTTTAGAAGAACTTGTAGGTGAAATTTACGATGAATATGATGATGAAGAAGATGTTTTCGAAATATCACTTCAACGTTCAAGAGCTAAATCATCAATAAATCTAAAAACATTATTTAAACAACTTGAAATTGATACGGAAAATATTAGCGAAGAAGAATTACAATTGAGTTTAGAAAAATGATTAGAACAGAAATTGGGGCATAATCTACACAAAAATGATCGTTTTGAATGAGATGAATATGTTTCATTTAAAGTTTTAGAAACAAAAAAAGGGAAATTACCCGCAATAATTGAAGTTAATATTTTATAAAACGCAAATCAACTGTTTTCTCAGTTCTGCGTTTTTTATTTTTTTCTTTGTCAAATGGTAAAAAAAGATAATTTAGTTATATAAAATAATTGAAATTTAAAATTACACATTTTTAGATTAAACGGCACAAAAAAACAACAACACAGTGTTGTTGTTTTAATATTAATTAGTTTGAAAATTATTTTTCTGATTCTTTTTTAGCTTTTGTTGTTTTTTTAGCTGGAGTTTTTGTTGCTTTTTCTTTAGCTTCTGATGATTCTTTTTTAGCTTTTGTTGTTTTTTTAGCAACTACTTCTTCGTCTTCAAAAACTGTTTTGTAATTTTTTGGATCGTTGTATTCAGCTAATTTAGCAATAATTTTTTTATTGATTAAAGGTAATTGAATTTGTTCTTTTGAAACTAATTTTTTAATTTCTTCAGCAGGCATGTTGTATAGTTTTGCGAATAATTCGTATTCTTTATCGTAATCGCTTTCTTCAACTGTAATGTTTTCTGCTTTAGCTACTGCTGTATATGTGAATGATACTTTAAGGTTTTTAACAACTTCTTCGTGGATTTCTTGTGCTAATTTTTCTTTTGTTGATTTAATAGCATCTATGTATTGTTCAACTGTAGCACCTTGTTGTTTTAATGAAGCTTCAAAACGTTTGTAGTATTCGTTCATTTCTTTTCTTACGATTTGTTGTGGTAATGGATATTCTGAAACAGCAACAATTTTATCCATGATGTCTCTTGCAAATTTATCTTTAGCTTGTTGAACTTTTTCACGATGTGTTAAATCTTTTAAGTATACTTTTAGTTCATCTAAGTTTGTGATGTTTGGCATTGATAATGATTTAATGAATTCTTCATTTAATTCAGGAAGATCTGGTCTTTTAACTTTGTTAATTTTTACTTTAAATGTAGCTTCTTTTCCACGTAAAGCTTCCATGTGATATTCTGCTGGGAAAGCAACGTTGAATTGACCTTCATCACCCTTTTTAAATTGTTTTAGTGAATCTTCAAATCCTGGGATAAATTGATTTGAACCAATAACGATGTCGAAACCTTGAGCTTCTCCACCATCAAATGCTTCACCATCAACAAATCCTTTAAAATCAAAGTTAACACTGTCACCATCTTTAATTTGATCTTCAACTTCAATACTTAGAGCGTGACGTGATAACATTTTTTGAATTTGAGCATCAATATCTTTATCTGTTACTTTAATTGAGTCTAATTTAACTCCTAAATCTTTGTATTCACCTAATTTAACTTCTGGTAAAACTGGGTATGAATATTCTAAAACAAGTTCATCAGCATCAGCCTTAACAATGTTTCATTCTGGAGCATCAATAACAAAATCTTTTTCAGTTATTTTTTCAGCTGCTAATTTTGCTAACTCGTTAACCATAACTTGTACAGCTTTAGCTTGTACTTGTCCGTCTGAAATGTATTTTTCAGCTTCCGAAGCAGGAACTTTCCCTTTTCTAAATCCTTTAACCTCTAAGTTAGCAAGCAAGTTTTTACGCGCTTTATCTTGTTCTTCTTTTCATTGTTTTGAATCAGCTGTAACTGTTACTAATAATTCAGATTTCTTTTTATCTAATTTTCTTTTAATCATATGTGTAAAACTCCTTTTTAATTTATAAAAATAGATAATAATATTATATATTAAAAATATTAATTTAGCACTTAAAGTGTTAAAGTGTTAAAAAAAGAGCATAAGCTCTTATTTTTTAAAAAATTCATAAAAGTCTAATTCGCTTTGATTTAAATCATCGACTGATTTTTTTCCCAATAAACATCAAGTAACATTCAAAACAAGACCTTGAAAGTTTTTTGTTTTTTCAAGGATAATATTGATTCAGTTTTCCACTAAAAATGTAGTAAAAACTTGGATTGCAATTTTTCCAGCACTTGGATCTTTTTCAAATTCTTCATTAATAACTTTTTTGATTGCAATAATATCTTTGTTTGACTCAAGATTGATTGTTTTTGATGGGTTAAAAGAAACACCTTTAAAAGTATAGTTGTAGTCAATATTTTTTTCATTTAGCATATTGTAGAATAAAACGGCCATTGATTGATGATTTTCATATAAATTAAAAAACTCTTGAATATCTTGTGCATGTTTGTCGATATCATCTTTTAGTTTTAACTGATTGAAAAAAATCATAAACCCATAATCCATTTGATCAGTTTTTAGAACTGAAAGGATTTGTTGTGTTGTTAATGAGGTTTTAAAATCAGGATGTATTAAACAATTACGAATAATATCGTGTTCTATTTCTCTTAATTCGGGGCGGTATCCAAAAATTTCAATATCACCAGCTGTTTGTTTTAATTTAAATAATGCTGCAATAGGATCTGAATCAATGTTTTCTTCAACAAATTGAATAATTTCTTTATATTTTTTTTCGTTTTTGTATGTCATATCTTAATTATATTTTTCTTTTTTTAAAAAAAGTCTCAATTTAGTCTCAATTTTTCCCATTATTCTTCTGATTTATTTTCATTTTCAGAAGAATTTTCACCAAATGAAGCAAGATAAGATTCTAAAAGATTTTTATCAGATGCAGGAGTTAATTTTTTACCTTCAACATCTTTTAAATTTCCATTAAAGCAGCGAATAATGTCAATTGAAGAAATTAATAATGCTCCCACAAGATAAAGAACTGAAATAACAATTCCTAAAATTGAACCTAAAACACTAACTCCTTCAGGTTTTACACTAACAAGTACGATCATAGCAATTAAGTTAATAACAGCAATGACACCAAAAAAAAGTCATGCAAAGCCAGTTTTTTTGTAGCCTAAGTAGAAAGAAGGAACACCTAATCCCTTAAAAATACTTAGTATTAGAAAAGTGTTAACATCACGTTTTGAAATATTTTGGTAAACTTCTAATATTTCTTCTTTTTTATACATATAACTCCTTAATGAATATATTATATAATTAAGAATACGCAAAGAAAGGAAAGAAATGTCAAAAATTGTCAACATACACGCAAGAGAAGTTCTTGATAGCCGTGGTAATCCAACTGTTGAAGTTGTGGTTGAATCTGAAAAAGGGTTCAAAGCAAGTGCTAAAGTACCTTCAGGAGCTTCAACAGGATCACGTGAAGCATTAGAATTACGTGACAAAGGAACAGAATTTGAAAACAATTGATTTGGTGGAAAAGGGGTAATGAGTGCAGTTAATAATGTAAATAATAAAATTGCAAAAGTATTAATTGGACAAGAAGTTACAAACCAAAGATTAATCGATAAAAAAATGTTAGATTTAGATGGAACTGAATTTAAATCTAACTTAGGAGCAAATGCAACCTTAGCGGTTTCTATTGCTGTAGCTAAATTAGCAGCACAAGAAAAAAACTTACCACTATACCGTTACTTAGGTGGAGTTAACTCACATAAACTTCCCCTACCGATGTTAAATGTTATTAATGGTGGTGAACATGCTTCAAATACTATCGATTTTCAAGAATTTATGATTATGCCAGTTGGAGCTAAAACCTTCCGTCAAGCTCTACAAATGGCAAACTTTGTATTCCATACATTAGCAAAACTATTAAAAAAAGCTGGACACGGAGTACAAGTTGGTGATGAAGGGGGATTTGCTCCTAATCTTCATACACATGAAGAAGCACTAGATTTCTTAGTTGGTGCTATTAAAGAAGCAGGATTTGAACCTGGTTTAGAAGGTCCTAAAGCAATAGCAATCGCAATGGATTGTGCTGCAAGTGAACTATATAATGAAGAAAAACAAAAATATGTTTTCAAAAAATTCCAAAAAGCAGTTGAAAACAAAATGAGTGGTTTTGAAAAATTTGCAGATCAAAAATCAGAATTTAGTAGTGATGAGTTAATCGATTACTATGAAAAATTAATTAATAAATATCCAATTATTTCAATTGAAGATTCACACTCAGAAAAAGACTGAGCAGGATTTGAAAAAATGGTTGCAAAATTTGGGAATAGACTACAAATTGTTGGTGATGATTTAGTTGTAACAAACCCAACATTTATTAAAAAAGCAATTCAAAACAACTCAATTAATGCCGTTTTAATTAAAATGAATCAAATTGGAACTATTTCAGAAACAATTGATGCAATTGAAATGGCCAATAAAGCATCTATGACTGCTGTTGTAAGTCATAGATCGGGTGAAACAGAAGACACAACTCTTGCTGATTTAGCTGTAGCATTCAATACTTGCCAAATTAAAACAGGATCATTATCAAGAACAGATCGGATTGCAAAATACAACCGTTTATTAGAAATTGAAGAAGAACTAGGTGAAGTTGCTGAATTCAAAGGAAAAGAATCATTCTTCAATCTTTATAAATAAAAAAATAAATTAAAAATCAGTCAAAAGACTGATTTTTTTTACTCCTTGTTAAAAATAACCTTATTTATTAGAATTTAATTTTTTTAATTCTGCTAAGATTAATTCTTCTGTTGTAGGAACAGGTGCTACTGGTGCTGGTTTAGGTTTTTTAGAATCTCTGTAGTTTTTAATTAAGTAAACAATTAAAAGTCCAAAGAAAATAAATCCTGTAACAATTAAGAAATTGATTAAAGCTCCAATGAATTTTCCATATAAAATTGCACCGTGTTTCATGTCGCTAAGATCTTTCATTTTATCTCCAACGGCATTTACGATAGCTCCCATGATAATATCGTTTGCTAAAGATGCTACTAAAGCTCCAAATACTGTACCAAGTAGTAGCCCGATAGCTAACATAAACATGTTTCCTTTTGCAACAACTTTCTTAGCGTCGTTTCATGATTTTTTAAACATGTTTAAAATTATACCACAATACAAAAATATAAAAAAAACAAAGTAAATAATTAAAAATTAGTTTTTTTTACAAAAATAATCACAATAATAAAAAAACACTGTTTAAAACAGTGAATTATATTTCCATGCTTGGGAAATCATTTGGAGTATTTGTTTTGTTTATTGAATTTTTAATTAATCAAAATTTTTCAATTTGTTTCATTGTTTGAAAAGAAAAGACAATAGCAACAATTCATACGATTCCTATAAATAAACCCAAAATAAATAATATTTTTGTATATGAAGCCTTTTTACTTGCTTCGTCAATTGAACTAAATAAGAAGAAATTTGTTTGATCTCCTGAAGACATTAAAATCATTTGTTCTTTTTCTAGTTGTTTATTAATTTCATTTAAGGTTTTACTAATAAAAACAACAAAGACAATGCTTAAAATAAACGAAATTATTATTATAGCAGATATAAATGAGGTGAAACTTATCACAGCTTTAGGTGTGCTATCTTTAAAATTATAACTAGCACCCTCATTGCTAACTTCTATTTTATCAACACCATTAACAAAATTTGCAATAATTACGCTATAACCAATGATTGTTGTAATAAATACAACAACAAAAAAGATAATATAACCTATTGTTCAATTTTTAAGTTTAGTTTTTAAATCTAAAAGTGTTTTTTCCATACCATTTCCTATTTTTTAATATTCATTAATAATTAAAATTATAAGATTTTTTTCAGAAAATTTGTGTTCTTTTATTCGAATTAAGGCGTGTTCTTGCATATATGGACACAAAATTTATAACTATAATTATGAACATTGAAATTCAAATGTATGGTGTCAAATCATAAAATGAACTATTTTCGTGGTGAGTCATGTAATAACCAAGCATTGAAGAACCAACGAAACCATAGTTTATAAAATTACGTACATGTTTTTCAATTTCGAAAAAAAGAAGAGTAATGAAAGGGATTTTAATCTTAGGCAAAATGTAATTATTAAAAATTTTTCAGTTTGAATTGGATTGTCTTTTAAGTGTTATTATGCTTTGTGTTTTAATCTTTTGAATATTTTCGTTTAGTTGTTTAGTTAAAACCAGTGATGAGTGTCAAGCAAAAATAAAGATAAAACCAGAAACTTCGTTTTTAAATACAATGTTAAAAACGTAAAATAAAGTTAAAGAAGGAATCACTCTGATAAAAGTCATTAAAATTCTTGTTACAACTCATCAATATTTAGAATTTGTTTTACTATTTGAAATTAAAAGATTGAAATAAGTAAAGACAATTGTAAAAAAGATTGAAATATAAATTAAACAAATTAACTCTAAAAGAATATAAAAAATATTTTTATTTTGACTAACAACTCCTCAGTTAGGATTGAATAATGGCTTAAACAGCTCATTGTTAGAAGTGTTTCGAAATTCAGGATTAGGAATTTTAACTAATAATCAAATAACAAAAATAAAGAAAATAATTCAAAGAAATATTTTTACAATAAAATATATTTTCTTTTTAACAACTGAATCTGAATTGCAAATCTTTGTGCTTAATTTAATTTTATTGGTGATAATATATAAAATTCACTCATTTGCAACGGTAAAAACAACAAAAAACATTAATGGAATAAGTAGTTGGTGCATATTAAAAATACTATTGCTTCCGTGATTTAGTAATTCACCAATACCTGAAATACCAAGGTAACCAAACACAGCTGTTCAACGCATATTTGTTTCAAATGAATACAAAGCATAAATAATAATATTATTAGAAATTTTAGGAATTATAAAACGAACAAAGACAAAAAATTTATTTTGATTTTGTCGCAACATTTTTTTTCAATATGTATTATCGAGATTTTCAATTGTTTCAGAGATAAATTTATGTAATCACAGTCACGTAAATCAACTGATTAATAATACTGAAGCAAGTTGCTTTTCGAATGAATTTACAAAAATGTAGATATAAAGTCATTCAGGGAAAGCACGAAAGAAAGTTAAAAGTATTTTAATAAAGAAAGATCAATACTTAGAATTGCTTTTATTATTTGAAATTGAAGCAGTAAAAATTGCAATTAATAATCCAAGTACTGTACCTAAAAAAGTAACTTTTATTGTTATTCACAAATATTTAATACTCAATATTCACAAGTTTTCATTAAGTAAGTCAGATGAAGAATAAGGACTAAAAAGATTTTTAATATTTTCTCATAAAACATTAAAACCAAAAGTATTAACACCAAAAGCACTAAATCATAAAGCAAAAATTAAAATAAAAAACAAAATTAAAAAAACCAACCTTTTTGTTCAAGGTTTATATTTTTTAGCAATAAGTTGATTATTTTTTGTTATTGTTCATGATCAAAAATTTGATTTTATATTAGTTTGTTCCATTAATTGCTTTTAAGTAAAAATCCTTTATTTCTTTTTCTTTTCCAATACTATCTTGATATCCATTAACACCAATTAAATATCCAAAGTCATCTTTTTGACTCATCATCACTGAAACAAGTAATTTAAGTTGATCTTTAGAAAGTGAATTATTTGCTATCAAGATATTAAATGAAATTGGGTCTGTCATTGTTAAAATTTCAGCTCTTTCACCATTAGGTCTTGAGAATAATTTTGAATTTCTATCTGAATGGTGATATGCATATTCGCCTTCTTCACCAAGGAAAATATGTTGTTTAAAGTTAAACATGTCTTTTGCGCTTTGACCTTTAACATAGGAAGCAAAAAGATCATTATTCTTTTCTTTTTCTTGTGCAAAAGAAGTAAATTTATTATCCACTTTGTTAAAATGTTTTTTAAACAAAATTTCAGGATAAACATATTTTGAGTTCGAATTAGAGTTTGAAGCAGTAACAATTCCGAAACTTTTGAATGTTTTTCAGTCTTTTTGTTGTCAAGCTTGTTTAATTTTTGAAATAGTATCATCGTCTCCAGCGATAAAAATTGCTCCACGATAATAATTTACTTGACGTGTTTTGTCATAAAAAGTATTGTATATTCCATATTTATATTGATATTCATCATCGCTTCATTGACTGAAAGGTTTTTTAGAAAAATCAATATTAATATCATTAACCATTTGTGCAAACGCTTCATCATCTTCGCCATAAAAAAGAGGAGTGTTATCATGCTTAGGAGCAAAAGTAGTTGTTTGTGCAACAGTTTGGATTTTGTCGATATTTAACTGACTTTGGTTAGCTTTTTGCATTAAAAAGACTGAAGTTGAAAAACCAATTTGAGCACGGTTTGCATAAACTGAATCAAAAACCGCACGATTATCTGAATTAAGAGAAGGTTTTATTTTTATATCTGGAGTATCCTTTAATTTTTCATTCTTTTGTTTAAGTTTATTGTACTCATTTTCAATGTTTTTAAAGAATGTAATCTTATTGATATCAAACCCCTTTTTTCAAGGAGTAGGCATAACCATATTAATTTCTTGTACTTGTTCATGTTGACATTGAGCAGCAACAAAAGGAATACAAGCTAAACTAAGTCCGATTGAAGGCAATAAAAGGGTTTTTAGTCTCATTTTTTCTCCTAAAATGCATTTTTTATCTTTATTTCTATCATTATTGTTTTTAAATTATAATTTAATAATGAGTAAATTAGAAAGGACTTTTATGCATATTTTTTCATCGGGTGAAATAATCGAGTGTAAGGTTGTAAGGATTTATCGTTCTTTTATTTTGTGTGAAACAAAAAGACGACAAATATGCAAACTAAATTTAAAAGATGTAAGCGATTTTTATATTCAAGATTTAAATGACATTTTTTGTGTCGGAGATTTTATTGATGTGCAAGTTTTAAATTATGATGTTGAGAAAAAAACTTACATTGTATCTTTTAAAAATATTCATCCACGCTATTTAAGAAATCCTTTTGAATTTAAATTTCAAAGTGATGCAAAATCATTTGAAAAACTTTTAAGTTTTTGTACAGGAGAATTAAAAAATGAACGAAAAAATTAAGTTAAATATTAAGAATGCTTTAAAAGATTCAATCTATTTGAATTATCGTGACATTGTTAAAGATATTAATTATAAAATCCAAAACAGAACTTGTGAAGGACAAGAATTTTTACCATTTTTAGATTTACAAGAAACAGCTAATAAATCGCATGATATTAAATATATCCAAAAATGATCAAAAGAACTTCAAAAAGACGTTGAAATTTTAGTTGTTATTGCTCCATATGGATTATGTTTACAATCTAAAGCAGCCATTGATTTTTATTTTGGTTCAGCATCTTATAACAATAATAAGAATATGGAAATTATCTATGTGGATCATATTCTTAGTGGTCGTGAATGCGAAATGATTACTGAGTATTTGGAAAATCGCCGTTTTGCAATTAATGTAATTTCTAAAAATGGAAATGATATTGAAGTTTTAGCCAACTTTAAAATTTTAAGAGCAATTCTTGAACAAAAACTCGGTTCAAAAAATGCATCTAATTATGTTTTTATAACAACAAATGCAAATCGTGGAAAATTAAATCAAATTGCCCAACAAAAAAATTATCGTATGTTTGTATTTTTAGATAGCATTGTAGAAGCTTATTCTTCACTTACAGCAGTAGGTTTATTTCCAATGGCTTGTGCAGGAATAGATATTGAAAAGGTATTAAAGGGAGCAAAAAAAGCATCAGAAATTTATTTAAAAGATGAGTTGTCAATTAATCATGCTTACTGTTATGCAGTTGCAAGATTTTCATTACAAAAAAATGGACTAAATCATGAAATATTTGTAAATTATGATGAAAGCACTGATTCACTTTCAAAATGATGACAATATATTTTTTCCGAATCTGATGGGAAACAAAAACGTTCTCTATATTTGGATACTGCTTCATTTTCAAAAGAAATCTCAACAAGATTACAATTTGTCCAAGATGGGTTTAACAATATTTTTCAAACTTTTATTTTTGTGGATAAACCATCGACAGACTTTATTGCCAATATTGTTGACGACGAATTAGAAGGATTGAGTTCGTTGGGAAGCACAACACAATATCAATTACAAAAAATGTCATACGATTCTATCGTTAAGACAAATCACAAAATTGGAAAGATTAGAAATATTGAAATTTTAGTGGAGGATGATCGCGAAGAGACTATTGGACACTGAATAGTATTTTTCCAAAATGCAAGTTTAATGAGCGCATTTCTACACGGATTAAATCCATTCCATAATAATTCTTATGATATTTATGATGCTCAAGTTTTAGACTATTTAAAAGGTAATGAATAATGCTTTTTGTCTTTGCTGAACTGCAAGAATGCCAAAACATACTGAAAATTTCTAATATTAAAGAAAGAATTATTTTGAACAAAGTTCAAGAAATTTACATTTGTGAATACGATAATGTACATTTCTTTATTGGAATAAGTGGAGTTGGAAAAGTGAATGCAGCAACTTTTTTAACTTATTTTCTTTCACATTATGAAGTAACAGATATTTTTAATATAGGAACTTCAGGTGCTCTTAATGGGCAATACAAGATTGGAGATATAGTTTCTGTAACTAAAGGAATTTATTGAGACGTAGATCTTAGTGTATTACCAGGTTATAAAAAAGGTCAACTACCAGGTTTAAATGATTACTTTTATGCGTTGAAAAAACCAGAAATTAACACTGATTTTAGTGATGCTAAAATTATTTGTGGAGATTCCTTTGCAACACTTTCAGCGCTTGAAAAAAATGAGTTTAAAGCTGATTTAGTCGATATGGAATCTGTTGCATTATTGCAAACTTTAGAACTTTTAAAAAAAGAAGTGGGATTTTATATCTTTAAGGTTATTTCTGATAATTTATTAAAAAAGAGCAATCAAGAAGATTATTCAGCAAGCACAAACTTATGTGCAGAAAGAATTGAACAGCTGTTTATAAAACTAATAAAAAACCAATAATAAGCATGTTTTCGTGCTTATTTTTTATATTTTTAGCTATGAAAAGTTATATAATTAATAACATATTATTTATGTTAAACAAATTAGTTAAAGGAGAAAAATGAGTACAAAATACAATGGACCAGTTGATGCTGAGTACGATTTAATCGTTATCGGTGCAGGTCCTGGTGGATATCTAGCGGCAGAAGAAGCTGGAAAACATGGATTAAAAACACTTATTGTTGAAAGACAATACTGAGGTGGAGTTTGTTTAAACGTTGGATGTATTCCAACTAAAGCATTACTACACGCAACAGAAGAATACAATAAAGTTGTTAAAAATTCACTAGCTTCATTAGGGGTAAACATTGATTTAAGTTCAGTTAAATTAGACTGAGAAAAAATGAATGCTCAAAAAACTGCTACAGTTAATAAATTAACTTCAGGTGTTAAAATGTTAATGAAAGGTAGCAAAGTTGATGCTATTGAAGCAGAAGCTGAATTTGTAGGAAGTCACGAAGTTAAAGTTGACGGAAAAGTATACCGTGGAAAATACATGATTTACGGTATGGGTTCACACTCAAGAAGACTTTCATTGCCAGGATTTGAAGAAGGATATAAATCAGGTAAAGTTGTTACTTCAACAGGATTAATTAACTTCAACAGAGTTCCTGAAAGCCTAGTTATTATCGGTGGAGGAGTTATTGGTGTTGAATTTGCGCAAGTATTTTCAGCAGTTGGTACAAAAGTAACAATTATTCAAAACTTAGATAGAATTCTATTCAATTTAGACAAAGATGTTACTGATGAAGTTACAAAACGTCTAAAAATGAACGGTGTTGAATTCTTATTCAACTCAACAACTAAAGCTCTAGAAGGAGATGAAGTTGTTTATGAACAAGATGGACAAGAATTAAGAGTTAAAGCCGATGTTGTTCTAAGCGCTATCGGACGTGTTCCAAACACAATGAAATTAGAAGCAACAGGCGTTGAATTAGGACAAAGACAAGAAATTAAAGTTAACTCAAAATGCGAAACAAACGTTGAAAATGTTTATGCAATCGGAGACATTACAAACCAAAATATGTTAGCTCACGTTGCTTACAAACATGCAGTTATCGCAGTTTATGACATCTTAAGAAAAGAAGGAAAAGTTGAATTAGATATTCACTACAATCCTTTAACAGTTCCAGGATGTATTTACACAGATCCAGAAGTTGCATCAGTAGGATTAACTGAAAATGCTGCTAAAGACAAAGGATTAAACTATATGGCAGCTAAATACAGCTTCGGATTCGTTGGAAAAGCTATTGCTGCACACCGTGACTATGGATTTGCAAAACTAATCGTTAATAAAGAAGATGGTAAATTATTAGGTGCTGAATTAGTTGGAGCTAACTCAACAGACATGATTTCAGAAATTGCTATGGCAATGGATCACAACATGACTGTATTCGACGTTGCAAACGTAATTCACCCACACCCAACATTCTCAGAAATTATTTGAGAAACAGCTCGTCAAGCAGTTCACAAATTAGGAAAATAATTGAATATAAAAAGGTGCTCGTGCACCTTTTTTATTTATAAAGATTGATTTAATAATCAGTAATAATATGTATTTAAAACACACTTTTACTCATTTTTGAGGTTTTTTAATTATTGTAGTTATCATATCTTAACTGAACCGAGCAGCAGCTTTAACATAAATTAAGCATTAGTGCAAGAACTGTTTTATTACTGCAAAAATTGCTTAAGGAATTGGGCAATTATATTAAACTTTCTCACGGAAATTTAGGTAATAAAAATTCTTTAAAATATGATAAAAAGATTTTTTTGGGCATAATGAATCTTTATAAAGAAAATAATAAACGAATATTTGAAAATAAAGACCCTACTTTTCAAAAAATGTCACTTTCAATTTTTAAAAAATTTTGCATAAAAGAAGAGTATGTGAATATTCCTTATACTACTTTATTAAAAATATTTGTTGAAATGGGCTTTTTTAACTCTTTTTTTAAAAAGAATGCGAAGAATTGCAAAAAGAAACCTGAACAAACAAGAAAATAAAGAATTGGACGAACAAATTATTAAATATTTTGAAAGTATAGATAAAAACATTAAAATCCAAAAGAAAAGAATCGAAAGAAGTTGTGAAGGTTTGAATACTAGAGATTTTAGTCAAATAATTGAGGTTGATGCTTTTTTTGACAGTTTCTTTGGACCTAAAAAAGCGTGATTTATCACGCCGTGAACAGTCTTACAGGCACTATTTTGAGTGTGTTTGTCAGCAATGATGAAATCGCACAAGGCTATCTTACGTTACTAAAAAACCTTTTCTAATCTGTCTGATTATTCCAATTAATTTATTCAGATAAAAGAAGAATGTTTTTTGGCAAAAAAACACCATAACACATCTTTCTGAGGTTTTGAAAGAAAGAGGTGTTCAAGTCATTTCTTTTTCTAATCACACTCACAAACCGAGTGTTGAAATGTCTTTTTTAACTGTTCAAATGTTTTATCCATCACTTTTTAAACCTTGAAACATTAATTCTATCGAAGACTTTAACAAAAGAAGAGATGAAATAATTCAAGAATATAATTCTTACTACGGAAAGAACTGAAAAACAAAAATCAATGTTTTTAGACAAATTGAACCAAAATTTATCATAAAGGGTTAAGAATTTCAAGCTTAAATTCCAGGTAATAAACAATTGAATCAATTAGAAGTTTTCGTTATTTATACTGATCTAGATATAAGCAACAAATATGCATTCAATGTTTTGAAAATCATTAATAAGTCTCATAGCATAAACAAATTACTTTTTGAAAAATTAGCAAAAAGAAAAGCCTCACTAAGTGAAGCTAAGTATAATGATTTGTTTATTTTTATAAGTGAGTTAAAGTAAATGACCAAATTCTTCGATAAAATTTAATTATACAAAGGTTTTTGTTCAATAACTTTGAGAAACTATTAAATCGTACTTTTTAAAAAAACTCATCATTGATTTTTTTAGCATTTCTTCAGCTAGTGCTAAATATTTTTGTATATTTTTTTCTAATGATCTTATTACAAAATCCTTTAAGTATTTTTCAAATGATTCTTTTGTTGTAATCACATTAAATAACAACGGAACAAGAATGTAGCTGTCTTCTAAAACATCGAGATTAAATTTAAATAATTCTCTTGCTTCGACATTTGCAATTTCTTATAAATTATCTTTTTTTTGTTTATTCTTTTGAAAATTTTGAAATTACTGTTAAACAGTGTTGGTTTAGATAAAATATCAAAAAAACGTTAATTATAATGATTTTTACCATGAATTTATTATTTTTTATAGTTTGTGTATATAAATTTATATCTTGAATAATTAACTTTATTTAAAATACAAAAAAAGTTGGCAATAAGCCAACTTATATAATCGAAAAAAGTTTTTATTATTGTTCGATGTAGAAAATTTCTTCTCCAACAGTAATTTCTTGTCCTGCTGAGATTAGAACTTTAGCGATTTTTCCTGTAACTGGTGCAGGAATTTCAGCTGTCATTTTATCTGTTTCTACTGAGAATAGGTTGTCACCTTCTTTAACCATATCTCCTTCCTTAACGAAAACTTCAGATACTGTTCCTTCGTGTAATCCTTCTCCGATATCTGTAAATTGCATTTTAAACATAATTATAATTCTCCTAATACTTCTGGTTTTTCTAATAATTCTTTAACTCTTCAGTTAAATCTTCCCATATCTCCACCATCTACTCAACGGTGATCAGCTGCGATTGTTAAGAATAATGATTTACCTTTAGAAATTTCTTTATTTCTAACAATAACATCATCAATAATAGCCCCTGTTGCTAAGATAGCAATTTCAGGGTAGTTCATGATAGGTGTTCCATATAGAGCACCAACTGTTCCTACGTTTGTAATTGTAAAGCAAGCACCTTGCATATCTGACATTTTTAATTTTCTATCTCTAGCTAACCCTGCTAAACGAATAATTTCGTTTTGAATTTCAACGATGCTTAGTTTTTCAGCGTTTTTAATGACTGGAACAACTAGTCCGAAAGGTGTATCAACAGCAATACCAATGTTTAATTCACCTGGGAATTTAACAACTCCATTTTCTTCATCAATTTTAGCTGAAAACATTCTTTCTTCTGATAAAGCGATTGTAACAGCTTTAACAATAAATGATAAGAAAGTTAGTTTTGTTCCTGTGCGTTGTGCAACTTCATCTTTAACAGCTGCACGGTAGTTTCATAAGTCTGTAGCATCAACTTTAGTTACTAGTGAACTATATGCCACATGGTCCATTGCATTTTTTAAGTTTTTAGCAATAGCTTTACGGATAGGAGCTAATTTTTCTTCTTTAGCTTCTAAAGGTTGTACTTTAACAATTTCTTGGCTCATTATTTTTGTTCTTCTTTCTTTTGTTTTCTTTCTAAAATAGCTCTTTCACGTGGTGTAAGTTCTGCATTTGCAGAGCAAGCACTTTTTTCGCATTTTTTAGTTTTTTTAGATGCGAATTGTGAAAAATCTAATAGGTCATTTGAAACAGATAGTTGCCCAACAACTGCTGGAGCTCCTTCTTCTTCAACTGCAGGTTTTTTTATGTCTTCTGCCATAATAAAGCCTCCTTTTTGATTTTTGATTTCTTTAATTTTAAACCATCATCAAGTTTATCTCAATGATAAATAATATATATGTAATATTATAAAGCAAAAGAAAAAACCCAACAAAAAAAGTTGGATTTTTTTATAAAAAATAGGTATTTATTAGATTTTTTATTAAGCTTCTAATAATTCTTGAATTTTGTCAGCAATTTTTTCTTTATCAACCATGAATTGTGGTTCTAGAGCTGGTAAAGGAATTGTAACGTCTGGTCCAGCTAGACGAACTGGTTTGTATGTTAAGTAGTCAAATGCTTCTTGAGTTACACGTGTAACAACTTCTGAAGCAACTGAGAATGATTGAACAGATTCTGAAACAACAAGTAGTTTTCCTGTTTTCTTAACTGATTCAACGATTGTTTTTGTGTCTAATGGTTTTAAAGTTCTTAAGTCGATTAATTCAACTGAAGCTTCAACACCCTTTTCACGTAGTTCTTTAAGAGCAGCAACTGTTTCGTGAACCATGTGTCCGTATGTTACAACTGTTAAGTCTTCACCTGGAATAACAACGTTAGCTTTTCCAATTTCAACTTTGTAGTATCCTGCTGGAATTTCTTGTTTGAATGCACGGTAGTCACGTTTGTGTTCTAAGAATACAACTGGATCTGGGTGTTCGATTGCAGCAATCATTAGTCCTTTTGTATCATATGGTGTAGATGGCATAACTACTGTTAGACCTGGGATGTGTGAGTAGATAGCTTCGATTGATTCTGAGTGGTGTTCTAGAGCTTTAACTCCTCCTCCACAAGGCATTCTGAATACGGCTGGTACATGGTATTTTCCACGTGTTCTGTTTCTCATACGAGCAGCATTTGTACAGATTTGTGCTAATGCGTAGAATGAGAATCCTGAGAATTGCATTTCAACAACTGGTTTTAGACCTGCAATAGCAGCTCCAATAGCTGATCCAGCGATAGCTGATTCTGAAATTGGTGAGTCTCAAACTCTATCTTCACCAAAAGCTTTTTGTAGACCTTCTGTAGCACGGAAAACTCCACCTTCAAATCCTGAGTCTTCTCCGTATAATACAACTGATTTATCTTTTTCCATCATTACATGTAGGGCGTCATTTAAAGCACCAATGTTATTAACTGAAATTAATTTTTTGTCTTCCATAATTTAACCTTTTAAAATATTTAAACAATTGTTAAACAATTATTTAGCGTATTTTTTCCCTTCTTCTTTTTGTTGTAATAATTCTTCAGGTAATTCAGCGTATGTGTGTTTGAAGATATCTTCGTATCCTTCTTTTGATAGGTCTGCTGTTGATTCTTCGTAAGCTGCTTTAGCTTCTGCTAATGCATCGTCTCACATTTTTTCTTTTTCTTCAGCTGTTAAATAACCATTGTCGAATAGGTATTTTTCAATACGGTGCATTGGTTCTCATTTTTCGTGTTCTTTTTCTTCTTCTGCTGAACGGTAGATACGTGGGTTATCTGATGTTGTATGTTGTCCTTGACGTCATGTAACGAATTCAACTAATGCTGGTCCGTTTCCTTGTCTGATGTATTCAGCAACTTCTTTAGCAACTTCGTATGAAGCTAGTAAATCGTTTCCATCAACACGTAGACCTGGCATTCCGTATGAAAATGCTCTTTGTGATAGTGTGTCAACGATGTAGCTGTTTCTTTCAGGAACTGAAATAGCTCATTGGTTGTTTGCGATTGAGAAGAACACTGGTAGGTGACGAACAGCTGCTAAGTTTAGCCCTTCGTGGAATTCACCTTCGTTTGTTCCACCATTTCCGATTGTAGTGAATGCAATCACATCTTTTTTACCTTGTTGTTTTAGTGCGTAAGCAACTCCGGCTGCCATTGAGATTTGTGATGCAATAACAACTTGCATTGGTAATGAATTAACATCGTCAGCGAAACGTGAACCTTGTTCTGTTCCTCTTCAGTAGTTAAACATATCTTTCATTTTTACACCGTGTGATAATAATGTTGCTAAAACACGGTAGTGAGGAACGAATCAGTCTGATTTTTTCATAACAGCACCTAATGCTGATAAGAAAGCTTCTTCTCCTAAGTTTGGAGCAAATGTTCCTAAACGTCCTGTTTTTTGTAATTGTAATGCATAAGTATCTCATTGACGAGATTTAACCATGAAATTATACATTGATAATAATTCTTCTTTAGAAGCTGATGGTTTGTAGCTTTTATCGATTAAGTTTCCATCGATGTCTAATAGACGAATCATTTCGTTTTTATCTGACATAACTTTGCCAGCTTTAATATATTTGAAACTCATTTACTTTTCCTTTCATTTCTTTTGCAAATAATGCAATTAAATTATAAAATAAAAAAAATAAAAAAAATTTTTATTCTTGAAAAAATACAAAAAATTGTTAATAAATACAAAAAACTTATTTTTTTGGTACTTACACAATAAAAATAGCGAAATATAATAATTATAAAAAATATATAGATTTGATATATAACGTAATAATGAAATTTAAGAAAAAAATTAAAATTTACAAATTCAATAAAAAACCGTTATATTTTTCATTTTTGCAAAATTTTGATAATCGTTTGTTTTTTTGATTCAAAATATATTCTAAATTCATTATTTGGATGTTAATGTGGATAATATTATTACAATTAACTTTAAAAATATTAGCAATTTTGATTTTTTAGCATTGAGGGCAATGCTTTTTTAGTTCATTTATTCTCTTTAGTCTAACTCTTCCTATTTAATATAATAGAATATTTAAACAAACATATATTTATATAAAAAGCTCTAAAAATTAACTATTAGTGTTTTATTAATTAACAAAAATAACCAAAAAGATAAAAAAAATCATTTTTGTCTTAAAATTTTATTATTAATAAATTTATTACTAATTTTAAAAAATCTATTCGGAGGAGAAAAATGTCAAAATTTAGTGAATACATTAACTCTCTAATCAAAGCAAAAGCTGCTGAAAAAGTTTTAAGCGTGCTTTTCATTGACGGAGATGACCAAAGAGCCAGAGAAGCGGCTAAATATTTAAAAGAAAATAACTTAGCAAAACCAGTTATGTTATTAGAAAACGAAAGCCAAGTAGTTAATGATGGTTTAGAAAATATCATCATGACACAAGTTGAAGATCAAATTGAAAAATATGCTCAAGAACTTGTTGTTATCCGTAAAGGTAAAGAAGATTTAGAAACATGTCGTAAAAATCTTCACACACGTCCTTTCTTCGGAGCAATGATGATTAGAACAAAAGATATCGATTCAGCAGTTGGTGGATTAATCTACTCAACAGCAGATATCTTAAGAGCATCATTCAAATGTATCGGAGCAAAACCAGGAATTAAAACAATTTCATCAGTTATTGTTATGCATAAAGATGATGAAAGATTCATTTTTACAGATCCTTCAACAGTTGAAAAACCAACAGCTGAACAACTTGTTGATATTGCTAAAAATGCTCAAGACTTTGCAAGAACAATGCAAATGAATGATTTAGCAGGTTTCTTAACATATTCAACAAACGGATCAGGAAAAGGTGAAAACCCTGAATTAGTTCGTTCAGCAGTTAAAATGGCTTTAGAAGCTGGAGTTAATATGATTCCAGGGGAAATGCAATTTGATGCTGCATATGATTTAGGTGTAAGAGAACACAAATTTAAAGGTGCGCCATTAGACCCATTAGGAATCTTTGTATTCCCTAACTTAGAAAGCTGTAACATTGGATGCAAAATTGCACAACGTTTAGGAAAATATGGAGCTGTTGGAGCAATCATCCAAGGAGTTAATGGAGCTATTAATGACTTTAGCCGTGGAGCTACAGTTCAAGACGTTATTGATGTTACATCAATTACAGTATTAAAAGGATACGAATTTTTAAACAAATAGTAAAAGGTGGATAATGAAAAAAATCTTAGTTGTTAACGCAGGATCATCTTCATTAAAATGAGCATTTTATTCACAAGCAAAATTAGAATTAGTTGCTAGTGGATTATGTGAAAGAATTACAATCGAAGGTGGAAATATTATTACAAAATTCAACGGATCTAAATTTGAAGACAAAGTTGAATTACCAAATCACGAAATTGCTGTAGAAAACTTATTAAAAATCTGAGTAAGATACGGAATTATCAAATCATTAGATGAAGTTGTGGCTATTGGGTTTAGAACACCTCTTTCAGGTCACAAATACTTAACACCAGTATTCTATGATGAAGATGTTAAGAAAAGTATTGAAGAAGCTGCTAAGTTTATTCCTTTACATGCTCCTGCAACACTTTCAGCAGTTTCAGCATTTGAACACAAATTACCAAACGTTAAAAAAATTATTTGTCAAGATACAGCATTCCACGTAACTATTCCAAAAATTAACTCAACATTCGCAATTAATCAAGAATGAGCAGAAAAATACCACATTTACAAATTTGGTTACCATGGATTAAGTCATGACTATATTAATGACAAAATGAAAAAAGTTTTAGGTAAAAGCAAAAACAATATCGTTATTGCTCACTTAGGATCAGGTTCATCAGTTTGTGCCGTTAAAGATTCTAAATCATTAGATATCTCAGTTGGGTTTAGTTCTTTAGATGGATTAATGATGGGAACAAGATGTGGAGCAGTTGATCCCGGAATTAACGATTACCTAGTAAGAGTTGAAGGACACGACATTGATGAAGTATTCAACATGATGGTTAAACAATCAGGACTTTTAGGAGTTAGTGGAATTTCAAACGATATCCGTGACTTACATGCTGTTTCTGATACAAACCCAAAAGCAAAATTTGCAGTTGATCTATTTTGTTCAAAAGTTGTTGACTATATCGCTCAATATATTAACAAAATCGGTAAACCAATCGATGCCATTGTATTTACAGCTGGAATTGGTGAAAACGATGAAATCGTTAGAGATGAAGTAATTAAAGGTCTAAAATATTTCGGAGTTAAACTTTCAGAAAAAGCAAACTTAGAAAAATATGACGATTACAAAGTAATTTCATCAAAAGCATCAACAATACCAGTATATAAAATGAGAACAAACGAAGAATTAGTTATTGCTCGTTATGTTAAAGATATGGTTAAATAATAATTAAAAATGCAACCTTAATTACTCAAATAGTAATTGAGGTTTTTTTATATAACTTATTTAAATATTTGACAAGAAAAGAGTAGATGTTTTTCACTTTATATTAAGATTAAAAAATAAAGTTTCAAAAACCAACTTGATTTGACAATTTATAAACAAAAAAATTATTTTGTGAGTTTTTTGGTGTTTTTGTTTTTAGTATGTAAAATAAGACTATGAAAAATTTATACGACATTTTACCTGAGTATCAACAAATGATTGATGAAATGGTTAAAAAAAACTTATTATCAGATATTGAATTTGTGTACAAAGGATTTCATAATTACACATTCAAAGCAAGATATAAAGGTAATAAATTTGTACAACTAAGAGTACCTTCTTCAAAATTAGTAGATCATGATACAGAAGAAAAGTATTATTTACAAGACCCAGATTGTTTATTCTACAAAAAAGGTTTATTAATAAGAAAATGATTTGAAGGTAAAACACTTGAAACAGTTCCATTAACTGAAGAAATTCAAAAGATGGTTATTAAAGAATTAAAACAATTTCATAAACAAAAACTTGATGTAAATCAGATTAATTGAAATAAATACGACATTTCAGATCCTAAATTTCTAAGAATTATTGAAAAAATCCAAGATAAAAGAAATGTTGTGATTCATGGTGATTTAGCTTTAAAAAACATTTTAATAAATGATAAAAAACAAGTAAAACTTCTAGATCTAGAATGAGTAAGAAAAGCACATGTTGGTTTTGATGTTTTATCATTGTATCAAATCGGATTTGACAAAAAACTGCTAAAAAAAGAGTTTCGTCTAACTGAAAAAGAATTTGAAGATCTTGAATATGTTACTGATTTATTTCGTGAATATTCATACAAAAACACTTATTGTGATTTTTTAAAAAATTCTTCAGGACTGAAAAAAATCGAAACAGGGTTTACAAACGAATCTTTTGTTTTCAATGATAAATTCATTCAGCAAAAAAATTACACAGGATTTAATCATTTAAATGATGAAAAGATTTTTAATAATCATGACTTTGCAATAAACACATTATATGAAGATGAATATTTATTGGTAAAAGATTTTGTTCATAGTCGTGTAATTAATATTGAAAATGAACAGACACTGGAATTAATTGCTCGGACACTTAAAAATTTCCATAATTCAGATATCGAAGTTGCTGACAATAATATTTTGCAAAGAATTGAACACCTATTCTTTGAATACAAATTTCATCCAATTCTAAATGACTTAAGTGAAGAATTAAAAACTAAAATTATTGAAAACTTTAAAGATTTAAAACCAGAAGTTGTTTCACACAATGACCTAAATATTACAAATATTCTTTTAACTAAAGATAATAAGATCAAATTTATTGATCTAGAATATGTATGTAAAAATTCTAAATACTTTGATATTGCATATTTAATGTCTAATTTAAATTTTGATGATGCACAAGAAAAACAATTTATAGAAATGTATGATAGCATCGTTGATTTTAATGAATATTATCGAATTAAATGTTTGGTAAACTTTTATACTTTATTGTGATCACTAGATATTAACGATGATTGGGATTTAAGCTTAAATATAGATAATATAAAGAAATATTCTTCATATCTAAAATAATATTTTCCAAATCTAAAATAGCATTATAGTGCTATTTTTTTATTACTTTTTAAAGATTAAAAATACACAAAAAGATAATAAAAAAAATACCCTTAAGGCATTTTTTGATATTTTTATTTTAATTCTTCTAGAATGTCCATAACATCATTAATAATTGTCATGTAGATTGGTCCACCACCAAATCCTACAGCTGTCATTGCTGCTTCAAGAATTTGTTCTTTTGTAGCACCTTCTTTGTATGCTTTAGGAATGTGTGCTCTCATACATGGTTTACATCTTTTTGAAGTTGCTAAAGCAACAGCTGCTAATTCTTTAGTTTTAGCATCTAGATGATTTGAAGAGTATAAAACTTTTGATAAATTACCGAAAGCTTGAACGAATTCAGGGTGAGATTTTAAAAGTTTTTCATAGTTAGTTAATTTTTTTTCCACATTAGCCTCCTTATGGGTTTTGATTGTTATAAATGATAAATAATATATAATTTTATTATTACTTATAACACAAAAATTGTACATTGTAAAAGGAATTTTATGTCAAAAAAAATCGAAAAAATTACTCCATTAAAAGAAGATTTCTCTCGTTGATATCTTGATGTCATTAAAAATGGTGATCTAATTGCTTATGGTCAAGCACGTGGATCAATTATTTTTAAACCGCTTTCATATGGAATTTGAGAAAATATTCAAAAAAACCTTGATTACGAATTTAAAAAATTGGGAGTAAAAAACGTTTATTTCCCATTATTAATACCTGAAAGTTTAATTAATCGTGAAAAAGAACATGTTGAAGGGTTTAATCCAGAGCTCGCTACAGTAACTCAAGTTGGTGGAAAAAAATTAGCTGAAAACTACTATATTCGTCCTACAAGCGAAGTTCTATTTAATGAATTTTTCAAAAATGAAGTTGAAAGTTACAATGATTTACCATTAGTTTATAATCAATGAGCCAACGTTATTAGATGAGAAAAAACAACTAATCCTTTTTTAAGAACTACAGAATTCTTATGACAAGAAGGACACACAATTCACGATGATGCTTTAGAAGCAAGAAAACTAACAAGATTAATGCTAAGAACCTATGCTAAATTCTTGAAAAACTTTTTAGCTATACCTGTTATTCAAGGCAAAAAAACACCACGTGAAAAATTTAGTGGTGCTTGTTCAACATATACAATTGAAGCAATGATGAAAGATGGTCGTGCACTTCAAGCTGGTACAAGTCACTATCTTGCACAAAACTTTACTAAACCATTTAACATTACTTTCAAAAATTCAAATAATGAAAGAGAATATGCATATGGAACAAGTTGAGGAGTAACAACAAGATTAATTGGTGCTTTAATTATGGCTCATGGTGATGATCGTGGAATTATTATTCCTCCTAAAGTAGCGCCTGTTCAAATTGATATTTTAGAAATTTTTGGACACAAAGACCCAGAAGTTAAAAAATTCGCAAAAGAAGTAAAACAATTATTGGAAAAAAACTTCCGTGTTAGCTTGGATTCAAGCGATAAAGGGCCAGGATTTAAAGCGGCTAATAGCGAAATTCATGGAACTCCATTAAGAATTGAGATTGGATCAAATGAAGCTAAACAAAGAACTCTTACTGTTGTCAGAAGAGATACTTTAGAAAAAATTACTTTTAATTTTGGGCGTGAAGTAAAAAGGGAATTCAAAAAACTTTTTGATAGCATTCACAAAAACTTATATGATTCAGCATATGAAAGAATGATAAATAATATCGTTGTTTGTGATGATTTTGAAGACTTTAAACAAAAAATTAACGAAGGTAAATGAGTATTAATGCCTTTCTGCGGTGATGAAAATGCTGAAGCATGAATTCAAGAACAAACAGGTGCAACAGCTCGTTGTATTCCTTTTGTTGATCCAATTAAAACTAACAAAAAATCAAAATGTGTTATCAGTGGTACTGAAACAAAACGTAATGTTATCTTTGCAAAAGCATACTAAAAAACGAAAAAGTACAAAAAAGCGCGTTTTTTTAAGTAAAAATGCACTTTTTTTATTTTTTAAATGTATTATAATATAGATATCAAGTAACAAAATAAGGAGGCTTACAATGATTAAAAACGTAAAAAGCGCAGAAGACTTAGATTTTTCAAATGGGAAAAGCTTAGTTGTTTTCTCAGCAACATGATGTGGAATGTGTGTGATGTTCGCACCAGAAGTGGAAAAATTCGAAAAAGCACACCCAGAAGTAACAGTATACAGAGTTGACGTTGATGAAAACCGTCAATTAGCTAGAGAATACTCAGTAACTTCAATCCCTTCATACTTCGTTTACGATAACGGAACACAAGTAAGAAACGGAGTTGGATTTACAACAGCTTCACAATTAGAAAAAATTTTAGGTGTTTAGTATGCAAATAAAACCAAAAGCTCTATTTTTTGATTTAGATGGTACATTAGTAGATAAAAAACCGTATATTAGTGCTGAAAATAAACAAGCAATTATTGAATTAAATAAAAATATTCCTTGTTTTATTTCGACAGGAAGAGGATTTAGTAAAAATCTTGTAAATTTAACTAATGAATTAGGTTTAGACTACGGTATTGCTCAAAATGGTGCAATTATTTTTGATAAAACTGGTAACATAATTAAAAAATATACCCTTAAGGAAAATACTGTAAAAAATATTTGTGAATATTTAGCAAAACGTAAAGTTCCTTTTATTTTGAATTCATCCAGAACAATTTATTGCAATAGTACTATTTCAAAAATGTTCCCATTATTTAAAAATGAATATATTATTTCTTCACCAAGCAAAATTCAAAATTATAGTGATGTTACTAAAATTTTAATTTTTTCATTTTCAAAAAGAAAATTACAAAAAATTCAGTCAGAACTTTTAGAGTTAGAAATAAATATTAATGTTTTAATGACAGGGAATAACAAAGCACTAGAAATTAATGATAAAAATGCAAGTAAAGGTAATGCTAATGCTTTCATTTGTTCATTAAAAAATATTGATCCAATGAAAACATATCATATTGGTGACAGTATGAACGATTCTACTGCAGTTTATTATCAAGGTGGAGTTATTGCGATGAAAAATGCTTCGCAAGAATTAAAAAATATGGCGATATATGTTGGTTTTAATTACAAAAAGTCAGGAGTTGCAAGAACTCTTGACAAAATCCTAAAATAAATTTCATTCTAAGAATAATAAGTGTAACCTCAAAAAGGTTACTCTTTTTATTTTTTTAGCCTATTTTTAAGAAAAATTGTTTTTTGGGCGTATATTAAGAGAAGAAAGGTTAAAGAAATTATTACCTGCAGTTTTAGTATCTACACCATTGGTGGCTTTTTCATGTGTTACAACCAAAATAATTGATTTAACAGATGATAAAATCCCCACTCACTCTCAAATGTTTAAAATCGACAAGTATGCTGATTTTATAAATCCATACCAAGCTAATTTCCGAAACATTCAAACTCGGTTAATTACAGATACAGAAGAATTGGAATATTACTTTACAGATATATTTTGATATTATTTAAAAGATCCTGAAAAATGAATGAAAGAATTTAATAATCTGAATAAATTTGATGCTGATTTTTTAAAAAAATATGACATATTGATTGATTTTGCTAACAAAAGATACCCAAATTATATGAAAGATATTACAGGTATTTATATAAAGGATGATATTGTATACGGATATTTTGATACAATATCTATCTTTAGCTATAAATTTGATACAACAGATATTAAAGAATATGATGACAAAAGACAATTTGTATATCTAATAGTACCCAAATTAAAATCTACATGTTCAAATCATAAAATTATTTTATTGGATGGTACCGGAACAAAAGACACAGAAATGTATAGATCAGATTTATTTGCAACAGCAAAATGATTAAAAAGTCATACACCTAAAGAAACTATAAAGTTTAGAGATAATGATTATAAGGATAACCCTATTAAAACAATTAACTATTTTTAAGTTTTTATAAGAATGTAACAAATGTTATGTTCTTATTTTTTTATAAAAAACAAAATAAAAAACATTCCAATAATGGAATGTTTTGAAAAAGAATTAACGGTTGTAGAACTCAACGATTAATGATTCATTGATTTCTTGGTTTAATTCTGAACGTTCTGGTAATCTTGTAAATGTTGCGCTAAATGCTTCTCTTTTAATTCATTCGGCAACTGCTCTATCATTCATAGCTGCTAAGATTTCTGAGTTGTTTCTTGATTTTTCTTTTAATTCAATAACTGATCCAACTGAAACTAACATTGAAGGAATGTCAGCTTTGTGTCCATCCATTGTAAAGTGTCCGTGATTTACTAATTGACGAGCTTGTCTTCTTGTTTTAGCAAATCCTGCACGGTAAACAACGTTGTCTAATCTTGATTCTAAAGTTTGTAGGAAGTTTGTACCTGTAACCCCAGCTTTTTTAGAAGCTTTTTTGAATGTGTTTGCAAATTGTCTTTCATTTACACCATAGATGTAACGAACTTTTTGTTTTTCGTATAAGTGTAGTCCATAGTCTGTTAATTTAACACGTTTTTGTCCGTGTTGACCAGGAGCGTATGTACGTCCTTTTCCTTTTGCAAATTCTTTACCGTTTTCTAATAAAGAAATTCCATAACGACGTGATTTTTTAAAAATTGAACCTCTGAAACGAGACATAATATATTCCTTTCTTGCAAGGACATGTAAAACTCTTTGTATTTTTTTTGTTTTTAATGATTTCGGTGTACAGCTTTCTTACTTTCAAATCTGGTTGAATTCAAAAAAACATATAAATGTTTTACTGCTGTGTCATTGCTTTATATATTGTATATCATTTTAGCTAAAAATCAATTAATAATAATATATGTTGTAAAATTTATAGTAATGTTTTATGTATTAATTTTTGTATTAGTTATTATTTTTATGCTACTGCTTTTTTCAGTGGTTATTTTTATTTACAACTATTTTAAAACATATGCATTGGAATCAATAATTAAAAAAAGAAACATTATTGAAAAAAAATTTCAAGAAATATCATCAATAAGCGAAAAATTAGAACTATTTTCAAAAAGCTCACAAAACTATCAAAAGATATTTGAAACATTTTTAGAAATGTTTTCTCAAATTGAGCAAAAGAAAAACACAATAAACTTTAAGACTGACAAATTAAGATATACCATTGCTTATAACTTTAAAAAAATTCTAAAAGTAAGAATTAAAAATTTCTGAAAAATTTATCAAGATATTAAAGAAATAAAAAAAGAAATCCGTGTTACTAATAAAATTATTAAAAAGATTCTTAAATTCAGTAATAAACACACAGAAAAACCTGATGTGATATTATCTCATTATCAAAAACATGTTTACTTTTTTAATGAATTAAAAGGCACTTTTGATAATGAAAGAAAACGTTATGAATTTTTTGCTGATGAAATTCGGAAAAATGTTAAAGAATGAGTAGAATCTGTGTCATATTTTAGTAATGATTCACATTTAAATGATGTTCAAAAACAAAACAACATTAAGTTGTTTACACTTAACAAAATAATTTTAAAAATTGCAATAACAATGTCTCGAGGTGTAAATTCTTTAGACTTCGTTCTTAAAAAATTTGAAACATTTTTCGTAACACAAAATACAAAAATTTCGAAAAAGGCTTCCCTTTACAAAAACGTTATTATCGAACAAAATTTAAAAGAATTGTTTTTTGAAATTAAACAAAATATTAACGAAATAAAAAAACTTTTTGAATTAAATAATTATTATGAAAACCGGGTAAAGATTGATAATCTTATTTCAAAAACATTTGAAAAAATGATTAACATTACAAACATATTTAAAAAAGAAGAATCAGCTTTCTATTATTTTGAAAATTTTAATTTAATAAAATTTGATTTAGAAAGTAAGATTATTACTTTAAATAATAGAATATTCCAATTAGAAAAAGATTGAAAAATATATCAAAATACTGCAAGTAATAAAGCGAAGAAAATGTTTGATAATCTTAAAAATTTAACTAAGAAAAATTATTTTAACGAACTTAAGAGCATTGAAATAAATAATGATTTTAGTTATACACATAAATTAAACACATTAAACACATTAATTAAAAATATGTCTTCATCATTTTTGCTTATTAAAAAAATCAATGAAGAATTAAACCCACTAAATAAATTATTTGATAAATTTCAAAGTTTGGAAAAAACTCTTTTTGATATCAAATACAACGTTTCAATTTTTGATATTATCATCAGTCCAAATGAAGAAAAGTTTATTGAAAAAATATTTATACTTAGAAATATTATCGTGAAAAATATTAACACGCAAAATTTTAAATATGAAGAACTTAACGAAAAATTAAATGATTTAGAATTATTAATCGAAATTTTAAAAAATACCGTTGGAATTAAGATTGATGCAAATAAAACATATCGTGTGTCGTCGCAATATTTTAATTCATATCGTCTTAAAGAACCTAAATTATCAGCAGTATTAGAACATATGCAATATGAAAATAATTCAGCTAATTATGTAAAAACATTAAGACTTTTAAAAGAATATATAGAAACAGGAGAAAACTAATGAACAAAAAAATCTTATTAAGATACGGAGAACTCACACTAAAAGGGAAAAATCGTGATACATTTATTAAAAAATTACATGACAATTTAGCACAAAAAATGACTGGTGAAGTTATAACCACTTTTGACCGTGGATATCTTGAATATAGCGAAGAAAATATTGAAAATTTAAAATATATTTTTGGTCTTTCGAGTTATTCAATAATTTATGAAGTTCAAGCAGAGATGGAAGCTATTGAAAATCAAATTTTAGAACTAATAAAAGATAAAGAATTTAAAACATTTCGTGTTGACACAAAAAGATCAAACAAAAATTTCCCATTAACTTCATCAGAAATGAATCAAAAAATGGGTGGTTTTATCTTATCTAAATTTGAAAATAAACAAGTAATTATGAAAAATCCTGATCTTGTTGTTTATTTAGAAATTAGAAACGACAAATGTTTTGTATTTACTGACGTTATTTATACAAGAGGTGGAATGCCTGTTGGAATTACTGGTAAAACATTGCATTTGATTAGTGGGGGAATAGACTCACCAGTAGCTGCTAATCTAATGCAAAAAAGAGGTTTAGTTGTTGATTATTTAAACTTCATTACTCCACCACATACTGATGATATGACAACTAAAAAAATTGAAGACATTGTTAAACTACTAACAAAATACCAAACGAAATCAACATTATTCCAAGTTAACTATACAAAAATTATGAATTATCTAGCTTTAACAAGTTCACAAAGATACAAAATAACATTAATGCGCAGAAGTTTTTATCGTATTGCACAAAAACTTGCTGAAAAATATCACTATCTAGCCTTATCAAATGGTGAAAATATTGCACAAGTTGCTTCACAAACACTAGAAAGCATTAACGTTATTCAACAGGTTACAAATTTACCAATTTTTAGACCTGTACTTTGTTATGATAAGATAGAAACAATTCGTATTGCAGAAGAAATTGGAACACTAGAAATTTCTAATGTTAAAGCTTGTGAAACATGTGAATTATTTGCTCCTAAAGATCCAGTCACAAAACCAAAATTAGACGATGTTATGAAAGCCGAGTTTGATTTACAACGTCTTTTAGAACTAGAACAAGAAGCTGTTGACAATGTCCAAATCTTTAAATTTGAAAATAAATAATTTATGAAACTAATTAATTTACATACCAATACAACATTTTCTTTTCTAGAATCCACTATTGAACTTGATAACTTACTCAATTGAGCACAAAAAAACTCAATTGAGTATTTAACAATTACTGAACATAATAACATGTTAAGTTATGCTTCTTTTTGTATAAAAGCTAGAGCAAAAAATATTAAAACAATTTATGGTATTGACATCGATGCTTATCATGATGATACTGACTTTAGAGTAATTTTATTAGCTAAAAATAACTCAGGTTTAAAAGAAATTTTTAAGTTAAATTTTAAACAATTTCAAGGTGACAAAATTGAATTTAGTCAGCTTGAAAATATTCCGGATATTGTTTTAATTGATCATCCAACTAAAGGGTATTTTAAAAAATATAAAAAATTTTTGAGCAATGCAAGTAATTTTTATGTTGGTATTGATTTGAGAACTTATGAAGACAAGAATTTAAATCTTGATGAAGCCAACTTTTTATTAGTTAATGAAAATAGAATTTTTGATATTCTAGAAAACAAAACATTAGACACTTTAAATTGAATTAAAACACAACAAACAGTTAAAAACTTCAATACTTCAATAATGTCTGATATTGAGACCGATGATCCTAAATTAATTCAATTAATTGATAAAACCAACAATCTAGCTAAACAGTTAGTTATTAATATTGAACAATCTAAATTTAAAATGCCTGTCTATCCAAATCCTGATAATATCAGTAGTGTTGAGTATTTAAAAAAGATTGTTCTTGAAAACATTAATTGAAAACTAAAACATATAACCCATAATCGTGAAGAATATATTCAAAGAGTTAAATATGAACTTAACGTTATAACAAGCTTAGGATTTGAAGATTATTTTTTAATTATTTGAGACTTTATTAAATGAGCTAAGAAAAATAATATTTCAACAGGTCCGGGAAGAGGGTCAGCAGCTGGTTCTTTAATTTCATATTTAATGGATATTACTCAAATAGATCCAATTGAATATGGATTACTTTTTGAAAGATTTTTGAACCCAAAACGGGTAACAATGCCAGATATTGATATTGACATTCAAGATGATAAAAGACATTTAATGATTGAATATCTAACTGAAAAATATGGTATTGAAAACGTTGCTACTATTGTAACATTTTCAACATTAGGTACTAAATCAGCAATGCGCGATGCTGCAAGAAGTTTTGAAATTCCTAATCCAGTAATTGACTCACTTGCCAAGAAAATTCCAAACAATGTAGAAAACCTTGAAGAAGCTTATGAAAAAAGTTTTTCTTTTAAAAATGAACTATTAAAATATAGCAATCACGAAACAGGAAACAACGATTTAATGGAAGCTTTTAATGAAGCTTGTCAAATTCAAGGTTTCTATCGTCAAAGTGGGACACATGCCGCTGGTATCGTTATAAGCCAAAACAAAATTATTGACAAAGTGCCAGTTATGATAAACTCAGTGAATCACTTACAAACTCAGTTATCAATGGATTATCTTGAAACCTTTGGATTATTAAAAATCGATATATTAGGTTTAAGAACATTAACAATAATTAATGAGATATTAAGTGAGGTTTGAAAAATCAAACCAGATTTTGATATTGAAAAAATTCCTTTAAACGATAAAAAAACTTTTGATTTATTAACTATGGCAAAAACAGCTGGAATTTTCCAATTAGAAAGCCCTGGAATGCGTAGTACTCTTCTAAAAGTTAAAGTTAGCGATCTAAATGATATTGTTGCCATTATTTCTCTTTTTAGACCAGGAACAATGGAACATATTTCAACATATGCAAAAAGAAAAAACAAACAAGAATCAATTCCAGTGGTGAATGAAGTCTTTGATGAGGTTACTAAAGATACTTATGGAATTATGGTTTACCAAGAACAAATTTTAAAATTAGTACAAAGAATTTCAAAAATGGACTATGCTGAAGCTGATTTATTAAGAAGAGCAATTAGTAAGAAAAAAATTGAAGAATTTGAAAAATTTAAAGTGGTGTTTGTACAAAAAGCAATTGCTAATGGTTATGATGAAGAATTTGCATTAGGTGTTTTTGAAAATATTGAAAAATTTGCTGGTTATGGATTTAATAAATCACATGCAGTATCTTATGCATTGATAACATATCGCATGGCATATTTAAAGGCTCATTATCCACTGCAATTTTACTCAGCGATTATTTCATCAAGTATTAATTCATTGGAAACTTTAAATAAATACTGTCTTGAAGCTCAAGAATTAGGAATTGAAATTTTTTCTCCATCACTTAACGATAGTATGGATATTTCAGTGATTAAAAACAATAAAATTTATTTACCTTTCGGTATGGTTAAAGGGCTAGGTAAAGTTACTGAATCACAAATCATTAATGAAAAACAAAAAAATGGGCCTTATAAAAATCTTTTAGAAGCAATATTGAGATTAAAATCAGCTGGCTTAGGAGATGAAAAAATTAAGATGTTAGTCAATGCAAGTATTCTAAGAGAATTTGATACACAAACAAACATCATTAAAAACCTTGAAAATTCAACAGAATTTAAGTTCGAAATACTTAATGCTTTTGATTCAAAAACAAAGACAATTTACTGAGATAAAGTCAACTGAAATGTGCAAACCCATAAATTTCTTCAAGATTTTGATCAAGAGTCAATTAATGAAATAAATTATTTAGGTCGTTGTTACAATATTTCAAAAACTAAAAAATATGAAAGTCCTAACAACCGTTTAATCGATATTCATGAAGGTACACAGCACCGGATTGCAGTTTATGTTAATGAAACTAAAAATCGAATATCAAAAACTAACAAACAATTCATTATTGTGACTTTAAGTGACTCAAGTGCAACAATTGATTGTTTTGTTTGAGACTCAACTTCAGATATTAAAGATTATGCTGGCAAAATGATTTGAGTTGACATATTAAAAACTCAACGTGGTGATTGAAAAATCAGCAATTGAAAGGAAATTAATGAATAATCAAAAAATTCTCATTATTGACGGAACTTATTTAGTTTTTAAATCATATTACGGTACTTTATATTCGAATCAAAAGCTAGAAACTTCAACAGGAATGAAAACTAATGCCATAGTTGGGTTCTTTAATACGTTTTTTAAATTATTAAGAAATTATTCTCCTGATAGTGTCTACTTTTGTTTTGATGCAAATGCAAAAACTTTTCGTCACGACATGTATCAAGATTATAAAGCTCAGCGCGCAAAGGCACCGGAAGATTTTTATATTCAATTAGTACAAATAAAAGATTTACTACAACTACTTAATATTCCAATGCTTGAAAAACCAGGCTACGAAGCTGATGATATTGTTGCTACTTTGACTAAAAAATTTCAAGATGATAATTATGTATTGCTTTTTTCAGCTGATCAAGATTTAAATCAATTGATTAATAACCGAGTAGCAATTTTAAAACCAAAGAATAAAAATCTTTTTGTTCTTAATCAAAATAATTTTTATGAAGTATATGGTTTCCATCCTCACAATGTTGTTGACATTAAAGCGTTAATGGGAGATGCTTCTGATAACTTTAAAGGCATTAAAGGTGTTGGACCTAAAACAGCAATTAAATTAATTGAAGAATTTGGTTCTTTAGAATCAATTTTTAATAACTTTGAAAAATTAGACAAAAAATATCAACAAAAATTTCTTGAATATAAGGAAGAAGTGCTGAGAAATAAATATTTAGCACAACTTAGATACGATGTTCCTTTAAATCAGGAAGACTATCTTAACAAGAAGTTAAATATTATTATTGGTTCAAAAGCAGAAAAGATGCTTGAAGAACTAGAATTAAAACAAATAAAATCAAAATTAAAAGAGTTTGAGGCGAACTAATGATAGCGATTATTGGAAAAAGTGGTGTTGGAAAAACAACCCTTTTGAACATTTTAGAAGCAAGGGGTTTTAAAACTTTCATTGCAGATAATTACGTAAAAAATATATATAAAAAAGGAAGTATAGGTTATAAAAAAATACAAGAAATTTTAGGTGACCAATACGTAAATGAGTACGAAGTAGATAAAAAAGCACTGCGTGATAGTATTATTCAGGATTATAACTTTGTGGATAAATTGGAAAAAATTATTTATCCAATTATTGAAGATCATTTAAAAAATCACCATTATGATTTTGCTGAAGTGCCTAACATTTATACTTCTAATGGTAATTTTGTGCCACTTTTTAACAAAATTATAAGAATTGAAACAAGCGAAAAAATTCGTCTAAAAAATTTAAAAAAGAGAAATGTAAATAACTTAGAAAAAAATGTAATTGATACATTAAATAAGGGCTTTTTTAATGACAAAGTTGTCAATATTTGGTGTACAAAAGTGACAACAAAAAAATTTTTAAAAAAAATATTTGAAATTTTCTTCACTGCTTCTTAAAATATTAACATCAAAAAAACGTTAAGGGGTCGGTATGAACTATAGTAGTTTTTATATAGAAAAAAATATTGTTATTGATAATTCTGATTTTAAAAATGTAAGAACTCTATATTCTCCGATTATCGGTGCTACAGCATCAAGTTTATTTTTTGCTCTTTTGGATGAATATGATTTAAATATTAATGACAAAAGATATAAATATAAAATATCTGATTTTATTAACACTTTAAATATCAATCAAAATGATTTTAATTTAGCAAAAGAAAAACTTGAAGCTGTTGGCTTAATCCAATATTATGAAGCCGATTTGTATGATGCTGGCTTAATTCAAATTAAAAAACCAATGGATATTAAAAACTTTTCACAAAGTTTACTAAGTAAACATTTGATTGAAAAAATTGGTGAAGAAAGATATAACAAAATTCAACACAGAAGCGATTTTTACCAATTTGACAAATCACAATATAAAAATCTTTCAAAAAATTTCTTTGATATTTTTGAAGAAAGCAATATTAGCACCAGCGAGTTAAATCGTATTAATTACGAAAATACAGTTAATATGACAGTTACTAGTATTGAAGAATTGATTAAAATTGCAACACCAACTGATTACTGTGAATCGTTAACAAACCGTTCAATTTCGCCTTCACAACTAAAAATGATTAATGATTTACTAAGTATGGGATTTAATAACTATTCAATTAATTTATTTATTAATTTTTCATGACAAAAAAATAATCAAATTGTTGTTGCCTATATTGAAAAAATTGCAATGGATTATAAAATGAGAAAAATTACAAATCCAGAAGCTATTAAACGTGAACTTGAATCTTCATTGTCAATTAAGAAGACATTAAATGAAGGATTAGGTGGTTTTTCAACAACAACACCGGAATTTAAAATAAAGACAGAAGAACCTGAAGATATTTTCAAAAAATACGGAATAGAGGACTGAGATGTCTAATTTTGAAGTGGATAGTGATTTACAACTGGAAAAATTAATTGCAAATCCTGAAAAAACCATTAAAAGAAACGAAGTAAAAAGCCGCATTCTTGCCTCAGAAGATGTGCAAGAAGTTGTTTCAACCTTAAACTTAACAGATGATCAAATTAATAGCGGATTGCATTTATTACTTAAATACAAAAATTTTATTGAAATAAACAAAACTAAACCAAAATGAAAATTATTTATTAATGGTTCAGGTTTTTTAGATATCGATTGAAGTGGAGATAGTTGATATATTAAACAAAAAGCCTTGTCATGTTATTGATTAACAAGCATTAATTCATTAGACAAAGATTTAGAAGAAACTTTTTCTTTTGATGATAAAGTGTCGAAACACAATCGTGAATTAATAAAAAAAGATGCTATTATGGTTTTAGAATGAGATCAACAAGGGGGAGATTCAAAAAACGGTCTGTTGGCTCAAATTCATAAAGAAATTAAAACTGAAGCAATTATTTCTAACTACTTCTTCTATACAAATGAAGTTTTTAAAGTTTCATCTTATTTTAAATTTTTATCAATTCAATTAACCTCAAGAGGTGAATCAGTAGCAATCATTGATTACAATATTTTAGGTTCATTCCTTTTAAATAATCAATATTCTCAAAACAACAATGATGTTATTAGACTTTTAATAGAAGTTGATAATCTATTTTTTATTGATTTTGGTGGTAGTCTGAAACCAGATTGATATATTCAAAATTACATTATAAACATTTTACAAAATCGTCTTCGTTTTAGAAAGAGAACTCTAATTTCATCAAGTTCTAATTTATATAGTCACTATAGTTCACAACTAATTTTTTCAAGAAATGAACAAGACAATATAAATAATAAAAAAATTGAAGGTAATGTTCGCAAAATTCTTCGTGACAATTACAATTTTGTCAAAATATTTTCGACCAAGAAAAATAATGTTCCACAAAAATAGCACTTTTTTTTGAGGCTATTTTTTTATATAATTTAATATACATTTTATTTTAAAAAAAGAAGGAGATCAAAATGAACAAAAAAAGAATTGCTATCAATGGTTTTGGTAGAATTGGAAGATTAGTTTTTCGTGAAATTTTCAATGATGATAATTTAGAAGTTGTTGCAATCAATGACTTAACAGATGCAGCGACTCTAGCACATTTATTAAAATATGATACAGCTCACCGTAGCTTTAAACACGATATTAAATCAGAAGGAAATAATTTAATTATTGATGGAAAAGTTATTCCTATCTTTGCAGAAAAAGATCCTGCACAATTACCATGAAAAGATTTAAATATCGATATTGTTGTTGAAGGAACAGGACGTTTCGTTTCTGAAGAAGGTTCTTCACTACATCTACAAGCTGGAGCTAAAAAAGTTTTAATTACAGCACCTGCTAAAGGTTCAAATAACATTAAAACAATCGTTTACTCAGTAAACCACAATATTCTAAATGCTGATGATATTATAGTTTCAGCAGGTTCATGTACAACAAACTGTTTAGCACCAGTGGCTAACATCTTAAACGAAAAATTTGGAATTGTTAAAGGTTTCATGACAACAGTTCACGCTTACACAGCTGATCAGAATATTCAAGATGGTCCACACAGAGATTTAAGAAGAGCTCGTGCTGCAGCTCAAAACATGGTTCCTACAACAACAGGAGCAGCAAAGGCAATCGGAAAAGTTATTCCAGAATTAAAAGGAAAACTTGATGGTTCAGCTTTAAGAGTTCCAACAATTACTGGATCAATCGTTGATTTAACACTAGAACTTGAAAAACAACCAACCATTGAAGAAATTAACGAAGCAATCAAAAACAACGCTTCTGATTCATTACTTTACTGTGAAGATGAAATTGTTTCAAGCGATATTATTGGAACAACATATGGTTCAGTATTCGACTCAAAACTAACTGCTGTTGTTGAGGTTGATGGTAAAAAACTATACAAAGTATTTTCATGATATGACAACGAACAAAGCTTCGTTTCGCAATATGTAAGAACTTTAAAACACATGGCAAATTTATAATCAAAATAGGGCAGTAGTCCCTATTTTTTATTTTGTTTTAAAAAAAATGGTTTTCTTGATGTTTTTTAGTCTTTTAAAGCAAGTTTAATATAAAATATTAATATCATTTATTTAATGAAATACTTAAATTATTCAAATTAATAATAAAAAAGGAGCCTTATGTCAAAAATTAATTTTTTTGCTCTTGGTGGACAAGACGAAAATGGTAAAAACTGTTACGTTTTAGAAATTGAGTCAAAAATTTTTATCATTAACGCCGGAACCAAAGTTCCAATCAATAGCCACAATGGAATTGATACATTAATTGCTGATTTTGAATACTTAGAAAAACATAAAAACAATATCAAAGGTGTTTTTATTACTGACGTTCACAATGAATCCTTTAGTGCCTTACCTTGACTTTTAATGAAAATTAAAGGTTTAAAAATTTATACTTCAACTTTTAATAAATTTGTTGTTTTAGAAAGAATTTCAAAATATAACATTGAACATAATGAGTATGAAGTTATTGCAACTAATAAACCCTTCAATATTGGAAAAGTTTTAATTACTCCTCTTTCATTAGCAGGTGCTCTTCCTGGTATTTTAGGATTTAACTTTAACTACAATCAAGGAAATATTTTATTTTTAACTAATTTCGTAGTTGGAAATTTAGGGCCTTATGGTCAAACAAATCTGCAAAAAATAAGACATCAAATTGGTGAAGATGAAGTAAAAATGTTGATTATGGAGGTTTCAGGTAAATCAAACTCACCTGGAAAAACATTTGAAAAACTATGAGTTTCAAGTCAAATTGAATATAAATTTTCAGAAGCTAAACCAGACGAAAGAATTATTGTGGGAATCTATGATGAAGATATGATAACAGCTCATGAAATTCTTCTTCTTGCTCAAAAATATAATCGTCCTGTTATTACATATGGACGTACATATTCACAGCTAATTAGTTTGGTTCAAAAAATGCATCCAAAATTAACCTTCCCAAAAATTATTGATTATCGTAATGCAAATACAGTTGATAATGCTGTCATTTTAGTAACTGGAGCAATTGAAAGATTACATAATCGTTTCCTAAGAATTGCTTCTGACAATGATGTGTATTTGAAATTGAAAACATCAGACACCGTTATTATGATTGCACCGCCTGTAAATGGATTAGAAGTAAATTACGCAGTAACATTAGATGAAATTGCCAGAACCTGTTCTAACTTAATTGAATTAAGTTCATCAGAATATTATTCATGTAACCCGGCAAAACAAGATTTAATTGATGTCGCTAAATTTTTCAAACCCAAATATTACATTCCAATTCAAGGGTTATATCGTTACTTTGCGTTAGCGAGTTCAGAAATTTCAAAACACACTTCAATTAATCAAAATAATTGTTTAATTTTAAACAATGGTAAAGTAGCGCAATTTACTGATTGAGAATTAACAAGTCAAAAACACATGATTAGACACTGTGGTGATGTAATAATTGATGGTTTTGGTATTGGAGATATTTCACACGAAGTAATTAAAGAGAGAGAAACACTTGCAAGAGACGGAGTTATTGCGATTGCTTCATTAATTGATTACAAAACAAAAATGCCAATGGGTGATTTAAATATAACAAGTTACGGAATTGTTTCAAAAGAAAATAAGGCAATGATTTATGAAATTATTGAAAAATTATTTACTAAGGAATTCCAAGAGGCTGAAACAATCAGTTTAAAAGATATCCAAGAAAAATTACGTCGTTCAATAAGAAAGAAAATTTTTAAAGCATTGTACAAAGAACCTCTTGTGGTGGTGACTTTATATGAAATCTAACAAATTATTTCAAAAAATTAATAGTATTAAAAAACAAACTTTAGCAAAACAAAACAAAAATGCTTATCGTTTTTGAAAAGATGAAAAAGTATTGCTTTCTTTTGCTTTATTGATTTTAATTACATTTTTCATATTTTCATTTTTATCAGTACCTTTTTTAACAACCATTCATACTTACACAATCGGAGCAGTCTTCGGTATGTTTTCAACATTATTCTATTTAACTGGAATAATGTTTTGTTTAAAAAGATGATTAAAGTTAAAAGACAATTATATTCTTAAAGGTGTCTTCCACTTTTCAATGTGAAGATTTATTGTTCTATGTTTTGCAATTATTATTATGGGTACTTCAATTTATGTGTTCAAGGTGTCTTCCACTTTTCAATGTGAAGATTTATTGTTCTATGTTTTGCAATTATTATTATGGGTACTTCAATTTATGTGTTCTCTCATAATAACGCCGTTAGTGATGTATTAAAAAAACCAGGTAATCACTTTAAATTAGTATTTCAAGAATTTTTCAACCAATATTCAAATACTGAAGTAAAAGCACTGCCTAACCAGTATTCAATAGGATTAATAGGTGCTTTTTATATGGCAGTAACAGCAAGTATTGGTAGTTCTGTTTTAAGCATTTTAATTGGAGTATTTGCCTTACTTTTTGCTATTGTTGCTTTCTTTATTTCTCAAAATGCTTTTGATAAAATTTCATGAAGCAAAGCTAAACGTCAAAAAGCTAAATCTGTTCATAATGTTACAAATTATGCAAAAAAACCAACATACAAAAAAACTAAACAAGTTGTTCCAATAATTGAAAATAATAAACCAGTGGGAAGTGTTGAAATTCAAAAACCAGTTGTTAATGGTGTTATTAAACGTAATTTTGATGATCAAGATGAACTTTCAGACATTAATTCGAAAGAAAATTTAAATATTGAAAAAATTGAAAAAGCTGAGATTACTAAAGAAATAAGTTCAGAAATGGAAACTGAAGAAAATGTAATCATCTCCGATAGTCCTTTTGACACAAAAGAATTTGATGTCTTAGATATCGTTTCAATCGAACCGGAAAAAGAAAAAGAATCGGAACTTGAAAATACATTTAATGAAGAGTTTTATTATGAACCGCAGCCACAAAAGAGTCAAGAAGATAATATTGAAGCAAAATCAGATGAATTAGCTGATTTTGATGAATATGAAAATGAAAAGAGTCAAGAAACATTTACACCAGAACCAAACGAGTCGACAACAACTATCGAACAGGAAAATACAAAAAACAATTTTTATTATTCTCCTTCTCAAAAAGATTCTTCAGAATCACATACAGAAACTAAGAAACGTTATGTATTAGTAGATGATGAAGAAGATTTAGGGTTAGATTAATAAAAAAGAGGTTAAGACATGAATAAAACAGTAACTACAATCGATGATGTATTTTCTGATCCAATTAGTCAATTTTATGAAAAAGCAATTAAACGTTCGCAAGAATTGTTTAAAATCTTTATTCAAGATCGTTTAAAACAATATAACGAAAACATCGAAAATGAAGCCATAGTAGCAAACAAAAATATACAAAATCTTTATGTAGAAATATCTAAACTTAAAAAACATTTAAAAATTAGTTTAAGAACTTTCTGAAATGGAGTAATCATATTTTTCTGTTTTCTTATTATTGGACTTGCATTTTTAAAGCTTTATTTTAATAATAAAAAAATAATCAATGATTTTGAAAGACAAAAAAATAACTTATTAAGTCAGATTAATGAAATAACAGTAAAGAAAAATGCGAAATTATCCCATGCATTCAATAACTTCAGTCTTTCTGATATTCGTCGTTATGTTTTAAAAGAAATGGGTATTTCGCGTGTTAATGACTATGATTTTACTGATGTCAATATATCAGTTATCAAGGATGCTCGCAACCCCATTTTTATAGAATGTATTGATAAATACGATATTAGAAATAATTATTTTTATGATATTTCGTATCGTAAATTAACTTATGAACCAATTTCATATACAGGTGCAAAAGTTTTTGCTTATTCATATGATGGAAAAAAATATACAAAAACTGTTACAGCAACATATGAACATATTAGTCCTTTTTTAAGAAAACGTTCACTTTTTCTATATCCAACTAATTACTTACCAGAATTAAGATTTCGTGCACGTCTCCCTATTGACGAAAAAACATTTAAACACAAAGTTAAGAAAAATGATTTTCTTTTAGAAAACACCAATTTTTATAAATATTACAATTTAGATTTTAATGATAAGATTCCATTCATGAATTTCTTTCAGTTGATTACTCAAAATAATTATGTTAAATGAGCTGAATATGCACAGCCCAAAAATATTTTTAATTGAGTTTTTGAAAAAAAACAAAACGGTTTTTTGATTTTTAATGATTCAATTGCAATTAAAAACTCATATCAGGCGCAAAATGATACATTGCAAAAATGAATTAATGAAGAATATTCAGACGCTAAGACAATTAGTAAGCATATTTGAAATGAATTTTATCCACATATTGAAACTCTTTTAGCTAATTTAACATTCATTTTTTTAAACAAATATTTAGCATCTGAAAAATACACTAAACCCGGTGAAAGATTTCAATATCAATATCAAGATGATGGTGTATATCAAGGAGAATTTCAATCATGAGATAGCAACATCTTATTGAATGTTAAAATCCACTCAAATAATTACTTCCAAATGGTAACAAAGAAACCAGCTATTGATTTTGTTCACGAAATTAAACAGTCATTTAGTGTTGGTGATGCTTTCATTTATAACATCATTTCAAATAACTGATGAGCAAAAGAAGAGGTTAAATTAGTAACTCAATATGATCCTGATGTGGGTAATGTTGTTATTCCGGTTAAATATATTAATTACATAAAATATAATGAAGCAAAAAATTTAATATTTAAGCCAAGCGCTAAATTAAAACCAAATCAGTTAATAAGATCTTTAATCTTAAGTGCAAAAAAACCAATTTCTACAGGTTTTGAACAAGATAGTGCAATTGAAAACATCGTTAGAAATAACAAAATTTATTATAATTACGAAATTTCAAGTGATTTTGAAGGGCTAAACGAAAAACTAGAATTTGTTGATTCATTTAATAAAAGATTTGCGAAATATATTCAATTTTATACAGTCGAAATTGATCAAAATGGAATGTATATTTTCATTAGCGAACCTAATAAAATTCCAAATGAAATAAAAACACAAATGGCACTTTTTTAAAAAGGGTTAAAATATTAAAAGGAGAAAAATATGTTATTTGATACAAGAAACGAACAAACAGATGTAACAATAAATGTGGACAATACTCAACAAAAAGCAAAAGCTTCAGGTCTACAAAAAGCAATGTTTTACGGAATGATGATAATTGCAACAATACCAACATTTGGTGCAATTTGAATTATTCCCATTAAAATAAAAAATAGATTTAATGAAATGCAAGTTAAAGTTCAAGAAGCAAGTTCAGGAATTCAAGCTGCACAAGCAAAACGTCGTGCTGCCTTAACAAAAGTTATGGATGCAGTTAAGGGTTACAAAAATCACGAAAGCGATGTTTTAAAAACAGTTACTCAATATCGTGCAAAAATCGATTCAATTAATAAAAATACTGATATTCAAACAACTCAAAATATCTTAGATAGTGTTAGCGCCGGATTACAATTAACTTTTGAACAATATCCAGATTTAAAAGCAGACCGTATGTATATGCAATTTAGTAATGAAGCTATTTTACAAGAAGATGAAATTTATGCAGCACGTCGTTTATACAACAAACACGTAACTGAATTTAATCAAAAACTTTATACATTTCCAAAAATAGTAATTGCAGACCGTATGCAACTATATAACTTACCTTTCTTTACAGCAACAGAATTAGAAAGAGCTGATGTTGATACATCATCAATTATTTAATAAAAAGCAAAAGCGCATTGCGCTTTTTTTATGTAATTTTGCGCTTTTTGTATAAAATTTAAACTATGACAATTACTGTAGAAGATTTATGAATTAACATTTTTGTTTTATTAGCAGGTTATATTATAGGATCTGTAAGTGGTTCTTTAATTCTTGCCAAAATAACAGGCAAAGAAGATATTCGCAATAAAGGTTCAAAAAACGCAGGATCTACTAACGCCTTAAGAGTATACGGCAAAAAATTTGGAATGCTTACCTTTGCATTTGATGTCTTAAAATCACTTGTCCCAGTCTATATTGCGTTTGGGTTTAAATATTTAGGCGGAGTTGCCGAAAGCATTATTCCACTTCTTGCTGGTTTAGGAGCACTCATAGGTCATATTTTCCCTATATTTTTTAAATTTAAAGGTGGAAAAGGTGCAGCTTGTTTTCTAGGGATGGTAATAAGTTTAAATGTTATTTTATTATTAGTTGGAATTATCATCTTTGTGTCAATAGTTTGATATACAAAATATGTATCACTGGGATCATTAATTGCACCATTTATCTTAGCTTGTCTTAGTTTTATTTATTGAATTGCAGCAGGACCACTTGGTTTTATCGGTTGAGGTTTAAATGACTATTGATGATTAGCAAACGGAGTAATTATGCTAATAGGTGATTTATTCGTTATTGTAATGCATCGTAGCAATATTCACCGTTTAATTGAACACAAAGAAAACAAATTAAAACTAAAATAAAAATAGCCCTTTAAAAGGCTATAAAGTGACAAAAAAACATTGGAATAAAAACCAATGTTTTTTTTATTAATTATCTTTTTTAATGGCAATATATTCATTAGTTGTGTATGCTAAGTTTTTGTGGTTAGGCATTAAACCGTAAACAGCAAAAACTGATGTTAAAGCAAGGAAAATTCACATTGCAAAGAACACTAAATAAGAATAAACAACTTTTGATTTTCATACATCGTAAGCACTTGTATATTGACTATCTTTTAAGACATCGGCAAGATAGTTATTGTTCTCAAAAATATTTTCTTCTCAGAAAAATAAGAAAACAATCATTGCAATTAAGAAAGCGAAAGCAATAATTCCTAAAATTCACATTCTTTTGTATAAAGAATTGGTTTTAAGAATGTAGTTTTTAGCTTCAAGAATTTCTTTATCACCTTTAGACACAAATAATAAATTTAAAGATTTCAAAGCTTTCATTTTAATTTGACGTTGTTTTAAATATCAATAATTAGTTACATATAATGTGATTGGAGCAACAATAAAACCGGTCACAAATAAACTAATTAAGATTGGATACATACGTATGAAATATACTGAAAATACACGATTTTGAGTATCACTGTTGTCATAGTTTGCACTAAATTCATTGATTTGAATTGAATTGAAAACAGCACTAATAATTAAAGCCACTAAACACAAGACGCTAAATATTAAAACAGAAACATTAATTTTTCTTAATGAAGAAAATTTCATATTAATTAAATATTTTTAGATAATTCGAATAATGTTTTAATAGCAACACCTTGTGGAACTTCAGCTAGTTCATTTGTTCCGGCAATGTCAAAGTGCATAAAATCAGCTTCTTCTGCAAATTCTTTTAAGAACATAGCAGCTGAACAAGAACCGGCGTTTCCTGATAAATCAGTATTTTTTAAATCTGCAACTTCTGATCTACGAATGTTTTTAGCGTAATCTTCATGAAGTGGCATTCTTCACATTAATTCATTTTGAATTTTTGCCGATTTTTCAATAGCACTTCAGTCTTTGTTATTTGTTGCTCAAACTCCTGTATATGTAGTTCCAAGTCCAACAAGAATTGCACCTGTTAAAGTTGCAACTGTTGCAACTTTAGTTGCTTTTAAGTTTCTAATTGCGTATGTCATACCATCTGCAAGAACTAAACGTCCTTCAGCATCGGTGTTATTAATTTCGACTGTTTTTCCGTTCATTGATGTTCAAACTGAATCAGGTAATGAAGCATCTCCATTGATACGGTTATCAGTTAAAGGTAAAACAGCAACAACATTAGCTTTTGGTTTAAATTCCGCAATAAGTTTCATTGCAGCAGCACAAGCAGCACTACCTGACATATCGTATTTCATTCCTAACATATATCTTGAAGGTTTTAATGAATATCCTCCTGAGTCGAAAGTAATTCCTTTACCAACTAATGCTAGTCTTTCGTTTGATTCAGGATTTCCGTTGTATTCAACAACTACTAGACGTGGTTCGTAAACACTTCCACGGTTAACGCTTAGTAGTAATCCCATTTTTTGTTCTTCAATTTCTTTTTTATTTAAAACAGTAACTTTTAGATTTGAATATTTTGAAAGTTCTTTTTGATATTCATTTGCTAAATATTCAGAGTTAGCAACGTTTGGAATCATTTGTTGAAGATTTCTTGCAAAATAAACAGCTTCAGAATATTTTAAAGCTTCATCATATGCTTCTTGTAAATCACGTTTTGTAAATAAATATAAATCTTTTGTATCTTCAGATTTTTTAGTTTTTAAATTGTAAATTGGTTTGTTATTGAATTCGTAAGCTTCAACAAAAGCTTTAATAACTTCTGAACCACTTACTTTATTTGTTGAAAAACTCATAACATCAATTTGATATTCTCTTTTTAAATTAGCTGTGAACATTTTTGCAAAAGCAACAACTGTTTCAACGCTGTAGTTTTCTTTTTTTCCTAAGTAAACAAAACTAGTTTTTTTATTAAATAAATCAGTAATTGTGTTTTCTTTTTTTAGCACTTCTTCAGGAAGTGAATTATCTTCAAAAACAGCTTTTAATAATAATGCACTGTTTTTTTCATTAATTAATTTTGTCATAATTTCTCCTTAAAATTATTTACATATAAAGTTTAGTATAGCACTTTCCTTATATATAACTTTGATTATTTGTTTATTTTCTAAATGTTTTTTAACACTTTCGATATTTTTAGCATTTTCTATTACTTCATCAGCACTTCAGTCTTTCTTAATACCAATTTCTCCTCGAACTTTTCCATTAACTTGAACACCAATGTAAGTAATTTTTTCAAGAATTTTTTCTGTGTTAGCAACAGGTCATTTTTGATCTTTTATTTGTGCGAATCCAAGAGTTTCAAGTAGTTCTTCGCTGATGTGAGGTGCAAAAGGACTAAGTAGAATTAAAAAGGTTTTTAAAATGCAAAAATCATGAATTTGCTCTACTTTTGCAAGCGAGTTAATGAATACCATCATTTTTGATATTGCAATATTGAACTTAAGCTTTTCAATATTGTCAGTAATTTCATTAATTAAGATATTGATTTCAGATTCAATTTCTTGATTAACTTCTTTAGAAATACCATTGCCAAATACACGAAGTACTTGAGTATTAACTCTTTCTAATCATTTTCTGATTCCATTAATTGAATCTTCACTTCAAGCCTTTGTATCAGTTAACGGACCCATAAACATTTCATACACTCTAAGTGTGTCAGCTCCAAGGCTTTCGACAATATCATCAGGATTAATAACATTTCCTAATGATTTAGACATTTTCTGCCCGTCAGTTCCTAGAATCATTCCCTGGTTTACAAGTTTAAAGAAAGGTTCTTCAGTAGGAACTACACCGATATTAAATAAGAAACGGTGTCAGAAGCGAGCATATAACAAGTGCAATGTTGCGTGTTCCTGACCACCAATATATAAATCAACGGGTAGTCATTTTTTAAATCTTTGCATTGCTTCAGGTGAATCTAATTTTTCATATGAACCATCAGCATTTTTAAGAATATAAGCTAAGAAATATCAACTTGATCCAGCTCATTGTGGCATTGTATTTGTGTCGTGACGATACTTTTTGCCATCAATTTCAACATATAATCAATCTTTTAAATTAGCTAGTGGACTTTCTCCGGTTCCTGAAGGTTTAATATTTGTTGTTTTAGGCAGCACAACAATATCATCCACAAGTTTGATATTACCTTCTTCGTCAAAAAGAACAGGGAAAGGTTCACCTCAGTATCTTTGTCTTGAAAAAATTCAATCTCTTAGACGATATTTTGTTTTGATACTTCCTAAATTATTAGCTACTAAATATTCATTGATTTTAGCTTTGGCTTCTTCATTTTTTAAGCCATTTAAGAATTCAGAGTTTATGTGTACACCATCACCAGCAAAAGCTTGATTTTCAATATTGCCTTCAATAACTTGATTTAGTGGTAATTGATATTTTTTAGCAAATTCAAAATCTCTTTGATCGTGCGCGGGCACAGCCATAACTGCTCCAGTTCCATAACTATTTAATACATAGTCAGCAACATAGACAGGAAGTTTTTTACCATTTACAGGGTTAATAACATATAAACCAGTAAATGCCCCATTTTTTGAACGACTTTCGTTGCTTCTTTCAATTGAAGAAAGTTTTGTGGTTTCTTCAATTAATTTTTCGACTTCTTTTTTGTGTTCTTCAGTAGTCATTTCAAGAATATTTTCATATTCTGGAGCAACACAAACATAACTTACGCCAAAGATTGTATCGGCACGTGTTGTAAAAACATTTAGATATTGATCTAAGTTAGAAAACTTAAATTTAATTTCAGTACCAACACTCTTACCAATTCAATTTCTTTGTAATGATTTTAGAGAATCAGTTCAATCTAAATTTTCCAACCCTTGTAGTAGTTCTTCAGCATAATCAGTAATTTTTAAAACTCATTGACGCATTGGTTTTTTAACAACAGGAAATTCACCGCGTTCTGAAACCATTTGACCATTTTTTTCTAAAATTTCTTCATTTGCTAAAACAGTACCAAGCCCTTCACATCAGTTAACATCGACATTTTCAATGCTTGCTAACCCTTTTTCATAAAGTTTTTTGAAGATTCATTGAGTTTGAACATAGTATTTTGGATCAGTGGTATTAATTTCTTTGTCAAAATCATAGCTAAAACCAAGCATTTTTACTTGTCGACGGAAATTGTTAATGTTCTTTTCTGTAAAAATTTCTGGGTCATTTCCGGTTTTTAATGCGTATTGTTCAGCAGGTAAACCAAAAGCATCTCATCCGATTGGGTGTAAAACATCATAACCATTTAAACGTTTATAACGCGAAATAATATCGGTAGCTGTATATCCTTCTGGGTGTCCAACGTGTAAACCAGCACCTGATGGGTACGGAAACATATCAAGAATGTAGGCTTTTTTATCTGAATTATTAGTTGTTTTAAAAGCTTGAGTTTCATCTCATATTTTTTGTCATTTTTTTTCAATTTCTTTGTGGTTATACATACTGTTTTTTTCCATTCCTATTGATTTAGTTGAATATTTTTATTCTTGCCAATATTTTTTTTAAAATATCATTTTTAAAGCTCAATAATCAAATATTTTTTGCTTTTATATGATATATTTAATATAAATAATTATATATTAGATTTTACTTACAAATAATTAAAAAAACAATAAGGAGAAACATGGCTAAAAATACTTACAAAGAAGCCGTTAAAGCAATTGAAGAAGCGCAGAATATCTTCATTTTTCACCACATCAGACCTGATGGGGACTGTTTAGGATCACAATTTGGACTAAAAGAATTGATTAAATTAAATTATCCAGACAAAAATGTTTACGCCATTGGAGATACAATTGGATTATTTCCATTCATGAATTTTGTTCACGATAAAATCGAAGACATTCCTGAAGAACATTTTCAAAATTCATTAGGAGTTGTTGTTGATGCTAACTCATCAAATCGTATTCAAGATGTTAACTTAATTTTAGAAAAACGTTTTACAAAAACATTAAGAATTGATCATCATCCAGTTAATCCCGATATTGATTATGATTACACATGAGAAGATAATGAATATGCAGCAAGTGGAGAACAAATTGCTTATATTGCGATGAAAGCTAAATGAAAACTTAATAAAAAAGCTGCACAATGTTGTTATTTAGCAATCAATACAGATAGTGGAAGATTCCAATTTGAAAGCGTTGTAAAAAGAACTTTTGATGTTACAAGCTATTTACACAATGCAAAAGATTTCCGTGTATATGATGTTAACTTACCTTTATCACGTCGTGAAGAACAAAAAGTTCGTTTTATGGCTTATGTTTTATTAAATTACCGTGCTGAAGATCAAGTTCTTTGATTCCATGTAACTAAAAAAATTCAAAAGAAATTCAAACTTGATGAAAACCAAGCAAACGATGTCAATATCCTAGCAAATATTGGGGATTGTAAAATTTGGGTATTCTTCATTGATCAAGCTGATGGAAGTATTCGGGTAAGAATTAGATCAAATGGAATTTGAATCAATCACATTGCCGCTAACTGACGTGGTGGCGGACACGAATGTGCTTCGGGCGCTAATGTTAGAAACAAACATGAAATGAAAAAATTACTTAACGATTTAAAGGAAGAAATAAAAAAATATGCTTAATAAAGAAGAAAAAATCCAAGTTTTCAAAGAAATAGAAAATAAAATTCAAAAAGCTGAAAACATTGTTATTTTTCACCACATCAGACCAGATGGAGACTGTTTAGGATCACAATTTGGTTTTAAAGAATTAATTAAAGCTAATTTCCCAGATAAAAAAGTGTATACAATTGGTGACCCTAAAGGATTATTCCCTTATTTAAATCTTGATTTTGAGGAACTAAAAAAAGAAAAATTACCAAACAGTTTAGCAATCATTGTTGATGCAAACTTTAAAGAAAGAATTGAGTGCCGTGAATACTTAGATAATAATTACTTTGATGAAGTTATTAGAATTGATCACCACCCAAACGATGATGACTTAAATGCTTCATTGGTTTGAGTAGAAAAAGAATCACCAGCAGCAGCTCAACAAGTTGCTGAAATAGCAATTTGACTAAATTGAAAAATTACTCCAAGAGCAGCAACAATGTTATTCTTAGGAATTTATACAGACAGTGTTAGATTAACAACCAATTTAACTAACGAAAGAACCATGTCAATTGTTTCGAAACTTTGAGATGCTGGTTGTCAAAAAGATTTAATCTTCGAAAACATGGCAAAAAAATCATTAAGTGATATTAGAATTGATGCCTTTATTCAATCAAACATGAAAATTGAAGATAAAGTTGTAAGTTTTTACTTCGATTTAGAACAACAACGTAAATTAGGAATTACAGATCCTTTAAAAGCAAATCGTCCCTATACTCTTGCAAACATTGATGATAATAAAATTTGAGTATTCTTTACTCAAGAATCAGACGATCCAACTCACATTCGTTGCGAATTTCGTTCGAATGGAGCATGTGTAAGAAACGTTGCTCTTAAATGAGGCGGTGGTGGACATCATAGAGCAAGTGGCGCAGTCTTAAATGATGAAAAATTAATAAATTCAGTAATTGAAGATTGTAAAAAAGAAGTTTTAAATTTAAAAGACTACGATAATTTATAGTTTTATAGCACAGTATTACTGTGCTTTTTTATTTCTTTTAAAACCTAAATTTTGCTTTTTTGCAAAAAATTATTAGACAAAAAATTCTTTAACTTATTTTTTATAACTTTTTTGTAAAATGTGTGTATTAACAAAAGAAAATATAAAGTGATAAAAATAATAAGTAAAAAGGAATAAAAAGAAGTAACAATAATAAAATAAAAATTAATTCAGAAATGTAAAAAGCAATTATTGATTTTAAAGCTATTAGTAACCCCCCTTTTTTTAAAGACAAATATTTAACGTTAAAGATGAAGAACATTTTTTTAGAATTTGTTTTTTCTTTTCCATTGGCTGTAAAATACAAACCAAAATAAGTGAGTTTAAACACTATGCTTTGAAAAGATATTAACTTAATCTTCAAAGGAATGGATTTGATGATAATGTAATTTATACTCTTTACAACAATCGTATAAAGCAATCAATAATTCGTTGTATTAAAGAAATTGATAAAAATATAGATATTGAAAATGTTATTTTTATGTACATAACCCTGAACTAAAAAAGTCTTATAAAATTTATTTTTAAAAAATGAAATTATAGAAATTTGAACAAGCAAAACGCTTTGAAGTTATGTTTCAAATAACAAACAATATTTTAAGGAATTAAAAAGTGTAATATAAAGATCTTTTAAATGTATTCAAGTTGAAAAAGTCTTGATAATGATTCATTTAAAAAGAATGGACTAGTAGCATCAATTGCTGGTTATTTAATAGCGGTAAAAGAGTAAAAATATGCTTTATAAAAAGTTGCTAAAAAATCCGAAAAAGAGTTCGAAGAATATTAAAAAAGACGATGTTAAAAAAGTTTATTATAGTGAAAAAAATAATAAAAAAGCGGGGTAACCCGCTTTTTTATTCACTTTACTAAATTTTGTTTTTACAGTCGCATGTTTCGCATAGTTCTTTTAAATTATTGTAAGTGATTTCAACCATGTTAGCAACAGCTTCATCTGTATAACTTCCGATGTGTGGTGTTACTAAAACTCTTGGGTATAAATCTAATAATTGTTTGAATGTGTCATCTTCAATTTCGTTTAGTTTTTTCCCTAGGTATGTTTTTTCGTTTCAGAAAACGTCAATACCAATTCCTCTTAATTTGTTTGATTTAACAGCTTCTAGCAATGCTTCTTGGTCTTGAATTTGTCCACGTGATGCGTTAATTAAGATTGCTCCATCTTTCATTTTAGAAATTAATTCTTTGTTAATGAATTTGTCGTTTTGACCTTTGATGTAAGGCATGTGGAATACAACGATGTCACTTTTTGCTAATAGTTCATCAAGTGAAACGTATTCAAGAATTTCTTTTGCATTTTCATTTGGATATGGATCATAACCTAAAACTTTAGCATTCATTCCTGCAAACATTTTTGCTGTTGTGAATCCAATTTTCCCAGTTCCAACGATTCCTACTACTGAGTTTTTTTGTTCTTGTGAAAATCCAAAACTATCAAAAGTAAAATCATAGTTTTTAGCTTTGTAGCTAAAGTGTGCAATGTTTCTTGATAGACTTAAAGCCATTGTAAAAGCAACTTCAGAAATTGCTGATGGTGAGTAGCTTGGCACTCTTGCCATTTGAATTCCTAAATCATGTCCTTTATTTACATCCATGTGATCAAAACCAGCTGTTCTAGTTAGAACATATTTAATGTTGTAAGATTTAATTTTTTCTAAAACGTTAGTGTTAACTTTATCGCTTGCACGACAGATAACAGCATCAAAACCTTTTGTAATTTCAACGTTATCTTCGTTTAGTGCTTCGCTTTTTAATGTTAATTCGTAATTAAAATCTTTGTTTAATCTTTCGAAAATTGGAGCTTCAACTTCTCTAACTCCAAAACAAATAACTTTCATCTTTTACCTCTTAAATAAATGCAGCTTGTGAAGCAACGATTCAAAGTGGCATCATAACAACTGCAAGTAATGTTGTAAGTGCTGAACATTTTGCAGCATATTCTTCATTAACTTTAAATTGCATTGCATAAGCAATAACAACAGTAGCAGGTGGAACAGCAGCAAAGATTACCATTGATGCTGAAATAGCTTTGTTTACTAATCCAGCGTGGTTTAATCCAAACATTACTAAAAATACTAATAATGGAATTAAGATAAGTTTTTGAACAGCAAAAATTCAAACTCATTTATCTTTAACAGCTGAAGATAGTTTTGTACCTGCAAGTGTCATTCCGATTGATAATCAAACAAGTGGTGATGCAAGACCTTTTAGATATGTTAAAGGTTTGAAAATGTAAGGCATTGTTACACTAAATTCAAATCATCCTTTATTACCACTTGTAAAGTTTTTATCAAATGATGATGCTCCTGGAATTAATTGAGTTAGTCATAGAACTAAACCAATGAATGTAGCGATAACAATAGGGTTAAGGAATGCTGTTTTTAATGATTTTTTAATGTTTTGTTTGTCCATTTTTAGGCCAGACATAATCATAAAACAGTATGAATATAAGAAAATACGGTAAGGTATTGTTCAGATATTAGCGGCGATGACTCCACCGTCTTTTTCATATAATGAACTAATGATTGGAAGTCCGAAGAATGTTACTGATCCAAAAATTAGCATCATTCACATAACTAAAGCTTTAGATTCAACAGCTGTTCCACCGTTTTCTAGTTTTTTACCTAGAATTTTTGGTATAAATTGTGGAACGAATTTTATTCAAAGTTTAGAAATAATTAATAGAACTATATAGAAAGCGAACGACACTCCTAAAATAATTCCTTGTTGCTTTAGATCATTTAATGAAATTGATTTCATGAAACCAGTTATAGCTAATGCTGGTAAAGCAACTTTAAGAACTACAGAGTTTAAAACTGCTTTTCACTCAGTTTTAAACACGTGAAGTTTTACTAATGCATAACCTAATGCAATAATAAAAATTGTTGATATTATGGCACCTCACATACCGGTATTGCTTAAAGTACTAATTAAAGCACCTTTAACAGTAACGGGTTGGGTACTATCCATTTGTGTTATAAACAATTTATTGCCTTTCTAATGAAAAATTTATTATTTTTGATTAATAAATAAGTAAAAAAAATTACTCGTTTAATATTATATATTTAATTAAATAAACATAAAAAAATTAGTGATTTTTGATGTTATCATAAGTTTTTGCACAAAAAAAACAACCATTTTGGTTGCTTTCTAGCGTTTATCTTGTTGCGTAAAATTTATTTCTTGAAAAGAATGTTAATAAAATTACTACTAGTGTTGCTGCTGCAGCATATACGAAGCAAACTCACCAATCAATATTTTGTCCAAATAAATGAATGAATGTTGTATCGTGAATATTAGGCAATTCTGTTAAACCTACTAACTTAAATAAGTTTGCAATTTGTGTCATTGGTAATATTGAAAATAATTCACCAATTCAGCTTGGAATTTTTGAAAGGTCAACAAAAGCTCCAATGATGAAACCTGATAAAACACTTAAACCAGCAGAAATAGCACTAAAAGCTCCTGTGTTTCTTACTCTTCTTAATAAAAATGACATAAATGAAGAGTTAACAATTGAACCAAATAAAATAAGTCCTAAAAAAGAGAAAAATTTATCAGCTGTTAATCACAATGTGTTGTTAACTCATAAAGTTTTATTAACTGCAAGAATAATAATGCAAACGATAAAGATAACAAGAGTTAAAACAAAATTTAGAAGAACGTTAAAGATTAAATAACTAAAACGTACTGTTGATGTTTTTACTGGTGTAATGTAAATATCATTAAGAATTTTTCTTTCAACGTCATTAACCATAACTCCACTTAAAGTAATTGAGTTGGTTAAAACTGTGGTTGATAAAACTCCAACAATCATTAAAATATCAGCATAGTGATTTTTTAAATCTTCTGAAAGATTATTGGGCAATGAACGGATAAAAATATTTCTTGCAAAAAGAAGAAAAATAGCGATCGCGAAAAAAGGTGACATAAATGTAAAAAACATTCTTTTCGGATCTTTTAAAAAACAAAGAATATTTCTTTTTGTTAGTTGTAAAATTTGACTAATCATTTTGGATATTCCCTTCTGTAACGTTTAAAAACACCTCATCCATTGTTCCCTTATAAAATTCATAATCTTCGATAAACTCAATATTTTCTTTTAAAAATTGAGAACCTTTTTCAAAATTTTCAAATTCAAAAGTAAGTTTGTTATCAATATTTTTTGAGTCTTGATGTCTAGCTTTTCAATCTTCATTCGCTTTATAAACAATAAGTTTAGTTTTTGAATATATAGATTTTAATTGAGCCGGTGTTCCGTGTTCTAGAATTTCACCTGATTTAATAATAATTACACGGTCGCAATTATCCGCTTCTTCCATGTAATGAGTGGTTAACATAATTGTTAAATTTCTTTGTTTTTGAATTTGATTTAAAATTTTTCAAACCAGTTTTCTTGAGTTTGGATCTAAGCCTGTTGTGGGTTCGTCAAGAAATAGAATTGATGGTTTATGTACCAAAGCTCTTGCAATATCTACACGACGTTTTTGTCCCCCTGACAATTTTGCGTAAGGTCTGTTGCGAATTTCTTCAAGTTGAAATTCTTTAATAATGTCTTCAACAACATCTTTTACAGTAGTGTCTTTGAAAAAACCTTTATATAATGAAGCGCGAACCATTAAGTTTTCATAAACTGACAAAATTGGGTCCATGATTGATTCTTGAAAAACAATTCCAACTTCATTACGTATTTTGGTTATATCTTTATCAATATTTTGACCTGAGATTAGAACGGTTCCAGAATCTCTTTTTAGTAGGCCTAAAATAATGTTTAATGTTGTTGTTTTTCCAGCTCCGTTAAGACCTAAAAAACCAAATAACTCACCTTTTTTTATACTAAAAGAAATCCCCTTCAAAGCTTGGTTTTTTTTGAAAGTTTTTACAAGATTTTCAATGTATACAACATCATCTTCACTAGGTGTATTGTTTTGTTTTGGTACCACTTTTACTCCTTTTTTTATAATACTTATAATTAATTAATTATATATCAATTAGTCTTATAATAGTTATTTATGATTTAAAATCAACAAAAAGCTCTATAAAAAATGGAATTAAAACAGATTTTATTTTTTTGATTTTTTTGGTAAAATATTTAATATAAACTTAACGTATTTTGGACAGGATATAGGTGAAAGACTATACTTAGGTGGTTTAACGCGTTAAATTAAATAAAATAGTTTTAAAAAATACAATAAACATAAAATATTGATATTTCAGAAAGGAAATACAAATGGCAAAATTAGATTTTGATCGTTCAAAAGCTCACGTTAACATTGGTACAATCGGACACGTTGACCACGGTAAAACAACATTAACAGCTGCTATTGCAACAGTTTTATCTAAAAAAGGTCTATCAGAAGCTCGTGATTATGCTTCTATCGATAATGCACCAGAAGAAAAAGAACGTGGAATTACAATTAACACAGCTCACATCGAATACAACACAGAAAAACGTCACTATGCACACGTTGACTGTCCAGGTCACGCTGACTACGTTAAAAACATGATTACTGGAGCTGCACAAATGGATGGAGCTATCTTAGTAGTTGCTGCTACAGATGGTGCTATGCCTCAAACACGTGAACACATCCTACTTTCAAAACAAGTTGGAGTTCCAAAAATGGTTGTTTTCTTAAATAAAGTTGACATGCTAGAAGGTGAAGAAGAAATCATCGACTTAGTTGAAATGGATATTCGTGACCTACTATCATCATACGAATTTGATGGAGATAACACACCAGTTATCCGTGGATCTGCTCTTAAAGCTCTTCAAGGAGATGCTAAATATGAAGAAGCAATCATGGAATTAATGAATGCAGTTGATGCTTGAATCGACGAACCTCCAAGAGAAACTGACAAACCATTCTTAATGGCTGTTGAAGACGTTTTCACAATTACAGGACGTGGAACAGTTGCAACAGGTAGAGTTGAACGTGGACAACTTCAATTAAACGAAGAAGTTGAAATCGTTGGACTAAAACCAACTAAAAAAACAGTTGTTACAGGAATCGAAATGTTCCGTAAAAACCTTAAAGAAGCTATGGCAGGGGACAACGCTGGGTTATTACTACGTGGAGTTGACCGTGATGACGTACAACGTGGACAAGTTTTAGCAAAACCTAAAACAATTATTCCACATACAGAATTCAAAGCTGCTATCTATGCTCTTAAAAAAGAAGAAGGGGGACGTCACACACCATTCTTCGAACACTACAAACCACAATTCTACTTCCGTACAACAGACGTTACAGGTGGAATTAAATTCACAGATGGACGTGAAATGGTTGTTCCAGGAGAAAACGTTGACTTAGTTGTTACACTAATCGCTCCTATCGCTGTAGAAAATGGAACAAAATTCTCAATTCGTGAAGGTGGAAGAACAGTTGGAGCTGGAACAGTTACAGAAGTTCTAAAATAATAATTCACAAAAAAGACATTCCTTTATGGAATGTTTTTTTTATATTAATTTGGAAAAAAAAGAAAATAAAAAACCTGCAAGATGCTGGTTTTTTAGTCTTCATCAACAATTTCAAATAATTCGTATGGTAGATTAGCGCTTTTATCTTGTGCTTTAATAATTTGGAAGATTCTATTATTGGCTTTAAATGTTCCTGCACTACCTTTTTCAGTCGAGGTTTTAATGTTTAAAATAATAAGAGCGTTTTGAGAATTATTTTTTGAAGTTGGAAAAAGATTGTCAATCATTCAACCAAACTCAGAATTATTATTTTGATACTCAGATTTTTGCATTTGTCTTCCGGCAAAATCATTTGCAAATTCTTGGCTTCCAAACACATCTTCTCATGCTTTTAAAGCTTCATTTTTGTCAATATTCATATTAACTCCTTATTTTTGTAGTTCTAAAATATTATTAAATAGTAAGTGTTCGATTTCAAAAGTTTGAGGATTATAAATAACTTTGATTTTAAATTTAAATGCTGAAATTTTTAAATCTCTCAATGCTTGATTTGTTTCCATTTTTTCTAAATCTTTAAGAGATTTGAAGTAATCAACTTCACTAAATTGTGAAAATTGTTGGTATAAAACATTTTTACTTTCATTTTTGAAGACGTATGTTGAATCAAAAGCGAAGTGATCAACAGAATTAACGAATTTATTAAAAGTATCAATTTTTGAATTATCGCTGCTGTATGTTTTAATAAAGTCAGTTAAATCATACTCAAATTCTCATTCATTGTTTATCTCTGATGCAGTAAAACTTTTTGTATTTGTATCAAAAGATATTTCATTTTGAAGGTTTTCATATGTTTTTATTTCTCAATCCCCAAAATCTTGTCTTAATTGTGAACCGATTAAAAAGTCCTTAAAACTAAATTTTATTGATGGTTTTGAAAACCCAGCTTTTTGTGAATCGATTGGTTTAGAAATTTTTGCAAGATTAATTAAATCAAAACCCCTTGACTGAATTTTTACAACGTCTTGTTCTTCTTGAATTTGTAAGTCTTTATCTTGGAAAGTATCTGAAGAAGCATCAAGATAATTTGCAAAAACCTCTTTTTTGTCTGGTTTAACTTGTGTAGCTTTTAGAGCAATTGGAATAACAATAATTCCAGCAAAACATAAACCAAGCCCAATAAACATTAATCACGACAGGAAATTTTTATTTTTTGTCTTATTATTTTTTTTCATAGAATAAATTATATATTAATTACTATATATATTAAACTTATTATATAAGGGTACGAAGATGAAAAAATATTTTTTACTGTGTTCTACTGTTTGTAGCTTTTTACCGGTTTTCTTAGTCGCTACTGCGTGTCATGATGTTAAAAAACCAGAGAGTACTAAGATTGACTTATCTAATGAAGTTATTGATTCAATTTGATCACAATTTTCAACTAAAAAAACAGCTTATACAAAAGACATTTCTCGAGAAAAATTTTATAATCTTTTAAAAGAAAAATTAAACTATTTCGAAGAACAAAATGATCCGCAGCCGCTAAGAAAAGCTTTTGAAAACGAAGAAATTCAAAAATATTATCTTGTAAATTTACCCAAAATGGATATTAAAAATCATCGTTTAGTTTTTATTCTAAATAATCTTAATCCTAAAAAAAATTATATTGTTATTCAAGGTTTGATTGTGCACAACAAGATTAATACAAACGCTTCTTTTCATGGTATAAGCATTGATTCAAGCCGCTATTTTTTCATAAAGTTTGATTAAAAAGTCAGCAAGCGCTGACTTTTTTATTCTTGATTATTGAGACTGAAAATAAGGTCTTTAATTCGTTTTTGGTTGATACGTGATTGGAATTCATCATCTAGTTTTAGTTTGTTGGTTAGATAAGCTAAAAATTGTACAACGATACGATATTTAATGAAATCCTTTGGACATTTTTTATCATATGTTTTTCAAAAGATATTTTCTTGTTCTGGATTTCAACCCATGTTTTCAAAAAGAGTAGCAATATCTAGGTAAGGATCGCCTTTTGATGCCATATCTCATTGAGTGATAAAAACACTTTGGTTCTTAGAAAAGAAGATATTGTCTAATGAAAGAGAGTTGTGACAATTTGAAGAAAAATCAAATTGTGCAATTCATTTTTTAATATTGTTAATGAACACTGAGTCAAAATCATTTTTGATTGCTTCATTACCAATTCTTTGAATATATTTATTCATTTTATTAATGATTATTGAAGGTGGAAAATCTACTTTTGATGAGTGTAATATTTTAATTGCTCTTGCAATAGAACGAATTTTACGCTCAGTAATAAATGTTGTTGAATTTGATTCCATTCAACGTCAAATAATAATTTTGTCATCTTCAAAAACACATACAGGAACGAAGTAAAAATAGTTAAGTTTTTCAGTGCTTAAGCGATTACTAAAACCATCCTTTACCTTTTGAACAATAAAGCTTGATTGATAATTATATGTCTTAGTTTGGAAAGGTTGTAAAGAACGAGAAATTTTGGGTAAGGGTGTGTCTAAATGTGAATAAAATTGTTCGAATGCAGCTTTTTCAAAAGCCTTTACTACATAAACAAAATCATCAAATTCTTCATCACTTAAATTAAACTCATCACATAAAAAATCTTTAGAGATTCCTAAATTAATATGCATCATTACAACATCGACTGCAGGATGGTTGTAAAAACATTTATCATAATCAATGACTTTAACTCTTCCTAGACTATTAACAATAATATTTGAACGCTTTAAATTATTGTGTGAAAAAACTAAATCTTCATTACTGTATTTTTTTAAAATAAGATCATATTTAGGGTCATTAATTTTGAATTCATATCAATTAAAAGACGGAACTTTCAATTTCATTTTATGAATTTCTTTAACACGATATATTAAATTCTTAGTAATGGTTTTGTTGATTTTAATTTTTGTTAAATCCTGACCATCGTGTCATTGTTTAATTAAAAAACCATCTTTATAGAAAAGATAATCTTTAAAAACACTTGCAAGTTTTTCTTCAAAAATTCCGCTATTGTCGTCTGATTTTGGTATTCTTACTTGTACTCATTTGTCACGGTATTTTGCTTTATATGTTTTATTGCGATATCCTTCGTAAAAAAAATGTAAATCAGTGATATTTTCACTGATAACAGGACCAAAAACTTTGGTTAATTCTTCTTGAATTAATCTTGTTTCATTTTTATTCAACTTGTCTTGTAGCAACTTTAACCTCCTCAAGCTTATCAAAATATGCTTGCACACGATTTATGTATAAACTATCATCAAAAGGTTTTACAGGATGTTTGTTGATTCAAAGAATGATTAAAGCATTGACTAAAATTTTATGAATAAAGACATAGTAAGGTTCAAAATCATCACCATATCCTTCGTATAATCATTGTTCTTGCTCTGGAGTTAAGTTTTGTGATTCTATAAAATAAGCAAGATCAAAGTGGACATCACCCATACTTGCATATTCCCAATCAGCAATGAAAATATTTTTGTTTTCATCTTCAATGAAATTAAATAGTCATAAATCATTGTGACATGGAGCGGAATTATCAATATTTTTTAAAAATAAATTGATTTTTTTAAAATATTTATCTAAAACTTCAATCTTTCTTCCGTTTTCTTTGACCATTTGACGGTAAACTTTAAATCTTCTTGCCAGATTATTAGCAGGAAAGTTAAGGCGAGAGTTATGAATTTCAATAAGTTGTTTACCAATTTTAACAAGAGTTGATTTATCAAGTGCTGGTTGTTTACCTTTAATGAATTCGGTTACTAATTCTTTTTCATTATCTTCGTAAACTTTTGGGCTAAAAGTAAATTTGTTTAAGATTTTATAATCAATCTTGTGATTAAATTCATCATATCGTTTTTCTTTAATAAAATAGTTTTTTTCATCATCAAAAAAGGTTTTATTTGTAAAACCTTGATTGGGAATTAATTTTTTCATTTATTTTCTAGAAATCGATATTTGATGCATATTTAGCATTTTCTTGAACAAATTCACGACGAGGTTCAACTTCTTCACCCATAAGTGTTGTAAAGACTGTATCAGCAGCTGCTACATCTTCAATTTGAACTTGTAGCATGCGACGATTTTCAGGATTCATTGTTGTTTCTCAAAGTTGTTCAGGATCCATTTCCCCTAGCCCTTTGTAACGTTGAATTGAAACCTTTGACTTGTCGATTGAAGCAAGAATTTCTTCTTTTTGTTTATCGTTGTAAGCGTAATGAACGCTCTTTCCATAACTGATTTTGTATAAAGGAGGTTGAGCAAGATAAACAAAACCATATTCAATTAAAGGACGCATGTAACGATAGAAGAACGTTAGAAGTAAAGTTGTAATGTGAGCACCATCGACGTCGGCGTCAGTCATGATAACAATTTTATGATATCTTAATTTGTTGATATTAAATTCTTCTCTAATTCCGGTTCCAAGAGCGTGAATTAAAGTTCCAATTTCTTTATTTTCTAAGACGTTTCTGATTCCATTTTTTTCAGCATTAATAACTTTTCCACGTAAAGGTAAGATAGCTTGAATGGCACGATCACGACCCATTTTAGCACTACCACCAGCTGAGTTCCCTTCGACAATAAATAATTCAGTTAATTCAGCATTTTTTGTTGAACAATCTGCTAATTTACCAGGAAGATTTCCAAATTCATGTCCATCTTTTTTACGACTAGCTTCACTAGCTGCTTTAGCTGCCAAACGAGCTTGTTGTGAGCGGATACATTTTTCAACAATTTGTTTGGCGATTGCAGGGTTTTCAGCCATGAATCTTTCAAGAGTATCACTTAAAACTTTATTTGTCGCAATACGAGCATCTTTATTTTCTAGTTTACCTTTAGTTTGACCTTCAAAAATAGGATCAGCGTGTTTAATTGAAATAATTGCAATTAAACCTTCACGAATATCTTCTTTTGAAATTCTTTCTTTATCGTTTTTGAACATTTTATTTTCTTCACCATAGTGATTGAACACACGTGTTAAACAATCGTTGAATCCTTGTTCGTGTGTTCCACCTTCATTGGTAGAAATATTATTAGCGTATGAAACAATACTGCTTGAGTACCCTTCGTTGTATTGCATAGCAACTTCAACACTTACTTCACTTGCATCCTCACCAGAACGCGAATCTTTAAAACTTCCTTCAGCATAAATTACTTCAGTGTTAATGATTTTTTTACCTTTTGAAAGTTCATTAACATAATCAACAATTCCACCTTCAAAACAATATTCTTTACTTACGTTTTTAATATTGTCATTAATAACAATTTTTAAACCTTTATTTAAGTAAGCTGTTTGTTTTGCATGGTCATTAATGATTGAAAAACTAAAGTCATTAGGCTCCATAATTGTAAAATCAGGTTTAAATTTAACTCTTGTACCATTATGTTGCCCCTTAGCTTCAGCGATAACTTTTAGTTCATCGACTTTTTGGCCACCATTAATAAATTTTTGATAATAGACTTTTTCATTTTTGGTTACTCAAACTTCAAATTCTTCACTTAGTGCATTAACAACACTGGCTCCAACTCCGTGTAGCCCACCACTAACTTTATATGTATCTGAGTTAAATTTTCCCCCTGCGTGAAGAACGGTGAATACTGTTTCAACAACACTTAAACCAGTACCTGGGTGTGTATCAACAGGAATTCCTCGACCATTATCAATTATTTCAACAAAATTATCTGGATACAGATTAATTGTTATTGTGTCACAAAAACCTGCTAATGCTTCATCGACAGAGTTATCCAGAATTTCTCAGATCATGTGGTGTAAACCTTTGAAACCAATACTTCCGATATACATTCCAGGTCTTTTTCTAACTGGATCTAAACCCTTTAGTACTTCAATACTACTTGCGTTATATTCTTTTAGATTTTGATTATTTTCCATATTACTACCTTTCAAAAGAATAATCTTTATATATAAATTTTACCTTAATTTTTAATAAATAATATTTATTAAAGCATATTGAGAAAAGAAGAGAAAAAATCAGAAAAATATAGTAAAAAATCATTAAAATTCAGTCATTTTTCATTAAAATCAGACATTTGTTTTTAATATTAGCCCCCATTATTCTATAAAAAACATTATAATTTTATTGTTAAAAGGAAAATTAATGAGTAATAACACTAGATTAAAAATAATTAACTCACATTTATTTCAAAATGTAAAATCACATTTTGATTCTTTTGATAATTTTGATTTTAAATTCACTAATATTAGAAGTTTAAACGCATGACAAAAAATAGCTGCTAATATATATATATATATATATTAGATGCCAAACAATAAGCAATCTTCGTGATCATGAAAACTACAGATTTGTAGTATCTAGAAACACAAAAAACGGTTACTTAGAAAGTACTGAATTAGTATTCCTAAATACTGATGAAGATACTCAAGACTCTAATTTTTCTTCAAATGGTTCACACAATAATATAAAAAATAAGAATGTTCCTAAAATAAGATTTAGAGAGTATAAAGAAAATTGAAAAAATGATAATTTTTCCAACATTTTTGATTTTATTTCCGATAAAGGGTATCCGGAGTTACAAATTTTATCCACCTTTAAAAGAGATGGAATGATTCCAAGAAATTTAGATATTCACACTAGTGAAATAACAATTAAAAACTATAAAAAAATTGAAAAAGGTGATTTTGTTAATCACTTATCTTCATATCAATACGGTTTTTCATATTCAGATTTTGTAGGTATAACATCGCCTGCTTATGATAT
>NZ_JAFFTD010000005.1 GCF_016924775.1 [Mycoplasma] gypis
TAATTTTGCAAGGAATTTTTTATCATCAAGACTATTGAAAGCATCAAATATATTTTGAAGATTGTTTTCAGTTTCTTCATTATATTTAGCATTAATGAATTCTTCATCATCGGTTAAATAAGCTCAAAACTCTTTAAACATTGAATTTCTTAATAAATCTAATTTTTGAATTTTTTCTTTGTCTTTAAAATTAATATCAATTAAAACACTTCTTGAAATTATTGTTGAAAGAACCCGATATTTGTTTTTTGTTGTCATGACAACAAAAACATTTTCAGGTAAAGATTCCAAAAATTTTAGTAAAGCATTTAGAGAAGAAGCACTTCCATTTTCGATATTTTTAATAACTAAAACATTGCTTTCTTCATCACTAGAAGCACTTATACGCATAATTGCGTCAGTTATATCTTCTTTATTAATTGTTTTTATAGCATTAATTACAATACAGTTTTTACTATTTAATAAGCTTTCTGAATCAGTAAAATAATTGCTTTGAATGTGATTAATAAAGTATAAAAGATATGGATCTAGATTAACATTTTGTGTTGTTGAGAACAAAATGGTTTGAATTTTTTTGTTTTGCTCGATGGAATTATCGATTAATTTATAAACATTATTTTCCATTAAAGTACCCGTTGTTTAAAAATTTCCAAAACATCTTCAAACACTTTTTCAAGTGGTTGTGATGCGTCAACAACAACAAAAAGTTCAGGTTCATACTCAATTAGTTTTTTATATGAATTACGAAGATTTTCATAATAACTAATATTATTATTTTCCAAACGGTCTAAAGAAGAACGATTTTGAGTAATTCTATCTAACGACTGTTGTGGGTCCATATCAAAATATATAACAATATCAGGTAGAATTTGTTTTGAATTTCCTAATTTTAGGGCATCAATATTTAGGCTGCGAATATTTTCCAAACCTAGTCCACCCAATAAACCTTGATAAATTAAAGAAGAGTGTATATAACGGTCCGATACAACAATTTTATTTGCATCAAGAGCAGGTCAGATACCTTTTTCTAAGTTAATTCTTCGACTGACAATGAATAATAAAGCGTCAACAGCAGGACTGAAATTATTGCGATTATCTAAAATAAAATTGCGAATAAATTCAGCTTCTTTTGAGCAACTGCTTCCTGGTTCTCTTGTAAATAAAAATTCTTTATCGGTTACATTTTTAGCGAAGTAGTCTTTTAACATACTAACAACTGTTGACTTACCTCCGCCATCCATTCCTTCAAAAGTAATAAAACGTGCTTTACTATTCATAATATTTCTTCCTTACATTTTTATTTTGTTTTCTAACGATTGTTTTAAAGTAATTGAATCAACAATGTCAACACTTGCTCCGAAAGGAATTCCTGTACTTAACTGATAAATATCAGCTTTTTTAACACTGAGTATAGTTTTTAATCTTTGCATGGTAATTTGTCCATTTAAAGTTGTACTCAAAGCAAGGATTATTTCATTCGCACCTTCTGTATATGACAAAATTTCATCAATAAGACCTTGACTGAAATTTTGTTTCTTAGGACTCAGAAGTTCTTCAATTACAAAATATTTTCCTTTAAAAAAATCAAGACTTTCAAATTTTTGAATGTCACTTTGATTTTCAACAAACATAATTTTTTTGGATTTTGATCTTTGCTTACAAATTTCGCAAATTTCTTCTTTGTCATAATTGTGGCAAAGTTTACATTCTTGAAAATTTTGCTTAAAGGTTTGAATTGAATTTATCAATTGTAAAATTTGTTGATTATCTTTTTTTAAAATTGTAAATGCCATTTTTTTAGCAACAGCATTACTGATTCCTAAAGTGGTTTTAAGAATCTCAATAAGATTTTCGAAATGCGGATTTTTCATTTCTTAGAAAGGTAGTCCGGTTGTTGGAACTTGTTTGCTTAGTTCCTCATATTCTTGATTAATTTTTTCAATCGCTTCATTAACAGTAATGATGATTAAATCTTGTAAGGTTTCTGCATCTTCGGGATCAATTAATAATTCATTGATTTCAAGAGATTTAATTTTTCTTGTTCCAAACATTACTAATTTAATTCCTTGTTTCTCAACAACAAATTCTTTTTTAGAAATTTGTTTTTCTTTTAATTCCATTTCAGCTTGTAATTTTTTAGCTTGTTTTAGCATTTCATTAATATTCATTTTTTTCTCCTAGTTTTTTAATTATCTTTTTTTGATGTCTAATATGTCTCCGAATAATTCTTTAACAGTTTTAAGTGCTTTTGAATCTTCGGGTGATTCTAAAACCGGCAATGGTATTAGTTTACGGTGTTTTAGTTCTTCTTTGTGTTCCATGTAGTAATCAATTGCTCTTTGCATTTTTTGTTTTTCGGCAGCAAAGATATGAAGATTACGTTTAAATTCTTCTTTAATAAATTCTTGAAATTCTTTTTCTTGTTTGTAATTATTTAATTGTTCAATCATTTGTGAGTATTCTGTTGAGAATAAGATGAAATTTGAAGCATTTAAAGAAGGTTTCATTGAATTTAATAGTCTTACATATTTTTCATATTTAGGGTTTGAAAAATCTTTTAGTTTAGTCAACTTAACACGATATTCAATTTTATAATCAGTTTTATCAACTAATTTTTCTTTTTGTGCAAGTAAAGAAAGATTTAAAATTTCATCAATTGTTAAATCTTTATAACGATTTTTCGAAACAACTTCATCAAGACCAAAAATGTCTTCAGTTGCTGACGAATAATCTTGTGTCTGTGAGTTTTGATTTAAAAGATCTTCTTCAATAACGCTGTATTCTGCAGTAATTTGATTTTGATTAACGGCAAATTCACTAGTATCATGCATGATTTCTTCAACGTTTTGGCGATGATGAATCATTGGTGGGTTTGCAATGTCATCATAGCTTAGCATTTCATTGATGCGTTTGTGATTTTGTTCGTGTTTTTTAGCTTGTTGAACACTGTATTCACCACTCTTCTCGTAATCCGTTTCAGCGGAAATACTTGGATTTATATGTATTTGTGGTTCACTTAGTGTAAAGCTTTCTTCTAAGTCAGCTAATTCTGAATCATCGATTGAATCAGCTTGTTCTAAATTAATTTCCATTGTTTGAGTTTGGAAAGATTTTTTTGAATTTTGCATACTATTTGCTAAATTATCAAATCACGATTGTTCATGTGAATCAATCTTTGATACTGGTTGATTGTTTGCAATTGATTCATGACTTAAATCAATAAAACTTTGGTTAGGTTTTTTAGCTTCAAAGTATTCGTCTATATTATTACTTGGTTCTTCTGTTTCATGACTGACTTTGCTGTCATGTTCTTGATATTGAATTGCTTCATCTTCAGTATTAATTGTTTCTTTTTCGTAAGCAATATCTTCAACGCTTTCATCGGTAAATATCGGTAGATTAGTAACTTCACTTTCTTTTGTATTTTCATTAGTTCTTACAAAACACATTTTTAGGAGTCCCATTTCTAGTGTTTGTTGTGGAATATCTGAATATTTTAATTCTTTTAATATTGTAATTAGTTCATCCAAAAGTAAGTATGCTTTATCGACTAATAATTTAATGTCGGACATTTGATTAACTTCTAAAAAACTAATTAAGGTTGCATCATTAGTTTTTTTATAAATTACATAATCTTTTAAAACGTTAATTAAACCAACAATCATTTTTTCAATGTCTGCACCTTGATCAATTTGTTGTTTAGTTAATTGTAAAACTTCGTGAATTTCTTTTTTATTAATTGTGTTAATGATTTCGATTAGTGTTTGGTTTGAAATTAATCCAAACATTTTTTGAACATCTGATACCTTAACATCCGAGTTTGCAAAGATTGCAATTTGATCTGCCATACTTAGGGCATCACGCATTGCTCCATTACTTAGATTAGCAATTAATTCTAAGGCTTTAGGTTCAAAAGCAATTCCTTCGTTTTTATAAACATAATCAAGTTGGTTAGCGATTGTTGTAACATCAATACGTTTAAAATTGTATCTTTGTACACGGCTTAAAACTGTTAAAGGAATTTTTTGTGGGTCTGTAGTAGCTAAAATAAAAATAACATGTTTAGGTGGTTCTTCAATAGTTTTTAATAATGCATTTCAAGCACTTTTTGAAAGCATATGTACTTCATCGATAATGTAAACTTTGTATTTCGAATAAGATGGTAAATTATCAATATTTTCTTTTAAATTACGGATGTCATCAACCCCAGTGTTTGAAGCGGCATCGATTTCTAAAATATCTAGTGATTTTTCAACAGATTTTTTGCATTCATCGCAAGATTCAAAGTCTTCATTTAAATCTTCACAATTTAAAGCTGCGGCAAAAATTTTGGCAACTGATGTTTTACCAGTTCCACGAGGTCCACAGAATAAATAAGCATGGGAAATTTTTCCAGTTTCAATAACATTTTTTAATGTATTTACAATATGATCTTGTCCTCTTACTTCACTAAAAGATTTAGGACGATATTGACGATATAAAGCGATATATTTGTTGTCAGTCATATTTCTCCTTAATATAATCAATTCTACCACAGCAAAAAAGCGTAACAAAAAAAGAGATATAAATATCTCTTAAACTGTTTTATTTTTATTTTTAAATGAAAGATGTGATTGTTTAAAATCGTTTCATGCAACTGATTTTGAAACAATAAATTTTCATTTGTTTTCAACTTTTTGTAATGAAATTTTTGATGCTGAGAAAAATATTAATAATGCAAGTGCATAAAGGCACATAATTGAAAAACAAGCGATTAAAAATAGATAAGGTTGACGTGATAATTTTCCAAATAACTCTGAAAGACTATTGACTTCTTGCATTCCTAGATAGAATCAGTTTGATTTTCAGGTGTTTTGAGCATATTTGAAAGTAATGTAATTAAGAACAAGCACTGATAGAGCAATTAAAAACATTGCAACAACACTGATAAACACTGTTTTTTTGGTTTGCTTTGCACTGCTTAAGATCATTAATAAGAAACACATTATGATGATAAAACTATGCGCAAAAAGAAAATCTCAGAAAACAAATGAATCAAATCCTCAGAAAATATCACTATGGTCTGCTGAAAGCGATCTTCATTTTTCGTTTGAACTTAGGTCAGTGAAACCGAAAGCAATTAAAACACCAACAACTCCAAAAATACCGTAGTATTTTGATAAATCAATTCTATTAAACACTAATGATAAAATAATGAAAACCAAAAATAAACGGCAATAGTGTAGGGGAATAATTTCTCAACGATTTGGGTAATGATTCAAGAATAAAACTATGATTCTAAAAATTGTAAAACAAGCCGCAATTATACCAACAATAAGTCAGAATGTTTTTTTAGACATTTTGAGAATTGTTTGAGTATTTTCGTACTTGTAATAGATTGGTTTTCTAAAAAGTCAAAGTAATGCACAGACACATAAAACAATTGCAACAACAAGGAAAAAAAATCAGCTTGACTGATGGAAAGTCAAGTACCCACCTTGTCAGTTAAAAAAGCCATAATTTTTAGGTCGTACCAATTCTACTTTTGAGTTTTCTTGAAGACTCATTTCTATAGTGTAATTCATAATTTTAAAATTATATCAATTTAAAAAATTTATTGTCTTTTTTTGTGCACAATGAAAAACAAAAACAAAAAAAGCACTGAATATCAGTACTTTTTTATTTTATTTAAGATCAGTCACTAATGACATTTCGGTTTTGATTTCATTAATAACCTTATCTTTTGTATATCTTATTTTATTATCATGATATCTAGCTTGTTCAAAAGCTCTTTGCAATGAACCTCTGATTGCATTACGGAAAGTGTCACTACTTTCATCCACTGGCTCTTCAAATGTTGAAACACCTTTACCTAAATTTATTTCTTCTGTTGCTTTAATAAAAGTAGAAGCAAATTCATTAATTTTTAAGTGTTTTGATTGGTTAAAGAAGTTATTTGAAGGGAATATGTAGTTTGATTTGTAAGCAAAATATTCAATAGGTATCAACTTGATGCGGGTTTCTGGTGTAGTCTTTTTATTAAGGTCTTCTCAAGTGATTAAATTATTTTCATCGTATAGTCATTTAATGAATTCAAGTGTTGCTTTATCTTGTTTTTCATTTGAATGAAGAGCCATTAAAGAAGGCCCTTGTAAAATGAATGAACCCCTTTCACCACTATTTTTTGAGTTGTAACGAACTTGTGGAGTGATTAACGTGTTACTTAATTTAAGTTGGTATTTATCTGATTGTGATTCGGCAACATTTTTTAGTAAAAATCATCTGTCAACAGAATTTGGAAGTTGTTTTTCTAGTTCGGCAATTTCATTTATTTTATTTGGATTAATTTTTTGAATTGCTGTAATGGTGTTGATGATTTGTTGTTTTTCAGCATCAGTGTATTTACCTTCCGAGCTTCAATCTCTAGGTAAGTAAATTTTTTGAAAATCGTTATTACTTTGAGCTAGTTTTTTAGCTTCATTTGATGCATATAGGGTTTTTATGCTGTTGTTATCACCGAGAAAATTTTTAATTAATTTTAATTGATTTGTTTCAGCAACACCTTTTGCAAATTCATCATGTTGAGATTGTGAGTTTAAGTCTAATGTAAATTTATCTAGCCCCACATTAAAAGCTAATGTATCCGAATTATTTGTATCATCTTTATTACGTTTTGCAAACCCATTAGCTAAGTAACTAATGTCTTTACCTTTATATAAGAATGAATTTTGTACAAAGCGAACATAGTTATAAGCTAATGTTGTACCGGTGGCAAAAATCATTTTGTGAGTTGTTTGAATTCTAGCTGAGTTAAAATCATATGTTGGATCACGTTGAATGTATGTTCTTCCTGAATTAATTAATTCAAGAGTTTTTTCAATATATTTTGCGAAAGTTTGATATTCTTTACTTTCTGGATCGCTTAGAACTTTTTTGTAATCTAATTTATAGCTTGCTCCTTCTTTGGGCTGTAAGAAGTATTTGCTAAAATCATTTTTAGCATCATTGAACAATTGTAGATAAACAAAGTTTGCAATTGAGTCAATACCCATTGTATATAATGTATCACTGTAATTTTCATTATCATTTAGTGTACTATTGACAAATTTTGTAAACTCAATCATTTGATCATATGAATCCAAAATATCATCACTTAATTTTTCTAAACTTAACTTTGAAAAATCTAAATTATATTGGTCAAATTTTCATAGTTCTTCAATTCTGGTTCTTTCATTTTCGGTGATTTTATCACTATTAAATAACTCGATTGAGCTTTTTAGAATATCTGAATTATTTTCGTCCAAAATTGAAACGTGTTTTTGCTTTTTATATTGTTTATCCATTTCTTGAACAATATATCCTAGCAGTGGTTTATCAACAGTTAAAACTTCACTGCTTCTTCCGAAAGGTAAAATTCATTTTTTATCTTTTTTTAGTCCCGAAAGACTTTGATTGATTTTTAAAAACTCGGGATTAATGTAATCAGTATTAACTGAATCTAAATCCAACAGCATATCGAAAGTTCCGGCAAGAACTGCTGAAGAAGGGTATGCAAGGACTAAATTTCCGAAATTTTTGGTATTTTTTGCTCTTAAATCAAGGTTTATTTTTGAATAAAGTCCTTGTAAAGAATCGGCTGAAACTTTTAATTCTACAGGTTGTAGATTTTGATTTTTATCTTTATTTAATTTTACATATTTGTTGTATTCTTCTATTACCGACTTCAAAGCATTATATCTTTTTAAATCATTTGAAGGACCATAAGAAGTCATAATTTTCAAGCTTTGACTTTGTTCTTGGTCAAATCTTGCTGTATTTTGACAGCTGGCAGCTATAAATGGCGATGTTATTGATAAAACACTTAAAGGTAATAAAACTTTAATAATATTCTTTCATTTCAAATTTTTACTCATGCAAAAATTATAAACCAAAAGAAGATATAAAAAAAAGAGCAACAGCTCTTATTTGCGGTCAATTTCTTGAAATGGCGCGCCCGGCAGGAGTCGAACCCGCAACCTTTTGGGCCGTAACCAAACACTCTGTCCAATTGAGCTACGGGCGCATAATGGAGCCACCAACCGGATTCGAACCGGTAATCGAGGTGTTGCAGACCTTTGCCTTGGCCGTTTGGCTATGGTGGCAACACATAGCTTTGATAATTGCAAAAATATTATATAACATTTTGCTAAATAAAACAAATATTTATCGTAATTTATTTAAACGTTAAAATTTAGCAATATTTTTGTTTAAAAAGTTCCTAATGTGATTTGTATTATTTAAAATTAGGAACTTAATTATTTAGCAATTCAAAAAATTGAAGCTACAGCGGCAAGTATGGCAAAAAATGCTATTACAAGAGAAGAAACAACAATTTTTTTAACCATTGCTCGCTTTTGTTCTTTTGTATATTGTTTTTTCATGGAATTATTATAAAACTATTTAAAAAGTTTTAATTTTTTTTGTAAAACTTTGATAATTACACTCATTAATAATATTGAATAAAAGAGTACAATATAAATTATGAATAAAACAGAAGAAGATATTAAAAATCCCGTTGAAGTTTTTATTGATTTTGAAGCGATTACAAATCCTTTTGCTCGTTTAATGAAAAGTAAAAATTCAACACCATTTTGTTATACACTTGGATTAAAAAACATTAAAAATGAATTTAAAACCAAGACATATATTTACAATTTCAAAACCAAAAATGTTTATGAAACCTTAAAAGAACATATTTCTAAAGATATTAAACAAATTAATAACACCGTAAAAATTCCTAATGTTGTTTTTGTCGGACACAATCCAACCTTAGAAAAAGAGCTTTTAAGTATCATGTTTCCAAATAATGTTGTTAAAGCTTTAATTGAAGAAAAGAATCTTTCACTTTCTGTTTTAACCGCCAAAGATTTTTCTGATGATTATTTTGTAGAAAGCCGTAAGGCAATAAGAGAAAAAGCAAAAAATAATGTTGTTGAAAAAGTCCTTCAAAAGGATGGCTCAACTGCTTCTTATATTGGTTTTTTACTGTGATGTCAAACTAAAAAAGTAAAAAACCCTGCAAAATTTATTATTGATGTTAATCCACAAATTTTAGTAAATGAATTAAAACGCTATTCTAAAGATGATGTTTTAAGAATGGAAGTTTTATCAAGAGATGAGAATTTGAAGAAAAATATTGAAAGTATCAAGCGAAAAAGAATGTTACTTTCATTAATTAAGAATTTAAACCTCGAAGATAGCTTAACAGTAAAAGAAATTAAAGAAAAAATTTGACAATTATAGTACCATTATATAAATGAATAAAATTTTAAAAAATAAGAAAAATATTATTAAATCACATTTTCCTGAAAATAAGCAAATGTGAAAACTTTATTTTAAGAAAACATTACCAGTTGTGTTAGCAGAACTGGTTTTTGCTTCCACTTCTTTTGTTGATAATTTTATGGTTACTCATATTCCTAACGGTGTAAATTCACTTTCATATGCTAACACCTGAACAGGAATAATTTCTACTTTCTTTATGACCATTAATACTATTGCCGCAATGCTTGTTGGTCAATTTTATGGAGCCAAAAACTATAAGAGCTTAAATCAAATAATGGCACTTAGAGTTTGAACTTATGTTTCAATTGCGACAATTTTTGCTCTTTGTGCTTGGATTATTCCGACACAAATGATTTCTTTTGTTGGACCTGGAGATGTTGATGCCTTAGAAGGAGGAGTAAACTATATAAGATTCATCGCAATTGCCTGAATACTGTTGGCAATTGCATGGAACACCAATGGGTTACTAAATGAAACAGGACATTCACTGCATGCCTTTTTTACAGCATGTTTTAATATTGCAATAAATGTTTTGATTAACTCAATTTTAATCTATGGTCTTAAATTAGGGGTAGAAGCAGCTGCTTATGGAACCATTGCAGCGGTGTTTATCTCAATTATTCTCGATTGTTTGTGAATGTATTTAAAGAAAAAAGAAATTTGAATTAATCCTAAAAACCTTTTCTTTATTTCATCTCAAGTTGCCAAAATGTTTTTCAAACGTTCATTTGCTTTTGCGATTGCAATCGCTGGAATGATTGTTTTACCATTAAGAATGATTATTTGAAACTATGCATACCAAGAAAATGGTATTGGTGAACAATGAATGAAAATGCCTGTTTCAAGTGTTCTAGCACTGACAGAAAGTATTTCAATGGTATTCAGTGCAACTACTGCAGCATGTGGAGCTAACGTCAGTGTATTTGTTGCAACAAACTTAGGTAAAAATGATTTTGATGAAGCAAAAAAACATGCAGCCGCACTAAAAGGTTTCCATGCTACAACTGGGGCTATTTCTTCAAGTTTATTACTTGTTTTTATAGTAGTTATTTGAACTACAGATTTACTCTCGAGTGGTATTTCAAAAAACATTAAAACTTTTTATAACACTAAAAGCTTAGAAGAAATTCAATCACTGATGAAAAATTCTCCGTTTTGAAATACTTTATCAGAAACTACAATGCAAAATAAAGATCTCTTAATTAATGCAGCTGCTAAATACACTGCATCAATGCATACTCGCAATCTTGCAATTACATTAATAACTGTTGCATTAGTAAATCCACTATGAAGTTGATTCTATACAACAAGTGCATTAATTGCTAGTGGAGGTCGTTCAACCGTTTCTAGTGTTACAACTCTTGTTGCACAATGATCACAATTCATTTTCTTAATTATTATTGGTTTTGTTTTTATAAAAAACTTCCATTGATCATTACCTGTTGCTTACTTTATTTTCTACAGTTGAGACATTATTCGTTTAATAATTTATGAGTCAGTTCAATATAATGTTGAGTGAAAAAGAAATATTCAACACGAGCTGAATTTCGACAGTAAAGAAAAAGAATTACAACGTTTAAAACGCGAGAACTTAAGATTAAAGAAACAATATAAAAACGTTCAAAAAGAATATCATGAAGTATTGTTAAAATCTTGAAGCAAAAATGACAAAAATAATGAAAACAAATAATTAAAAACTCTTAGTAAGAATCTTAATGCAACAAGATTCACTAAGAGTTTTTTCTTTTTATCTCGATATTTTATATCTTCTTTTACTTAATAATTATTGATATATTGAGCTATTTTAGAATGGAAGTAATATTCTTCGCTAATAACACTCATACCATAAATATTTTCTAAATATTCTTGATCAATTTCTTTTGTGATTTGAAATTCCACAAAAAAATTTAAATCATTTATCCTCACAAGAACTTTTCTAAATAATTCGTTTGAATCAATATTTGTATATTCAAAATTACTTAAAAAGTTATCAACATATTCATTTTTTTTGTTTGTTTGTTCATTTACAATCCATTTTTTTGAAACAAATGTCAATATCGTTTGATTCTCAATATAATTTGTCTCTTATTTTCATTTTAAAGCTACCCTGCAAACAAAATAAATCAAATTTTTTCAGAATTTACAAAAAATAGGTATTTAGTAAAATGTTTTTATTTGTCATTTTGGTTATTCTTTGATTCACTAACAACATTATTATTATTTTCTTTTTCTATTATTTCAGTTGTCTGTTTTTCATTATTTATTATTGGTTCTTTGTCTTCATCTAAGTTTTTCCCTTCAAGATTATGTTCTTCATTTTTGCAATTTTTTTTATTGCGAATTTCTTTAAAATAATCTGAATAACTTATAAATCGTTTAGTATTTTTAAGATGATAAGTATATCATAAATATCCTATCGAAAAAGGAGCTACAAGTCCTGCACTGGCAGGTCTTTTGAATACAAACATTAGAGTGATCGTAATTATTCCTGTAATATATATAAAGACTAATAAAATGGTTCTTATTATTAAACCACGTTTTTTGTCGTTAAAATCTTCGTTATTAGTCATAATAAGCACCATAAGATGAAAGAGAATAGTATTTATCATAAATCTCTTGAATAAAATCAGCTCATTTTAATAAATCAGTTATATCTTTTGATTTTTCTTTAAGTGTGTAATAAAATTCATTTAATTTAAATATTATCCTATCAAGTTTCATATTGATTGTATTTAGATCATTATAATCTGAAAATTCCAAAGTATCATCTTTTAAATAATGTATTGATTTAAAAATAATGTCTTCTATTTCTCTTTTTTTCTCTAATTTTTTCTTTGAATTGATATTTTCATCGAAAAATGTTTTGAATGAATCTAAATCTAACTTAAATATTAAGTCCATCAAATTTAATGAGTATATTTTTTCATTTTCATTCATTTTTTCAATTTTTCAATTTGTTTGATTAACCACGATATTCGTATTAGTTACGACTGCTCCTGGAACATATCCTGCGATTAATAAAGTATTCATTTTTTTCCTTATCTATAAATAGTTTTCATCGATAATGATGTAAATATTTATTTAAATTTATATTTTTCGGTTTTATTCTACAAGATTTTCCAAAAAAATAAGATAGAATGTTGGCAAAAAATTAATATTGTCTAAAAAAATAATATTTTTAGGATTTTTTGTTGCATAAATTAAAAAATGAACAAAATTGTTTATTTATTTATAATTAATACATTATGAAAAACAACGAAAAAATTATTGTTAAAGGCGCTAAAGAAAATAATCTAAAAAATGTGGACTTAGAAATTCCTAAAAATAAATTAGTAGTATTTACAGGACTTAGTGGAAGTGGAAAATCTTCGCTTGCTTTTAATACTATTTATGAAGAAGGGAAAAGACGTTATGTGGACTCTCTTTCTTCATACGCTCGTCAATTTTTGGGTAATTCTAAGAGGCCAAATGTTGACTCAATTGAAGGGCTTTCACCTTCAATTAGTATTGAACAAAAAACCACACATAACAACCCACGTTCGATTGTTGGTACTGTTACTGAGATTTATGATTATTTAAGACTTTTATATGCTCGAATAGGAAGAGCTTATTGTCCAAAACACAAGACTGAAATTAAAGCACAAAAACACAAGGATATAATTAATGCAATTTTTAAATATCCTGAAGGTACTAAGCTTTACATTCTGTCTCCTGTTGTTCAAGGTGAAAAGGGGACACACCAAACATTGCTATCTAAATTAAAAAAAGATGGTTTTGTAAGAGTAAAAATTAATGATGATATTTTTTCACTTGATGAAGAAATTAAATTAGATAAAAATAAACGTTGAAACATTGACATTGTTATTGATCGTTTAAGTTTAAAAGAAGAGCTTAGAAATCGTGTTTCTGAAGCAGTTGAAATTGCGCTTGAATATTCAAAAGGTTTAATTAATATTCACGATGTCGACGGTGGAAACACAGAACAATTTTCAATATATCACGCCTGTGAACAAGGTGATTTTGATATGCCTAAAATCGAACCTAAACTTTTCTCATTTAACTCTCCTTATGGAATGTGTGATGAGTGTAAGGGACTGGGATTAAAACTATCTACTGATATCACTAAAATCATTCCTAATCCGAAAAAATCGATTCGTGCTGGTGGAATTAAATATTTTGAAAATACTGTTGAAACTAAAAATTTAGAATGACAAGAATTTAAAGTTTTATTAGATTATTATGAAATTGACATTAATATTCCAATTGAAAAAATTGATCAAGAAAAAATGCATTATCTTCTTTATGGTTCAGATGAAGAAATTGAGTATACATTAATTTCTGCTTCAGGTAATCGTTACAATCGTAAGGGTTACATTGAAGGTATTGCAAATATGTTGGAAAGAAAATATCTTGAAACTTCTTCTGAAGAAATTAGAACTTGATATAAAAAATTTATGTCTGAAGTTACTTGTTCGAGCTGTAAAGGATCAAGACTTAACAAATATGCTTTAGCGGTAAGAATCAATAGTTTAAATATCTTTGAAATTTGTAATCAAGATATAGGTGCAATTTTTGATTTTATTAATAATTTAGATTTGACTGAAACCGAAAAAGAAATTTCTAATCTGATCTTAATTGAAACAAAACATCGATTAGAGTTTTTAATTAATGTTGGTTTAGATTATTTAACATTAAATCGTAAAGCTGAAACATTAAGTGGTGGTGAGTCGCAACGGATTCGGTTGGCGACTCAAATTGGTTCAAATCTTACCGGAATTTTATATGTTTTGGATGAACCAAGCATTGGATTACATCAACACGACAACCGTAAACTTTTAAATTCTTTAAAGAAAATGGTTGAAATCGGTAATACTCTAGTAGTTGTTGAACATGATGAAGAAACAATTTATGAAGCCGACTATATTGTTGATATTGGTCCTCAAGCAGGAGATGAAGGTGGTTATATTGTTGCTACTGGTTCAGTTGAAGATATTGCTAAAGAACCTACATCAATTACTGGTAAATATCTTTCAGGGGAATGAAAAATTGAAATTCCTGAGTTTCGAAGAAGCGGCAATGGTAAAGTCTTAAAAATTAAAGATGCAAAAGAAAATAACTTAAAAAATGTCAGTGTTGATATACCCCTTGGAAAATTGATTTGTGTTACTGGAGTCAGTGGTTCAGGTAAAAGTACTTTAATTAATGAAATTTTAGTTAACGAACTTGGTTCTTACTTAACTGATCCACTTTATGATGGTAAAAAAGCTAAGTTAATTGGAATTGGTAATATTGATAAAATTATTCAAATTACTCAATCACCAATTGGTAGAACACCACGTTCTAACCCAGCAACTTATACTTCTGTTTTTGATGATATTCGTGACATTTTTGCCAATGTTGAAGAATCGAGATACCGCGGATATCAAAAAGGAAGATTTAGTTTTAATGTTCCTGGCGGAAGATGTGACAAATGTCAAGGAGATGGTGTTATCAAGATTGAAATGCACTTTTTACCTGATGTTTACGTTGCTTGTGACCACTGTGAAGGAAAACGTTATAATAACGAAACATTAGAGATTAAATATCATGGTAAGAATATTAATGATGTTTTAAATATGCGTGTTAAAGAGGCTTTTGAATTTTTCAGTGCTCGAAAAAAAATTCAAGATAAACTTCAAACATTAATTGATGTGGGTCTTGATTATGTTCAATTAGGACAAAGTGCAACAACTCTAAGTGGTGGAGAAGCTCAACGGGTAAAATTAGCAACGTATTTACAAAAGAAACCAACTGGTAAAACACTCTACATTCTTGATGAGCCTACAACAGGTTTACATACTCATGATGTGAAAAGACTTTTAAACGTTTTAACAAGAATTGTTGATAATGGTGATACTGTATTGGTTATTGAACATAATCTTGATGTTATAAAAAGTGCTGACCATATTATTGATCTTGGCCCTGGTGGTGGAAAAAATGGTGGAAAAATCATTGCCACTGGAACACCTGAACAAGTTGCAAAAATTGATAATTCATATACCGGACAATACCTTAAAGAAATTTTAAAAATTTAGAATTTCTTTTTTTTATATTTAGAAACTGTTATTTATAATTTTATTGATATAGAAGGAGTTGAAGTGAACAATAAACCAGCGCTTAGATTTAAAGGATTTAGTGAAGAATGAAAGCATGACGCTTTAAACAAATTAATGGAAATCTCTACTGAAAAGAACAGTAACAATTCTTATACACGTGAAGATGTTTTATCAGTATCAAAAAAATATGGTGTAGTTAACCAAATAAAACTACAAGGAAGATCTTTCGCTGGCAAAGATATCAGTAATTATAAAGTTGTTAGAAAAAATCAACTAGTATATACAAAATCTCCACTATCTCAAAATCCATTTGGTATCATAAGAAACAATAGTAATTTAGATGGAATAGTTTCACCTTTATATGCGACATACAAAACTGTAAATAATTCAGATTCAATATTTATTGAGTGTTTATTTTTACTTAATCATGTTTTAAATAATTTTTTAAAACCTTTAATAAATAAAGGAGCCAAAAATACTTTATTAATATCAGATGCAGCGATATTGGAAGAAAAAAAATATATACCAAAAAGTAATGAGCAACAAAAAATTGGTTCACTATTTCAAAATATTGATATTTTACTCAAAAATATTGAGCAAAAGACTGAAAAAATACATTCAGTAAAGAATTTTTTACTGAAAAAAATGTTTCCTGAAAATAATAAAAAAATACCCGAAATAAGATTTAAGGGATTTGGTGAAAAATGAGAAGAAAAATCATTAGGGGAAGTAAGCGACATAATTAGAGG
>NZ_JAFFTD010000006.1 GCF_016924775.1 [Mycoplasma] gypis
TATAAATTAATTTTTTTGCCGAAATTTATTTTTTTATGTTTTTATTATGGTAAAAACCTTTAATAACTATGTTATTATAGCATTTGCAATTATAAAAGTTTTTTCAATGTTATCTTCTGACAGTAGAAGGAATTAAAAAGCGAAGGTTTGCGAGATTTGTTATTCTTATAAATCATTACAAACCTTTAAAAGTCAAAACAACAAAGGAATAACAAATTCTTTGGAGTGCTTGCACGACACCGTTATATATATTATTTATTAAATAAATATATATAACGGAAGTCTATGCAATACCCGTAAAATCTTACTTATTTCGTTTTTTGATTATTGAATATTTTAAACTTTTGTAATGATTTATATTCTTTTTATAATACCAATAATACAAAATTATTATGTAGTTTTTAGCAACATAATATTCACATATTGAAGGAAAATAAAAAAGATTTAAAAATTATTTATAAAATTTATTTCATTTTTATCACCACGAAAAAAAATGCCCCTGCTGTCGTATTTAATGCATACCAAAATTAGGAGCAAAAAAATGAATTACAAACAATATAAAAACATAAATGATGAATATAAGAACGATTTTTATCAAGTTCCAAAAATATTTTTTCACAAACTTTTAAAAGAACCTAAAGCTCTGGCGATTTACATGTTAATGTATAACCGTTTTACACTGTCGAAAAAATCTTATAAATTCATGGACAAAAACGGAAATATATTTATACACTTTTCAAGAGTTCAAGCAAGCAATATATTAGGGTTTAGTCGTCAAACTGTTGCGAAATCTTTTGAGTTTTTAATTAATGAAAAAATTATTGAAGAAGTCGATTGCGAAGATAAAACAGGAATGAAAAAAATATTTTTCTTAAGCGAAGAATTCCATTACGAAAACGGAACAGAAGAATTTAAAAACAAGATTCAAAAAGAAAAAGAATTGGACGAAATTTTTAAGGAGCTGGAGTTTTTTTAGAATAAAAAATATTTACAATTTTTTTCAAAACCTTGTCGAGGGTGTTAAAAAACTTAACATGGGGGTGTTAAAAAACTAAACATGGGGGTGTTAAAAAATTTAACATAAAAACTAAACTTATATAATACTAAACTAATTAAAACTAAACTTATATAAAACTAGACTTATTTAAAACTATTACAAAAACAACAACTCTACTTGATTAATGTTTTATAACTAATTTAAAAAATTGTAAATATGTATAACTAATAAAACAAATAACAATTATGAAAAACAAAAAAATAAAAATTAAAACTCTTTGCGATTGGTTAAATTCTTTTGATTCTCGTTTTTTCGCTAATTATGTAAACGGCACTCTTCTTGTTGAATTCAAGGGTGAAATTCTTTTATTTTCGAAATTTGCTAATTCTTCTGTTGCTTGTTTTTCATTACTGGAATACTTTTTTAACAACATCATCATTGGAGAAAAAAAGAGCGTTTCAATTCCAACATCGCAAATAGGTAAATATCGTTGTTTATTTGCGATTTTGTGCATGAGAGCAATTGGTTGAGAAAAAGAAATGTTCCCATTCGCTTCCGAACATCTTCAAAAATTCAAAAAAGAAATTTCAAGGGGAATTCATAAATATTTTGCTGAAAGTTCTAAAAACGAAAAAACAACAATAAAACGAATTAAAAACAAATCGCTCGAATTTAGTTGCTATTTAGAAAAACTCGTTGAAGAATATGAAGGAGAATTAGAAATTGAATAATAAACTTCCTGAATTCACAGAAGAAAAACTAAAAGAATTACTTCATTACACAGATCAAGAAGAAAACCCCAGCTATGATGCTTATAAGTCAAATGCGTTTTATAAAATCTATTCTGGTGCTAAAGGAGTTTCCAAATCTTTCGGGAGAATGATTGAAACGGTGTACAGAATAGTAAACGAAAAAAACTTTTGTTCCGTTTGGTGCCGGAATCAATATAACCACATAAAGACAACTTTAAAACCAACCTTAGAAAAAGTGTTGACTTTTTTAGCTGAAGAACATTCTTTAGATTATCGACAATGTTTTTACATAACAAACGAAGCGGCGTTTTGAAATTATGAAGATGAAGGACAAGGGAGAGCTATTTATTTTCAAAATTGAGAAAAAATACAAGCTTTTCAAGGTTTAACATTAAAAAAACCTATTTTCCGTTTCGGAGAATTGGTAATCGATGAACCTCTCGAAGATTCTAGCGATTCTAACAAACTTCCACACCAGTTACAAGAAATTTACCAAGTTCAGGAAGAAAAACTTCCCTTGTTGCTTGCTAATACTGTTCTACGTGAAGCAGCGCCCGAAGGGTTTCAAGTAAATGTTACTTTTTTGTATAACATTTTCACCACAGAACATTTTTTGATAAGAAATTACCATAATAAAGCAATTCCACTAGAAACCGAAAATGGAGAACTTAATAATTCAGTTCTTGAAGAGTTAATAAAAAATAATTTTATTCAAGTAGAGAATTTGGAATTGTTTAACGGGTTGGGAATAATTGCAACAATGTTTTCAAAAAATTTTGTTCCCAAAAAAGTATTGGGAGAAATTCAAATAAAAAACCTTGAAATTATGAAGGAAACAAATTATCGACTTTGAGTTATTACCGTTGCGGGGTTTGCGAACAATTTCGAAGATAGTAAATTAAATTATTTTATGAAGTCAATTCTTTACAATGAAAAAAACGAAATTAACAAAAAAGCTGTCAAAATCGTTTCAAAAGCAAAACTGATTGAAGAATTGCAAAACGGACAAATTACTGGAGTTTATTTCGGTTTCGATCCAGGTATTCACGATAATGCAGCACTTGTGGGAGTCGCTTTTAAAGAAAATGGCGAAATATTTATTCTTGAAGCTATCGAAGATATAAAAAAATTAATTCCCAAAAAAGTTAAGTGAATCAACAAAGCAATTAATACTAAAGTTGTGGAAATTATAAGCAAATGAAACGAAGTAATCGAAAAAAATACGCCTAACGATTGAATTAAACGGTTTTTCGCTGGACAAAATTCAAGTATTATGTTTTGCGATAATCATGCAACCATTGAAGCCGTTAACATTTTATTCGAAGAAAATAACATAAATTCTCAAGCTGTGCGGGCAGTACGAAAACCAAGCCAACGATTTGGAATTGAAGATCGACAAACATGACAAAAAAATATATTTGAAAATAATCTAGTGTATTTTTTAAAAGATACAGAAATATTGGTGAAATATTTAGCAAAACAAGTGGTAATTGCTGGGGAGAAAAAAAGAGATGAAAATATTAACCCTGAAATATATGACCTTGTTAATGCTTTTGAAATGTCATGTAGTTGAATTTTTAAAGCTCAATACAGAGCAATAATCGAAAATAAGCAAAGGAGACTAAATGGAAGCGAATAATGTTCAAAAAATATTCAATGATTTGCAAATGAATAAACCAAGACAAAACAACAAAAAAGTTGTTTTCGATTCATATAAACAATTTCTAAAATACGGAATTAATACAACAATTAATATTCTGTGAAGCAACTTGCCAAAAGTTGAGAATGAAGATTCTAGGGAATTTACAAATTCTGAAAAATTAACAATTTTACAAGGTTTGCAAAAATTAGAAGAACTTTTATATAAATTCGGAGTCGCAGCTCTTTCAAAAAATTTTGAACCAGCAGAAGTTTTAGATTATGTTGTTATTAATGGAGAACTGAAATACTTAAAAGTAAAAAAGAATTTTGAAAGCAAAAGCTTAAATATTTTTGTTATCGAAGAATATAAATACGACAAAAACAACAGACTTGTATTCAATTATTCAATTACAAAACCCAGCGAATTAAATGACAAAGAAGCTTTGGAAAAATTAATAACATTGTTCAATTACGACAATACCGAAAAAAATATAATTCCTTTCGTTGTTTTTAATAACAACGTTTTTTCAAGGGGTGATTTAGATTTTGTTAATAACGAATATTTTGAGCTTTTGAACAGAGATTTAGAAGTTTTGGCTTTAGATTCTTATATTTCAGCGCCTTGAATTTTTGCTCTAGATACCTACGACTTACAAAATAAAATTCAAAAAGGTTTATTTGATTTGTCGGAAAGATTTATAGCAGTTAACCCAAGAGCAAACGATTTATATGATCAAGAACCACTAAGACTTTTACAAAGTCAAAGTCAAAGTCAGCTTGTTATAAACAAAATTGAAAAATCTGTCGCTTGAATTAAAAAATTCGCTTTTATGAAACAGGATTCGGGAGATTTTGGAACAAAAAACATGCACTCGGCAGAAGTGCAAGAAATTAACAGTGACTTCGAAGACTATTTGGAAACAAAAGCAAACCTAAGAGAGCTGCAACTTTTAAAATTTTTTAATACTTTTTATAGTGATTTTAATATTAAAAGTCTTTTAATTTGTGGGTCTACGAAATGACTACAAACAGAAGCGAAAAAATATGTTGTGAATATGAACGGAAGTGTTGTCAACTACAAGGAATACCAAAACGAAACAGAAATAGAATAATGCATTCAATGGAGAAACATGGAAATAATACGAATAGATGAAGTTGCAGATTTAGGAACATTAATAGAATACGAAATTCTAAAAGTTAAAACAAACAGAATAAGAACAGAATTTGGAGCTGTTAATATTATTAATTTTGCAGAAAAGGAAGTTCAAAAAATAACAGCATTTAGGAGTGACAGCGCTTCAAGTGTTTTTATTAACGGTGACGAAGTTGATTGAGATAATAAAATTACTCTTATTTTTAACGATTACATAGAACTAAACGGAGAAATCTTAATATTAAAAAATCCTTCGGGAGCTTTCTTTATTTGTGAAACAATGAATATAACCCATTCACCTTCGAATATTACAGAAGTGAGTTGCATTGGTGTTATTCAAACTCTTGAAGATTTTTACAATTCTAAAAAATTTACAATAAAAGTAATTGAAGAAGAAAATAAACAACAAATTCCTGTATACATAAACCCTAATTTTTTATTAGAGAATGTTTATGAAATAACTAACAAAGGAAAAAAAGTTGTTGAGCTGGAAATGTTTCAAAATAAGTGAATTCCAACAATGGTTCACCCTGTTGTTGTAAATAACGAAAATGTAGAACTTTATTTTTCTACTTTTTCAAAATTTAGTTTTTTAAATATTAATAATTTGCCCGTTAAAAGAAAGGGGAGTTATTTTGTTTTAGATATTCCAAATTTTTCGCACGATTATAAATATTTTTTCAATCGACTAATTCAAATTAAAAACGACCAAAATTTTATACTAAACGGTTATAAAGGAAAAACCGAAGCTGAAACAAAAAAATTTAAAGAAGAAAAATACAACGGAACAAAAGTCGAAGAATTTACAGATTACGAAATTAAAAAATTATTCGATAGTAGTTTTCTACCTAACGAAACTAAAAAAACAATCGTGTGAGCTTGCTCGGGATTTTTAAAAACAACTTGAGCAATTCAAGGGGGTTTTACTGAAGTTCATCGTTATATAATGCCGTTTTATTTTGAAACTAACGGAGACGATTTAACATTTGAATCCCTTCAATATAAGTTAATTTCATATACAAAAGAACAATTGAATTATTTAAAAATTGACTGAACAAGCTCTTTTTGATTCCAAAAATCACAACTTCCACAATTTCCGAAACTTCCAAAATTTTTACAAGAAGTTAATATCAGTGTTGATTTTGCGCAAACATCTCAAGACGATTTGAAACACAAACTAAAAATATTTTCTGAAAATTTCGATGGTAATATTTATAAAAAATTTTATTCCGACATTGAAAACCCTTTTTCAGGTTTTAAGGTAGTTGAAAACAAAAAAATATTCCTTCCGATTTTTACTTACGATTTATATTCAAAACCCGTAACAATCGAAGATATAAGAAGAGAATTTTATAAACATAACGAAAAATATTGAGAAATTGCTTCAGTTCCTAAAGTCAAAAAAAGAACAATGACTTTTTGAACAAGGGGAAACAGTGCTGACGAAGATTATAAAGTCGTAAATGAAAACCGTGTTATTTGAGATAAATTATATGGTTATGGACATGAATTCACAAATTCCACTTATGTTGATTTTAAATTTGAAGAATTCAATGATTTAAGACCCATAAAAATTTCATCTGAACTCGATCCTGAAAAATCGAACTACACTTTCGATATAAGCGGGGTTTCTGGTGAGGTTTGATATAAAAATATTTTTACAGTTTTTGAACTAGAAGTAGAAGCTGTAAAAAGAGAACCCCAAAATGAAGAGGAGTTGTTTTCATCTCTTAAACCTTCAGCAAGAGTTTTATTACAAAATAATTTCATTTTAAATCGCTTTATGTTTAATGATTTCGTAAAAGATTTTTTCAATGAAAACAGGCCGTTAAATATTTCAAAAAACAACAACTGAACCGAAAGTGATTTTCACTTAACTATTCCAAAAAACAAAACTTTTGTTATTTCTGGTGTTTTTTTACCAGAAGAAATTTATATAAAAACAAATCAAGAAGAACAAAAAATAAAAGTTTTTCAAAATGATTTAAATACAAAAATGTTAATAAATTACGTATAAAACAAAAAAGGGGAACTGACGCCCCAAAAAAGACGGAGAATAATTTAAACAATGGAAAAAATATTCAAAAAACTATGCGAAATGCTCGAAATTGAGCAAAGCGAACTATATTCAAAATTAAATATAACAAATGAACCAACTTACAAAGATATTGCGAACTTGTTTGGGGTTTATTCTGTCTTTGAGACAAAAGAAGAACTTCAAAATTACATTCAAAATAAACTTTCTAACAAAAACAAAGAAATAACAGTTCTAGAGCAACAAATTGAAGAAGCAAAACAAACCAGTGAATCGACATCGTTAAATCTAGAAAAATTTAAAAACATTGCTAGAAATCAATTTATTAATACTTGAAATCAAAATAAATTACCTGAATGAGATTTTGAAAAATTAAATCTAGAAGAAGTTAATTTCGATGATTTAAATAGTTCTGTTTTTAAAATTGCGGAGGCAAATAATTTAAAACCAAAACAAATTCCACCAAAAGAGGTTAATGACATTGAAACTTTTAAACCACCAGTGGAATCGGTGCAAATTTTTGGGGTTGGTGCAAGACGGAAGGACTAATAATGGAATTTGATAAATATCTTAAAGCATTATATGCACAAAAAGATTCAAACGATTTATCTTTAACAGGGAACGAACTAAAAGAAGTCGTTTCTTATGTTGTCGATAAGTCTTTAATTGGTACACTAGGAACCAAATTACAAATAAGTGAAGTAAACACTTCAAATGCAACAATTTTAAAAAATATTGGTCAAGAATGACATGAAAAAACTACAGCTGGAGTAACTTCGTTTGATAAAGCTAAATACAACAGCGTGGTTGTGAATTGAAGTAAGCCATTATATCAAACTGTCGGGTTTACTGAAGCTGATAAAGTTATTGGAGTACCGCAAACAGCACAAATTAAACTTCAAAAAGCTTCTTCAGATTTTAACGACAAATTTGAAGCATATTGTTGAAAAAAAATCGAAGAAAAAGTCAAAGCTAAAAAATCTCAGGGGGGTAACTATGTAAAAAACCTTTTAGACAAATCAATCACAGATATAGATGTTTATCGTGAAGTTGTTACACTTGCAACAAGTTTAACAAAACATAAAGACGATAATGACGGAATTAATGGAATTCAAAAAAGTGACATCGTTATTCATGTAAAACCGGAAGTCCTTGATCGTATTGCGATTAGCGGACATGTAGGGAATATGTCTGAAGCTACTTTCGTAGGTGGACAATATTCTTTTGCAACTGTTGGAGGTTATAAAATTTATGCAAATCAATACCTTAATGAAGTTGACTGTTTAGTTGCTACAAACTTTTCAGCAATTTCAATGGTTAATATAAATGCGGCAAACATTGCAACATTATCGCCATCAAACGACATTGCGTTTTATTTTGAAGCTATGAGCCTTTTTGATACTGTTTATGACACAACTTTTAGAGCAATTTCAAAAGCTTAAGCCGTGCTGAGTTTTTCACCAAATAAAAATATAAATCTACTTAAAAAACCTCAAACACTTGAAAAAAAACAAAACATTTCAAGTAGTTTTACAAGGTTTTTAAGAATTCTTATTTCTTTTTTTACAAATATTGCTAATGCTGTTATTTCGGGTATTATTAACACTTTAATTCCAGGGTCAGGAATTCTTGTGGAGTGATTATTAAATCAAAGTACCGACTTAATAATTGAGCTTATTTTTAATAACGGAAAAATAAATTGAAGAGATTACACAATTGCGTCAGCTTTTAATTCGATTCCGTTTATTTATAAACAAGCAAAAATATTTAAGAACGTGAAAATGTATAACAAACCTCTTTCCGTTGCTGATAATTTTGTTGAACAAAGCAAAAATTTTAAAGCACAATTTAAAAACAATTTTAAAGAATTGAATAATTTCGGAAATGAAAGTTATTCAAAAAGCGTTATTTTTCCAAATTACAAAGAGTGAGATATTAAACACAATTATTTTTTGCGGGAATTCGACAACATTGAAACAGGCATAAAACACGCCGACAGCTTAAAAGAGTTTAAAAAATTTCAAGCTAGTTTTAATAAGTTTCGAAAAAATTTTACAAGAACAAAAAACACTATTTCTGTTTTAACCTCCCCTCGTTATGCTGGAAAAAAAGTTGTTGATATTGCTTTAAAAAAACCAAGAAGTTATATTTCTAAAAGCTGAAATAATTTTGTAAAAAAACAATCAAAGAAATTTGAGGAGATTTATAAAACCAAAACAAAAGCAATTGAGGACTCGATTAAAAAAATTGAGTTTGATTCCACTTGATTGGACTATTTAAAAATTTATAAAAATAACAACCCGTGGGACCTCTTTTCTGTCAATTGCTTGCTTGTTTTTCAAACTCAACCAACACGGGGAAAAGCACCCGTGTTTTTATTTAATAAAAATGCAAAACTTATTGCTCAATGATTTGAAAGTGCAAGCGCGGGAAAATTTTATTTAAATAATTTTGCTTGAGGTTGAGAGGTTGGAAAATTTTTAAGAAAATATTCCGATTTTGCGAAAGTGTCTAAAATTCCTATTTTTGCTTCTACTTTAGGTACTTTTTTATATACCTTTAAAACTGTACAAAGCGTAGCGAAAACAATTGAAAACAAAAAATGAGAATACAAAAAAAGTAATGAATTTATAAAGTCTGAATTTTTTAAAGGAGTGAAGGAAAATTCATTGAAAGGAATTAATTTAAAATATATAACCCCTACCACTTCTTTTGTTCGTTCCGTTTCAAATTCTAACCCTTTTTATATTTCTCAAAACGCTTTAAAACAAGCTAACAAAAGGATTTATTTAAACGGGTACAAAAACACCCTTAAGTCTAAAACGTTTCGTAAAAGACGAAAAAAATAGCAGAAAGGATAGCTAATGGAATTTATAAATAAGTTAAATTTATCAATTGCCGAATTTAAAAAAATACGTTGATACAATCAAGAGATTAAAATAAATAACCAAGTAAAGAAAAATAACCCTTCTATTACGGAAGAAGACTTTTTTAATTTACTTCTTAAAAATGTTTTTAATGTTTGTGATTTGTTTATTAATCAAAAGGCGTCCATTCTCTTAAAAAGCGAATTAACAGCAGAAGAAATAAAAAATATTATTGGTGAACAAAGATGAAATAATTTTCGAAGTGCGGTTTATAGCGAAATTGCCTTCAGAATCGGTAATGAATGACTTCCTGAATTTGCTAATTCACCAAGACTTTTAACAAATTCCTGAACTTTTGCAAATGATTTAAGAGAATTTAGCGTTACTTCTGATTTATTAAACAATGAAGCTAGGGCCTATTTATCAACACCTTCGTGAAGTTATTTAGAAACAAAAGATGGACTTTATATGGAAGTCGTTAATTTTTTAAATAACGCTACTGATAAAGCTTCGCAAAAAGTTTATAACCAAATTATTAATAAAAACATTGAACTAAAAGATGAACTTTTAAAAGAAGTTGACAAAAAACAGGAAAATCAGCGAAATCAAATTAGTTTTATTTTGCAACAATCACAAAACACACTTTTAGATTTACCACAGAGAAGTTCATACACTCAAGAATTTTTTCAAAGTTTTAACAATTTTTTAAATCAAAAAACCTTACAAATACCTGATGGTTTTAAAATAAAGCTTCACGACACTGACTTAAACGAATATACATATGTTGGAAGGGGTGAAATTGAAGTTTATAAAACAGATGAGAATTTTGTTATTAATTTTAAAGATTTAAAAAATAAAATAGATAAATTCGAACAAACAAACAACAAAATAGAATCTTTAGTTAAAGATATTCAAAAAATAAAAGAAACCCCAGCTGATAACAGTAAAATAACTCAAACAATAGGACAATTAGAAGAAGATATTCAAAATTTAAAAATAACGTCAGTTGATAAAAACGAAATAACTCGAAAAATCAGCGAATTAGAAGAAAAAATTCAAAACACAAACACAACGTCAGTTGATAACAGCGAAATAACTCAAAAAATAAGTGAATTAGAAGCAAGCATTCAAGAATTAAAAAGTTCTTCACATTCTGATTCAACAAATCATTCTGATCTTTGACCAGCCTTTAATGATTTGCGAAAACAAGTGGGAACAATGGTTTTGGAAAGCGAAAAACAAACTTCCAAAATTAGCAATCTGGAACAGCAATTTATAAAACTTACTGGTTCTTCAGGAATAAGTGCTGAAGAAATCAAAAAAGCAGCTGAAGCCGGTTCAGCTCTTTATACCTTGAATGCGGCTGTTCAAAGAAATGCGCAACTTATAAAAACAATTCAGCAAGACATTATGAAATTAAGAAAGAAAAAAGAAAAATAATAAGGAGAATATATGAATATCACAGAAATTTTAACAACCATAAGTACTGTTGCTGTTGCGATTATCGGAGCAGTTTTCGGGGGTCTTATTAAGTTTTATCAAGTAAAACACGAAACAATTAAAAATGAATTTAAAGAAATAAATTTAAAAATTGATGAACTTAATGAAATTATTACAAGTCAAAAAGAACAAATTGAACAACTTCAAAACGAAAACAAAAACCTTCGCGACCGTGTTCTTGAATTAGAAACCGAAAACCGTAACTTGTTACAAAAGGTTAAAAGTTTGCAAGAAAAAGAACAAAAAGAAGGGCAAGAAACTAAAGAAGAAACTCCTGAAGAATAATAAAAAACACCACTTTTATAAGTGGTGTTTTTTTATATAAATTCGGTGTGCGTATAAAGAAAATTATTATTTACAACAATTAAAATTTAATTAATTTTTAAAAAAATCCTTATTTTAGAAAAAAAATGCTTTTTGTACAACAAGAAAATACAAAAGGAATTGTGGTTCATAGTTTCATGTCAAACACTTTAAAATCAACTCAGATGGGAAGAATTAAAAGGTTATATTCTTCCCAAAATGATTATATAACATGTTTTTAATAATATTATAAATATTATTAAAAATTTTTAAAAAATAATAAAATAATATTAAAGTTATTTAAAAACACAAAAAGGAAAAAATAAAATGAAAAAAACAGACAATGAATTTTTTTATAGATTAAGTATTATTGACGAAATTGAAGATGATCATAATGACTCTGAAAACTTTGAATATTATGCAGATTGTGAAAATCAAGAGGAACTTGTTAAATGTATTAGTAACTGATTAGAGTCAGAAAAACCTGACATCGAAGAAAATACATACATTTTAGATGATGAAAGCGTTGATATTGATTTAAGTAGATTCGAACAGTATTTTTATATTATGAAACATATTAATGATTTGATTAGAATCGATAAAATTTATTACTACATGAATAAAAAATGTTTTAGTGATTATTACGAAATTTATACAAAAGATGAAGAAGGCGGTTATTACGAACCTTTTGTATTTGCTTCGGTAGAAGATGCAAAAAAATATATTGCTGAAAATTGCTTAGATGAAGATTATGAGATTGTACATAAATAAAAAAATATTAAGACATTTTTTGATGTATAATATTTATGCCAAAACAAAAAATAATTTAGATAATGTTTTTGAAATGTTTTTTAATCGACAGAAGCAGATGAATGTGAAATATTTCTAAATTTTTCATCGATTTTAAAATATTTTTTATATACGTTATTTATACTTAATTTATATTGTTTGTTTGGGCATATTAAAAATGTGCTCTTTTTTTGTTTAATTTTTCATATACAAAAAAAGGCAAAATAAAAAGGTGCTAGCTCCAAAACAAAAAGTAAATCTAATAAGACTTATAGCTAACACCGTAAAAGATTATACAACATTTTTGTATTTTTTTACGGTGAGAAAAGGAAAAAATATGAAAAATGTTTTCGTAACTGAATACTTAACCAAATTTACTTCAAAAGTGGCTCAAAACAAAAAAAGCCTTTCGTCTTTTGTAGAAAGAAAATGAATTTTAGAACATTTAGGAGATTTTCAAAATTCAGATGATTTTTTTAATCAAGTAAACAATTTATTAAAAAAATGAAAAAAAGACAAGTTAAAAAACAATACGGTTTTGTATCGTCGTGCAATTTTTAAAATTTTTTATAAGTGATATGCATTAAAAACTCAACAAAACCCCTACCAATTTGAAGAGGTAGTGATTACATATGAAAAAGAAGTGAGCGGGAGAACAAGTTTAACCCCAGAAGAAATTATTTTATTTGATAATTTGCTAAAAGAATATAACGATGAAAGATTTGCAATTATATACAATATTTTCTTGTATAACGGTATAAGAAAAGGTGAATGAGAAAATATTGATTGAGAAGAAGCTTTGGAAAAAGATTTTGCAATTCAAATTAAAACAGAAAAACGGAATAACGTTCGCCCATTTACATTAATAGGAGAATTAAAAGAAAGAACAAAAACCTTTCTTTTAAAAGGTGGAAAATTAGACTTAAAAAAGGACACTATTGGGCGTATGTTTGTTAAATTTGGTAAATATATTAAAAATGCTCACCCTGAAATTAAAAGAGTTGTCACCCCACATGTTTTAAGACATACATATATAACACAACAATTTTTAAACAATGCAAATATTTCTGAAATTGCTCTAAATACAGGACACAAAACACTTGAAACCATTTTGAATACATATATCACACACAACCCTCAAATTGCTTTTGATAGACACAAAGAAATGCAAAAACATTTATATAAAGATATTGAAATTATTCAAAACAAACAAGATGATGAAAAAGAAGCTCTTTACCAAGAACTAAAACAAACCAAAGAACAAATTTCGCAACTTTATAATTTAATAAAAAATCTTAAAGTTAATGAAAAAGAGGAACAAAGCAAGCCTAATTATATTAAAATTGATAAGCAAGAATATAATTAGTGGTATGAAATTACCAACATTTAAAGACTTGAATTTTAATGTTAAAAAAGAACTTTGAAAACAAAACCCACAAACCTTCAAGGAATGAAAGGAGAGAAACGGAAAACGTTTTTCTTCTTGTCTTTGAAGGTTTTTATATAAAACAGAACAAGCTAATTCAAAAACTTTTATTGAGATGTATAAAATTATTTTTTATTTTGGTTTTTATAACTATAAAAAGGAAAAAGAATTATTTGAACATTTAAAACAAAGAGGTTTTTCTGTTTTTCTCCCAACAATAAAACAAGATGCAATATTTGGAATTGATATTATTGCGGTTAAAAACGGTATAAAATATTACATTCAAGTTAAACCTTTAAAACAAATAGATAACTTTAAAGAAACAAAAATGTTAAAACTAGCTGGAAAGGGGTTTGTTTTGCTTCTGGCTTATAAAGAACAAAATTGGTGAAAATTTATTAATATATTATCTCAACAACCTTTTGGGGTGTTATAATAAATTCTGAAGATAACAAAAAGCTTTAACGTAATAACTATGTTATTAAGTGGTATAATTGACATATTATGCAAATTGGGGGTTTTTGTGAACGAAAATAAAAATATT